>NZ_JAMPKZ010000040.1:0-28138 GCF_039962215.1 Leptolyngbya sp. ST-U4
TAATCTCAAGTCGTCTTTGCTCTCTTGAATGTTGATTTTGCAAACGCCAACCATACTCGTTAGCCCTCAATTCTCCTCCTCCCATCTGTAGCATATAAAAATTGAATCGGTATAACACTTTCGTTAAAACTAGTTTGTAAAAGATAATCCGCTTTGAAAAGAATCGTAAATTTTTAAAGATATTCCTTGTTCGGAAAACAAAGTGAAATTAATGCAAAATATAATAACCTTAAAAGTTTAACTGCATATCCTATCACCTATAAACTAAACTAATAAACCAATGAGTGAGATACAAAAGGTTGACTTAGGAATGCTGAATGCTTTTCTAAGCAGAAACGCAACGATCGATCTTCGTAGAATCGATTTGCGCCACGCTTCCAGTGTTAATAACTATGAATGGACTGGTTTTGAGAATAACAAAGATAATTTGGTAAAGCAGCTCAGGATATATCAAGGACTGCTATGGGTTGTACCGAATGATAGGGATGATCTTGCAAGAAAACTTTTGGAGAACAACATCCGATCTCCAGCACAAATAGCCAATGCCCCTAAAGAAATATTTATTCAAGACAATATAAGGATTTTTGATGATGATAGTGTACTCGCTGAAGAGGTTCATATGCGAGCTACAACCTTAATGAGTAAAATTTCTAGTTTTCAACAAGCTCGTACACAACAATTAGGGCTGTCTGCTAGCAGAGCAAGCACTGATTTAGAAAAGCTAAACGCCTTTCTTAAAAAGAATCAAGAGATTGACTTTCGTACAACAGATTTGCTTCATACTCCCACTATCGATACATATAAATGGGCTGGGTTTGAAGACGAAAGGAAAAGTTTGATCAATCAACTCAAAACCTATCAGCGAATGCTACGGATTGTTCCTCAAGATAAACAGAATCTCGCAAAAAAACTCTTGGAAAACGGTATTCAATCTTCCTTGCAGATTACTAGCATACCTAAAAACGTATTTATTCAAGATAATCTTGAACTCTTTGATAATGATAGCGCGATCGCTGAGCAAGTCTATATGCGCGCGCTTGCCTTGCGTAAAGCTGTTGCACTGCAATACATATCCTATGTACAGCAGGTACAGCCGCATAGTCGCACAACGAGATTTATACGTTAGCTGCTAACCAATTCAACCTTAAAGGTTTTTGTTCTCATCGTTTCTATGTCAAGGGTTCCCGTACCCATGTCTTGTGCATCGGCTCATCAACCGTTTATGGAGCGTAATTATCGTGAGTATGCAATCCAATATCCCCAATTACGCTGATTTGTTTGGTAATCTTGACTTTAAGGAAGGGGATGATGCTCGCTCTGTTTATTCCCCAGCAGCATACTTAAGTGACTTGCTGCAAATGCTAGATGATGAGTTTGATCCCAGCAGTATTGATTTTGATGCACGCCGAGGTGACATCAAAAATATCAATCTTGATGCCGAAAATACGAATACGCTGATTCCTTATCTCGATATCGTCAACGAAGTATTAGAAAAGCGTGTGGATTCCAGTAATGGAGCCTACACAGTATTGAAAAACGCAGTTTATCCCTTCAATATGCCGTTTTCGCTGGAAAACGAACAAATCAAAAACTATTTACATCACCTAACGATTTCCGCTCACGAGTTGCGTCACTTATTTGCGAAAGAACCCGATTATCACACCGTAGCTCGCGAATATTTGGGTTTGTCGGTAACGGAACTGGAGAGCTTAATAGAAACAGGAACAGAAACAGCGACAGAGGATGAAGTCGCTCGGTTCTATGGCTATCCAGACAATAGACGTTTTATCAGTGAGATATCTTCTGTTACCACTTTTATGGAGGTCGCAGGTCTACAAGCGCATGAAATGCGAGAGCTGTTATACCAAAAACTTTATGTTGAGCCTACTAACCATTCGATTGTCGAAGATGGTCGTGAGAATTTTTACATTAACACCGTTAATCCTGACAACGTTGGTTATGTCACTTTAAGCGATGATGAGACTGCACTGGTATGGCACAACAATGGCAATACAAGTGATCGTATCCCCCTTATCTGGTTTGCCCGCACTAGCCGCTTTGTTCGATTAGCAAAAAAAATCGGACTGAGCTTAACTGAGTTGGATCACATCTTGCGTCACTGCTGCAAGGTTAACGGCACCCCCACAATTGATAGAGATACCCTTGTTTTTATTACTCAAGTTATCTATATCCACAAGACTCTGGAACAGCCGATCGATACAGTAGTTGCTGTACTCAGCGAGATCTCTTTTGTTGGTAAGACGAATGAAAAGCTGCCACAGGATCAGTTTAACCAGATTTTTAACCTACCTTGTGTTTCAGTGAATGAAAAATACCTGCACATTGAGCAGGTGATGGGCGACATTCCTAAGCAATATACCAATTCTACCTATCACACCTATACTCAGATTGACTATCATGCGGATTTGTTCAGCAAGGACAATGATATTTACCGCCAACGCTTGCGTCATAGTCTGGGATTTACTGACACTGACCTGATCAACATTACAAGCCGCTTAGAGCTCGAAGAAGTTGCTGATAGTAGTTTGTGGAAAAAAACAGAAAATCAGTGGCAACTGCTGAATGTGCTTTATCGTATTCGGATCTTATCCGAAATGCTAAATGTGCATTTTCTGGAACTATTCACTCTGTTTGATCTTCTAGATCAAGATCCTTTTATTGGACAGAGAGATCCGCACACTTACTTTGTGTATAGAGTGCCTGGTACACAAAAGTGTTTTAGCATTTTCATGGCTAGTGTTAACCGAGCTAGCACCACGCTGGCAACTCATAATATCGGCGATCAGCTTTGGTTGCTGGAATCTTTGATCGCGCTAACCCAGTGGATGAAGGAATTCGGTTACTCTGCGGAGATGCTGTGGAAAATCGTCAATGGTGCTCCAAAGACCGATCGAGAAGCTGTAGAGCAGAAAACACAGGATCTGGCTCTGTATAATGCCCTACTGCAAAGCTTTAAAGCTAAGGAAATTCGCCCAGACACTCTGAAAGATGTGCTCGGTGATGAGCGAGCCTCTCACTTTGCGTTCAGCTTGATTAAAGATCGCTGTGGTGCCAAGAGTGAAATCCAGTCTTCTCATCATCAAAATTATCCCTTTAAGGAACTGAAGCATCTCCTGCTCGCTTATGATTCTCGTGAGATTGATGAACTAACCGAAGACTTTATCCAGCAACTCACTACAATTAGGGATTATGAATTTGTGAGCTTGCAGCTTGAGAGCAAGCTAAAAGATAAAATTTTCAACCATCTTGTTAATCATCAAGTCATTGATGGCAGCGGCAGGTTATTGACGGAAAGCCTGGTCGATCGCCGATTGCCACCCTTGTCAGCATTCATGCTGGAATATGATTTCAGCGATCTACAGCAGAGCGTATTTGAGCTGTTTCATCGGATTTACCAGGAAGATGCAGCAAGTCAGCTAGAAGCAAACGACACCATTGAAGTACAAGTATTTAAATCAGATTTAAAGGAATTGGGACTGACCGAAGCCGAATGTCGAGAACTCTATGATGATCTGATTTACAACGGCTATATTGATGAGCAGGGCTTTGCTAAAGATGTAACTTTATTTAGCGATATCACTAATGCTAGCCGCTTTACGCTCATAACTGGGTTATCAGAGCTTGTTCGTCCAGTCTACCAGTTGTTACAACAACAACTCGACAAATTTGAGGATAGCCAGGTAAAAATCAGCGAACAGATGTTTGCAGAGCTGAAATTGACACCGATCGCTTTGCAAGATCTAATTCGCAATCTTCAAATGAATCGCTACCTTGACGAGCATCTGTTCATTCAGGACAAAATGCGCTTGGTTGACGAAAGCCCCAAAGCCATGTCTCTGGCGCTACAGTTTTACCCCTATCGCGAGGCGCTCTTCAAAATTCTCAAGGATGCCATTGCTGCTGATCAGGACACCTGGTTACAAATTGATCAGACCGAATTGGGCAGAATTGCCGCAACCACTGTATCGCGTTGGATATTTGAAGACCTGCAAGGCAATTATCTCAATCATCAGCTTTTATTACCCCAAGCGAGTTTATTTTTCCAAGACGAAGCAAATCGCGATCGCTTTCATCTCCGCCCCTATTTTGAATCCACGAAAGCAGCAATTGTCTTCGACCATATTGCCGGTATTGTCAACTATGCCAATGCTTATCGTCTGCAAGATACCAACCTTACAGCTCTTGATTTTGACGATAGCGAAATTCGCGGTTTGAAACAGAACCTGGAGGCGATCGGCGTATTAGATGACAGCGGACTATTGCGTGCCGACCAAATTTCCTTCTTCCTTGTCCCAGAGAATGCAGCAGTTTTCAACATACCGGCTTTTAGTGATTACGACACCGAAATTTTCTTCCAGTTGTATGACATTGCTAAAGCGATTGATAGTACGGTTAAAGCGGTTCATCAGGCACTAAAAGAATATAGCGATGCCCAGCAGGATGCAGTTCTTGAACAGTTGCAAACCGTTTTAGGGATTGACCTGGACGCAATCAAGGTAGTGTCCTCAGCTATCTTCAAAACAGATACCAACCTCCATTTTGCTTGGTTGCAGCCATTGCTTGAGAATGCCAATGCCCTAGGTTCTCTGGATGAACTGCCTGCCAACATGCACTATCTCCAGGCAGTCAAGCGGATTCGGCAACTGGCTCTGTTGATTAATCAGCAACAACTCGATGTCAACGAAGTTTCTTTGTTCTTGAAGGATCAGGATCTGGTTGCCAAGTTCCCAGAGGATCTGATTTTGCCAGATGGTATCACCTCGATAGGCGCCGTCTTAATCAGCGAGGAGTTCATCTACATATTTAAGGAAAATAACTACTGGATTTATCTGGCAGAAGACTACACCTTGATCGACAAAAAAACGGTGACTGCTGGTCAGAAAGGTGACGATCTCCTGATTGAGCAACAAAGAGAGGATAAAGAACGGCAAAAGCGCCTGAAAGAAGATCCCATTCGCCAACTGTTTAAACATCAGAGGTTGAACCGGGTTGATGCCGCTTTTATCGATCGTTATGGCACCTGGGTTGTAGTCAGTGGCGAGTCTCATTATGTGAAATATGCCAATGCTGATACTTGGGACAAGCGCGAGAACCGCTTTGGGCAGGTAGATAACGACTTTGACACCTTAGAGATGATCGACGCTGCTTATGTCGATGCAGCAGAGCGGCTCTTCCTGTTTGTCAATGACCAGTACGTGCGCTATTCAAATGTCAATTTCATCCTTAATCCTGAAAGTCAGGAAAATGCTGTTCAGCCTACTGTCGATCAGGGCTATCCCAAACTCATTACCGAAGAATGGAACAACGAGAACCTACCCATTCAGCTACCGTCATCTTTCGATCGCGACTTAGGACCGATGTTTGACGGTTTGGATGGTCGTAGCTATGCCTTTCTAGAAAATCGCTATGTCTCTTCACAAGATGGACGTGTGCAGTCGGTTACTGAAATGTGGGGACACAGTAAATACGATTTTGGTCATGCAGATCACATTGACGCAGCATTGGCTAGCCAGGGGCACTACCTATTCTTCCTCAACGATAAGGTGGTTAAATACGCGGGCAGTATTGAACTCGCCAACCTACAGCCAGAAGCAGGCTATCCCAAATCTCTGCACCAAGAATTCCCTACCCTCCCCGACGAATTTGTTTCTGGTATTGATGCAACACTGCATGGACAGGACGATCGCATCTATCTATTCCGGAGTGATGATTATGTCGCGCTCGATTCAACAACTAAAATCCCGATAACTGGAGACGCCCGTATAAAGTGGGGAAAAGTCTTAAATGGGATTGCCGATAACGGTCGAGTGGACGCAGCCTTTGTGGGACTGGATGGCTACACCTATCTGTTTTCGGGTGACCACTACGTGCGCTACTCTGGTAGCGACTATACGCAGGTGGACGACGGTTTTCCACGCAATATTGCCCAGGATTGGGAAGGATTGACCCGTGTTAATGGGGCAGTTGTGTTGGGAAATAAAACATACTTGTTTGGTACAAACCGTGAGAACGAAAGCATTTACACAAGCTACTCTACCCTACGTCGGGATGAAGATGATTACTTAAAAGTAGACGCAGTAGATTCCAACGCGAGAACCATTGAAACAGTACTTGCCAATCGTCCAGATGTAGACGAGATTGAAGTATTTCCTGCAACAGTAAACAATGCTTTTTGGAGCCTGCCGGAGAGCTTCATAGGGGGTGCTGCCGACTTTCGAATTGATGCGATCATGAATGGTCCTAATGGCAGGATCTATCTGTTTGCAGGTAACTATTACATTGAACATAACCACGCTAGTCGCTGGTGGTCGGAGCCGAAAATTCTCGCCGAGCAATTCGATCGCTCCTTGGTTGGTATTAACGAAGGTGATCACATTACCGCTGGTTTTACCGGTACCGACGGTAAAACTTATTTATTCTACAACTCTAAGTACCTGCGCTTTTCCGACCCCAACCTGCATAGGCTTGATAATGGCTATCCTCGCTTAACCAACAAGTTTTGGGGAAAGATTCGTAACAATATCGACAGAACAGGTAAGGTTGATGCTGCTTTCGTGGTTGAATCTCGCTGGGAAGAACAGGCTGCTAACGGTCAGCTTGTTGATAGGACAGCAATGCATACTTATCTGTTCTCTGGCGATCAAATGTTCCGCTACGAAGGCAGCAACTACAGTACTGTAGAACCGGGCTATCCTCGTTCCACTCGCCGCTTATCCCAGGAACCTCGGTTTCGAGGAATGTCAGCTACTTTCCCTGATGGACTGGATGCGGCTTTTGCCGATCGACGCCAAGTTTATCTGTTTAAAGGAGATAGCTTCCATGTTGTCATTAGTGATGAAGATAACGACAAACATTATACCGATCACAACTTTGCCAATATTCAGGCAGTAACCCAGGAACGGGGTGTTAACTATGCGTTGAGCAGTGGTAGCTGGCAAAAACTCAACCACTTAGACGATCCCGTTTTGACCCTAACCCCTGCCACCCCACGGGCTGCACAAAAAGCTGAGGGCAAACTCGATGCTGCGATCAGTGCTATCGTGCGTGGTTCTGACGGTAAGAGCTACATCTTTGCCGGGGACAAGTACTACGATGTGGATTTAGGGCGGAGCTTTGCCATTGCTGATGTCTGGGGTCGATCGCGCAACCCGATTTATGACAATGAAACTATTGATGCTGCCTTTGTGGGGCGAGATGGGATTACCTATGTGTTCTCGGGTGAATGGTTCGTGCAGTACCGCTCTGGTAACTATGTGCAGCAGACAGTCATCTATCCTCCGCAACGCATCAGCGATAAATGGCAGGGACTGCGTCATGTTGCCCTGGCTTATGTGTGGGAAGAGGATACCTATCTATTTGAGCGACCCGATGCCAATGGTAACTTCCGTTATTTGCACTACACCGAGGATACTTACGATCGCCCTGAGCCTGGTTATCCACAAAAGGGTGATTACGGACTGTGGAACATTCCTGAAGCGTATCAGCAACAGAGCTTCGACAGCATTGATGCTATTTTTGTACAGGATGACACGCTCATCTTCATCAGTGACCAGCGATTTATCAGTTTTAATCTCAACACGAGAACCTGGGGTTATCCACAACCTTTAGCCCTGCTCTACAGTGGTGTTCCCTTTAACCGAACCGATTTTAAAGAATTGAAATCGGGCTTTATTGGTGCGAATGGAACAATCTACTTATTCAGCCAGCACTGCTATGTGTCCTATGACAGTAGTACCAATACCTGGACAAACGTCACCTCGATTAAAGGTAACTGGGGCTTGCAAACTAACGTCCTCAGTCAGGGAGTTGATGCTGCCTGGGTCAGCAGTGACGGTGTTACCTATCTTTTTGCCAGAGATTCCTATGTGCGCTACAGCAGTCGAGATTACAGCTATGTAGACGAAGGGTATCCCAAAGCCATTGCAACCTATTTGCGTCAGGAAGCAGCCTTTGGGTTTATGTCCAGAGAGTTCCAATCCTACCTGGATACTCTGGAAGCCGAATACACCCAAGCCGATCAGCCCTTTGCCTTCTTCAACGGATTGCTCGATAATGGCCGCTGCCTATACTTTTTCACCCGTAATACCCTCTTTACTGGCAGCCCTAACAAATATGTGTTGTATGACATCGATGGTTTGGGTCACATTGACAATAATTTCACGGCGGGTGGCTACGTTGATGCGGCATTTGTTGATGCTGAAAATAAGCAGACTTACCTGTTTTCAGGAGAGCAGTACATTCGCTACACCGGCGATCACTATCGTTATATCGACGAGGGTTACCCCAAAATCATTGCTGAAAGCTTAGCCGCAGAATTGGGGCTAGCCCGCCTGAATGAAATTTATCGTGATGGTATTGATGCAGCATTCTACCTCTCCAATCTTGGGTTGGTACTCTTCAACGAACGCCGATATATCAACGTGACTACTGCTGATGATCGCACCCAGAGCAGCAGTGAAGGCGATATTAATCAGGTTTGGGGGAATCTTGACAATACCTTTGCTGCTTCCGATACCAAAGCGATCGATGGTGCCTATGTGGATCGCGACGGTGCCCTGTATGTCTTTAAAGAGCAGCAGTTTGTGCGGTATAGCGACACCACTGCCCTGTTTGCCCTAAATCCCTACAATGAAGCCTGCTATGTGGATGGGGAATACCCGCGCTACATCAAGGAAATTTGGCCCCAGCTAGACGCCACTATCCTGAAAGCAGAAGGGGTTGATGCTGTATTTCAATTCGAGGACGAAATCTACTTTCATACTGGCGTTAATTTTGTCACCTATAACCTCGACCTCAGCGACCACGATGAGCACAAGCCTGGGCAAGTCTTATCTTACCGCTGGGGAGAATGGTCAGATTACCTGTTGAGTGATGTACGTGCTATCAGCCGCTTCAAAGCTTTGGGGCAGCGCTTTACAGGAGGTGAGCTCACTTTAACAGAGCTGGTCAGCAGTGCTAAAGGCACCATATCAGAACCTTACATGCACTTTGCTGCTATCTTCGGATTTGAGAAGCGAGAGGTGCGTTGGGTTAAACAGCGGAATGCCTTCCTGCCTGCATCGGTGAATGATGTGGAAGAGGATTTTCAACTGGAATTGGTGCTGCGTCTCTACGACATTCTTGCTACGACTTGCCGTCTCCATGTGGATGTATCGGCCTTATATCACAGGGTTTGGCTACCACTTTATGGCAGCAATCCTGATGTTGAGGCTGCTGCTAAGGGGGCTTACGATGTTCTGGTTGCAATCAACTGTGATAATAACTACGCTACTCTCGTCAACCAGATCGTCAATGAATTGAATGTGCTCAAGCGGGATGCCTTGGTGTCCTACGTAATCGCTAAAGACCCCGATATCAGCACTACCCGTCAGCTCTATCAGAAATTACTGATCGACATTCAAATGTCCAGTGCCGCTGAAACTTCACGAATTGAGGAAGCGATCGGGGCTGTCCAGCTTTACTTGCACCGTTACTTTATTAATCTAGAAGACATTGCCCTGGATGCCGCCGATCAACAAGCTGCTCGTTTGATCCTGAAAGATCGCTGGCAATGGCTGCGAAACTATCGTGTGTGGGAAGCAAATCGTAGAGTCTTCTTATACCCCGAGAACTATATTCGACCTGAGTTACGCAATCCCAAAACTGCTGCTTTTCAGGCATTGCAGGATAGCCTGGCTCAAGGTGAGCTGACTGAAGCTACCGTTGAAGACGCTTATCTTAAATACCTTGATAGCTTCACTGAGGTCTCTGAATTAACTATTGCTGGAGGCTATGTTTACGACGATAACAGCTCAGGCACAGACGACAAAAAGTTGGTTCTTTTTGGACGAACCCGCACCGCTCCCATGCGCTATTTCTACCGCTTTGGCACGTTTGTGAACGGTGATAGTACTGTGGCTGTCTGGGAGCCCTGGGAAGAATTAGACATTAGCATCAAAGCGACCCGCGTAGAGCCAGTCTTTGCGTTTAACCGGGTGTTTGTGTTCTGGACGGCATTAGACGAAACGGCAAAAGATCCATCTGCAGGAAGTGTGGTGGTTAAAGACGTACCCGATAGCGGTGGCAAAAAAGAAGTGTCTTCCTCAGTCGAGATTGTCAGAGAAATCAAGGTCTATTTTTCCTTCTACAACCTCAACAAACGCTGGACACAACCCCAAACCCTGAAAACGACGTTTAATGATATTGCAGAGTTAACGTTCCCAAACCAGTTTATTTCCGATGTGGAACTTTTCGTTGAGAACTCTACTAAGCTAAAGCAGGCTGCAACCAACTATACATATGAAAACATCCACATCACTGTGCGCTTTTACCTGAGTGAAACGGCTACTCAAGAGGGACGCAAACTCAATTACCGAGCGTTTAACCTGATGCCCGAGCTGTATTCGCAGAAGGCGACGCAGCAAACCATTGACAACCGGGGTCAGATCATGTTCAAAGAGCTTTTCCCTAATGAGTTTGTTGCCCCTAAAAAGATCGAAGATGCCAATATCGTAAAGCTTAACTACAGTGACAACTCAATGGATGGCCCTTGGTTTGCCTATAACCATAAGGGATGTGGCTTCTTGGTTAAGCCAGATGCGAGCGCACTATCCAGTAATACTCAGCTCGCCAGACCAAAAAACCTGCCTGGACTGCGTACAATGCCTGGTGCTCATATCACGGCTGCAGTACAGGTAGAGCAAGATATTTACTATTTTCTGGACAATCAGACCTACATCAAAACCTCTGCTGATCGCACAACGACTCCCACTGCCGAGCCTATCAGAAACCGATGGGGAATTGATGCCCCAAGCGAGATGGAAATCGGAGGTATTGTTGATTCGGCTTTTGTCATCAATGGTTGTAGCTATCTGACACTCAATGAACAGATTTACGAATACGATGGAGCGTCTTTTGATAGCTTGGTTAGAAAACCCTACGCCCTGTCAATACTGATTAGTAATTTGCCTAGCAATTGGAGCAAGATTGATGCTGGCTTTACGAATATCAATGGGGTTCACTTCTGGTTTAACAATGATTTAGGGGAGGTATTGCGCAGTGATTTTGGTACATCACAGGGCTCAATTCGTCACAGTTTTGGTCACTCTAGAGGCGACGCACTAGGCAGTGCAATCTTAGGAGCAGTTGTCTTTAATCGTGAGCTACATGTCATTCACAGAGATCCGATAACCAACGACGACTTGTATACCGTTTATACGACGATCGGCGACAACATTCAAAGCACTCAAAAGGAGCATACTACAGTTAAGATGGTTCTAGAAAGCCTCTTTGGCAGCTCAGTTGACAATGTTGAGCGTCAAGGCAATAAGTTGACCAACATGATGGTGATTGATGGGGGTATCTGGGTCGTTAACGCCAGTGGCGATCGCTACTATGTGAAGGATGGCAACAGCCAGGACTCAGCGCCAGGTCCTTTTGAGGGCAACCAGGATGACCAGAACTGGACCTCTGGCTTTAGCTATAGCGATGCAAATCACACTGTATACTACCTCGCTTTCTACAGTGAGTATGGTCGCATCAGCAACAACGGTAAAAGCTTTGCGAGAGCCTGGAGGAGAACGGGTACATCTAGTAATTATCAGTATGAGTCTGTAGACTTTGGTGGCAATAGTGGGTTGGATAGGGTTTTAGGGCAGTCGAACGATCGAATCGTCAGGGGTGAGCTTGACGAAGAATACGGCTTTGATGTTTCTACGCTCTACAACACAGATGTGACGATCACAGGAGCCTTTACCACTGCCAACAGTAACTACCTAATTATCATCACTGATACGAATACATTCCACCTGTTTGATAACACCCAGAGGCTCCCTGAAATTCTTGCCCAGTTGAAGGATAGCTCTGAAAGTAGAGATATTTTTGATCTCAGAGCATCTGTTTGTCTCGGCACCGCTCCTGTCAATGCAATTTGGCGATACAACCGAGTTGATACTGCTTTTATCGGTGCAAATAATTTGGGTGTTACCAACGCATTGTACTTATTCTGCGGCAACCAATACCTGCGGTTTACTCCTACAGCAGATGGCGAATTTAGCGGCACGGCAGACACTGGCTATCCCAAACAACTATCCACCAACAATGAAGGCTTTCCGCAATGGACACAGCTTGATGCAGCATTTACTTCGCCAGATCCTACTGCTGAGAGTCAATACATTTCCTATTTGTTTAACAACAGCACCTGTGCATATTACCGGAGTGACACAGCAGCGACTGGAACGACAGTAGGGGTTTGGGGAGTATTCCTAACAAACCTGGAGAAAACTCAGAAAGTCAATGCAGCTTACCTATCGGGTGGTAATTTATATCTGCTTGTCGATACTGAAGTTGGTGGTAAAAAAGGAACTGAATATTATCGCTACACTTTGCAATCGAGTGCTGGTAACAATGACCCGATTCCTCGCTACATCCATAATGATTATCCCCGTGCGTCTGTCAATTTTGACAATTTTATCAATGCAGCTTTTGTCTTAAATAAACACGTTTATCTATTCTCGGGCACGGAGTATTTTCGTCTAGGTGAAAATGTTCATGAACCTACCGAACTCAGTAAAAAGTCGTCAATTGCCGGTAGTTGGGGCAATATTCCCTCAGACATTCGAAGGTTTGGTCCTGATGCTGCGTTTCAGCATACTGATGCTAGTGGCAAGAAAACCTTGTATCTGATTCAAGGCGATCGCTCCATCTCTTATAACATGAGCGATGCGAATGAACCCAAACCCTACGAATTTGACAGCGTCAAGTACGAGATCATTCGTCTGACTTCTAGCACTGCTGAAGTACTTAATCAACTGCTGTTTGTGGGTGGCATTAAGAACCTGTTGCAAATGTCAACTCAGGAAATGGACGAGGTTCCGACCATCAGCTTTAATGATCCAAAACCGCGCAATATTCAACTGAACTCAGACAAGTTCGATACAGAACCGACAAACAACCACCTCGACTTTAATAGTGCCAACGGCATGTACTACTGGGAGGTATTCTTCCACGCTCCCTTCCTGATTGCACAGACCCTCAACACCAATCAGCAATTTGAGTACGCCAAACAGTGGTACGAATATATTTTCGATCCGACAGAAACCTCGGATTACTGGAAGTTTTTGCCCTTCCTGGCTGCTGACCCAAATGCGCTGATCTCTACCCTCAGTAATGACCTAGATGCCTTTGATGCCTTAACCCGCACCAAGAATACCGATGGGGATGAACACAGCCATAGTACGGTAATCGCTGCCCGTGGAGCGTTGTCAAGCCTTGCGGCAAAATTGGTATTTTATCAGGAAGTCTTTTTGGGTAAAACAGATATCACTTTTTACGAGACTTATGACCTAAAGCTGAAGACCGTTGCTAATATCAATGCCCTTGAACCAAATGGGAAGGGTTTAGTGATAGTTGCGAAAATCGGAGATTCTTATCACGTTCGCATTTTTGACAAACTTGAGCAAAGGGTCGTTGATAGGAGTGTGGATTTTTCAAACAATGAAACGCTGACTAGAGAATTACGTGAAGCGTTCAACACTCAGACACTCACAGCCACGAAAAAGGCAACACTTATCCACGACATTACATCAGCCATAGAGTTTAGCTATAAACTCGCCGACATTACCCGATGGTCTGCCTTTATCACTCTGGAATCTGCCATTGACAATCTCAATACAAGTGCCGCCACCATCAGTAGCAATAACCCGCTTTTGGTGAGGTGGCAAAGTGAAATGCAGGAAGTATTGGAGATTATCAAACAGCTTGATTATCGCATTGACCTGATGGGTAACTACGACGCACAACTCGCTGTTTATTTAGAAGATCCGTTTGATCCACATGCAATTGCAGCACTGCGTCCCCTGGCGTATCGTAAAGCGATCGTCATGAGCTACATCGATAACTTACTGGATTGGGGTGACATACTCTTCCGGCAATACACCCGAGAATCCATTCAAGAAGCAAGGATGCTCTACATTCTGGCTCATGACCTTTTAGGTGAAAAACCAAAGAACATGGGACAGGTCGTTCTAAGTCCCACGAAAGCCTACAAAGACTTTAAGCACTATACGGGCAATACAGGCAATGTTAAAGAAGACTACGACTTTTTGATTGACCTGGAAAACAGCTCTACAAGCAGTAGTATTGTCCCTTACGAACAGAGCCTGAGTTTTGCTGCAACTCAGTTTGATACCATTACAAATCCTTACTTTTTCATTAAGGAGAACGAACTCTTTACCGAGTATTGGACGCGGGTGGAAGACCGCCTTGCAAAAATTCGTGCCTGTCTGAACATCGATGGTGTGGCTCAACCACTGCCTTTGTTCCAGCCGCCGATCGATCCGATGGCACTGGTTGCTGCCGCGGCGAGTAAGGGAGGAATAGCAGCAGCAGCGATGGCAGGCGGTATGGTGAATGTATCAGATTACCGGTTTGATACGCTCATGGCGAAAGCCCAAGATCTGGCGGGCAAGCTAAAAAACTTGAGTGATACTCTGCTCTCAGCATTAGAGAAGCAAGACTCCGAAGAACTCAGCCTGCTGCAACATACGCAGGAGGAAATGATGCTCGATCTGGTTACAGTGCTAAAAGATCAGCAAATTCAAGAAGCAGAAAACTCCTTGCAAGATATGGAGACAAGCAAGCTTCGGGCTCAAGATCAGCTGAATCACTACACCAAGTTAATTGATGCTGGTTATTTGCCTGAAGAGCGTATTCAAATCGCGATGATGGGTGCGGCAGCCAGCGTGTATGGTATAGCGGTGTTAAGCAAGGTTGTTAGTGGTTTGTCCTATGTCCTTCCACAATTTACAGCCGGTCCCTTTAGCTTTGGTGTCACGTCCGGTGGGCAAAACGTTGGTGCTATGTTAGCTGAGTTTGGGGAAGCTAAAGAATCTTTGGCAGAAGGGCTAAGCATGGGTGGAGAGGCAGCTGGAGTCGTAGGACAATTCAAGCGTTCCACTGAAGATTGGGATTTGCAAAAGAAAATGGCTACTTGGGAGATGACGCAACTTGCTCATCAAATTGATGCCCAAATCTGCCGTATTGCAATGGCAAAGCAAGAGTTGCTGATGCACAAAAAGGAGATTGAAAATAGCAAGGCGATCGCCCAGTTTATGAAGAGCAAGTTCTCGAATGCAGAGCTTTATAACTGGATGAGCGGTAAACTCTCCGGTCTATTTTTCCAAACCTTTAAACTGGCGCACGACTACGCCAAGCAAGCGGAGCAGTCGTTCATCTTTGAGAAAGGACTCCAGGCAGGTAAAGTCAACTACATCACGGGGATGTACTGGGATAGCCAACGTAAAGGGCTGCTCGCTGGGTACTCTCTAGAACTGGATCTCGATCGAATGGAAAAAGCCTACGCTGAAACCGACAGTCGCCGCCTGGAAATTACAAAGAATATCTCTTTGTTGGAACTGGATCCTTTGGCGCTATTAGCTTTAAAGACTCAAGGGGCTTGCACCTTCCGCCTGAGCGAAGAGTTACTTGACTACGACTTCCCCGGTCATTACAACCGCCAGATCAAATCCGTATCCCTTGCCTTTGATATCGGTGAAGGACAAAGCGTGAACGCAACCTTGACCCAACTCAGCAGCAAACTGGTGATGGATACTGACATCAAAGCGGTGAAACACCTGATCGATCCTGCCAATGAGTCTACCCCGAACGTGCGAGCTAACTGGCGGGCTAGCCAGCAAATTGCCCTGTCTCACGTTGACCAGTACACCGAGAACAGCGGTATGTTTGAGCTGAACTTTGGAGATGAACGGTATCTGCCGTTTGAAGGTACAGGAGCCGTCTCTACCTGGCGGTTGGAGCTCAATGGCAAAAAGGGGTCTTACAATCCGGCTGATTTGCTGGATGTCACAATTAAGTTACGCTATACCGCCAAACAGGGTGGCACTCGATTTGCCAATGAAGTCAAAGGCGTGCTCAAACCCTACAACGCTACCAGCTTCTTTGACATCGCTTATAACTTCCCTGATGAGTGGGCAGCGCTAACCTCTGGTGACAGTGATGAGGTCAACATTACTTTTACGCGGGAGATGTTCCCCAATATGAACAGCAGCAAAATTATTGGTTTGCTGATCCGTTACCAGTATGACGGCAGTAACAATAACGGCAGCAACAGCGGTGCGATCTTCACCATTAATGATCTATCCGCGCCCAATAATACTTATCTGCAACCCAGCACATTAAGCATTGGGCAGAAAGGAAGCGAGTGGATCTTCACATTGAAGGGTGATAGAACGGCTTTGCGAAATGCAGAGATGGTTTTGGTGTACAAGGCGAATGTTTAGTCATTGAGGAAGGTAAGGCATGAGTACTGCCAAAACCAAAAAGCTGATCCGCCGCAGGCAAAAGGGACCGTTGCAACGCTCTAGTGTACGGCGAAGTGTGACTAGTGGTAGGGCTGCGAATCGGACTCGATCGGCAACAGATAGTGCACTCTCTGGATCAGCTTTATCGCCATCTTTGGGAAGTGGTGGTAGTCAACGTGCGTCAACACCGGGGGCACTCACTCGCAGCCAAAGCACCCGCAGTTTAACACCGGGTCGTCCAGAAGCCCGACGGGCACGGGCAGATGCTAGAGCAGATACAAACCCTTATTCGCCACTACAGGTGAGTAAGCCTGCTGCCCTAAAACGGCAGAATGCGAAGCGGGATCTCAATCCAACCCAGGGAAAACAGGTTAGTCCCAAGGGAAAACCCAAGCGGGACTTTGCGACGGGGCGCACGCTGTTTCCGGTGGAGGGTGATGGGGGCAAGATCCAATACTTGCCTGTCTCTAGTGAAGCAACCTCGCTTGAGGTGCAGAATGGTGCGTTTATACCCGATGCTGCGGTGCAGAAAGCCCCAGTCAATACTCTTGCCGACCTGACTACAGTGAAATCAGCTTCGCTACGAGACTTTGCCACGGGGCGCACGGTGTTTGCCACTGAAACGGCTGATGGGAAGCGGGAATATTTACCCAAAAGAAGCGAAGCCACAGCGCTGGAACTCAGCCAGGGGAAATATGTCCCCGACGAGCAGGTGGAGGTTCCGCCCAAAGGAAACAAGGTACTCAACAAGCCTCCTCTGCGAGACTTTGCTACAGGACGCACGGTATTTGCAACGGCAGCAGTTGATGGTAGTACCGAGTATTTGCCCAAAAAAAGCGAAGCCACAGCTCTTGAATTGAACCAGGGACGCTATCTCAATGATGAGGACGTTACTGCGAAGGCTCCTTTGGGTGCAGAAAATGCCATGAGCGATCGCCCTCCCAAATACGACCTGGGCAAGGGGCGCAAGGTTTATCCAGTCAACACCCCGGAGGGTAAGACTATTTACCTGCCACGGAAAGGGGAAGCGGATGGGTTGGAGCTGGCGAAAGGGTTGTTTATTCCAGATGATGTGGTGGCGAACCATGAAAGCCAACGTCGCCGGACGGCACTGCGGGATGATGCAGCGGATGGGTTACAGCGGCGGGCACAACGAGCCGCCAAATTACCGGCTGGGGTCAATCGTCGGAATGATCGTGAGCCTCCAATTCCAGTACGGCAAGCGGAGGATGGGACACCACTTTGGGATGGGTTCACGCCGCCAGAAGTAAGTGAAGAAAAACAGCACGAAACGCTGAAAACCTTGAAGCCTAAATACGATATTGGCAAGGAGCGGATGCTTTACCCGACAGAAACGGCTCAAGGTAAGGTCGAGTATTTGCCGCTACATCGGGATGCTAGCAGCGAGGAGAAGTTTCTGAAGCGACATGCAGCCTTCGTGCCACCGGAACCGTTGGAGAATTTTTTAACGAATGCAGAGGCTCAAGGTGAGATTACGCGTCAGAGTTTTTTAACGAAACAGGGTGATGTTCGAGCTTATTCTCAGGAGGATATCAATAATGTATTTGAACAAGCACCGACTTTGGTATTGCGATCAGCACAGTTAGTAAGTGATAGTGCCCGGCAAACGCATGAATTGCAGCAGCGGTTCACTGGCACAGAAGTAGTCAGCAACAAAAATAGCGAACTTACTACCAAGTAACTCAAAACGACCTAGTGCACTCAACAACCTTTGAAGACATCAATTATGCACTCAGCACCCCGCCGCAAGTCCAGTAAAGAGAAATATCGTCCCGACAGTATTAAAAGCAGAGATGAAACACCGAGGGTGCGCACATCGCTAGCAGAGAGTGACGAAAGCAAAAGATCTAGCGAGGCTTCGAAGCAACGTACACCCTTACCTGAATTCTCTAGTGCCGATGAAACATCAATTCGACGTACTCTAGATCGGTCACACCCTAGGGAAGATACACTAGAAATTCGCAGCAAGTTTGCACAAGACAAAGAGCTAGAGTCCGAGGAACAATCACAAACCGAGAGGATAAAGACGCTTCGCGATCGGTTTTTTAATGATGCGAGCGCGGTAAACCGTGCAAGGCAAAATCCATTCAAACAGGGAGATATAAGACTCGAAGCTAAGAGTTTTTATCAGACAAAGTCATCACTAGCAGACGTAGTGAAAGAGCTCGATCAGATAGTTAAAGATGGCACACTCGATCGAGTGTCCACTGTGTTCGAGATGCTCAACCGTCTATCGACCAAGAACCCAGAGAAATACGAGAAATACAAGAGGTCGATCAACGAACTTAAAGCGGCGCTCATCGAAGAATCCGACGAACTCAAAGCGGCGCTCATTAAAGAATCCGTAAATCTATTAGGGTCGAAGGTACCAGATAATCTCTCAACCATGGATGACGGCGCAATTGCCGAGATATGGCGTGACAGAGACAGGGCAGCGATGTTGATGCAACGGATGAGTGCGGATGCAGTCCCACCACAACTCGCCTCAGAACTGCAGAATATCACTGACCAACTTCTTGCATCTGAACGTATGATCGTACTACGCAAGGCGAGAGAAGGTACGAGTGAGTCCCAGAGACAAGCCGCACGTGGGGATATTCCGGGTTTACATACTTATTTGGACAACGTTGCACAATATATCCGTAAGGGGCAGTACGACGATGCGTTAAAAAAGCTTGGAGACAGCGGCTTCTGGAAAGCACTTCAGCAGAATCTTAATGTCAGGGTCAATACAAAGCCAAAACGTCACCCCTTTTTGGAACCAAATATGTTAGCGGTAAGCGAGGACGGCAAGTCAGCAGAGGCCAGGGTAGAGAATTTAGGGAACCTAATTGAGATGGACAAGGGGGGAGGTGTAAATTGGGATCCGGAGAATGTCGTAGCCCTGCTTACAGCCCTAGAAGAGTTTGTGCATGCTTACCAGCATTTAACAGGGCTATTTCTCAGCCCTAGAACAGGGCTAGCGGTGAAGGACGGAGCCGTGGAATCGCAACTTGATGCAGAGGATCGATTCGGCATGTCGTGGGATGAGGTTGATGTGTATGCTTGGTTTCAAGACCAGGACTTGGGACGATTGATGGAGAACCGCACCACCCATCATGCCAACGGAAAGTACGTGGACGCATACGAAGAGCGCAAGGCGTTCCAGTCGTGGGTCGAGAGCAGATAATGTCTCATTGTGTCTCGTCAGTCGAAGTGACCGAGTCTAGCTGTAGAGAGGGGACAGTTCAACTAGTCAGACTACATAGTTGCATAATATGGTTACCGGGCTAATCGCTACCTCATCTGTCTCTCGATCGCCCGCCGCCTAACCAGACTGATCTGAACTATTCCGCCAAAACCCTCCTAACCCCCTCAACATTTGGAGCCATCGATCATGTTCTCAGGCAAAGTGAAAAAGCGTCGCGCTGCCAGTACAGGAGATTTGGATAGTGTAGCAGCAGATACTAACCATCGCCCTCAGTCTAGCAATCTACGCCGTCCAAAAACCACAGACGACTTGACTTCCACTACGCTTGACTTGAACTTTGCCCTCAAGCGCAGAGACACCGATCGCGATAATGACACCGATCGCACAGCTACCCCTTCATCAGCAGAACAGTCATCGTCAGATAGCCAATCTCTTCGCGCCAGCCGCCTCCGATCGATCCAGGATGATCAAGTTGCGATCGATGGTGCGGAAATAGAGCAGGCGATCGGCAAAACCAAGCGGCGATCATCTGCTGTACTACGTGACATTCAGAACAGAAATTTAGCCCTGATCAAGCGCGAGCCAGCCAAACCCAGCATTAATACAACCAAGCTCAAAAATCCTAACGTTCGTAGAGAAGCTGAGAAACTTGCTGGTCGCGTCGATAAGTTTCGGGGTGGCATTCTACAACTGGTTGCCCTCGGCGGGGACAGAGCCTTAGCCCGTGTAAACCTGGAAGCCGAACTGCAAAAAATCATTGACTTAGCCGACGCCAATGGCGATGTTCAAATGCTCAAGGATTTCTCAGATGCCACCTCGTTTAAAGGCAAACTCTCCCCCTTTGAACCCACTACTGAGAGTGGTCGCTCCTTAGTTAGAATGTTGCAGCTCTTCAAGGCTGTAGCAGGGGATGGCAGCTACAACACCGTGCGCACCAATATTGGACGACTTAAGACTGACGCGAGTGATCTACGTCAAATGGCGCGAGATACTAATTTACTGCAAGGATCTGAAAATGCTCAGTTTCTTGACCATACCCAGTACGTTGACGTTAGCCGATTGCTCCGCACTGCTGATAGCACAACTGCCAGGCAAATTAAA
The DNA here is from genome assembly GCF_039962215.1 of Leptolyngbya sp. ST-U4. Taxonomy (NCBI): domain Bacteria; kingdom Bacillati; phylum Cyanobacteriota; class Cyanophyceae; order Leptolyngbyales; family Leptolyngbyaceae; genus Leptolyngbya; species Leptolyngbya sp. ST-U4. The sequence continues at coordinate 20,632 of NZ_JAMPKZ010000040.1, forward strand.
GAAATCACGCGCGAATGGTATCTTGAGCAAGCCAGCCTAATGAAGGCATACCGTGACCTGAACGGTAAAGACGCCGCTGTACAGAAAAAATTGGCGCTCACAATGCTGCAAGGCTTTGGCAAGGTGGCACCACTGGGCCCCCAAAAAGCTGAAGAACTGGGTGCTCAAGTTTCCCCTGTACTGAACGAGCAAGCTCTCTATTACCGCAGCGGAAAACTTATATTCAATCCTCTGCTCAACACTGTGCAGCAAGCCTATTGCAGTGCTATGGGCTTGGATGAAAATGCTGCACATCTGATCGACAACAGCACGTTTCGTGAGGTGCTGGCTCGTGAGTATGGAATGGAGGGAGTCAACACCAAAATTACCAGTCAGGCAGACTTTAGCAAGGCGCTTCAAGATCTCTTTAGTAACGCACAAAGGGGCGGGCTTCTAACAAACAATGTTGTTCTCGACATTACTGATTTGTTTCAACAAGAAGCGACACAACCCAAAGAAATTAATAAGATGAATGATGATCTGGAAAAAGCCTTTTTTGCTGAAGTAGCAAAGTTTCTGGCTACCCATCCTGACATGGACAAGAAGGTGTTCGCCAGCATCATGGAGCGCCTCCAGATTGGGGCAATGACCCGTTACAAAGGGGTAGATGTACTTCTTACCCCATATTTCCTAATCCGAACTCCTAGAGACAGCGATACTCCACTTCAAAAAGAGCTTTTACAAGCGGTTAGAGATAATGTTGGACTGCGCTCTTTGTCAGGAGAGTTTTTCGACTCTATCCAGCACAGCATGAGCCACTCAGGATACCTGCTTGATCCAATTCAGGCCAGGAAGGCGTGGTTGGAAGTAGAAGATCCCTCCACAGTTCTGAAAAAGCGGGGCCTTCAGTTAACGGAACTGGCAACTTCTGACAAACCCACCCCGAAAGTCTTTTCCAGCTTCAAAGACTTCACAAAGCATAAAACCTTCCAGCAGTTTGAGACACTGGCTAACACTGTTAATGCCCCACCGTATCTCAAAACTCTACCCACAGCTACTGTGAATTTGTTGCGAGGACTAGCAGCGTACAACGCTGACAAGGGGGGGATTGACAAAGCCATGCAGGATCAGGAACTCGACGAAGTTCTGCAAACGTCCTACTATCGTATGCTGAATGCAATGGCTAGTGCTGTGGATAGTCAAGCATTTTTGAAAACCTCAGCAAATCGCCCCACTTCCACTCAAATCAGTGAAGCCTATATCAATTTTCTGAACCAGGTGGAGGTGATTCAGCAACAGATTGCGACCCTTCTCTCCCTAGTGGAACCTTATAGCACCGATGCCTTTGGTGATAGTATCCGGGCTAGGCTGACGAATCCGTCTGACCCTATCATTCCGACCAACTTAGACAAGCCCGGTGTGCAGCTCAAACCCTCAGCCATGCATTGTTTGGCAAGTATTCTTTCCAGCGTTGAAGCCCTGAAAAAGAGCAACGAACTCAATGTTTGTGTGGTTAAAGACCATTACTATGAATCTGCTGGTGCCGTAACCGCCTCCGGCACGTATAGTGTGTCAAAGTTTGATGGGGATACCGTGCGGGGTTCTGATGGCATCAGCACAGTGCCCCTTGATCCGTCTACTATTCAAGGCAAGAAACCACTAGACCTTTATGTCTGCGACTTCCATCACAATATTTCGCTGGGTCGGAATCATTATCAGATTGAAAACCTTCAGCACCATGTAGACGAACTCTACCGCAACAACTTGGTAGCAGATAAATTCACCGTGGCGATCGACTGCACTATCGACTTTGTAAACTCCAAAGACGTACAGGCTTTCCTCGAACACAATAAGGATCGCATTGCGTCTGGCAAGCTCAATGTTGTTCTGTTCCGCAGTGCCCAAAAGTTCGATATGTTGGGGATGGATAATTATTACGGCGGCTTCACTGTCAACATTAATAGTCACAAAGCCTTTGCCGATTTCAATCAGCGGATGGAAACCCCAGAAGACCAACTCAAAGGTACGAGTCTCCAAGGGCTTTCTCACATCGGTGTCCATGCTTCTCAGGATACGGATGAGTATCGCAAAGCCATTATGGACAATACAAAACGCTTCTATAATGCCCTGACTCCTGGTATGGTCTGGAGTCCAGGAACAACGTCTGTGATGCAGGTAGCCAAGACAGATGATCCCAATGCGGTGTTTCTTGACATTAAGTTTCCAGGTAATACTGATGCCGAGGATGCTTTTGTCGATAAGCTCAAAGAATTTGCCACTCAGGAGAAGTTACCCCTCACCGGGCGGGCTAGCTTTGGTTTTGCCACGTCTAACTTGAATCAGATTAGAGGTGAGAAAATCCGCCTTACCCCTGGGCTTGAAGGATCAGAGATACAGGATCGTTATATTGCCTTTTTTAATGCTGTTTATCAGCGTGCTAACGATGCCGCTGCAAGGGGTACTCAACAAGGATTGCAAGGGGACGCACTCAAACAGTTTATTGCTGGGGAAATTAAAAATATGCCTCTCAAATCTATATAACCCTAACTGAGATAAGTAAGGCAGGTATTAACGCACTATTTCAGATTCTGGACATTTTTCATATACTCCCTTGCCTCATCTAATGTCTTGAAATTATCTGGATACCTATCCATCAAAACTTGAGGAAGTCGATCGCAATCTCGATTGGATAAATCTTTCATTCCATCAGGTAGATTCGCAGCGCAGAGAAGAGGTGGATTTAATCCTGTTAGTTGATCTCGGCTTAGTTCTTTGCTCTTGCTCAAATTTAAAGCGAGCAGAATAGCCTCCTGAAAATTAACACCACTCAGGTTAGCACCACTTAGATCAGTACCACTCAAGTCAACACCACTCAGGTCGGCACTGCTCAGGTCAGCATCATTGAGAATGGCATGGCTGAGGATGGCATCGCAGAAGATAGCACCATTGAGATCGGTACCACTGAGGTCGGTATAACAGAGGTCAGCACAACACAGATCGGCACGACTGAGGATGGCATGGCTGAGCGTAGCACCACAGAGGATGGCATCACAGAGGATAGCGCTGCTGAGCCTAGCATTACAGAGGATGGCATCGCTAAGGTTGGTACGGCTGAGGTCAGCATCGATCAGAATGGCACCACTGAGGTTAGCACCAATCAATCTAGCACCGCAAAGGATAGCATCGCTGAGATCGGTATGACTAAGGTTAGCATCGGTAAGGTCAGCATCTGTTAAATTGATTTCGCTTAAAACAGCCTCTTTTTCTAAAGTCAGACTCGATAAAGATTCCCCCCGTGCTCGCAAATCTTCTAGAGCTGCAATCCTGGCACCACTCACCTTTTGCCCATAGGCTGCATAAACAACCTGCCATGCCTGATATTTTGCTTGCCGTGAACGTTTCGGTGATTCAAGCAAGAAAAGCAAAACAGCAAAGACGATCGCGAAAGTTGCTACCTTGCCAATTCCCCAAAGACCCGTACCCCAAGCCACACTGAGCCGTTGTTCCGGGATCAGCTCATCGAAATACCAGCGAACCCAATCCCCCAGAGAATCGCCATAAGGTGCATTAGGCAGAATGTCTCCGTCTCGCTTACGGATGCTCATCAGCTTTTTGTAATCGTCTGTCGTTTTCCCAAATCTTTTTGCTTCTCGTTGAATAAAGTCCTCACGAATGAATGGGTCTGTCGTCTCTCTCGCTATTTTTAGGCTTTCGTCTAGTTCTTTTAGCTCAGGACTGAGAGGGCTTCCAGGCTTACTTTTTGGTGGATAGAAAAGAGTCAGAAGTAGCCAAGTTAAAAGTAAAAGTGCTAGGAAGCTCGTTACTACTTTTAATCCCTTAATTCTAAGAAAGCCTGAACTCAGCCTTGTCTCAAGCATGCTTGAAACGATCTTGAACATGGAGCTCGGGAACTGGCTTCGGGACATTTGGGATTGCTAATACATGGTTAATAGGACTAGTTCTAATCTAATCCCTATTTATTAAATATCAAGCACCTTTATTAGTTGTGTTGCAAAAACTTCTTGAATGATAGATAAACTCCGTTTTTCGTTCATCAACGCACCATGAATTGTTTGTTTCAAATGAAGATGAATCTGTTTGTTTAGTTCTGGTGTGTACCCTGCTTGACTGACAAAACGGGAGGAAGCTGAAAGGAAAGCTAGAAGGGAAGCAGAGCATGATTTAGGCTGAGAAGTAACCACACCAATCAGCAAATCAATGTCTCCTACTTCCCGTCTTTATGATGCGCTGTCTCGATATTTGAGCCAATGTGACATTCAATGGCAAGATGCCCATCACCGACAAACGTTGTGTTGGATGATCATCGGCATAATTCAAAGCCAGAACGTGCATCTCAATGGGTTTGGGGTGTACGTGACAAGCCGTGCCCAAATTGCTCAATCCTATCAACGACGGTTTCGACGTTGGTTGTCCAATCGCCGCATTGATGTCGCTTCAGCCCATCATGCCTTGGTCAGGCAAGCCCTGTTGGGATGGGAGCGCGAACGCCTCTATCTGAGTCTGGATACAACCGTGGTGTGGAATTGTTTCTGTATTATCTAGGTGGGTGTCGTGTATCGGGGCAGAACCGTCCCAGTGGCTTGACGAGTGGTAGCGCACTCCAGCAGAACCGTCCGGTTGTGGACGATTCAAAGGGTATTGCGGCAAGCCCAAAGAATCTTGCCCGAGGGTGTGGCAATTGTTTTGTTGGCAGACCGGGGCTTTGCGGATGGCAAACTGATGAAGTACCTCCAGGAAAATCTGGGTTGGCATTTTCGGATTCGGATTAAACGTTCGTTTCAGTTTCAGCACCAGGGGCAATGGTGCAAAGTATCATCGGTGCACTTGTAGCCTGGACAGGCTTACTTCACGAGTGCGATATCAGTAGGCAAGACCAAGCCCTACCCCAACGTTTACCTGGCGTTTGCCCATGATAAGCAAGGCGGTGAGGATTGGACGATTGTGAGCGATGAGCCGATGAACTTGCAAACGTTTGCTCAATACCGCCTCAGGTTTCAGGTGAAGGAATCATTTTTGGATCTAAAGTCGAACGGATTCAATCTCGAAGCCTCCAGGTTGCGGGACAAATTTGCCCTTTCCCAGTTATGCGGGGTGATTGCTTTAACAATGCTGTTTCTGGTACTGCAAGGGATGAATGTGTTACTGTCAGGCAAGCATCGCCGAGTAGATGCTCACTGGAATCGGGGCATGAGTTATCTCAAGCTCGGTTGGAATTGGATTCGCCTTGCCATCACCCAGCAATGGAAGATACAGGTTTATCCATTCCTCTCCAGTCTGCCTGACCCTCAACCTGCCATTGCTTCCAAGCGACAACAGAATGATGCTTTCGAGCGTGAATTTATCGTTCTCAGCCGTTTTCCAGCTTCTTAGTTCTGTCAGTCAAGCAGGGTGTGTACCTCAACACCACTCGTTAATCGTTGAGTGATCGACTTCCACTCCTCGCTCTTGCATCATTTTCTATAAGTTCCAGAACCTAGGCAGTAACGATAATACCACTGCATATTCAGCAAGATGATTTCTAATAGAAGATGCCGCTATTTAAAGAGATATAGAGTCAGTATGAAAACTCAGGAACAGGGGTTAAGCTTTCCCTCCTTACCGTTAGTCTGTTTTTGCGACACAACCTGAGTTTCTCTCAAACCAGTAAGAAGAATTGGTGCTGTGGTACTAAAATACCAACAAACACAGGTAAAGATAAATGTCTAAGAAATAGCTGTAATAATTACAGCATAAGGGATAAGACAATATAGTTAAAATAATCATGTTCTTCCCAAAAAACGAGCGAGGGGAGACTTGCTACAAGCCTTGAAGCCTATCATGATACCAAACCGCAAGAAGCGTTGTCCTAGCCGTGTAAAGTTTTCCCAAAAGAAACCTACAAAGTTTGAAGTTGTAGACAAACTTTTACTGACCCTTCTAATCTTAATTCCTTTGCTTTTTCTGCTAAATAGATTCTTCTCGGCAAAACCTGAACCATCTTCAACCATCTACGTTAATCCTAATAACGGAGACGATCGCAACAATGGCACCCAAACGAATCCCCTGAAAACGCTTGACCTTGCGTTGAATCAGGCTAAATCTCGGAACGATATTGATTATATAGCGCTTCCAAAAGACGCAGAGATCTTCAAGAAATCTCTTTCATGTACAGCCTTTAGTGATATTAATAACAACTGGGCCTCAGAATTTATTCAAGCTTTGGCGACTCAAGGTATTATTAAAGGCTATCCAAACTGTACATTTCAGCCAGATGCAAAGTTAACTCGTGCAGAGTATGCTGCTCTATTAACCCAAGCTTTCAATCTGCCAGAAACGCAAACAGTGAAGGATTTTGTCGATGTTCCTCCTGATTTTTGGGCGTATAATGCCATTCAGAGAAATTATAGTAATAAATTTCTAGTTGGACTGGGAGACAGTAATGACTTTAAACCTAACGACACTCTTAAACGTGTGGAAGTAGTTGCGCCGTTAGTTAGTGGTTTAAAGTTAGCTCCTGCAGGTGATAACACAAAGTTAAGCTTCTATGAAGACAGTACAAGCATTCCGGCATGGGCAACAGGACAGATTGCAACTGCTACTTCTAATCAACTCATTGTCAATTACCCTAATCCGAAAGTATTGAATCCTACCCAAGCTGCAACTCGTGCAGAAACAGTTGCCATGCTTTACCAGGCACTCGTTGAAACAAAGCAAATGCCTGCAATTAATTCAGTTTATATTGTTCCAGGTGATTACAACAGTTTCTAGATGAGTAGTACTACAAAAGTAATGATGCGTTGTAGTGATGGATGAAATACCAAATCGCACCAATGTGATTCTCTAAGGATTTGGAAAAGGATAAAGTTTTTCGCACTAAGCGAGACACCCGTTGCCGCAATGTGTTGTTGAACCGCTCAATGTAGCTGGTTTTTCCAGTCTCTTTACCCACTGCTCGATGACGCTTACTGGGTAAAACTGCTGCATACGCTGCCCAAAAGTCGGTGTAGGCGATCGCACATTGGCGATAGCGTGCAGGTAAGGATTGCCATACTTTGCGAGCTGCTTTGGTTGTGTCGCAAAAACTCACTAAAGACAATCGATACCTATCAAGGTCATTGTCTTAAGCAGCTACGCCAAAGAGTACTTCGATCAATTTGACCTGAGAGACAATATCCCCCCTGTCAATACTATTCACCTGACCTTTGCGAATCATATTCATTGCTTCAAGCCCACTCAAAGTTCTCCTGGCACTGTTAAACGTCTTGACCCCCATCATTGGCTTCACAATTCGCTTGATGTTCCGATGATCCTGCTCAACGAGATTATTCAAATACTTGCTTTGCCTCAATTCAGTCGCTTGAACAATTATTTCATCTTCTTTGAGGGTTGTGTCGCAAAAACAGCCGCTGGTAAGGTAGACAAGCCCCGTTATGCCTTCTCGCCCTCCGATGGCTACTGCTGCTCTGTTCAAGTGGCGGCATTTCTTGCCTGAAATTATCCTGCTCAATGTTCGTTGGTACTGCCGTTA
>NZ_JAMPKZ010000041.1:0-27787 GCF_039962215.1 Leptolyngbya sp. ST-U4
CGACGATGTAACGCTTCTGACTCATAATGATCTTCCTGGATTTGAGTCACCTTACCAGAAATAACCCCACCAGGCAAAGTTCCCTTGGCAGACTACTAGTCTTTGTGCTACTAGTCTTTGTGCTACTAAAAGATGTTCTGGTTTCGATCGCCGCATCATTTGTAGTGGAGTATGGATTTGATGAATCGCCCGATCACCTATCCCAAACATTAAAATGACGAAGAATGCGATCGATGAACTCTCTTAACGCGATGCCTACCCTCACTGCTGGCGATCATGCTCCCTGGTTTGTATTGCCCTCCCATGCCGATGTGTTGATGGGCGGGTATCGATCGGTGCTGTTCTTTTTCGGTGGCACAGCGCAAAATCCGCAAATTCAGCAGGTATTAACCGGATTAGCGGCAGCGCAAAATCAGCTTGCGGCGGCAGGATTTTCCTTTTTTGGCGTGAGCATTGACCCACGCGACAAAGAGCTAGAGGGTCGAATTCAAACGAACGATAAATTCCGATTACTCTGGGATTTTCAGGGCGATCTCAGTATGCGCTATGGGGTTTTAGGCAGCGACAAAAACGGCATTACCTATGATCCGACATCCTTTATATTGGATGAGAATTTGCGCGTGGTGCAGGTGATTCCCCTGGTAACGAACAAAAACCACGTCGCCCAAATTTTGCAGGCAGTTCAGGCTCTACCGCCGATCGCTTCCCCCCAGCTTGCTCAACGTCACGCGCCTGTCTTGCAAATTCCCCAGGTGTTCTCACCCAATTTTTGCCGTCATTTGATCCAGCTTTATGAAGCAGATGGCGGGACAGATTCGGGATTTATGCAGCAGGATGGGGAAAAGACGGCGATCGTTATGAATCCCCAAGTCAAACGGCGACGCGATCTGATCCTGACGGATGCTGCCCTACAAAGTCATATTAATTCGCTGATTTGGCGACGAATTCAGCCGGAAATTGAGAAAGCCTTTCAGTTTAAAGTGACCCGCTACGAACGATACACCGTCGCCTGCTACGAAGCGGGAAATCAAGGCTTTTTTCGCGCCCACCGGGACAATACAACAATGGGTTCCGCGCACCGACGCTTTGCCATGACGCTGAATCTCAACACAGGCGAATACGAAGGCGGCAGTCTCCACTTTCCCGAATACAGCACTGCACAATACAGTCCGGGCATCGGGGATGCACTGATTTTTTCCTGTTCACTGCTGCATGAGGCAACTCCAGTGACCAAAGGACGGCGATTTGTGCTGCTTTCTTTCTTCTTTAACGACGAAGATGCCAAATTGAGAGAGCAGACCCAGAAGCAAATTATGCGAGAAGGGTAGGGTCTAGTTCTTTATGCTGGAATGTCAGGCTGCGCTCGATCTGAATTGCACGATCGCGGCAGCATCAAAACGCTTACACGAGCAGCAGTACCTTCGATCGCAGGGCATCTCTAAGGAAAGTTGATCAAAAGACTAAAGATCAAAAGACTAAAAAGGGGCACTGTTGCCCCAAAATCTACTTTCTACCAATACCCTCTAGCAAAAGGTAGGTGAAAACGCTTTACTGATTGCGTATGATTCGTTCTAAGCGATACGGATAGCTCGGACAAATAAACCAGGAGTGAAGTTGCGTTTAGCGTTAACTGTCCAAGCCCGCAACAGCTTGTTATCGAGGATTTGCAGCAGTTGCTGTGCCCATTACCTGAAGGCTAACGGGGGCAACCCCTGAACTCATCAATCCAATGACTCGTGCGGCTCCTGCCGAAAGATCAATCACGCGCCCATGAGCATAGGGACCGCGATCGTTAATGCGAACAACAACCGAAAGCCCGGTGTCGATGTTGGTGACGCGCACCTGGGTCCCAAACGGAAGAGAGGGGTGAGCTGCTGTGAGTGCTTCTTGGTTAAACACTTCACCGCTTGCACTCCGATTACCGTTAAACCCAGGACCATACCAGGATGCCAACCCGCTAAACGCCATCTGAATCGCACCAAACGAAAGCCGACGGGCTTGGGTGCGTGGGTCGCCGGAAATTCGATCGATTGGGGGTGCATTACCAATTTGACGGCGGAGACGATTGGTCGCCTGCAAGGTGTCTTCTGCAGGATCGCGAGTGGTGTCAGGCAAAATTGCAGTTTCACCGATTTCAACCAGTTCTTCATTGCCTGCTCGAATCTCGTATCGCTGCCGATCGTCATCCCAGGCAGCAGTGAGGTCGCTAGCGTTGAAGTTGTCACGGTAAAGCTGATTGAGGCGGGCTGCGATCGTGGTCGCTTGCCAGACGGGGTCATTGGGGTTGACCGAAGCTTCAGCCGAACCGTCCGTCATGACCGCTGCTTGAGTCAATTGAGCATTTTGTTGGGTGTTTTGTGAACTTGGGCTGGTGGTTTCATGCTGGCTTTGAACGCTAGCAATTTTAACCCCAGGATCAGCCATCGGATTAGAAGCTGCCGAATCGACAGGCGAATTAACCGAATCAGAGCCAAGGAACGTTAGGACAGGAATATTGCGAACATAGACTGTTGCTGCTTGCTGTCCGTTTAGCTCATGAGCATGGATGCGGGCAATTGTCGCATCTGCTTCAGCAGTGTCCTGGGACTGGTATTCCCCAATCTTGACTGCTTCTTGAACTGGAGCGGCTGCCACAGTAGTCGCAGGTTCGGTCGGGGTAGAAGTCGATGCCTCCTGAGCAAACGACGTTGTAGTAGGAACATCTGCTTCTGAGGTTTCGTCTGCAACCGCAGGCTGTTGAATAATTTGGCTTAAAGGAACTGCTCCTAGCGCGGTTACCAACAGGGTAGCGGCAGTCAGACCGCTCAAAATTTTATGGTTCATACGTCCATCGTGAATGGTACATGGAGAGTGAGCCAGCGATTTGGGAAACAAAAAGGCTAACAAGGGTCAGCAGGTTTCCGGTCTAACTCATACTCGTTACGTGTTCACTCCTGGCTACGCAACTGCAACAGACTAACACGAAGTTTTTGCTCTGGGGATCAGGGACAGTTTCCGAACCGCCACATCTTTACAATAACTTCATATAAGGAAATTCGGTCAAACACTTGTTCTGCCTGACTTCTAATTGTTTTCCACCAGTTTTAACTTTATCAAAACTTCATACTAATTTTCACATTTTTTTACTTTCTGAAGCTATCGCAGGTGTTTCAAATTGGAAAAACAAATGCTAGGCAAGGCACCCGCTCGATCGCGGAACAATCTTGGTTTTGTATTAGCTGTCCTAACCAGGTTGAACGTTCGATCGCCTGATGCGACAAGGGACGATCGAATTGGGCCAGGTTTCCCACCCTGCACTTCACGTCATTAGCCTGCAAATTAGAGGAAGTTTGCCAAAAGCCTTTGCAAAGAACCTGTATTTTTGGTTTTTACAGGTTCCGTATTTTTACTTAAACTTTAATATGTCAAAGCGAATCGATATCTTTGTTCTGCCTATTTATTGCTATCGCCAACTTGGTTAGTAAATAGGCGGGGCAGCACAGTCTTACAATAGCCTTTGGTCGGAAGTTCGCGCTGCATTCGCTCTTTAATATCGCTACGGTAATTAATGAAGCGAAATCTATCGGTGAAACAAACGGCACAGAACCTACCACGGTTTAATGGCGATCGTCCCAATCAGCACTGCTAGGCGACAAGCCAAAAAGAAAATCTTTAAAGTGCCTACTGTCGATTCAGCAGTTTTTCGAGGATGTCTTTCGCGGGTTCTACCATTGCCCAGGTTCCTTCGGGCTGCTTACGCAGTGTAGCAATATGAACATAGTCCCCTGAGCCGATCGTCTCTCCTTGCTGCACCGTTCCGAGCTTCGGCTGCTTCAGCCCACAAAGGCGAAACAGATAGGCAGGCACATCGGGGCTGGAAAACAAGATGCAGCCGGCGACATTCTGCTGCACCTGTCCATCAAAGGGCGCGTAAACAGAATCACCGTTGAGCCGAATGGAAATATCGCCCAATCCAGCAACGACAGAATGATTTGCGATCGCGTCGCCAGGCTGAAGCTGCCAGGTTTGCTGAATCTGAATCATGCGGGTCAGCGGCAGCGACGATCGCTCAGGAGCACAGCCTGTTTGAGACAAAAGCAAAACTACCCCACAGATCACCATCACGATCGGCTTCATACTTTGCCCCCAAGCAGCAGCCCAATCATAATCAGCGTTAGACGGCAGCCCCAAAGAAAACCAGACTGGGGAGCAACAGTCGATCGATAAATCGCAACGGCGGCAGGAGCCAACATCAGCAGGATACTCATCAGCGAAAGGGCCGGATAAAGCTGGCTCACTCGGTCAAGCAAAATTCGTAGCAGGGCGGCTCCGAGCGTGAGGGTCAGGGCTGCCTGAGCAGAGGGAAAAATTTCGGCTGAGTCGATCGATGGCTGTTTGACGTGCTGGCGGTTAAAGGTCTGATTGCGAAATGGTTTTGATCGACGCGCAGATTGAGCAGTTTTGAGGTTGAGCTGAACACAAGCCGTAATGCCAAACTGAACCATTGCCTGCAAGAGCCAAACGATCGCCCGAACGCCCATTAGAATCAATGGCAGAAAAGTCATTGCTCCCCATTTAGCCCCCTGCCTTAAAACCATCCCCCATGACTGTGCCAATTGCACTTGGCTAGATGCGGCTCGATCGCAGAAAACTTGCCCTCCTGTCGCCTGAGACTTGGTTCGATCGCAATCGGTTTGCCAGCTTAGATCAATCGATCGCGTGCCGATTCGCAGTTCGCCTGCCTCCGTTTTTTCGACATAAGGAATTGCGATCGTCTCCTGGCTCTGCTCCAAATCACCCCTCAGAGCATTCGGCTTAAGCTCACTAGGCTCAAGATTATTTGGCTCAAGATAACCAGCCTCAAAAAGTCGCCGAATATCAATCGATTGGGTAGAACCAGAAACCCTGTCTCGATCGCGCTTAATCTGCTGGACGATCGCTTTGAGCCGCAAAATGGCAGCTTCCTGGTCGGCTGCAAGCTGATTGACGTAGTGCATCTGGTCTTCGAGCCGTTGCCAGAGCCGCTGCATTTCTGAATCAAAACGGCTAGCGGACTGAGCGGATTGAACTGGCAATTTGCTTTGTGCAACGTGAAGCTGTGCAGCAATTGCCCTAACTTCTGCCTGCGGTTCTTTCATGGGGGAGGAAAGCTCCTAGTACTTAGGTACTATTTCCTCAAACTATATCTTAATTTCAGATTACTGCTCAAGGATCTGAGTGAATTTCGAGCGCAGTTTCTAGCAGGGACTGCTGTAAAAATCGTGCAGGTCAATTTGTCGTGGAATGAGAACTAGTCCATTTGCGAGTTGCTGCTAGCTGACGAGTCAAAGCTTAGTCCTCTGAGCCAACAATATTAGCACTGAACCAATCAAAAATCGGATCAGGCGAGCCAGCACTGCTCTGTCACCGTATGCGTTGAAAGCAATTTGCCTGTTTTACTTTGTTCTCATGTTGGCAAACTTGGTCATCAAAAATTTTAGATCGTTCGCGAGATAAACTCCGTAAGTATTTTCCATACTGCCTGATTCGATCGACCTTAAGCTTTTCTCTAGCTAGAATAAACTCGATCGCCCTTTGCCGATCGGCAGGTTGATTAAAGTTGCAGGATTGAAAGGAATGAGCACGGGTATCCTGCGGACTTTTCATGATTTAGCAACAAACAAAAAGAATTGCCTGAAGGCAGGAGCAGCGCCCGATCGTTTTAGAGCGGTTTTCTCTAAATTCTCAGTTCTTAGTAAGGGTGATTTCGTCGAGACATAAAAGGCAGGTAATCATCTTCTTAAGAGAAACTTGCAGCGAAGCAAGCCAAAGAAATTATCAAGACACTCAATTTAAGACATAACTTAGGAAAACTTATAACCTCACCGTTGTTCTCTAAATGTAGTGCCACTTACATCAGAATTTTAGCCAGCGCACCACTCGAAAGGGTGAATCGTTAGGTTTAACTTTAATTCACTCCGGTTCTTCCCGTAATCTGATGTGTACCGTTTGTCTCTACCCCTGGTGTGTACTTTTTCTAGAGTTGTTTCGTTTTTCAATCACAATCTTGTATTCCTTCAGCGATCGAAGCAGGCAAGCGCACTTGAAGATAAGGAGGCAGCCGATCGCTTTCAGAGTACAGCAGGCTGCTCAAAAGCCAGGTAAGCCGGGAGAAATTTAACTGTAAACAGCTTCCAATCAGGAAACAGCTTCGTCTGAATTACTGCGGTTTGCTCCTGCAAGCTACAAAGAGCAATCTGACGGTGTTCTAACCAGCGAAAAAAACAAGTGAAATCTGTATCGGTGCTCCGGAATTACTTTTTGATAGAAAAGTATTTTTCTCCAAAATAAATGTCCTCAAAGCATGAATTCCAAAGTTGCAATCAGGGCTGTTTCTGCTCAGGAAATTCAGTGCAAGAAGTTGCTTAAAACGTTGCAGAATAGACAAAATTATGATATTCGTAGAATAAATGAATACACTCAGATTTAGCATCTCTTCTAAGAGTGTTTCTGGGAAAGCAGATTTAACTCTTGGGGCTGCTTCGTTAAGCAGGGCAGGGGACATTTTGCAGAGTTGAGCGACTCAGTTCCAGAATTGCCTTCTTTGAAGAGGGATTACCTTGCAGTTCACGTTTTGAGGAGAAAGTAAATATGGAGACTTTTGGATATCTCCAAACTTCTGAAGAGTATGAAAGCTCTGAAAGCAGAGCTTTGGTTTGTGTGCAAAATGGGCTACCTTCTGTTCCGGACTTTAAAATTTCTGGTCAGATGATGGCAGTAGTGGCGGGGGCAGCTTGCTCTGCTGCTGTTCTCGGTTCTACCGGAGAGGCTCAAGCATTTCCGCTCTATCCCGGCGATAGCGGTCCTGATGTAACCTATGTGCAAAATCTGCTGACGAGTGCGGGCTATTCCGTCCCGGCAACAGGTTATTACGGTTCGCTGACCGAAAGTGCTGTTACAAGTTTCCAAGCGGCTAGAGGTCTAGGTGCCGATGCGATCGTCGGTTCGGCAACTTTAAACGCACTAGAGGGCTTTATTCCGGTTGAACCCGATTCCGGCGGCAGAACCGGCACATTTCGCTTCGGCGATTCTGGAGCCAGGGTGGGAGATCTGCAAATTTTGTTGGCGAATGCTGGCTACTTTTCTGGTGCGACAACGTCATACTTTGGTTCTCAAACTGAGGATGCGGTCATTCGCTTCCAGCGCGCAAATGGTTTGACCGTAGACGGAGTTGCAGGTCCGGCAACCTTTGCAGCACTGAATAACTTTGTTCCGGTTCAGCCCGATCCCGGCAGCAGCGGTAACCTTCGCTTTGGCAGCTCTGGTGCCGAAGTTACTCGTTTACAAAATGCCCTCACTGATGCAGGCTATTCGGTTCCAGCGACAGGCTACTTCGGTTCTCAAACCGAGAGTGCGGTTATTAGCTTCCAGAGGGCAAGCGGTCTAGTGGCGGATGGGATTGCAGGCCCGGCAACGCTAGGCGCGCTGATTGGCTTTGTTCCGGTTAACCCTCAACCGGTCGGCAGTCTCCGGTTTGGTGACAGTGGGGCTTCCGTTACCCGTTTGCAAAACCTGCTGATCGATCGCGGTTTTCTCGCAGCGGGACTGAATACAGGCTACTTTGGTGCAGCAACCGAGGCAGCTCTGACTGCATTTCAGCGGGCGAACGGTCTAGTAGCGGATGGCATTTATGGTTCGGCAACGGCATCAATCTTGGGCTAGTTTTAGGCTAGCCTTTGTGAGTCCGCGATAGGTGTTACTGAGTAAGTGCAGGTTGAGTTGGCTCGTAGTTTTTTGCTGCGAGTCAACCTTTTTATTCAGGCGCATCTCGATTGCCTCTCTTTAAGATGTACTCAGGAATTTTTTTTTACTGAGTCCCCTTTTTACTCAGTAACGCTGCTTTCACCATGATGAGGAGAATTTTGCATGGAACTTTTTGCCCATCTGCAAATCGCTCAGGCTTATGAGGAGTCTGGTGCTGACGATTGGATTAATTTAGCCGATCGCTTCGATGACGCTTCGATACCTCCAGAGGGAAAACTGCTTCCCATCGCCAATGCAAATCCGACAACGCTGAGAATCTTGCTTACCATTACTGCTGCCTGGTCAACCCTCCTGTCAGGAACTGCACTGGCAGTCGAAGAATATAATCCTGGTTTTCGAGCAGGTGTTGCGGATTCAACTTATCTGCCGATCGCGCCAGCAACCGAGACCAACCGGACGGTTCCTGCGAATTGTGCCAATGCCCTATGCAGCGCAGCCTGCGGAAACAGGAATTCTGCCGGCGTTGTTCCAATTAACAATTCAACAATTGAGCGTCCGGTCGCAGGAGCAAGTTCTAACAATACATTCATTGCAGTTCGTCCAGGTTCCTCAACTGGAGTCTTTCTACGCCGAGGCGATTCAGGTTCAGAAGTTACTCGAATTCAAAATCTTTTGCGATCGGCAGGCTATTTTGATGCGGCTTCGACTGGGTTTTATGCCACGCTGACCGAAGCTGGCGTGAAAGCATTTCAGCGCGATCGGGGATTGCCTGTGGATGGCATTGTCGGAGAAGAGACTCTTACTGCGTTGCAGGGTTATCGTCCGGTTTCCCCCACACCTTCTCCCACGCCAGTGCCGCAGCCCGGAGTCAATCGATTGCAAATTGGCGATCGGGGAGAGGATGTCGTAAGGCTTCAGCTTGCCCTGCAAAATACTGGCTTCTACCGGGGCACGATCGACGGCGTGTATGCTGCCCAGACCGAGCAGGCAGTCATCGCATTTCAGCAGGCAAACCGTCTAGCCATTAGTGGAATTGCAGATTCAGCGACGCTGGCTCGACTGGGAGTCGCGATCGATCGAGTTGCGCTTCGATCAGACGCATGAAGACACTTTACAAGAAACTACATGATCAGAAATCACGATAAGGAATCGGGGTTAACCGCGGAATCAATCGGTTAACGAAAGCAAATTAAAGAAAACAGGGTACCCTGACTGTTTTGAGGAGTCGGTTATGCAAGGAACAGACGATCGATCCAGGCGAACTGCCCAACGATCGATATTCCTATGCTGCGTGACGAGTCCTGTGACAACGCTTTGCGCGGGTATTCTTCTCTAGAGTTAATACTGTCTAGAGTTGATACTGTACGCTAAGACAATGCCCAAAGCCAGACCACGAGACAGGTTTCGATCGCTGTTCTATCCCTTCCTAAATCAACAGTCTGATATTTGCTAATACAAGTGTACCACACTCTTGGGATTCTCCCACCGCAGTCTTGTTTCTAGAATTTATTAGGGCAGCAATCCGGCATTTGGGGCAAGAGCTTACCCAGTGCAAAGGATTTAAGGCGAAGGATGAATTCCCGCAATCTGGGCTGATTTGAAGCAGTTTGCCTGAAGCATCGACCAGGGATTTGCAAAGATTGTTGCGACGATCGATCGCAAATCGTCTAATCTTAAGAAGCGAATTCGCTAGTCGATCGCGTTTCTCAAAGTCTTCGTCCTCAAAGGTAGCTGTGCCGAAACGTCTCTCTTTTCTTGCCTTTCTCCTAGTTATTGGATCTTGGGGAGTCAGTCAGCCTGTTTACGCCCAAGCACTCATTCCTCACTTTGTTCAGCTTGATGATGAGCAAATTAGACAAGAAGGTTTAGGATTAGCCCAGGAAGCCGCTCAACTGGCGCAGTTTCAGCAATACGGTTTGGCTCTTGCAAGGGCACAGCTGGCCTCTCAGCTTGTTCCTGACAATGCTCAGGTTTGGGCACTGCTGGGCAGTCTACATCTTCAGCTTGAAGAGCCTGAACCTGCAATCGCTGCTTTACTGAAGGCAAGGACGCTCGACCCGCAGAATGCCGCAGTTTTTTTTGCGATCGGCTCTGCCTACTTTCAGCAGGAAAATTATCGATCGGCAATTCAGTATTTTCAGTCTGGGTTGCGGCTGCGACCCAATACGCCCGGAGCACGGTTTGACCTGGGCAACGCTTATTACAAGCTAAAGCAATACGACCAGGCAATTGCCGAATATCGCAAGGCGATCGATCTGGATGCAAAATTCTGGCCTGCCATTAACAATATGGGCTTAGTGCTGTATGAGCGGGGCGATGTGGCTTCGGCAGTGCGCGAGTGGCAGCGGGCAATTGCGATCGATCAGAATCAGGCAGAGCCTCAGCTTGCGCTAGCGGTTGCCTTATTTACTCAGGGACAGACCGACCAGGCAGTTCAGAAAGCGGGGATTGCCCTGCGATTAGACGATCGCTATGCCGACGTGAATTTTTTGCAGGAAAACCTGTGGGGCGATCGACTTCTAACAGATGCCAAAACCTTTTTTGCCCTGCCCCGGGTTCGGGAGGCACTCGCGCAAATTACCCAATCGGCTTCTCCAGATCGCCCAACTGAGTAAAGCTTTTTTCCTGATACGCAGCCTCATTGCTAGCAAAATAGTACGGGAACCTAGTATGGCTCATTGAGTCTAGGGTCGAGGGCAACAAAGTCTTCGAGACAATTAAATCCGCCCTGCTAAAAATAGTCAGAGGGAGGATAAATTTGCTGGGAATAAAATGGGATAAATAGTATCGAGCAAAGTCGATCGTCATGAGTTACTGCATAAGAATATGTCGATGGTAAAAAGCAAGATTTCAGCAAGTCAGAGAAACTCGATTCGGTGCAAAAGGCTATTGCTGTCGATCGCGCTGCCTTTTGTCATGGTTCCTGCAGCGATTGCGGCATCCGTTCCCGGCAGTTCCCCTGCTGCTCGTCCTGCTCAGTCCGTTCGTCCAACGAACCCTACTCCTACCCCTTCTGCCCCTAACTTATCGGTCGAGCAACTGGCGATTATTACCACTCCCGATCTGCCCTCGCTGGGAACTCCTGATCGCTTTTTGCCAAAGCCCCAGCCCCAAATGCGTTTAGTCATTCGCTTGGGGGCACGGCGGGTTTATGTGTATGAAAACGATCGCGTGAAAACCAGCTTTCCGGTTGCGGTCGGCAGACCTGGCTGGGAGACTCCGACAGGAAACTATCACGTCCTGCAAATGATCCAAAATCCTGCCTGGCAAAATCCGTTTACGGGAGAAGTTATTCCGTCCGGACGAGAAAATCCGCTAGGAACCCGCTGGATCGGCTTCTGGACGGACGGTAATAACTATATTGGGTTTCACGGCACGCCCAACGAAGAATCGGTTGGCACTCCGGCTTCCCACGGCTGCATTCGGATGTTCGACCGGGATGTGCAAAGGTTATTTGAGATGGTGGCACTCGGGACTCCAGTGAGTGTTGTGCCATAAAAAATTTCCTCTAAATGATTGAACGAATCACTCAGAGGAAACTGTTCAAATTTGCTTAAGCATAAGATTCAGTCGGGAGGGCAAGTCGAAAGATTTAGCCCTCCTTTCCGCTTAGTTATTCTTCATCATCGTCGCCGTCCTCATCCACGGTGTCATCATCGTCCAGCACAGAGCCGTAGTCATCATCGACATAGCTTGCGCCGTAGTCGCCGCCTTCTGCTCGATCGCGTACCGGGAATACATCGAATCCGGCTTCGCGCTCGAAGGTACGGGCAGTGCGATCGTCTAGTACCACGTCGCTCAGATCGATATCTTCTTCAAACAAACTGTTTTCGTAGATTGGATCGATCTCGACGGCAGCAGCGTTGTCTTCGTAAGCATTGAATCCGGTTCCGGCAGGAATCAGACGACCAATAATCACGTTTTCCTTTAAACCGCGCAACCAGTCCGACTTGCCCTCAATCGCCGCTTCCGTTAGAACGCGAGTCGTTTCCTGGAAGCTGGCTGCCGAGATAAAGCTGTCGGTGTTGAGGGATGCCTTGGTAATACCCAACAGGATCGGCACATAGTCTGCGGGTGCACCCCCTGTGATTGACATTGCCTCATTGACCTGCTCAATCTGGCGCAGTTCGACAAGTTCTCCCGGCAGCATCGTGGTGTCGCCACCGTCTTCGATTCTGCCTTTCGAGGTCATCTGGCGCACGATCACTTCAATGTGCTTGTCGGAAATTTCAATGCCCTGCGAGTTGTACACGGACTGCACCTCGTTCACCAGGAACGTTTGAACCTCCTGCAAGCTCCGTAACGAAGCTTCGTGAGTTCCCATCGTTTCGCGGTAATAGGAGAAGAAGATTTCCAGAATCTCGTGGGGATTGGCAGGACCATCGGTGAGCGGTTCCCCGGCACGAACTTCCTGGCCATCAATGACCAGAACGTTTTGACCCGGCAGCAAGGGATACTCGGTTGTAACTCCATCCGATTCGATCACTTTGACCTCGACGGACTCATCATCACTGTAAATTACTTGAGCTGTTCCGGGACGACGCGACAGCACACAGGCTTCCTTCGGCTTCCGGGCTTCGAGCAGTTCCTCAATTCTCGGTAGACCCTGAATGATGTCTCCGGTTTTCGATCGCTCGTACACCAACAACACCAGGTTGTCGCCTCGCTGTACCAGGTCGCTGTCATCAATATGCAGTACCGCTCCGGCAGATACTCGGTAGGGGCGAGCCGATCGCAGTACGACTTCTCCATCCGATGCCGCAATCACCTGTCCAGACTCTTCGCTTCTGACGCCGCCTGCGACTTCGGTTCCTGCCACGATCAGATCGCCAACTTTCACCTTGGGAGCCTGTCCCTGGGTATCCAACGACACCAGATCCGCCTGCCGCACGACCAGAACTCGGCGAACGGCTTCTCCGATATCGCGAATCCCACGAATTTCTCCGGCTTCTTTACAGAGAATCTCGGTACGCGCCACGACTGCTCCTGGTGTGATTTGGTCGCCATCCTTCACCAGCAAACGAGTATTGGTACGGCCCTGGGTTTGATCCGCAGCGATGTCGCGACGAATGACCAGCGATTCCAGAATTACAAGCTGAAGCCGCAGAATGTCCGCGCTCTTCTCGTCGGGAACTAGTTCGATATCTGCCGCAAGCTGAGGCGCATCTTTCTCAATTTCCAGCACAAGCTGAGTCCGCAGCAGATCTAATCCTTCCACAGACTTCACCCGCTCACTGTCTTTATAGGCAATGCGCTGGATTGCCCGCAGTTTGATCGATCGACCCGATTCTTCATTATTGGACTCCTGGCTGGGAACCGAAGGCTGATCGGGAACCTGGTATTCGGTGACAGGGCGCAGCAGCAACGCGGGACCTTCAGGCGACTCCACATATTCCATGTAGCGCAGCTCATCCACCGTTAGTCCAGGCATCACTTCCTGCCCAGGATTGACGATCGTGCCATCCTTCGACATCACCGCTTCTGGATTGTCTGCCAGATGCAGTTCACCAGGCTTGATCACGATCTCGCGCAGAATGTCATTTTTCTGCGTCACTTCGACCACACCACTGCTTTGACAGAAGATGTCCTTCACGACTTCCGTTCCGGCTTCGACGTATTGACCGTCTTCCACCATCAGCAGCGAGATGTCTTTGTTGACTTCGTGAGCCTCTTCAGGAATCCACAGGATCGTGCCGCCCTGAACGACTTCATAGCCCAGCTTTGCTTTGCCCTTCTTAGCCACTTCGATGCCGGAGAACTTGATGATGCCGCCCGTATGCGTCCGGTACCGATCGTCAATCAGTTCTGCAACCACCTGACCATTCGTCACCTTCGTGCCCGGAGTGGCGATCAGAGAGAATCGCTGTCCGTACTGGGTTTCGATCAGATAATGTTCCCGACCCTGCTGGCTTTCGGCGATCACCTGCGCTTCGTCCAACAGCACCGACGCGGTGATGATTTCAATCTCCCGTCCGCCTTTGCCTTCGCTTTCCTGCGGGATTCGCACCACGCCGCCATTTTCGGTGACGAGCTTGGTTTCCGCCATAATGCTGTTCGGCTCGACGCGATCGCCGTTTCGCACCACGGGTTCTGCACCCGGCGGCAGGTTGTACACCTCACCGGAGAGAATCCAGATTAGTCCGCCTCTTTGGGCAATTCGGGTCGTGTTACCCTGACGGTCTTTCTTTTCTTCCGGCACAACATCGGCAAAGCGAACTTCGCCTGCCATGTCCGAAGCCACGTCCTTGGTCGCTTTTTCCGTGACTTTGCGAACGCGACCCGTGCTGGGCATTTCCACCATCATCTGGTTCGCTTTCACGCTGTCACCATCGCGCACAAAGATAATCGAACCCGAAGGGACCTGGTGGACTTCCTTGCGATCGCCCGATTCCACAGTGATATCGACGTTCACTTCAGAGATTTGTGCGTCTTCCCCGTGACGGGTGCGGAAGGCACGAGCGCGGAACTGCTTCGGCTTGGTTCTCACTGTGCCGTCAAAGCTGGCACGAATCTGGGGAGCGACTTCCCCGGTAAAAGTTCCTCCCGTGTGGAAGGTTCTCATCGTGAGCTGGGTTCCCGGTTCCCCGATCGACTGCGCCGCGATAATGCCAACCGCTTCGCCCATATCTACCGGAGTTGCGTGCGCCAGACTCCAGCCATAGCAAGACTGACAGACCGATCGGGTTGCCTCACAGGTGAGGGGCGATCGAGCCATGACTTCTTCGACTTTTGCCTTGCCGACTAGCTTTGCCATGTCGTCCGAGATCGGCTCGTTGCGCGGGATGATCACTTCGCCCGTTTCGGGGTGAACGATGTCCCGTGCGGCAACTCGACCCAAGAGGCGATCGGCAAGGGGAATCAAGACACGCTCACCGTCGGTCATGCTGCGAACAACGATCCCGCGATCGGTGCCGCAGTCGATTTCCCGAATGATCACATCCTGAGAAACGTCTACCAGTCGGCGGGTCAAATAACCAGAGTCCGCTGTTCGAAGTGCGGTATCTACCAGACCTTTCCGTGCCCCGTAGGAAGAGATGATGTACTCCGTTACAGTCAGACCTTCCCGGAAGTTGGTCTTGATCGGCAAGTCGATGATCTGTCCCTGCGGATCTGCCATTAGACCGCGCATTCCTACAAGCTGACGCACCTGAGAGATATTGCCTCGCGCACCGGAGAACGCCATCATGTAGACCGAGTTGAGCGGGTCACTGGCTTCAAAGTGGCGAATCACTTCGTCTTTCAGCTCTTCGCTAGTTCCGTTCCAGGTATCGATTACCTTTTGGGAACGCTCAACTTCAGTAATTTCGCCGCGGGTATACCGCTCTTCGGTGTCACGCACCTGTTCTTCTGCTGCTTCCAACAGATCCCGCTTGCTGGGCGGAACCATCAAGTCATCTACGCTAATCGATACCCCAGCTCTGGTCGCAAAGCGGAATCCGAGGTCCTTGAGTTCATCCGCCATTGTTGCGGTGCGGGCAGTCCCATAGTGAGTGAATGCCCAGGCAACCAGGTTTTTAAGCTGCTTCTTATTCACCACGCGGTTGCGAAATAGCATCCCCTTACCAGACTGTTTGTTTCCCTGCTGCTCTGCCGTCATTTGCGATTACCTTTGTAATGATGAATTCGCTGTTTGCTTGCTGCTAATTTGCTCAAGCTTGCTGCTAGCTCACGAGCGCATCGTGAATCGTCTTGTTGTAAATCACTCGCCCGGGTGTAGTGCGAACATACTGCGAAAGCAAATTGCCCTCTGCATCTTTCCGCACGCGCCGATCTGTATACAGTTCGGTAACTGAACCGTCTTCACCACGATGAATTTCCTGCGGCTCCCGGTCTTTGCCGTCATCCTCAACGTCGCCGTCAAATCGCAACCAGATATAGGAGTGCAGATCGACGACCTTTTGCTCATAGGCGATGATCACGTCATCCATGCTGGAGAAGTAGCGACCCACTCCCAGTACGGCATTCGGGTTCTCTGCAGTGAGGTAATAGCAGCCTAATACCATGTCTTGGCTTGGCAGCACGATCGGTCTACCGGTTGCCGGAGACAGAATGTTGTTGGAAGCCAGCATCAGCAGCCGTGCTTCTGCCTGAGACTCTAGTGAGAGGGGAACGTGAACTGCCATCTGGTCGCCGTCAAAGTCTGCGTTAAAGGCAGGACAAACAAGTGGGTGAATCTGAATGGCGCGTCCTTCTACCAGGATCGGCTCAAATGCCTGAATCCCCAAACGGTGCAGCGTTGGAGCGCGGTTCAGCATCACGGGGTGTCCGTCGATCACTTCTTCCAGAACGTCCCAGATTTGCGGATCGTTGCGCTGGATCAGCTTCTTCGCGGCTTTGATGTTGTTCACCAGACCCTGTTTGATCAGGCGATGAATCACGAACGGCTGGAATAGCTCGATCGCCATTTCACGCGGCAGACCACATTGGTGGATCTTGAGCTTAGGACCAACTACGATTACCGATCGTCCAGAGTAGTCCACCCGCTTACCGAGCAGGTTTTGGCGGAAACGACCCTGCTTCCCTTCGATAATGTCCGACAGGGATTTCAAAGGACGGTTGTTTGCGCCCACAACCGTGCGTCCGCGTCGTCCGTTATCAATTAGCGCGTCCACTGCTTCTTGCAGCATCCGCTTCTCGTTTCGGACAATGATTTCCGGCGCAAGGATTTCTTGCAGACGGGCAAGACGGTTGTTCCGGTTGATTACGCGACGATACAGATCGTTCAGGTCAGAGGTCGCGAAGCGTCCACCGTCTAGCTGCACCATCGGGCGCAGGTCGGGCGGAATTACCGGGATCACGGAGAGAATCATCCACTCCGGCTTCGACTGGGTAGCAATGAAGTTGTCGATTACCCGCAGTCGCTTGATCAGCTTGGCACGCTTTTGCCCTTTCGAGTTGGCAATCTCTTCGCGAAGCTGCTCCGCTTCTTTCTCCAGCTCGAGATCCTGCAAAAGCTGCTGGAGTGCTTCTGCCCCGATGCCGACTTCAATTCCGGTGAGCTGAGAATCTTCGCTGTAAAGCTGATCTTCGATCTCAATCCACTGATCTTCCGTCAAAAGCTGCTTGTAGCTCAGGTTCTCCGCGTTGCCCGCGTTCAGCACCACATAGGAATTAAAGTAAACAATCTGCTCCACGTCCCGCAGCGGCATATCCAGCAGAATTGACATATAGCTGGGAATGCCCTTCAGATACCAAACGTGAGCCACGGGAGCTGCCAGCTTGATGTAGCCCATACGGTGACGACGAACGCGGGACTCAGTGACTTCTACGCCGCATCGCTCACACACAATGCCCCGGTGACGCACCCGCTTATACTTACCGCAGTGACATTCCCAGTCCTTCGCCGGACCAAAAATCCGTTCACAAAACAGACCATCCATTTCCGGCTTTAGTGTCCGGTAGTTGATGGTTTCGGGCTTGGTTACTTCTCCGACGACCATGCCGTTCGGAAGCGTGCGCTCGCCCCATTGACGAATCCTTTCTGGAGATGCCAGACCGATTTTCACATAGTCAAATCGCTGCTCTAGCTTTGGCATCGCTATTCCTTCCTCTTAGATTTATTGCTTGTGCTTCTGGCACTTCTTCAACAGATAAGCGAGGCATAAGGGCAGTCCGGTGTCGAACCTGTATATCAATTCCTTCACCTACTGCCCCCACGCTATGCCCCAGACACCTTACTCCTCGACTTCTTCCATTTCGTCGCGCGAAATCGATTCGTAGGTGGGGCGGGACGGGGTGCGGCGATTGCCGACATCTGCCATCAGATCCACTTCTACGTCGCGGCTAGTTCCGTCCTCCTGGGTTTGCAGCTTGTGCGCCGCAATGTCAAGACAAAGCGATTGCAGCTCGCGCATTAACACCTTGAACGATTCGGGGGTGCCCGGACGCGGAATTGCCTTCCCTTTGACGATCGCATTTAGAGCTTCGTTGCGTCCCTGCATATCGTCGGACTTCACGGTCAGCAGCTCTTGCAGGATGTAGGCAGAGCCAAACGCTTCGAGTGCCCACACCTCCATTTCTCCAAATCGCTGACCGCCCTGCTGCGCTTTTCCGCCAAGAGGCTGCTGCGTCACCAGCGAGTACGGACCCGTGGAACGAGCGTGGATCTTGTCGTCTACCAGGTGCACCAGCTTCAGCATATACGCCTTGCCGACGGTAATGGGGCGATCGAACGGCTCACCTGTGCGTCCGTCGAACACCTGGATCTTGCCGGGGTTCTCTGGGTCGTAGACCCAATCCTGTCCGGTGACTTCGCGGGCTTCGCTCAGCTTGCCGTGGGTGGTTAAACGCGATGCTTCTTCGCCGTGCATTTCGTCGAACGGAATCATCTTGAATCGTGACCCCAGGTTATGACCTGCCCAGCCGAGCAGACACTCAAACACCTGACCCACGTTCATACGCGACGGCACACCAAGCGGGTTCAGCACGATATCTACCGGACTACCGTCGGGTAGGTAAGGCATGTCTTCCTTCGGCAGAATCCGGGAAATAATCCCCTTGTTGCCGTGACGACCTGCCATCTTGTCGCCCACCTGGATCTTGCGCTTCTGCGCCACATAAACCCGCACGACCATGTTTGCGCCCGGAGGAAGCTCATCGCCCTGCTCACGGGTAAACACACGCACGTCTACCACACGACCTTTTTCACCGTTTGGCACGCGCAACGAGTTATCCCGCACATCCCGCGCCTTTTCACCGAAGATAGCTCGCAGCAGCTTTTCTTCCGGCGGCTGATCCGATTCACCCTTAGGTGTAACTTTACCGACGAGGATGTCTCCGGCTTCTACCCAGGCTCCAATCCGAATGATTCCCGTCTCGTCGAGCTGACGCAGAGCATCTTCACCCACGTTCGGAATTTCCCGCGTAATTTCTTCGGGTCCGAGCTTGGTTTGCCGTGCTTCGATCTCGTATTTCTCAATGTGGATCGAAGTGTAGACATCGTCGTAGACCAGGCGTTCGCTGATCAGGATCGCGTCCTCGTAGTTATAGCCTTCCCAAGGCATATAGGCAACGGTGACGTTTTGTCCCAGTGCCAGTTCGCCCTTCTCGGTAGCAGAACCATCAGCGAGAATCTGCCCTGCAACAACTCGATCGCCCACAAACACGATCGGACGCTGGTTCAAACAGGTGTCCTGGTTCGATCGCTGGTACTTTTGCAGGGTATGCTCATGCTCTCTACCATTGCTGGCAGCGCGAACGCGGATTCTGTTGGCATCCACATACACCACTTCGCCATCCACGCGGCTGATGATTACCATTCCAGAGTCGCGGGCTGCCTGCGCTTCCAGTCCAGTTCCAACCAAGGGGCGTTCTGGGTGCAGCAGGGGTACTGCCTGACGCTGCATGTTTGAACCCATCAGGGCGCGGTTTGCGTCGTCGTGCTCCAGGAAGGGAATCAGCGAGGTTGCCACAGAAATGATCTGCACCGGGGAAACCGCCACATAATCCACTTCATCGGGCGTTGTTTCTGTGAACACCTGACGATAGCGCACCGGAACCTGCTCACCCAGAATGTAGCCATCTTCGTCTACCGGAATATCGCCTGGAGCGACCCGCAGATCATCTTCTTCATCAGCGGTCATGTAGAGCGCAGCAATATCACGACGGACACGACCGTTCTCCACACGCATAAACGGCGTTTCGATAAAGCCATAGGCATTGACGCGAGCGTGGGTTGCCAGCGAACCAATCAGACCTGCGTTCGGACCTTCTGGCGTTTCGATCGGGCAAATCCGACCGTAGTGCGACGGGTGAATGTCGCGCACCGCAAAGCCTGCCCGTTCACGAGTCAGACCACCCGGACCAAGGGCACTCAGACGGCGCTTATGGGTCAACTCAGCCAGCGGATTGGTTTGATCCATAAACTGCGAAAGCTGAGACGAGCCAAAGAACTCTTTGATTGCAGCCACCAGCGGCTTTGGGTTCACCAGCGAGGCAGGCGTAAGGGCATCTGCATCGGAAACGGTCATTCTTTCTCGAATAATCCGCTCCAGACGGTTCAAGCCGACGCGCACCTGGTTTTGCAGCAGTTCACCCACCGATCGCACCCGACGATTGCCCAGGTGGTCAATATCATCGGTATTCCCGGTGTCAAACTCCAGGTTGATTAGATAATCCACTGCCGCCAGAATGTCTTGAGCAGTGAGAACCCGGGTCGCTTCCGGCACACTCAGGCGCAGCTTACGGTTCAGCTTGTAGCGTCCGACTCGTCCCAGGTCATAGCGTTTGGGGTCAAAAAAGCGAGAGTCGAGCAACTGCTGACCGCCAGACACGGTGGGAGGCTCACCCGGACGCAGCTTGCGATACAGCTCCATCAGAGCTTCTTCTTCGCTAAAGTCGCCCTCTTTATCGATCGTCTTCTGAAAATACTCAGGGTGACGCAGCGCATCGAAGATTTCGTTGGTCGAAAGTCCAAGTGCCTTCAGCAGAACTTGCGCCGACAGTTTGCGGGTCTTGTCAATTCGCACCCACACCAGGTCATTCTTGTCGGTTTCAAACTTCAGCCATGCGCCCCGGTTGGGAATCAGGCTGGCATTGAAGGTACTGCGACCGTTCTTGTCGATCTCTTTCTTATAGTAAACACCAGGGCTACGAACGATCTGGTTAACAATGACCCGTTCAGCCCCATTGATAATAAAGGTTCCGCGATCGGTCATCAGGGGCAAATCGCCGATGAAAACCTCTTGCTCCTTAATTTCGCCCGTTTCTTTATTAATTAGGCGCGTCGGCACATACATTTGCACTGCATAGCTCGCATCTCGACGCTTCGCCTCATCTACGTCATACTTGGGACGACGCAGCTTATAGTCCTTGCCGAGGAAGTGTAGCTCTAGCTTCCCGGTATAGTCTGTAATTGGTGAAAAGCTGTCCAGCTCTTCGATTAAACCCTCTTCCAGGAACCAGCGGAAGCTCGCCCGTTGAATTTCGATCAGGTCTGGTAGGGTAAAGGTGGGTGCAGTTTGGGTCAGGTTACTCATGCGTCTCCTCAGATGGGTCGCGGCCGGGATTGCCCCTAGCACAGCGGTACTTGAGCAAAGCTATTAACGAAAAAACTTCAGTCCTCAAACCGAAGACTGAACGACACTCACTTGAGTCGATATTGATTGATGAATTGTGTAGAGTTCCAGCGGAGGTTCAATCCTGGGAGATGAAAAGACTGCGCTTTAAGGCAGGGGAAGTATAACTTAAACAATGGAGTTCGTCAACTGCTAGCAACAGAGTGGCTCGAAACAACTCGAAACAATGGGTTCGATAATTGAAACAATCAGAAGACGGGCTTAGCCAGAAAATTAACTTTAGAAGGACTAAAAACCGTAGCTCTGGGATTGACCTTAAACCTCAATTGCGCTAATGTCCCAAACACCATTATGGCTGATCTATATCATTTTGTGTACTCTTTCTGAGAATCCCACAAAATTTTCTAATCATGACATAGCGATGGGAACTTGCGCCGAAGATTCAAGGATGGGCAGCTTAAACAGACGACGAGCATTTTCAGTGGTTTGGGCAGCGATCGTCTCCAGGGACACCCCTCGCAACCGGGCAACTTGCTCCGCTACATACCGCACATTGGCGGGCTGATTCCGGCGTTCGCCCCGCTTCGGAACCGGAGACAGAAACGGACAGTCGGTTTCAACCAAAATGCGATCGTTCGGCACCAGCTGAGCCGACTCCTGCACCTGGGTCGCATTCTTAAAGGTAACAATGCCGCTAAAGCTAATGTAAAACCCCAGATCGAGAAACCACTTCGTTTCCTCTGGCGTTCCGCCCCAGCAGTGCATCACCCCTTTCATCGTCCCCGACTTTGCCCACTCGCGCAGCAAATCTGTCATTGGAGCAGCTGCATCACGACAGTGAACAATCACCGGCAACTCGAGTTCGCGGGCGATCACTAACTGTTCCTGAAATGCAAGCTCCTGCTGCGATCGATCGTCTGCCTTGTAGAAATCTAGCCCGGTTTCGCCAATGGCAACTACGCGGGGGTCAGATTGAGCTAGCGACCGAATTTGATCGGCTGTGTCGGGAGTCCATTTGTCCATATCCAATGGATGCAAACCCACTGCAAACGAGAGCTCGGGAAAGCGATCCGCAATACTCCGAATCTGCTCAAATTCCGCAGGCTCTACACAGGAGTGAACCAGTTGGGCAACGCCTACCTTGCGCCAGTTTTGGGCGACTTCCTCTAAGTCAGGCTGGAAGCTATCAAAGTTAAGGTGAACATGGGTGTCGATTAACTGCATGATTCAATAACCTGATTGGCTCCAACTTTTAACCTGTCAACTTTTGACCTGTTGGGTGTTGCCGAGCGACAAAATGAGGGCAAAATTTTGATCTTAAAGAACAGCAATTGCAACCAGTAACCCTTTTTATGGGGTAGATGTCCTTACCCGCTCCGTGCAATAGGTATCCCTCTGTAGGACTGAACAGACGGGAGCCCATTCCCCAAGAGTCACTGATAATTTAGCTTGCTGTATCTAGCTCACTGTATCTAGCTCGCCGCCCCAAGACAGCCATGCCGCAATTCAGTAGCACTATTTGGCTTTTTGCCGATCGCTCCGCCGCCCCCGAAAGGTAATTGCCCTTCTAAATTAAGGTAATTGCCCTTCTAAATTAAGGTAATTGCCCTTCTAAATTAAGGAAGCCGATGCAGTCGATGCGGTGGCTGGCGCGGTCGATGCCATTGCTTTTGCTTTGAACACTCTCGACAGACGTGCCTTCTTACGTGCGCCATTGTTGGGATGCAAGATACCGTGCTTGACGGCTTTGTCAATTTTGCTGTAGGCAGCCGACATCCGCTGCTGCACTTCCTGTTTTGCTTCAGGCGTTGGATCCACCGTGTACTTGTTCACAGCCTCGATATAACGCTTCGTCAGGGTTTTTACAGCGGATTTATAGGACTTGTTCCGCAGGCGGTTGCGCTCCGCGATTTCGACGCGCTTAATTGCAGACTTAATATTTGCCACAGCTATCTACCACTTCAACTTCTAGACAGTACAAATTTGAGACCAAGAATCTCAGGCGGGCATCATTCCAGCGATCTACCATCTTAGCAAAGCATTTGCCATAAACATAGGCTAAACTCGCATCTTTCTAGACACATATCCTCTAAAAATCCGGTTAAGCTAGAAGACATAATCGGTTCAGTCAGGTTCGCGGTTCCATCTGCGGTTCTCTGGGGATCGCAAACCCACCGTGTCAACCTCAGGCAGTTCCAGGCTTTCTATCCTTACCCATTGTGGCGATGCTGCGAATCATTCATCAGCGGGCTGAAGCACTCACCGAACTGCGACGGATCTGCGATCGCACTCATGATGATCAGGTCGTTCATAAAGAGGCAACCGTTCGAGAAGTCTTGCAGGCAGTGAAACGGCAGGGTGACCGGGCATTGCTGCACTACACCGAAGAATTTGACCAACTCATGCTAGAGCCAGGAGAGTTGCGGGTCACAGGCTCGGAGCTAGAAGCTGCTTATCAGCAGGTTTCCAAAGAGTTGCTGGAAGCAATCCAGCTTGCCTGTCGTCAGGTCGAAGCCTTTCACCGCCAGCGAGTGCCCAAAAGCTGGGTGCAGTTTGGCGAAAATGAGGTCGTTTTAGGCAAACGCTACACGCCGGTCGATCGTGCGGGGCTGTATGTGCCGGGGGGACGGGCTTCCTATCCTAGCACGGTGATTATGAACGCCATTCCGGCGAAGGTCGCGCAGGTTCCCCGCATCGCAATGGTGACTCCGCCTCGCCCAGATAAGACGATTAACCCTGCCGTTCTGGTAGCAGCACAGGAAGCCGGGGTACAGGAAATTTATCGTGTTGGAGGGGCACAGGCGATCGGCGCACTGGCATACGGAACCGAAACAATTCCCAAAGTGGACGTGATTACGGGGCCGGGCAATATTTACGTGACGTTGGCGAAAAAGCTGGTTTACGGCACGGTTGGTATCGACTCCCTCGCGGGTCCCTCTGAAGTCCTGATCATTGCCGATGGTCACGCCAATCCAGTCCACGTCGCAGTCGATATGCTGGCGCAGGCAGAACACGATCCAATGGCAGCAGCAATTCTGCTCACGACTGATACTGATCTGGCAATGAATGTTGTGGTCGAAGTGAAGCAGCAGTTGCTCAACCACCCGCGCCGATTGCTAACCGAAAAGGCGATCGCTCACTACGGTCTGGTCGTTGTCGTAGACTCCCTCGAACAAGCCGCCGAACTATCTAATGAATTCGCTCCAGAACACCTGGAACTGGAAGTCGAAGACCCCTGGAGCCTATTGGAGTATATTCGCCATGCGGGAGCAATTTTCTTGGGCAATTCTACCCCTGAAGCCGTTGGCGATTATCTTGCTGGACCCAATCACACTTTGCCAACTTCCGGTTCTGCCCGCTATGCCTCTGCTCTCAGCGTCGAAACCTTCCTGAAGCATTCCAGCTTGATTCAATACTCGCCGCAGGCACTCCAGAACGTGGCAGGGGCGATCGATGCGCTGGCAACTGCCGAAGGGCTGCCTTCGCACGCAGACTCAGTACGATTCAGAGTTCAAAAGGATGCAGGCGATCAGGAAGGGTAGATAGGAGCACGGGACGCTTAAGCTTTATTCTGGTCAAAGTTGATTTTGGTCAAAGTTGATTGAATTTTCAGGCTGAACCCGCGACACTGGACAGGCAAGCGATCGTTCTGGGAAATTCCAGGCTGAAGAATCATGCTGAACAAAATTCTAGTTGCGCTCGATAGTTCAGACTTATCGGAACTGGTCATTAAAGCACTTCATCAGCTTTCCCTACCGCAGGATGCTCATGTTGTTCTGGCGCATGTTTTAGTGAACTCTGACGCAAATCCTGACATCGCAGCCGATCGCCCCCCGGTTGACGCGGAAGAAATTTCTTATCATTCGCTAGAAAAATTGCAGGCTTATCAAGCAGATCTGCCCTGCAAAAGCGAAATCGAAATTGTGCGCGGCGAACCTGCGGAAGAGATTGTGCGCTTAGCCAATATCCATCACGCTGATTTGATTGTCATTGGCAGTCGAGGTTTGACAGGAATGACGCGCATTCTCAAAGGCTCGGTGAGCAACCAGGTCGTTGAAGAGGCAAGTTGCTCGGTACTGGTCGTTAAGCCGAGATAGTTTCCTTTGCTGACCTGAAGCGTGAATTCAGCTTGCAAGAAACTGTTTTAGGCGCAGCAGGCTTAACGTTTGTCCCAAATTCAGCGGCAGCAGCGAAACTCCCTCAAGGCGCGACTGCACCCAGCCCTCCCCCCAATACCATTCGTGATAACCATCAATCCCCTGGCTTAGCAAAAAGCGCAGACTATTAGGGGCTGCCCGATCAACCTGATGCTGAATCACAACTGGACCAATCCAGCTTGTAAACGAAAGTCCTGAATGCAGCGTTTCAGGCAACCCCTGTGAAAACGTTTGGGGAGAAAGCCAGCGACGAAACTGAGCCGGAAGGAGCAGACTGTCGTGGATTTGCTGCGCTGAGGCATCGAGTTCAATCCGCAGTGTACTTTGCTGAAAGGAGCCGAGCATAAGAGCTTTTTGTTAGAAGCTTGCAGGATACTTTATTCAGTATGCCAGGGTTGAAATCAAGTTGGAGACCAGATATCAATGAACGATCGCACCTCAATTACAGTAATCGTCAAGCTCTTTGCTGCCTATCAAGAAGCCTATGGAACCTCGGAACTGGTGCTGCAACTTCCAACAGAGTCAACCGTAGCGCAGGTTCGCGATCGACTCATCAGCGAACACTTTGAATTAGAACAGTGGCGCAGTCTGACTCGCTTCGGCGTAAATCTTCAGTTTGTGGAACCGGAGACCGTTTTGCAGGAAGGCGACGAACTTGTCCTCATTCCGCCCGTAAGTGGGGGTTAAATATCGCTTTATCAATCCCGAAGCAATCCTGAATTATCCCAAATCAAACCCGACAAAAATAGTCGGGTATATTTGACGGTATTTTTCGCCTGTGATAGCATCCGTTTTAGTTGGTCAGAAAACGCGACAGGGTTTGATTGGCTAACGGTTTATTGATCTGCTGAGTTGACTCAAGAGAGCGCATTTAGAGAGGAAGAAGTTCATGACCCAGGCGATCGACCCCACCCAAACCGCTGCTACCTTTACGGCTCTGAAGTGTAAAGAGTGCGGTGCAGAGTACGAACCTAAAGCACTCCACGTTTGCGAATATTGCTTTGGTCCACTGGAGGTCGCCTATGACTACAGTGCGCTGAGCCGGCTTGTGACGCGGCAATCAATCGAAGCCGGACCTAAATCTATCTGGCGGTATCGTCCCCTGCTGCCCGTCGCTACTAACAACCCGATCGATGTAGGCACTGGCTTTACTCCGCTGGTGAAAGCAAACCGTCTAGCACGTCGTTTGGGCATCAAAAACCTCTACATCAAAAATGATGCCGTGAATATGCCCACTCTGAGCTTCAAAGACCGGGTGGTATCGGTTGCGCTAACTCGTGCGCGTGAACTGGGCTTTACGACCGTTTCCTGTGCCAGCACCGGAAATTTGGCAAACTCGACGGCAGCGATCGCCGCTCATGCCGGACTTGACTGCTGTGTGTTCATCCCCTCCGACCTGGAAGCTGGAAAAGTGCTAGGTACGCTGATCTATGGTCCTACGGTGATAGCAGTTCACGGCAATTACGATCAGGTGAATCGCCTCTGCTCGGAAGTTGCAAATACCCATGGCTGGGGCTTCGTAAACATCAACCTACGCCCCTACTACTCTGAAGGTTCCAAGACGCTGGGCTACGAGGTCGCTGAACAGTTGGGCTGGCAGTTGCCCGATCACATTGTTGCCCCTCTGGCATCTGGTTCACTCTTCACTAAGATTTATAAGGGCTTCCAGGAATTCGTCAAGCTGGGACTGGTCGAAGATAAGACTGTCCGGTTTAGCGGTGCCCAGGCTGAAGGCTGCTCTCCAATCGCCCAAGCATTCCGCGAGGAGCGCGACTTTATTACCCCGGTGAAGCCCAACACCATTGCTAAATCAATCGCGATCGGCAATCCGGCAGATGGCGTGTACGCGCTGGATATCGCCCGCAAGACGAATGGCAATATTGAATCGGTGAATGATCAGGAAGTCGTAGAAGGCATCAAGCTTCTGGCAGAAACCGAAGGCATCTTCACTGAAACCGCAGGTGGCACAACGATCGCTACCTTGAAAAAGCTGGTCGAAGCAGGCAAAATTGACTCCGAAGAAACCACGGTGGTTTACATTACGGGCAACGGTCTGAAGACTCAGGAAGCGGTACAGGGCTACATTGGTGAGCCGCTGACGATCGAACCCAAGCTGGATAGTTTCGAGCGGGCACTGGAGCGGTCTCGAACCCTCGATCGCCTGGAATGGCAGCAGGTTCTTGTCTAGTTTTGCCTGATAATAAAGGCTTATGATTGACCTTGATTTCTGAGATTTCTGAAAATAACTATGGCTGTTAAAGTTCTGATCCCGACTCCGCTGCAAAAATTTACTGCCGACCAAGCCACGATCGAATGTGAAGGGCAAACGATCGCCGAACTGCTTGACTCTTTGGAGCAGAGCTTTCCCGGCATCAAAACCCGGCTCTGTGACGAGCAGGGTAATTTGCGTCGCTTTATTAACTTCTACGTCAACAGCGAAGATATTCGGTTCCTGGATGGACAGAACACCTCGCTGCAAACGGGTGATGAAGTCAGCATCGTTCCAGCAGTGGCAGGAGGCTAAGGACACCCAAGTCTTAAGTCTTTCGTTAAGGCAAGGGCTAAGCGATGAGTTACAGCAAGGCTCAAAAGGGGCGAAGAAACGCTTAACGGCGAAGAGGTGCCTCACTAAGCCGACGACCTGAATCTAGTTATTCATCAAGGAGGGTGCGCTCGCTGTGCCCTCTTTTGTGTTGCATGGATTCTAACTGAGCTACGTGCAAATCTTGCTGATCTTAATCGCTGAAGTCGAGAACAGTATGAGTTCCTCAGCGCTATTTATAGCTTTACGGATACACGTTCGAACAATGGTTGAAGGCAGCATCGACACAATCGCGAAAGCTATCAAATTCATCCCAGCGTTGACGCATCCAATTCTTGAGCACGAACCAC
>NZ_JAMPKZ010000042.1:0-25294 GCF_039962215.1 Leptolyngbya sp. ST-U4
CGATTCAAGCCAGTTAAAGCGCGCAGCAAGCGGTCTTGTGTCAGCACCCGTTCAATATCCAGCATTTGCTTATCCCATTTCTGCCTTCTATTCTTGCTTATTTCCCGACAAGTCTACTGAGTTATGGCAAGTGAAATACTTGAATAACGGGGTTGAGCAAGACCACAGAAACATCAAGCGGATTACCAAACCCATGATGGGGTTTAAGTCATTCAATAGTGCCAGAATAACGTTGAGTGGGATTGAGGCGATGAACCTGATCAGAAAAGGACAAGTGAAAGGAGTTGAACAAGGGAGCACTGTCTCTCAAGCAAAATTTATTGAAGCGATCTTTGGAATTGCTGCTTAAAGCGATGTGAGCGATACCGATTGTTCGTCATTAAAAATTCTTGCGACACAACCAGAAACACTTCCTCAAAGTCTTCCATTCTCTGTTCAAATTCAAGGGCTTACTTCACAGTACCACCACCCATTGAGCAAGATGATTTCAGGTAGAAAGTGCCGCCACTTAACCACTTAAACAGAGAAGCAGTAGACATAGCGACACAACCGCTTAAGGAACACGAATAAATCCTGCATGAATTCCTTGAGCAGGTTTTCGTAAGCGAATATTGTCTAAAACAATACCTGAACAAGGCAATGGTGTTGCCCAACATTTGTAGGACCAGTCTGTTGGATAAGTGTATTTCACATCATTTACCTGGGCTTCAATTAGCTCAGGCCTAGGTAATTCTGGCGGTAGGAGAGAGAAAAGACGCCGCTGGTCCTCAGCAAGAATGATTAAAAAACAACTCGTTAGGACAAGGGCCAATACTCGACTTGAGGCTTTATTCAAACGGACTGAAAATAACTGTTGCAGGACAGCGTGGTTTGCAAGATTGTTATACTGGTGATTTATAAACTGGGCTAGAAATAGTCCGCAAACAAGAATGAAATAAATAAAGCCAAATCGAATGAGCGGCGCATAACAGATGATGAATGTCATGCCTAAGATACCTAATCCATTTACCCATGCAACTCCTACTTGAGACTTACGGTTTCGAAAAAATAGTAATTGCTGGATTGAGAGAGCGATCGAAATGGCATAAAGCAAAAGCATGATTTGCATTTTGCTCTGAATTCTGATCCAAGCAAAACGTTTCTCAAGGAAAGAAGATAAATTTTCAGTTGCAGAACTAGCTTCAGTTGCAGGAGTTTTCGGTTCTCTAGGTTGCGGGCCTTTTGTGGTTTCCAATGGGCCTGCAGGGCTGGCTTTAGTTTCAGGCGTTTTCGAATCTCTGGATTGTAGGACTCTTGTAGCTTCTAGCTGATTGATTGCTTCCTCCTGCGGAAATCTCCAGGAAAAGTTGATGCAGGCAATTGTAGAAGGAAACATCGGACATCCAGAAGTTATGAAACCGTAGCTGATCATAGGCAACGCCAACAGAATGACAAGTATTGCTCCAATGAACAGCTTTTTCGGTGCGAATCGGCTCTCAAAACAGTAAAATAGAATGACGATTGCCAGAACGGGTAACGCACTCAGCTTCAGTGATAATGCGCCAACACCCAAAACTAAAGGCAGAGTTTTAACATCGAAAGCGGGTGAAACAGAATGAGGTGATAAAGTCTTTTCATCTGCCGCTCTCTCCTTGATCACTAAAATTGTCCAAGCAATTATTCCAGTAGCTAAAGTCACGGGAACATCAGGAGAGAAGGAAATGAGAATGGGTGAATTGGTAAAAATTGTTGTAACATAGGTAACAATAATAACTAGAAAAATCACAATCGCAAACCAGTCAGACAACGTAGAATGCTTTTGCTTAACGTGAGTTAAAGCTATCAAGATATGGAATGTCGCTAGAAAAAAAATGAAGCCATTTGTGACTCCACCAATATGATGTCCTAAAAAGCCTGGAGTCAATGGAGCCGTGAATGCAAACCAGGACGAAGTAAAGCCAAATGCGTAGTTGATTAAGGCAACACCAGGAACCGTTCCAGCCTCGTGAAGCCATTTAATCGCGCCAATGTGATAGCCTCCTGTATCAAACCATTTCATTGACCGGTTGAATAATGTAGCTGACAACAAGCTCAGGTTCACAAATGCGCTCAGCCAGTCAATTGAGAAGGCTGACTTCAGACGAATCAGTTCAGCTCTGGTTGAAGATGAAAGCAGTGAAAGGGTGATTAAAATCGCAGCAACTACCCCTCCAGTCAGAAGAGACAGCGGAAAGACAAAGGATATTGCCAAAAGCAAGATGGATATCACCATTAGTCCACTCCAGATGGCAATGATCAGGCGATCGCCAATTCGAACAAAGCAACTAGCTTTCAGTAAGTTAAGTAGATAGGTTCCAGTGATAAAGCATACAATTGCCAACAAACTCCAGGCAATAATGAAATAGATCATTGTTGAGATGTCTAATTTGGATTGCAGGGTAAAGTACTCATCATTTTTAATTACTTGCCTCTGATTAGGATGGTGTATTTGCACCAAACAAGAATTTGGGAAAAGACTGCCGTTTCTAGACAAGCTGGGTTTGAGGTAGGGCTATTCACGCTCAATCCTACAGGTCTAAAACCTACCTTAAGACCTATGTGTGAATCAGGGAAGGATTGATTATCAGTGGTTCTATTTTGGAGAGGCTAGAGAATAATCAGGCTTTGTCAAAAATCTTGCAATATCAGATTGTCTATATTTTCTCTTTCCTTCCCTAAATGGCACTATCCGCCTATTTACATCCACTCCTGCATCATCTTCTCCATATTCGGGTTGCTTAAAGCATGGTGACAATTTCACAGCACCTTCAAAATAATTTTTAGCAGTAATCATCCCCAATTAGACAGAAATTGGAAGGCTATTCAGGCTGATGCAGAAATAACTAAGCTTCTCTGCCTTAACATTTTGCCACAACCCATACGTTTAGTTCTTTTCAATTGTGCTGCTTCAGCTTATCTTTTCAAACAGTTACTAGTATTTAGCTTTCGTAAAGTTTGAGCGAATGCTGTAGCGAGTTTCTCGATAGGTATGGCAACCTATCAACATGTTTTTAGTGTACTAATTTGAGAATTACCTCGGTGCTTCTACTAAAATTGCTCACTGCTCCTTAAAGGATGACAAGTAGTCTAAAAAGCTCATTGGACAATGACTTTAAGCCAAAATTACTATTCACGTAGCTGTAAAAAGTAAGTCCGAATTCAGAAACCTGTGTTTCTCGCACTTTCAGCAGTAGGAAAGTACTAGAGAAAGCAAAAGAGAATGCTCATTTTCAGTAGGTGCTCGATCGCTAAAAGCAACTTTCATTAGGTGTTTCAGCTTTACTGTCACACTTTGAGGATCAGCTGAATGGCATAAGCTCTTCAAGTCTCTCTAGATTGCTGAAAAGTATTCCCAATTTATAGATTCAGCATTTATAACCACATTTATGCTTTCCAGCGAACACTAAGGAAGAAGCATGGCTGACAAATGGTTTCTTAAACAAGGGCCTCGCCAGTTTGAATTAATTTTGCTGTTGGTTGATATTGCTGTTGGTAGCGGCTCTACTTTGGCTCAACTGCGATATTACCAATTTTTTCAACAGAAACGTGGGTTCGTTTTTGCCAGCCAAGCTGTGCTCATGCACTGGTTGTACTACTTCTACAGTGGAATCGCGATGGGATTAGGAATGATGATGCATTGGCAGAAGCAGTGGCGGCAGTGCGTCAGTCCAAGAAAGCCGCGTTTTCACCGAGTTTTGAAACGATTGATAGGAGTAAGCGATGTCTAGTGACACTCCGTTAGTATCTGTGATTATTCCGGCTTACAATGCCGCTACTTCTATCGAGCGGACACTGCAATCCATATTGGCACAAGCCTACTGTCATTTGGAAGTGCTGATTGTGGACGATGGCTCCACAGATCAAACTCCAGAAATTGTAACTACATTTGCTCAACAGGACGATCGAGTCAAGTTATTGCATCAGGCAAATGCGGGGGTTGCAGCAGCGCGTAATTTGGCGATCGCTCATGCAAAAGGCGAGTTTATTGCGCCGATCGACGCAGATGATATCTGGTATCCAGAAAACATTGAAAAACAAGTTCAATGTATGGTGCGGGGTGGTAACTCTGTAGGGCTAGTGTATTCCTGGTCTGTGGATATTGACGAATCTGATGCCCTGCTAGGCAGCTTTCGGGCAGCAAAGATTCAAGGTAATGTTTACGCAACCCTGGTCTGTCACAATTTTTTAGGCAATTCCAGTGCTTCTATGATGCGGCGTAGCTGTCTGGAACAGGTAGGCGGATACGATCCAACTTTGCGATTGCAGAACGCCCAGGGTTGTGAAGACTGGGATCTGTATCTGCGGATTGCTGCCCAATATGAATTTCGCGTAGTTCCAAAGTTTTTAGTGGGCTATCGCAAATCCACAACGAGTATGTCTGGCGACTACACCCAAATGGCACAATCGCATGCCTTGGTTATGCAAGCTGTGCGCCGGCAGCAACCGAAGTTTCCACCGTTCTTATTTCGCCTGTCCAGCAGTAATCTCTATGGGTACTTTGCCCACCAAAGTCATCGCTGTCAGGATCACCGTACTACGCTGTACTGGTTAAGAAAAGCCATCCAGGCGGACCCGGTAACACCCTGGATACGGATTGGGTTTTATCTTTTGCTGATTCAAAATTTGTTGAAATTGGGGCAATCTCAAACTCCCACAGCTACATCCATTCCCCTATCGTCTATCTCTCTGATTGATATCTATCAACGTAAAGGTGCGATCGCCCTCAAACTGATCGTCGGCAATCTGTTTCACCGAGTGGTTTCTCACCTTGCTCATGCTCCACAGCAGCAGTCGCAGCAACGTGCAAAACAGCAGAAAATGGGTACTCCAACGAATCTACCACTGCAGTTATAGAGTGTTCAATTCAATCTTTTGATTAGAAGTTTACTTTATCAATCCTTGTTGCGAATCTAAACAAAGGTCACTAGCAAATGCTTTATCCAATTAAAGTTGTTGACATCGAACTTAGCCGTCCAATTCCAACAGTTGAGGGATTAGATGGATATATGGGGTTAAAGGGCTTGGTGCGTTTGCATGGAGTTCCCATTGGCTATGTCAATGCACCAGTTACCTTAGGGCGTTGCACGGCTGAAACGCTGAGCAAGTTGATTCTAGAACAACACAGTTGGGACATTATCTGTCAGTTGCTCAAGAATGGAATGTCATCGCCGCAGCACCCGGAGGAGCTGACACTGGAGAATTTGATTGGTCTGCCTCCTGTAGAGTACTCGGGTGAGTGGCCCTTGGTGACGGTGGCAGTTTGTACGCGCGATCGCCCCGACGATATGAAACTTTGCTTGGAAGCGATTAGTAAGCTGGACTATCCCAAGCTAGATATTTTGGTGGTAGACAACGCTCCCAAAACAGAGGCGACTAAAGAGCTAGTAGAAACCCACTACCCCCAAGTCCGCTATGTGCGAGAACCTCGGCCTGGTCTAGATTGGGCACGTAACCGTGCCATTTTAGAAGCCAAAGGAGAGATCATTGCCTACACCGATGATGATGTTGTCGTTGACCTTGGTTGGGTGAAGGCCCTTGTGAAGGTTTTTACCGAAAATCCGCAAGTCATGGCAGTGACGGGGCTTGTTGTTCCTTACGAACTAGAAACTGAACCCCAGGTGCTGTTTGAAGAAAATGGTGGATTTGGACGCGGCTTTGAGCAGAAGTGGTATGAAGCCAACTTGGATGGCAAGATGCCTTGGTGGTTACTCGGAACTGGGAATTTAGGTACAGGCGCGAACATGGCATACCGCCGAGTTGTCTTCAGCAAGGTTGGATATTTTGATCCCGCTTTGGATGTTGGTACAGTTACCAACGGCGGTGGAGACCTGGAAATGTTTTTCCGGGTTTTGAAAGAAGGCTATGCAATCATCTATGAACCTAAAGCGATTATTCGTCATCGCCATCGGCAGAGTTACGAGCAACTAAAGTCACAAATTACCCACAATGGTACTGGGCTTTATTCTTACTTTGCCTGTGGTGCTAAGTCTTATCCTGATGAGCGTTTGACTTTCTTGTGGATTGGCATTTGGTGGTTTTTCTACTGGTCAATTCGTCGGTTATGGATAGCGTTTAAACACCCAACTTATTTCCCAGTAGATTTAGTCTGGGCTGAATTGAAAGGGTCCTTGATTGGCCTTTTCCGTTACCCAAAAGCTTGTAGACGAGTAAAAGAGATCGAAACGGAGTTTGGAGCTTTAGTTGCGGATAAAACTATTGAGCGGGACGATGTTGAGCTTTTTCAAGAATCTTCTAAACCTTACAACCTATCTTCCAGAACATTAGATAAGATAGCCGTCCGTCAAGTTCGCTTAGACCAACCGCTTCAGCCTTTAGTCGATCTGCATGACTATGTCCAAACCAGGATTTTCTTAACTTGGAAGGGTGAATTGATTGGCAATATCGACATCGAAAATCGTC
The DNA here is from genome assembly GCF_039962215.1 of Leptolyngbya sp. ST-U4. Lineage (NCBI taxonomy): Bacteria > Bacillati > Cyanobacteriota > Cyanophyceae > Leptolyngbyales > Leptolyngbyaceae > Leptolyngbya > Leptolyngbya sp. ST-U4. Next base: position 6,439 of record NZ_JAMPKZ010000042.1, read on the forward strand.
ATTCTGTGATTAGTGTCGATCGCCTTATAGAAACAATCATTAGCCATCACTTGGCATTAAGGCTACTACACAAAATCTTCCGGATTAAAGAAGAGGTATGCTGGAAGAAAGCGCAGGATGTTTTGACAGAATACTTTAATGTTACAGAAGAAGTTTCAACCTTGCGTTTGCCTGTAGGTACTAAAGTTTCAATTAATCTGGCTACTTTAGATCGCCCAGACGACCTACGAAACTGTTTGCATTGCTTGGTTGATCAGAAAACTGAGCGCGAGGTTGAGATTATTGTAGTAGATAATCATCCTGAGTCTGGTTTAACCCCTCCAGTGGTGGCTGAATTCCCAGGTGTGCGATTGATTAGTGAGGCGCGAAAGGGGTTAGCTTATGCTCGCAATGCTGGCTTCATTGCTAGTACGGGTGAGATTGTGATTGCTACAGATGATGATGTTACCCTACCCGAAGATTGGCTGGAAAAGATAGTTGCACCATTTGCCCGAGCAGACGTGATGATTGTTACTGGCAATGTTCTGCCGCTTCAGCTAGAAACTCCCTCCCAGCAGTTTTTTGAGAAATATGGTGGTTTGGGACGGGGGTATGAACGGTTCGAGGCCAGTCCTGAGTGGTTTACATCCTTCCCTCGTTATGCCGTGCCCACTTGGCAGTTGGGTGCAACTGCAAATGCGGCTTTTCGCGCCAGCATTTTTTCCCATCCTGAGATCGGATTGATGGAAGAGTCACTCGGCCCGGGAATGCCATCCGGTGTCGGAGAAGATACCTATCTCTTCTACAAAACAATCAAAGCAGGTTATACGCTAGTTTATGAACCTTCTGCCTACGTATGGCATAAACACCGTCAGGATAAAGCCGCTTTGCATCGTCAGCTTTACGGCTACAGTAAGGGGCACGTCTCTTACAATCTCACTACGTGGCTGAATGATCAGGATTGGCGCAGCTTAATGACAATTTTCGTCGGGCTTCCTTCCTATCACCTTAAGCGAATTGCTCTGTGGCTTTTGGGGCAGAGTGATTATCCAATCTCGTTAGTGCTTCTGGAGATATGGGGTAATTTAGCAGGGCCTTGGTCGCTGTGGCAGTCTCATCGCAGAGTAAAGCGGGAAGGACGGAGTGGGACTTACATTGCACCATCCAACAGCTTGAAAACTAGGTCAACAGAAGTTGTAGACATAGCTTCTGAGAAAGAGCAAAGACCATCGCAACAGGCTGTAACTAGTTAGTTTATTGCTTTGCTGTGATAGGGCAGACTCAGAGTAGCTTACTGGTCTGTCTCATCTATCTCTCATCCTCTGCCTAAATAAACTTTTGAAGATGCAACCTAATCCGTCTTTACAAAACTTTCGATCGCGAAGTGTGTGGCTAAGACTGCTTTATCTCTTTGATTTATTGCGATCGCTAGTCGATCGCGACATGAAATTAATGTACAAGCGATCGGCCTTGGGAGTTGCTTGGACATTAATTAGCCCATTACTGCAACTGTTGGTTTTTATTTTTGTTTTTCAAGTCGTCATTAAGGTCGACATACCTCAGTATTCATCCTATGTATTTGCAGGATTACTAGTCTGGAACTGGTTTCAAACCTCGTTATTTCAAGCTACTGGGGTCATCATCAATAGCCGTTCACTCATTCGGCAACCAGGCTTTCCTACGACCATTTTACCCATTGTGGTTGTTACAACCGGCTTAATTCATTTCATATTGGCGTTACCCATTCTGGTTGTGTTCTTACTACTTGATGGGGTAAGGCTAACGCCTCTGATCCTGGCTTTACCACTGTTGCAATTGCTTCAATTTGCCTTAACGGTAACTTTTTCTTACTTTTTGGCTGCCCTCAATGTCACCTTCCGTGATACTCAGCATACTCTGTGGGTGCTACTGCAACTTCTGTTCTATCTCACCCCAATTTTTTACGAACTCGACAATATTCCTCAGCAATACTGGTATGCCTATGGTTTGAACCCAATGGTGCATATTGTTACTTGCTATCGACAAATCTTAATCTGGGGTGTTCAGCCTGACTGGTTAGCTCTAGGGATTATTTCACTCATTACCCTGGTACTGTTACCCTTGGGCTACCAGCTCTTCAAGCGCCAGAGTCTTCGATTTGTAGAGGAGATTTAGATGCGGGATGCCATTCTAGTCGAAAATTTGGGCAAACATTTTAATCGTTACCACACCGAGAAGCCCGTCACATTTATGGAAGCGGCTCTTTCGGGATTTCGGCAGATTAAAGCAGTAGATGAGTTTTGGGCACTGCGCGGAGTTTCGTTTGAGGTAGCCGCTGGGGAAATGATGGGGATAATCGGCCACAACGGTGCCGGCAAATCCACGCTGCTGCAGTTGTTAGGAAAGGTGGCCCATCCTACCGAGGGGCGTATCAAAATGCGTGGGCGTGTGGGAGCCTTGCTCGACCTCGGAGCAGGGTTTCATGGCGATTTGACTGGGCGCGAGAATGTCTTGGTGACAGCAATCGTGGCGGGGTTACCGCGCCGAGAAGCTATCCGTCGGTTTGATCAGATCGTCGAGTTTGCAGAACTGGCAAGGTTTATTGATAATCCCGTCCGAACCTACAGCACAGGGATGATGATGCGCCTCGCCTTCTCAGTGGCGGTGCATACAGATCCGCAAATCCTGCTGGTGGACGAGTTTTTGTCCGTGGGGGATTTATCCTTCCAGACTAAATGTCTCAACCGCATTGCAGAGATGAAAGAGCAGGGCTGTGCGATCGTGCTGGTATCCCATGATGTGAAGCAGGTTGAGCGGTTGTGCGATCGCGCCCTTTGGCTTAAACGCGGTAGGGTTGTAGCCTATGGCGAACCGACTGTTGTAGCAGGGCAGTACGCAATGGAGATGCGATCGCAAAGCCAGCAACGCACGCCCCATCGCTCACCCCAACTGACCCGCCTAGGTACCGAACTGCGGGTTAATGAAAATCGCTTCGGCTCCCAGGAAATTGAGATTACTGATGTCCGATTACAGCCCAATAGCCTCTTAGAAACAGGTGATGCTCTCTGCATTGAGATTGACTACCAGTCTCAACAACTTATCGATACTGCCATCTTTGGTGTAACCGTGAGCCAAGAAGATGGGACGACCTGCCTAGACGTTAACACATCCGATATGGGAATTCCGGTGCCAAGGATTAGCGGAAAAAATACAATTCGGTTGTGGTGCGATCGCCTCGACCTTTGTAGGGGCAAGTATTTCGTTAATGTTGGAGTCTTTAGGGAAGATTGGGCTTATGCTTACGATTATCATTGGCACGTTTACCCTTTGGTAGTTGAGTCAGAGGTGCCCGCAAAAGGTACTTTAAACCCTCCGATGCGTTGGGAACTGATGTCTCAGGCGGTGACATCATAAGCATCCCATTCCTATTCAACTGAAAAGTAATTCTGGAGGCTAATCACTCATGGCTGAACAGGTTTTGCATGAACCGTATAATCAGGCATTTTTTGAAGCCCTGCGGGATGGTTCCCGGCAATCTGCTGCAGTCATTGTGCCGATCATTTTGGATTGGGTTCAGCCACAGCGGATCGTGGATGTTGGCTGTGGGGATGGAACCTGGCTTTCGATGTTTCAGAAACACGGAATTGCAGACATTTTAGGGATCGATGGCGACTATGTTGAGCCTGAAAACCTTCAGATTCCTCCGCACCAGTTTATGTCATGGAATCTGGCTCAACCTCTGTTGCTGGATCAAACTTTTGACTTGGCAATGTGCCTGGAAGTAGCCGAACATCTACCTGAGGAAAGCGCCTCTGACTTTGTAGATTCTCTTGTTCGGCTCAGTGATGTGGTATTGTTCTCGGCGGCAATTCCGCATCAGGGGGGAACCCACCATATTAATGAGCAATGGCCTGACTACTGGATTCAACGCTTTGAAGAACGGGGATTCATCACGATCGACAGTCTCCGAACACGAATCTGGAGTCATCCCCATGTAGAACCCTGGTATGCCCAAAATAGCTTTATCTTTGTGCGGAGCGATCGCCTTTCCCATTACCCCAAACTTCAAGAGCTGGAAACCCAATCGCCCTGGTCAAAACAAATTCTTGTGCATCCTAAAATTTACCTCAATCGCTGTCCAGAGCAGCCCTCTTCGGAAACAGAGTCAGTTGCCCTGAAAGATAAACCTTCAGAGCTGATCAAGATTCTAAATCTCACCTGTCTCCCAGGAGCTGAAATTTGTAGCGGTGAAGGGGTAACCCTGGAATTGGAGTATCAGCTTCAGTCTCCTGTGGAAGCGGCTATTTTTAGTTTCAGTCTGATTAATGCTTTAGGGGATATTTATTTAGACACACACATTGAAATTAATCCCTTACCTAATGATTGGCGGGTTCCGCATCATCTCCAGTTGCAGATCGATCGCCTGGATTTGATTGACGGGCATTACTTTATCAACCCTGGCATTTTTAGCCCCGATTGGCAGCAAATCTACGATTTCCACTGGCACCGCTATCCTCTTACCATTTCTGCTAATGCGTTTCAGAAAGGAATTCTAAATCCTCCTATGCGATGGCATATTTTGTGTAATTACCCTTCCTAACCACCTAATTCAGAATCAATTCTGGATTGAGTACAGTCGAATGTTTCACGAAACACAAGAGTATATTGGGACTGGTAAAAGACCCTAAGCGTGTATGAGTCGTTTACTAAAATTTGTACTAAGTCTATTTTTGGGATTCTGGATCATCATTGTATTAAGTTCAGCAGGTCAAGCAGTTTTACCCCGTGTTGAGACAGCTATCAAAGTCCACAACACAGTTACCGGAGTCAGTACCCGTTATATTGGAGCCTGTGAAGGAAACATCAATTTTGATAGAGCAGATATAGCTGACCTGGGAATTAACACCTACCGAATTTATGGAGGGATGTCGCGATGGGAAAGGGAGGATGATGACGGAGTCTATGGACTGCCTACCATTGCTCAAATAAAAACTAACCCTGATGTCATTCCCTGGGAACAGTGGGATGCAGTGATGACGAACCCCATCAGCCGATCGGATTATGCTTTTTCTGGTGACCCTGCGGAGTTATGGCAGGGCAACGCGAGAACCATTTTTGAAACCCTTAAGCAAGACAACATTCGTCCCGTACTTACTATCCGCAATACCGATCCGGGTTGGAGCCCAGATTGGGCATTACAACTGAACCCGCCACGCACGGAAGATGACTGGAATGAATGGTGGGAACATGTATTTGCTACGGTGTACTGGCTAAACGTACGCAATAATTACCAAGTGGATGATTTTGAAATCCACAATGAGCCAGATAACCGACAACAGGGATGGGGCGGAAATCAAGCTGATTACTTTGAGTTAATCCGAATAGCGACCGATGCGATCGCCTATGTTTATCGCACCTATTTACCCGATCGGCAATTCTACATTCATGCGCCCAAAACGGTTGGCGGGAGCCGTTGGCCTGTTGATACCCTAGCCAGCATCCCAACCTATTTTGATACTGTCAATGTTCACAACTATGACTTAGATATTTCACCCTATGTCCGCCGTGTGCGGAGTTGGATGCAGGGTACGATTCATGCGCGATCGCCCCTCTGGTTAGGAGAATGGGGAACTTACACGGGAGGATATGATGATTTCACTTTCTCTCTAAATCTGCTTAAAAATATGATTCGAGCCTCTCAACCGGGAGATACGTATGTTTATGGCAGTCATATCTTTTCACTTTATGATTGGGGAATATCAGGTGACTTCGAGGGACTGATTGGACCTGATGGAAAACGTCGCATGAGTTACTACGCCATGCGGTTAGGAATTCGAGCATTACAGGGGGGAAGACAAACTCTTCTGGCCACCAGTAGTAATCCAAACCTGATGGCGATCGCCACTCAGGATCAGGAAAGGAATCTTTATTTGCTGGTCGTTAACAGTGGATCAACCATTTCTCGTACAGGTGTTGATCTTTCAGCCTTTAGTGCGTTTACCACAGGTACTATTTGGCAGTTTAGCTCAGAAGCTATGGATGAAATTCGAGGGCACGTCACGATGCAGCAAGGATATACTCACCTTGAAATTCCCGCAAGTAGCGGGCTATTGATTAAATTTGAGGCTCAGTAGATCGTAAACCTGAACTATGCTCTGAAGTGGTGTACAAATAAAGAAAAAGAAAGGGCGTATTCTGCTGGATAAGCAAAAAAGACCAGACGAGGATACACCATGAGTAAGGATAATCTTATTGCATTTCAAGCAGCAGAATCATTTCGAGATGCCCTGACAGAACTAGTTCGATAAGGAAGTTCTGTTGTTCGACTAATCCCTCGTAAACTACTGCCTTTGTTGTGGGCTTGTAGAACTTGTCTAATTTATTGAGGGCTAATATGGCGACGGTAATACAAACTGTCGAAAGATTCCGAGAAGGTTTGATGGCAAGCAGGACAGAGATAGCGTTGATGACCGTTAAACATTTTGCCGTGCCGATGGGCTTTGACATGACCCCACAGAGAGCATTCCATCACCTGGTTTCTAATTGATGAGCCTCTCTACTCTATCAATCCCCCATCATATTGACGCACTACCAAATAATATAAAGAGATAATTAAAGAGACAATAAAGAAAGCCGTGCTTACTGGGACAGTAGATTCTAGTGCTGTACGATGCCAATAACACTAATGCTAAATTAACATTTGCAAATCAGAAGCTGAGCTGTTTCCTCTAAAAAAATCATTTTAGCGAGTGACTATGCAACTCTGTTGTATAGACTGGCTCAAACATGCTGCCGTACATTCAGTTAGAAGTTCCAAGGTGACTTGAATCGACTTTTGTAAACGCTGCACGGAAATAGCCGCAACTTTAGTAATGAATCAGCCTCTTTCAGAATTGGACTTGCCAACTGAGCTAGTGATTTCGATTGTAATTCCGGTCTTTAATGGAGGTGAAAGCTTCCAGCGATGTTTAGCCAGTCTTGCTCAATTTGTCTCAACTGCGGTAGAGCTGATTGTTATTGATGATGGCAGTACTGATGGCTCTGGAAAGCTCGCTCAGCAAATGGGAGCCCAAGTCGTGCGAGTTCCCAAATCAGGAGGACCAGCACGGGCACGCAATCTAGGCGCGCACATAGCTCAAGGCGACATTCTCTTCTTTGTAGATGCTGATGTCACTCTCAAAGGTGACACAGTAAGCCAGATTGCTAGGATTTTTCGCCAGCAGCCCGGCCTCGCTGCTCTAATTGGTTCTTACGATGATGCACCCGGTGCTCCTAACTTCCTTTCCCAGTACAAGAACCTGTTTCACCATTACACCCATCAAACAGCTTGTGAGGAAGCATCAACGTTTTGGGGAGCTTGTGGTGCAATTCGGCGCAATGTATTCCTGGCGATCGGTGGGTTTGATGAAAGCTATCAAAAGCCTTGTATTGAAGATATTGAATTAGGCTATCGGCTGAAACGGGCGGGCTATTCTATCCGTTTGTGCAAAGATATTCAGGTTAAGCACCTGAAGTGTTGGAAGCCCCTTTCTCTGCTGAGGGCAGAAATTTTTTATCGGGCATTGCCCTGGACAGAATTACTCTTAAGCAATCGCCAATTCAATGCTGATCTCAACCTGAGCCATGCGAATCGCATCAGCGTGATTCTGGTATTTGCCTTGATCGGAAGCTTGCTTGCGGTAGGGTTCATGCCCTGGTTTTTATGGGTTTCAATCATTATCACCCTGGGGCTGCTAGTGATGAATTGGGACGTTTATCGGTTTTTCTGTACCAAACGGGGGCTGCGGTTCACCCTGCAAGTGATTCCCTGGCACTGGCTCTACTTCTTTTATGGAGGGGCTGCCTTTGCCTATGGTCTATTGCGGCACTATCTTAACCGCTGGTATCTCCCTGAACTCCCGATGCCTTTGGGTGTTTACAAGTCCAAATGATGAAAAATGTCTACCCGCAAAACATCACTCAGCACAACTTAACTTTGGAGGCTTTTCAGATATGAACTCGTTTCCCGTCATTATTATAGGGGGTGGACCTGCTGGACTGACCGCGGGTTACGAACTGATGAAACATAGTGTCCAGTCGATCGTTCTGGAGAAAGCTGAAAAAGTTGGTGGCATCTCTCGTACTGAAATGTATAAAGGCTATCGGTTTGATATCGGTGGTCATCGCTTTTTCACAAAGGTAGGCGAAGTTCAGGCTGTATGGCAAGAAATTTTGGGAAATGATTTTATTCAAGTTCCCAGGCTATCTCGGATTTATTACGATGAAAGGTTTTATGACTATCCCCTCTCACTGTTCAAAACCCTGAGGAATCTGGGACCTATTCGCAGTTTCTTGATTTTGATCAGCTATCTAAAAGCTAAATTCCGCAAGTTTTTGAACCCAGACTTTGACCCAAAAACCTTTGAGGACTGGGTAACTGACTGCTTTGGAGAGCGGCTTTACCAAATTTTCTTCAAGACCTACACGGAAAAGGTTTGGGGCATTCCCTGCAATCAAATTCAAGCGGACTGGGCAGCTCAGCGGATTCAAAATATGTCGCTGAAGCGAGCTGTAATCAATGCACTGTTTGGAAAACAAAACGCCAAGAGTTTGATTAAGAAGTTTGACTATCCTCGACTTGGACCCGGAATGATGTGGGAACGCTGTCAGGAATTACTGGAGAACAATGGATCACCTGTTCATCTGAATACAGAGGTGGTGCGAGTTGAGCGCGAGGGCAAACGGATTACAAAAGTGATTGCGAGACAGGGTGATCGCACCTTTGAACTGGTAGGTGATCACTTCATTAACTCCATGCCAATATCAGCACTGCTACATCGTCTTGATCCCCTACCACCCGAGGAGATTCTAGCCGCAGCTCGTGGTCTGAAATATCGTGACTTTCTGATCGTTCCCCTGATTATTAACCAGGAGCATCTTTTCCCCGATAACTGGCTCTACATCCATAGCCCGCAATTTAGAGTTGGACGCATTCAAAATTTCAAGAACTGGAGTCCGGAGATGGTTCCTGAAGCAGGCAAAACTTGCCTAGGAATGGAATATTTCTGTAGCGAAGGCGATGATCTTTGGGAGATGCCAGACTCCCATTTGATTGAGTTAGCCTCTCAGGAAATTGTGCGATTGGAATTGGGAGTTAACTTGAAGGATGTGGAAGACGGTTGTGTGATTCGTCAGCGCAAGGCGTATCCGGTTTACGACGGCGAGTATCGTCAGCACTTGCAGGTGTTGCAAGACTATCTCGAAACCTTCGAAAATCTGCAAACCGTGGGGCGAAACGGGATGCACCGCTATAACAACCAGGATCACTCGATGCTGACTGCATTACTGGCAGCCAAGAACATTCTGGGCGAACAGCACGACCTCTGGAATGTGAACGTTGAGCGGTCCTATCACGAAAACTTTACGAATGAGGAGTGGTCGAAGGTGAAGCAACAGACTAACAACTTGCCTATACCGGCTCGATCGCTTTCCAAAGCCGCTTGAGGGCGATGCAGGGAGGTCCTGATGGCAGAATTTGACGCTCCGCTGGTTTCAGTGATTATCCCGGTCTTCAATGACGGGGAGCAGCTAAAGCTCTGTTTAGCGGCATTAGCACAGCAGTCCTATCCGCGATCGCAGATCGAAATCATCGTAGTGGATAACTCATGGGGTGACAGAGAAGCTAGAAGGGAGACTGAATCAGGGACATTGCCCGTAGCCCTTGTTGGAAAAAGCAGCGTTTTTGCAGCTTGAGGTGCATGAGTTGCTCAGCCCAATTCGACCATAAATCCATCGAACGAATCCAAAGCTGTCCATACAGTCCTATCCAAAAATCACTGTGTCGGTTTTGAGTTCGCTTCGACTTCGGCACTCGTCCAATGTAGTGCTGAATCTGCTGACGACAGATGCGCTTGCTCTATTCGATTGTGAGGGTGTGGGCAATGGCGACCAACAGCACTAAAGCGAGAAATCGTTGCCCGGTGGCACGACAATTTTCCAGGTTGTAGCCGCCCGTTTTGAAATCTCTAAACATCGGCTCAATCGAAAACCGCTTAGCATAGCTGTTCAAGGCAAATTCAAGGTCATTGAGGTTGGTCAACAAATACCAGACTTGATTAGTTTTCGATTGTCGGTAGACCCGTTTCCATCGCGTGACGAGATTGAAACGACCGAACCCCTGTTCTTTGCTCGGTTGTCTAGCAGCTAGACGGTAGTGTTCTAGACCTGTGGAAGCTTCTAAACGGGAAGCCCGAATTCATAGCGGTTTATAAATAGCCCAATCACAATGTCATGCATCCACTCCGACTTTGAAAAACAAATCGTCTTGCGTGTCAATCGCTTGATCCGAGTTCGTAACGTTAAGTGCTTCCGTTCAATCTTCTGGGTGTAATGCTTGCCGACTTCATGCTGGTCTTCATCCAGCAACCGAGCATAACCACCCCAACCATCCGTGTAAAACTGTTGAATCCCAAAGGGTATCAGCAACTGCATCAATGATTTCAACGCTGCGTCAGTATGGTCAGCTAACCCATAAGCCAGTACTTTACCACTCGCATGATCAATCGCGTGCCATAACCAGCGTTGCTGTTTTTTATTGCTCACAAAGCTCCACATCTCGTCCATTTCTGCCTCATCCACTTGCTGGACAATGACTTCGACCTTCTCAGGTTCAGGCAATCGTTCCAGTAGGGGCTGGTTCACTTGCTTCAGGTGGCGAGACTTTTTTTAACTCTTCAATGACTGTTGTGGGGCTAATGCTTAGCACCCGAGCCGTGTCCCGAATGCCACTGCCGTTGACTGCCATATCGGCAATTTGTTGTTTCACTTCTGGCAGGTAGCCCCGGTAAGAGTAATCTCGAATAAAGGTGCTACGGGAACAATCGGCATTGCGACACTTGTAGCGTTGTTTACCCTCAGATGATCTTCCATGTTTGACGACATCGGAACCGTGGCAAGCAGGACAAAGAACGGGTTCTAAAACCATAGCGGAGTTTGGGGTAGGCTTAGCTCTATTCTCCCTTACTTCCACAGGTCTAGAACACCACCCAGCTAGACAATTCCGGTCATGAGTCTTCCTTGTCTCAAAATAAGATTGGTCTAGCTCCTAGATGAAGCTCTTAGCTATGATGGTCAAGCAAACACAGATTAGACACAAGAAGGGTCTTGCAGCAGGAAAAATCTTATGGAGCTAAGCGGATTCGAACCGCTGACCTTCTCAATGCCATTGAGACGCGCTACCAACTGTGCTATAGCCCCTTACATCTCGATAATGATGCCTTAATTCGGTGAGATTGTCAACTTCATCTGATTCGATCTGGCAATTCTCATTTTGGCAATTCAACTGGTGTTGTGCGGGATCTCTAGTTCAAGCCCTTGAAGCATAAAGGTGAGCAGGTGATCCCAACTGTCGAAATACAGTTAACGAGTCAACGCTCGCAAATCATCGAAAAAGGTTTTGCGAGTGGGCAACTGCATTCGCAGCAGTTTGTACTTCTAGTCAAGCAACTCCGGTAGTGGTCTGAATCTATCGTTTTACCAGCTAATTGCTTGATTCCCATTTTCAGCCCTCTCCTGGAAGGTGTTATGAACTTTGTACTACCACCTGAGCAAATCATCCAAGCATAAGAATGGCAAAAGCGACCCGATGCAGTCCAACTAATGTTTCTTGTAAACGTTCGTAATCTCTTGCTAATCGCCTGAATCGTCCAGCCCATCAAACGTGCGCTCCGCTACCCAGCGACAAGGCAGTAAGCCAAAACCATGCTTGGCTTCTGGCAATTTCACTACTTCTAGTTGAATCCCGATTGGCAGGGTGCGGTGTAGAGAAGCTGCTGAAGAGGAGACTTGACCTGCGCGACAATGATTCTCCGGTGATCCTCACTGACGCTTGCACCCGATAAGCTGTCATTCGATCGCAAAAGATAAAAATTCTTTCATCTTTGTTTCACTCAGCATTTATCGACGCCGCCAACACTGAATGAATAAGCATTAGCAGCCTGGATTTTAAATCCAGAGCCGCTTTGTTTCACTTTACGAAACCAGAAGGTAGCACTGTGGATCAGCGAGTTAGGAGAGGGCGGCGATTATCCCTTTGCAGAACCGCGAAGCAAACGCTCCGTTTCTTTATCGGTGGATTGGCCTTGACAGTCAGTATCAATGCAGTTTCTCCAGCGATCGCTGCTGAACGACTGGACATTCAAATGAGTTCTGTCGGGGTGTCTGTATTGCTCGCGGATTTGGAAACCTTTCTCGAAACCGGGCAAGTGCCTCCCGAACTGCAACCTTACCGTTTTTTGCTCAATGAGGAAGTCCGTCAAGCTCTAGGCAGTAAGGCAAACTTAAACCCATCCGCGAGCGATAGTCTAATGAACGATCTGCTGCAATCCACCAACGGCGATCGCCTCCTGCATTTGCTGCAACGTTTGATAATCGGCAGTACCAGGGAAGACCTTGCGACAGCGATTTCTCAAGCTGCCCAACAGCCAGAAGGATTGAGCCTGATGGGAATTCTGCGCCACTATCCTCAAGCCCAACTCAAGATCGATCTGGAAGCGGCGATCGTCCTATTGGCTCAGATGAATCAATCCCAACAGGCGATCGAAAAGGCTCTTGAGCAAACGCTAACGGTTCCCACCCTACCTTTTCGGCATCCGCTTGACCCGGCTGCTCCTGGAACTTTTGAGGTGCAGCAACAAACGCTTGCCTTTCGAGATTGGGAGCGCGATCGCAGGATCTCCACTGACCTGTATTGGAGTGATCAGCATCGCGGAGCGCTCATCGTTCTCTCCCACGGGTTTGGAGCCGATCGCCGTTTTTTGGGTTACTTGGGTGAGCATCTTGCTTCCCACGGCTTCACCGTTGCAGCGATCGAGCATCCGGGCAGCAACCTTGACTGGCTCGCCCCACTCCTGGGCGGCAGATGGATTCCCGCCGAGCAGCGATCGATTCTGCCCACCTCAGAGTTTATCGAGCGTCCCAGAGATGTTCAGTTTTTGCTGGACGAACTGGAGCAGTTAGAACAACGATCCGATCGATTTGCGGACCTGTTCAATACCGAGCAAGTCACTGTGATTGGACACTCGTTGGGCGGATATACAGCATTGGCACTGGCAGGAGCAGAACTTGATTTAGAGAGCCTACGAACGTTTTGCAATCGCGTTGATCAGGCCGGGTTGACTCCCGCAGAGTGGCTGCAATGCACTGCCGCTGACTTACCTAATAACTTGCCCGTCTTGCAAGATGCACGAGTTGCCCAAATTATTGCGCTCAACCCAGCGATCGGACATTTATTCACGTCAGAGAGCCTGGCACAAATCCAGATTCCGACGATCGTTTTATCGAACAGCGAGGATACAATTACGCCCTCGATTCATCATCAGCTTCTACCGTTTGAGCAGATGCAAACCAAGAAGTATCTGATTACGGCGATCGGAGCAACACATCTCAGTGTAGGAACGCCAAATACTCTAAATGAATCTCTATTTGACAATGTATTTGTGCGCGAACGTCGCAGCGGAGAAACAGAACCATTGAGACAAATGCTGAAAGGGATGTCGCTGGCATTTGCGCAGCAGTTAACCCCTGAAGCCGCAAATTATCGTCCTTTTCTGGGTGCTGCCTATGTACAGTCCCATTCAACTCGCGATCTAAAGCTGCGTTTTGCAACCGATCTTCCATCAGAGTTGGTTACTCGATTAAAGCATTTAGAAGACATTCATAGAGCGATCGTCGCTTCACCACGAATTAGCACAATTTTGGCAGCCGTTCCCATTCGGCTTGAAATGTCACGGATAACTGAAAGATGGCTCCTGCTTCTGACGTTATCCGCAGTGTCTCTTGCTCCTAGAAGGAGGTCTACGGAGAGAGATGATCGAGCAACGAGATCAAAAGTTGCAAGCTAATTGAATTTTCACTTCTTTCTGTCCTTTTCGAATACTGTTCAGAACTAACCTGATTATGCCTTCGATCCAATGCCCTAATTAAGGCTTGGATCGTTTTGTTGAAGTTAATGATATGTCGATTGCGAGAGACTAATTGCGTTAGCAGCAATATCCAGATGTTCCATCATCTTTCTGCAATTTTTACTTGAAAAATATACGCCTTAAAGAAGATGCATAAAAACAAATTTAAACAATAAGAGGCAGTAAGCGTAATTCAGGCTAATCAATGCGTTGCACTTTTTCGCTGAGTTTATAAAAACCTTTTCACATTCGTTTTATAAACAATTTAAGTTCAACTGTGAAACTAAAAGACATGAAGGAGAGAGAACAAATCAAACCTGCTCTCCTTCACCTTCAGCCCTACACAATTTAAACTAGGAAGTAATCATCATGAAACGCCTGATCCTCGCATCCTTATCTGTTCTGGCTCTTGGCACTGTTGCTGTTCCGACCTTTGCCGTCAGCGATCGTTTCGAGCAAGAGCGTCAGGAAACTTTGAATGCAATGAGTGATTCCTGGCAACAAGAGCGTCAGGAAACCTTGAACGCCAGCAATGAACGTTGGAAGCAGGAACGTCAAGACACCTTAAATGCCAGCAACGATCGTTTTCAGCAAGAACGTCAGGAAACTCTAAATGCAATGAACAATCGGTGGGAACAGGAACGCCAGGAAACTTTGAATACCTAAACTTCACTGAAGCAGTTTTACTCAAGTAACCGCTAACCCGATGACAGTGAAACTGCCTGGCTCAAAATGCTCTCATCGTTAAAGCTGAAGATGTTTCCCTCATCCTCTGCTCGATGAGGTTTGTCGAATGGCACTGCTTACAGGATGCAAAAACCAAATTTTCACCTTTAAGCAATATTCGTTTCATTGAATCAATCGTCGCACAGAAAATATTCGCTGAGGTATTACCGCTGCCGGGTGATACCTTTTTATTTTAGAACATTTATAAAAAATCTTTCATCTTTCATTTACACACTATTTATTTCATCCAGTCATATTAGAAAGTGTCAGCAAAGGCTGATGAAATAATTCAATCTCATTCAGGAGAAAAACCGATGAAACGTTCAATGTTAATGAGTTTGTCGCTGGCTGCTGTGTCGCTGGGCGCGATCGCTGCCCTGAGCGCATTAGACCATCAATCTGCTACCGCACAGGCGCAACAACCCCAGCAGGAACAACTTCAAGAGCAGCCGCAAGCACAGCCCAAAGTTGGCTGCAATGAAGCCAATCAATCGGCAGGACAGACGATCTGAAATCAGAGGATCTAGAAACAGTTTCAAAGTGACAGGATGCGATTGCCCCAGGTTGTTATTGGTAAACCTGGCATCCTTAAATTCAACCTGGAAATGAGTATTAGGAGTGCGACCTAATGCTTTTCCTCTACAAGAATTCTGTAGTGGTGTCTATCCTTCAATCGCAAGATTGCTTTAGAATTTTTGCCATCCCTGCTTGACCACGAAGCTCACTTCACCTTTACTTCCCGCCTGCCATGCCGTCGCTTCCAAAACCCACTCAACCCTCTGTTAGGGCATTGCCGCAGTCACTCCTGGTAAAGCTCACCCATCCCCAATGGTATCGCTGGCTGTTTAGCGTTCGCACTCGCCTGTTGCTGTGGTATTTGTTTCTGGCAGGCTGTGTCACTTTCATTTCGGTCAGCGCTGCCGATCGCGTTTATCGCGAAAGCATTGTGTCGCGTGCAAACCTGGCAATGAAGCAGCAGCTTGACCAGTTCAATTACTTTGTTCAGTCCAAACAGCAGAGCGGTAAACTTCCGACTTCTACGACTCAAATCTTCGACGTATTTCTAGATCTCTACGCACCTACCCGTGATGAGTATTTCATAACGCTGATCAATGGGCAATTGCACGACTATCGCTCTTACTCCGGACAACTCCCTGCCTTCCTGGAACAAAACGCTGCCCAGTTCCCGGACTGGTCAACGGTGAAATATCGACAAGAAGGACAGATGCATTTTGGCGAACAGCGATTTCAATACGTCGCGCACTGCTTCCGAATGGTAGGCAAACAGCCTGGAACCCTAATTGTTTTCTACGATGCCACCTCTGATTTTCAGCAGGGACGGCAGGCGTTGCTGCGTTTGTTGCGGGATGTCAGCATCTTTCTAGGGATTTCTTTGATCTTCGCCTGGTTTACGGCAGGACGGGTGCTAGCTCCCCTGCGGCAACTGACCAAAACGGCTCAGTCCATTCGGGAGTCAGACATGAATCAGCGATTGTCTGTGCAAGGCAAAGATGAAATTGCAGAACTCACCACGACCTTTAACGAAATGCTCGATCGCCTTCAGGTGGCCTTCGAAAGCCAGAAGGAATTTCTCAAAGATGCCAGCCACGAACTGCGAACGCCCATCACCGTGATTCAGGGACACCTGGAGATGCTGCAATATCGACCCGACCAGCAAGAAGAAACGATTGCCCTGGTAATGGATGAACTGGAGCGCATGGGCCGCCTGGTAAACGATCTGCTGCTGCTGGCAAAAACCGAAAACCCTAACTTCCTGCACCTCAAAACCGAAGAACTGGACTGGATGACCGAGGAACTGTATCTCAAATCTCGCTCGATCGCCCCGCGCAACTGGAAGCTGGAATCGAAAGGGCTCAGCCCCATTCGCTGTGATCGCCAACGCCTGACCCAAGCCGTGATGAATCTGGTACAGAATGCGGTGCGCCATACTGGAGAGAACGATACGATTACGCTCGGATCATCAGTGCGCGACAGCTACGCCTTCCTATGGGTGAGCGATACGGGAGAAGGTATTGCCCCCGAAGATCAGAAGCGCATCTTCCAACGCTTCACGCGCGGCACGAATCAAGACAATCAGTTTGAAGGTTACGGACTCGGACTTTCCATTGTGCAGGCGATCGCACAGGCTCATCACGGCTGGATCGAACTGCAAAGCCGTCTGGGAGAAGGCTCAACATTTACGATTATTATTCCGCTGGAACCCCCCGTTACTGCCCATGAATCGCATCCTGATCGCCGAGGACAATCCGCGCATCACCTCCTTCCTGGAAACCGGACTTCAGGCTAATGGTTATACGACGACCGTGGTGAGTACGGCAAAAAAAGCCATTTCGTTTGCCAGCAGCACTGATTTTGATTTGCTGATTCTGGATCTGGGGCTCCCTGATGCCGATGGACTAAAAGTGCTGGCAGCCGTGCGAGGACAAGGCGCAACCCTACCGATTATCATCCTGACCGCTCGTGATGGGCTCGACGATACTATCTCCGGTCTCGAAAGCGGCGCAGACGATTACATGACCAAACCCTTTCGGTTTGAGGAGTTATTGGCGCGAGTGCGGGTTCAGCTTCGCAATCAGCGATCGTCTAAAAAGCCCGAAGAAACGCAATTGCGGGTGGCAGACATCACGCTGGATTTATTGACTCGTCAGGTGTGGGTCAGTGATCGTCCGGTAGAACTCTCGACCCGCGAATTTCTGATGCTGGAAGTATTCCTGCGCCATCCGATGCAGGTCATGACCCGCGAACAGCTGCTCGATCGCATCTGGGGATACGACTATGATCCGGGTACAAACATAGTGAATGTCTACGTAGGACACCTGCGGCGCAAGATTGGGGACGATCGACTGGAAACCGTGCGTGGGGCAGGCTATCGTCTGCGCGTTTAGGGGCAAGGTGCGTTGCTGGTTTCCTCAATGCGATAAGTCTTCAATGTTTTACTTCTTGAATCTCAATATATCGATATCAATGAAGGGATACCGCAGATTATTCAGGAGTTAACTCATGACAATACACAAAACGCACTGGCAAACGTATCGCAAACTCGAACAAACTATCGATTGTGTTGAACAATCCTTTTTGCAGCGATTTATTGAACAACTTCAACAAACTAATAGAAGAATTGTCCAATGCTTCACCCCATCTAAACCCATCATTCAGCAGGTGAAACAGAGAAACGGTCGAGTTGGGTGGCATGTTCACGACCCAAACACCCAACGGAGTGCTTATCTGACTTCTGAGGAGGAAACTCTGGCGTGGTTAGACGAGGGTTTTGCCGATCGACAAGCTGACTCAACCCTAAACCGGGTGGACTTGTATCGATCGCAAGCAGTTCGTTGAGCAAAGTTGATTGGCAGCTAAATGTCTGCCGATGTTGAGGTGCTAAAAACGTTGATGTCAACTAGCGCTTATCATCCTCGTGCTAATGCTTGGCATCGTGTTAGCGACTTGCGCCGTTAGCTTCTGCGTCTAGAGCATAAAGCACAGCGTCCCTTGATTGTCGATGCTGGCAACGTAATTCACGCTCTTTGCGTGTTGAGTCGAATCTCTGGGGTTTCTCCCTTTGGCGCATCCCCTCGTCCTCTTTGTGCATCTGAGCGGACTCTCGCTTCGTCTGCCCAGGCAATCTCTGCCCCTGCTCGATCGCTTGCGGGTCTTGTTCATATGCTCGCTTCAATGGCTTTGCGAGGTCATCCTCCACTGCTTGAGATACTATCCCACACTCTGAATCGCGTCCGTCCTTACCCTAGTTTTTTGCCGCGTCAGTACTGCTCTAGAGTGGCTTCCCCTTCCTGCTGATATTGCTGCCACCAGTCCCAGACCGTATTGCGATGAACACCCAGGTATTCAGCAATGTCAACGATACGTTTGCCTTCCCCGCGTAATCGGATTGCCTGCTGTCGTAAGTAATTTTGTGTCTCCGGATTGAGCGTTCGAGCATCCGGTTTGTTCATACCTCTATGCTAGCAATCTCTCGCCTAACTCTGCCTTCTCTTTTCTTGCCAGGCTAATAGAGTTGTCGGGAAATAAGAACAGAGCTAGCCAATGCGACCTTTCAAGTTCTTCCTATGCCGCAGTCAGGTAGAAGTTCCATAATCCTGCTGCGGTTAGCATAAGGTGATCATCAAACTCCGCTTTTCGATTGCGATAGATAGCGCTCACCGCATTGTAACGCTTGACTCCAGCAAACGCATTTTCACAGACCACTCGCGATT
>NZ_JAMPKZ010000043.1:0-24027 GCF_039962215.1 Leptolyngbya sp. ST-U4
CGATTCAAGCCAGTTAAAGCGCGCAGCAAGCGGTCTTGTGTCAGCACCCGTTCAATATCCAGCATTTGCTTATCCCATTTCTGCCTTCTATTCTTGCTTATTTCCCGACAAGTCTAATATACTCGCCAATCTTAACTGTGTAGGCTTCTTGAAGTATGCCTTCAAGCCCCATCGATCTGTAATCTTTCACAATTGTTCTCTCCAAAATACTGTTTGCGTCGAGTTGAAAGTAAGAGGAAATTAAAACTTGCTATTGGATTAAGTTAGGCAATCGCAACCGCATGCACTAACGTAAAATCAACCGTCACGCCATGCTTGGTTGCGACACCATAACAACACGGTCTTTATCCTGAAATGCCTCCCAGCATGGCAATCAATCCGCTGGTAGCAACTACTGTGATCGCGCTCCATTTGATAGGTGGATTGCGATCGAGCCAATCCGTGAAGCTGGGTACGCTCAACTTGCCAAAGTCGCCCTCTACAACGTCGTAACCAGAGAGTGGGCCATATAGGTTGTCAGGTGCATCTGGTGATTTTGGCTCACCGGACAGTTGAGCAGTAAAGCCAACCTGAAGAAATAAGCGATCGACAATTGCCGGGGCAATGCGTTGCAGCATCTCTAATACTCGCCCCATATCACCTACAACAAAGTCGCGAGTAGGATGCTCAGCCACATATAAAATGGCATCGGCAACGGTGCTGGGTTTGTTGTAGGGCGGTAATCCAGCCGGCTCTACGCCCATCTTTGTCCGAATTTTATTGAAGATGGGTGTATTCGTGATAGCGGGCATCACATTCGTGACGCTGATCGGCTGTTTTTGGTGCTGCAATTCAATTCGCAGGGAGTCTAAAAAGCCTGCTATGCCATGCTTGGAAGCTGCATAGGGACTTTGCAAGGGAAACGGCACCCTCGCCGCTAACGAGGAAACATGAATGAGCGCGCCGCCGCCTTGTTTGAGGTGTGGTAAAGCCACCATTGCGCCATAGGCCTGTCCATTCAGGTTCACATCGAGAACTCTTCTAAATTCTTCCGGTGTGACTTGGTCAAACGGTGCAACAACGCTGGTTCCAGAGACATGTACCCAGGTATCAAGTCGTCCGTAAGTGGCAATGGCCTGATCGGCGATCGCTTTCACCTGTTCAAACTCGCTGACATCAGCAATGACGGCGATCGCGTCTCCACCTAGCTCTTTAATCTGATTCACCAACGTTGCCAACCCAGACTCGCTACGAGCAGCAACAACAACTTTTGCGCCTTTTTTAGCAAACCGCAGGGCTGTCTCCCTGCCAATTCCGCTAGAAGCGCCAACGATGGCGACTACTTGCTGATTGATTGGCTTTAATTTCATGGGTTCTACTCCTAAAATTGAATCTCTTTGAATACAGTCCCCAGTACTTGCAGCGAATCATTGCTGATGCTTACACCGGGGTTTATCCCTCTAAGAACGATGTCTCACCTCAACGTCCGGTGTCAGTCCTTGAGGAACGATAGAAGGTCGTTGTTGAGTTGTTCTTTGTGCGTATCGGTTAAACCGTGGGGTGCGCCGGGATAGATTTTCAGGGTGGAATGCTTCACCAGCTTGGCGGCAGCGATCGCAGCGGCTCCAATTGGTACAATCTGGTCATCATCACCGTGGAGGATGAGGGTGGGCACGTCGAACTTTTTCAGATCTTCAGTGAAATCGGTTTCAGAAAAGGCCTTGATGCTGTCGAAAGCGTTCTTGTGTCCTGCCTGCATGCCCTGGAGCCAGAACCAGTCGATCATGCCCTGGGAGACCTTGGCCCCAGGACGATTAAATCCAAAGAAGGGGCCGCTAGCCAGGTCGCGATAGAGCTGCGAGCGATCGACGATGGAGCCCGCCCGCAGACCGTCGAACACCTCGATGGGCAAGCCATCGGGATTGGCCTCTGTTTTCACCATGAGCGGGGGTACCGCTGAGATCAGCGCTGCTTTAGCAACTCGGCTGGTGCCATGGCGGCCAATGTAGCGGGCTACTTCGCCGCCGCCGGTCGAAAAGCCAATCAGCGTGGCATCGGTGAGGTCTAGCGTTTCAATCAGCGTCGCGAGGTCGTCAGCATAGGTATCCATCTCGTTGCCGTTCCAGGGCTGACTTGAGCGTCCATGGCCGCGACGATCATGAGCGATCGCCCGAAACCCGTGGTCTGCTAGAAACAGCATTTGAGCTTCCCAGCTATCAGAATTCAGAGGCCATCCGTGGCTAAAGACAACGGGTTTTCCTGTACCCCAATCTTTGTAGTAAATCTGTGTGCCATCTTGCGTCGTGATCGTGCTCATGGGATTTCTCCTAAATTGGTATGGGTTAGGTTCAAAGGAACGAAGGTGCTGACTCAACAGTTACCTTGTTGTTCTCGGTCTTTAAGCGATTTCAAAGGATCATTGACCCGACATCGGCTACGCTTCTGGCTGGTTCTGCCAATCGTGGTCGCGCAAATAAGATTCAAAGTCGGTCTGTGCAGAAAAATTACGCTTCAACTGGGTTAAATCTGCCCCGTAGCCAACGTTCTCAAACCAGCGATACATAATGGTCAGTTCCTCTCCAATTTGCTGCTCAAACGTCTCAAACGGGATTTGTTGGTATTGGACGGGTTTGCCTAAAACACGGCTGAACGCAGCAGCGACTTCCGGCATGGTCATGTCCACACTGGCAAGTTCAATTTCGCCCTTCATGAAGTCTGCGGGGTGATCGAATACATCAGCGACCATCTCCCCATAATCTTCTTCAGAAAGCTGCTGCAACTTCGTTTCAGGACTCAATGGCTGAAAGAGCGTTCCGGTCTCAACCATCGAGCGCAGCATGTTGTAGTTGTAGAAGAAGAAAACGGGCCGCAGGATTGTGTAAGGCAACTCGCTGGCTCGAATGTATTCTTCGACTTGAAACTTGCTGTCAAAATGCGGAACACCTGTGTTGCGTTCGGCGCTACCCACCGAACTGTAGACGAAATGCTGGATGTTCGCCGCTTTCGCTGCGTCTGCAACCGCTTTGCCCTGACGGATTTCGGTGTCTAAGCCATCTTGAAAGATCTGTAGTGAAAAAACACCGTAGGCACCTTGCAAAGCGCGATCGAGGGAATCGCGATCGTTGAGATCTCCGACCACGAGTTCTGCGCCTGCTTGTTGGAGGGCTTGAGCTGCAGGCTTGTTGGAGTCACGCACCAAGGCGCGAACCTTGAAATTGCCGCGTTGCAAAAGATGACGGGCGATCGCACTGCCCTGATTGCCTGTAGCGCCGGTGACTAAGATAAGCCGTTCTGTATGGGTTGACTGTGTCATAGCTGTTTCCTCACTGTCCTTTGTAGAAGGGGATAGGAAGAGAGCTTGGTGCCCTCTGTTGGTCCTATTGTTCAACGTGGGCCCAATTCAGAACACTCAAGTTCTCTGCGTTAAGCACTGAGATAAGCTGAGGCAGTGCTTCTATACCTAAAGGC
Source organism: Leptolyngbya sp. ST-U4 (assembly GCF_039962215.1). Classification (NCBI taxonomy): domain Bacteria; kingdom Bacillati; phylum Cyanobacteriota; class Cyanophyceae; order Leptolyngbyales; family Leptolyngbyaceae; genus Leptolyngbya; species Leptolyngbya sp. ST-U4. The sequence goes on from NZ_JAMPKZ010000043.1 coordinate 3,448, forward strand.
AGATATTTGATCAAAGTTGCCCTGGAACACACGCTAAGTATCTGAAACTTGATACCCTCGCAGGGCAACCGCACTCCGCTTAGAAGGTTTACTCCTTTTAACCCTTGGCTGTCTAAACCATGGATAAGACCCAAAAACCCAGACGCAGTAGAGCCCCCTCTGCACGGGCGAGGGGAGTCGTTCTGTCACCCCATGGATGGCAACGGTTTCAAGCGGCAAAGCAGCAGGTAGAGTCGGAGGAAAACTGGGGTAAGCGGCTTACCCAGGAAGATCTGAATGAACGCACTGGGTTATCTCTCAACACCCTGGCCCGTATTCTGAAGCGTGAACTGGGGGTCGATCGCCAGTCGTTAGAAATTCTCTTCCAATCCTTTGGACTGGAATTATTAAAGACCGATCATGTTTCTCCGATCGCATCGGTGGAAGCGTTGTCTAGTCAGCCAGCGAACCCTCAGCAAAACTGGGATAGCGCTGTCGATGCTTCTGTGTTTTATGGTCGTGAAACCGAGCTGGCGCAGCTGTGGCAGTGGATGGTGGTAGACCGCTGCCGCGTGGTTGGACTGCTTGGAATTGGAGGAATTGGCAAAAGCACGATCGCCGTCAAAGCAGCCCTGCAGATGCAGTCTGAATTTGATGTGATCGTGTGGCGATCGCTTGCCAATGCCCCTTCCTTCGATGACCTGCTAACCAGCCTGCTGAAATTTTTGATGCCGCTTCAAGGAGACGATCCTGTCATTCCTACAACGGTGGACGGAAAGTTGTCGAAGGTGATGGAGTATCTGCGATCGCAGCGGTGTCTGTTGATTTTGGATAATGCTGAAACCATTTTGCACAGTGAGCAGGTGGGTCAGTGGAGATCGGGCTATGAGGCTTATGGACAGTTTTTAAGAACGCTGGGAGAAACGCCCCATCAAAGCTGCTGCTTGCTGACTAGTCGCGAAAAGCCACGGGAAATTGCCATGTTGGAGGGCAAACAGAGCGTAGTGCGATCACTTTCTCTCAGCGGACTCACGCCCGATGATGGACGCGCCATTTTTCAGCAAAAAGGAGCGTTTACAGGTTCACAAGCCGAGTGGCACACCTTGGTCAATCACTATGGCGGCAATCCTCTGGCGCTGAAGTTGGTTGCAGCTGCTACGCAAGATTTGTTCGACGGCAGTGTTGCAGAGGTTCTAACCTATCTTGAGCAGGGCGTTTTTGTCTTTGAAGACATCCGCGATCTGCTCGATCGCCAATTCAATCGCCTATTGGCAGAGGAACAGAAAATTCTCTACTGGTTTGCCATTCATCGAGAGCCGGTGGCGATCGCAGAGATTCGTGAAAACATTATCGGTGCAGCCTTACAACAAACCGTTCCCCAACAAGTAAATTCACTGCTCCGGCGGTCGCTGCTCGAAAAAACGGATGGATTATTTTTCTTGCAGCCCGTTGTGATGGAATATGTCACAGAACGGTTGATACAACAGGTCTGTACAGAATTTACAACCCGACAGCTTGATGTATGGCAAAGTCATTCATTGATTCGAGTACAGGCGAAAGACTATATCCGAGAAATGCAACTGCGATTAATTTTGCAGCCTGTAATGGAATGGCTTTTATCGGCTTACCGAAATGTGTCAGAAGTTGAAAATAGAGCAAGGTTACTTCTCGCACAACAACGATCAGAATATGGAGCAGGATATGCGGCCGGGAACTTAATAAATCTGCTGGTGCAGCTCAAAGTAGATTTGCAGGGTTCCGATTTTTCTGAACTCGTAGTGCGGCAAGCCGACCTGCGGCAGATTAATTTGGTAGGGGTCAATTTTCAAAATTCTGATTTAGCAACATCCCTGTTTTCGGAGACCTTGGGGGTGCCAACATCGGTTGATATTAGCCCAGATGGTCAAGTTTTTGCCGTGGGCGATATCAACGGTTTTGTGTATTTGTGGAATGTTGCATCCAATCAACTCATTGCAACATTTGAAGGACATCGCGGTGGAGTTTGGGCTGTTGCATTTAGTCCCGATGGCACGACACTGGCGAGTGGCGGTAATGATGCGACTGTACGGTTGTGGAATGTGCAAAGTGGTCAGTGTTTGTGGATTTCGACAGGGCATACGAGTCGAATTTGGTCTTTAAGCTTTAGCGCTAATCGTCAATGGTTAGCCAGTGGTAGTGATGATCAAACCGCAAGAGTGTGGAATTTACAGGGTGACTGCTTGCACGTTTTGAAAGGACACACCAAAAACGTTTATTCCGTTCACTTCTCACCCAACCATCCAATTCTAGCCAGTGGCAGTAAGGATACCTCGATTCGGATTTGGGATGTTGAGACTGGAAAATGCCTAAATGTGCTGCAAGGGCATTCTTCCGGTATTCGCTGCGTGCGCTACAGCCCGGATGGTCAACGATTGGCAAGTGGCGGCCTTGATGGCTGCATTCAACTATGGATTCATCCGCCTAATTCTAAAACTCATTCATTTAATCCTGAATTATCGCTGCGGGGGCATACCAATTGGGTTCGGAACATTGTATTTAGTCCAAAGAGCGACACTTTAGACTGGGTTCGGAATATTGTATTTAGTCCAGAGAGCGACACTTTAGTAAGCAGCAGTGATGATGGCACCCTTCGGCTTTGGAATGTCCAAGACGGATACTGTACGAATATTCTGGGCGAACAGACGGTATCTGCTCTGGCGCTTGCTATCAGTGCCGATGGTCAGGTCTTGATCAGCGCCAACCAGGATCGAACCGTGCGGCTGTGGCAGATGCCGAGTGGGCAAAGCCTCAAAACGTTAAGCGGTTATACCTATGGAGAACACGCCTTAATTTTTAGTCCTGTCACAGTTACAGCAGCTCAGAATCAGAATGATTTTGCCTCAGCGGGAACTGGATCACCGAATCAACTGCTTGCCAGTAGTAGTAGTCAAACGGGAATGATTCATTTATGGCAATGGCAGGTTGATAGAGAACTACTCAGTTCGCCTCCCTACAAAACCCTGTACAGAGAAAACAGCCTAATTTCAAATTTAAGCTTTAGCCCGGATGGTCAAACCATCGCCACCAACGGGGAAGATGGCTCCATTTTTGTATGGGATGTGCAAACAGGACAGGGCGATCGCTGGATTGCTCATGATGCTCCTGTGTTAGCGGTGCTGTTTAACCCCGTTGGGCAAACCCTGGCAAGCAGCAGCCGTGACCGAACAGTACGTCTGTGGGATGTGCAAACTCACCAATGCTTACACGTGCTACAGGGTCATCAGAGCAGCATGCGGGCGATCGCCTTTGATCCCCGAGGTCGAACTCTAGCAAGTGGCAGCTATGACCAAACGATTCGGCTATGGGACGTGCAGACCGGGGAGTGCCTACGGGTGATAGAAGGACACAAGGGCGGGGTTTACGCGCTAGCCTTTCATCCAACCGAGCCGATTCTAGTAAGCGGCAGCTTTGACCAGACGGTTCGATTGTGGGATGTGCAAAGCGGAGCCTGTCTAAGGACATTACAGGGGCATACCAGCATCGCGTTTACCATTGCTATTAGCCCTGATGGTCAAACTATTGCCAGTGGCAGTGATGACCAAACCGTTCGCCTCTGGAATTTGAAGACGGGGGAATGCCTTCATGTGATGGGTGGGCAAGCCAGTTGGATTGCATCGGTTGTCTTCAGCCCCGACGGTCAAATTTTATTAAGTGGGAGCTTCGATCGCACGATGAAACTGTGGGATGTTGCTACAGGGCGCTGTATCAAAACGGTGAAAGGCGATCGCCTTTATGAAGGTATGAATATTCAAGGTGCAAAGGGGTTGACGACTGCTCAACAATCGATATTAAAAGCATTAGGAGCAATTTAATTTCGCGGTGAAGCGGTTGTTTACGGTACTACCGTTTTGACAGTATGGTGCTTTTCTACCCTGCGGTTGCAGCATATTCTATGAGTTTGGTAACAGCATCTCGATGAGAAACCATCACAACTTAGTTTCTAAAGGATGTGCCTCAAGTTCTCTATAGGACGTAATGCTGCCACCGAGAACTTGAAGCATTCATTCGCGATTCTTCCTTTACCCTACTGCGTGCCTTTATCTGTAATCCGTAGATTCAGCCAGTGCACGCCATTGTGTTGTTTCTTGCTCAACGTAGGCGTTTTTCTGGGCAATGGCTCGAAGGGTGTCGGTCCCGAGCGGCAACCGTAGGGGTGGCGTATCAGCATTGGCGAGCTGCAGCATCGCTTGGGCTAGCTTGGTGGGGTCTCCCGGTTGTTGATAGCTCAGCTCAGAGGCGATTTTACGAACTTTACCAACCGTCTCCGCGTAATCCGGAATCTCTGCTGTGCGCTGGAGCGAGCTGCCATCAAGGAAATTGGTCCGGAAGTATCCCGGCTCGACTACAGTGGCATGGATGCCCAGAGGCGCTAATTCATCATGCAGCGCTTCGGTAATGCCTTCAACCGCAAACTTGGTTGAGGAGTAGACGCCCCACCCCGGAGTAGAGCGGTAGCCCCCAATCGACGAGAGGTTAATAATGTGTCCAGAGCGGCGCTGACGCATACTGGGCAATACCGCACGGGTCATATTCAACAGCCCGAAGACGTTAGTGCGATAGACCCGCTCAACTTCTTCTGCACTGGTTTCTTCGACACCGCCGAGGATACCGAATCCGGCATTGTTGACTAACACATCGATTTGCCCAAAGCGATCGAGCGCTGCTGCCACGGCCGCTTGCACCTGAGCCTCGTCAGTCACATCCAGGCTAAGGGTCAACACATTCGGATTTGACTCAAATTGTTGTAAATCAGTCTTTTTACGAGAAGTTGCAATGAGTTGATCTCCTGCTGCCAAAACGGCTTTCGCGATTTCGGCTCCAATTCCCCGAGAAGCACCGGTAACCAACCAAGTTTTCTGAGTCATTTTTCTATCTCCTTTATTGCCTTATCCTTTCATTGCCTTTCTGGCATGAATTCATAATAGGGCTTGGGCAAAAGGGTCTAAATACATAAACTTTGCAGGTTCTTGCCTAATTTTCTCAGCCAGCAAGGTGGTGCTCAAAAATTTTCTCTATAATAGGTACAGCAAAACGATGAGAGGAATGTCTCACGATACGCCGTTAAGCATTGACGAGGACTGGGTATGGCAGATGAAGCCCTAAAGCGCAAGACGACGATTGATGCTTGTCAAGCACTAGCGGAATTAGTGAACCGCCACACGGATGGCAAAGGAAACGGTACCCATGCAACGGCGATCCCGCAGTTAGAATTCATGCGGGAATCTACAGCTTCTACTGCACTTCGCGCGGTGTATGAACCAACGCTTTGCATTATTGTTCAGGGTCAAAAAGAAACCCTACTAGGTCAAGAAACTTATCACTATGGTGCGGCTCAATATCTTGTAGTCACAGTCGATCTGCCGCTGAGTGGATATATTGTCGAAGCGACACCGGATAAGCCGTATCTCTGCTTTAAGTTAAGCCTGGATGCGACCCAGCTTTGGGAGATTATCGACCAACTTCAGCGTAGTCCAGATAAGAAAGAAAGTTCAGTGAGAGGCTTATTCGTGAGCGATGTAAATGCCCCGTTGATTGAATGTGCCACCCGCCTCGCACGACTGCTGGATACGCCCGAGGATATTCCATTCCTGGCACCGATGATGATTCGCGAACTCTACTATCGTCTTTTGATGAGCGAGCAGAACGAAGCGGTTTGGCAGATTGCGACCTCCGGCAGCCATATGCAGCGCATTGCAGCGGTGATTAACCAGATCAAAGCTGAGTTTACAAAACCATTGAGCATGGATGATTTGGCAAAGCAAGCGAGGATGTCTTCTGCAACATTTCATCGGCACTTTAAGGCAGTGACCTCGATGAGTCCGTTGCAATATCAGAAGCAGTTGAGGCTATTGGAAGCCCGGCGGTTGATGCTGACTGAGAATGCGGATGCAACCCAGGCGGCGTATCAAGTGGGTTACGAGAGTCCTTCTCAGTTCAGTCGCGAATACTCCCGCATGTTTGGCACGCCACCGATGAAGGATGTTGAGCGGTTACGAGTTGCCTGAGGATTGGTGGAGCTGCAAAGTCTTTTACAACCGCTGATCAAGAACGTTACCACCTCTATGATTGCCGAAAATGAGTTAGTTTAGCAGTTTATCTAATCCCGACCTTGGTGGAATAAGCGTTTGAATATACTACACCCGATCGCTCAAGGGTTATTTTCGGCAATGTTGCTCATTTCGGGACTGATGTAGCGGTAGTAGGTCGGACGACTAATTCCAAGATGTTCACAAATTGACGTGACCGATCGCTTCGGGTCTGCTGCCAGCGATCGTCTAATCTCAATCTCTTATGCAGTCAACTTTTGCTGTCGTCCCCCTTTCCTGCCTCTGGCTCTTGCCGCTTGTAGCCCTGCTTGAGTTCGTTCCCGAATTAAATTCCGCTCAAACTCCGCCAGCGCCCCAAACATATGAAAACACCGTTTCATGAGGAACGGGAGGGATTGGCTCAAACGCGAGGGACATGGCAATTCACCCTGAGCAATATAAAGATTTGCTTCTAAAATAGCTGATGTGATCCCAATTGAGGTTCGCCAACAGTATCCGGCCCTTTGTTTTACACTCCCAACTGTCATATCACTCCTCAGTACTTCGTCAACGAAATCAAGAGCAGAGAAGGCGATTACGTTATCAAAATAGGTCAATTGAAAGCTATTTCTTCTTATTCTTCTTATCTTTTTTCTTGCTTTTTCCATCATCAGAATGATCAAGCTGTAGTTTTTCAGTTACAGCTTGTTTATTACAAGTTGTAATAGTGGTAGAGAAAAATAAAATCAGGATGAAATTTATGGTCTTTCAAAAGGTATAAATCTTAGTTCGTCTGTGAGAGGACATGCGCTTTACGTCATCTATGACAAGCAATCCACAAATTGAACTTAATTTGTTTTCAAGGCGGACTAGCCAAAGTTGCTATTACCCTCTTGACTCTCCAGTGGGCTAGACACTGGAACATGGAGTCATAGCGAATTCAGAGGTTCCAATCATGACTTTTCAACTCACGGTTCTCAACATGGCTTGCTCAGCTTGCAGCGACACAATTACTCAAACCGTGAAGGCGATCGACCCTGCTGCTACGGTTCAAGCTGACACCAAAACTAAACAGGTCAATATTGAAACACAAGCCACCGAGACAGCTATTAAACAAGCTATCACCGCTGCTGGCTATACCGTCGCATAGGAGGTTTACATGGAAAACGCAACCTTAAAACTGAGAGGGATGAGTTGTGCCTCCTGTGCCAACAACATTGAGGAAGCAATTCGTTCTGTTCCTGGGGTTGAAGCGTGCAATGTCAATTTTGGAGCGGAACAGGCAGCCGTCTCCTACGATCCAAGCAAAACAGATGTTGCTGCAATCCAGGAAGCGGTTGATGAAGCAGGTTATTCGGCTCTCCCCATCCAAGATGATGTGCTTGCTCCTGAAGATGATGCTGAACGGCGTGAACGCCAAGCGGAAAACCAAAAGCTAACCCGTCGAGTCTGGGTTAGCGGTGTGATCAGTGCGGTCTTGGTGATTGGTTCGCTGCCTGCCATGACGGGCTTACCAATTCCCTTCATCCCCATGTGGCTGCACGATCCCTGGTTCCAGCTTGTGCTAACGGCTCCAGTCCTATTTTGGGCAGGCAGTGGGTTCTTTATCAATGCCTGGAAAGCATTGAAACGACATACTGCCACGATGGATACTCTGGTTGCCGTTGGTACAGGCACTGCCTATCTATATTCCCTATTTCCCACTTTCAATCCCCAGTGGTTCATTACTCAGGCACTTCGACCTAATGTGTACTTTGAAGCGGCTGCGGTCATCATTGCTTTGCTCCTGCTCGGACGATTGCTAGAGAACCGGGCAAAAGGACAAACCTCAGAAGCGATTCGGAAGCTCATGGGATTACAGGCGAAGACCGCACGAGTGATTCGCAATGGTCGAGAAGTGGATGTTCCGATCGCTGAAGTAGTTCTCGGAGATATCGTCCTTGTTCGCCCTGGTGAAAAAATTCCGGTCGATGGCGAAATTGTAGAAGGTTCCTCGACGATCGATGAGGCAATGGTGACGGGTGAGAGCCTACCTGTGAAGAAGCATCCTGGCGATGAAGTGATCGGAGCCACCATCAATAGGACGGGAAGCTTTCAGTTCCGGGCAACACGAGTGGGCAAAGATACGTTTCTCGCCCAAATTGTAAAACTGGTGCAGCAAGCTCAAGGTTCAAAAGCTCCGATTCAACGCCTTGCTGACCAGGTCACGGGATGGTTTGTGCCTGCGGTGATTGCGATCGCCATTCTCACCTTCATTCTCTGGTTCAATATTATGGGCAACGTGACAATGGCGTTGATTACAACCGTTGGTGTACTGATCATTGCTTGTCCTTGTGCCCTCGGTCTTGCTACACCCACCTCAATTATGGTTGGCACGGGCAAAGGGGCGGAAAATGGCATTCTGATCAAAGGGGCGGAAAGCCTTGAGTTAGCACACAAGCTGCAAACAATCGTTCTGGATAAAACAGGCACGATTACTCAAGGCAAACCTACCACCACAGATTACGTCACGGTTAATGGTACAGCCAACAGTAATGAACTTAAGTTGTTGCAATTAGCTGCATCAGTTGAACGAAACTCTGAACATCCTCTAGCAGAAGCTGTGGTGCAATATGCTCAATCTCAAGGGGTTGAGGTAGCAGACGTACAAGAGTTTGAAGCAATTGCCGGAAGTGGCGTACAGGGCTATGTTTCTGACCGTTGGATTCAAATTGGTACTCACCGTTGGATGAATGAGTTAGGAGTTGATACCAGCGCATTGCAGCAACAGTGGGATAAGTTGGAATCTCTAGGCAAGACGGTGATCTGGATTGCGGTGGATGGAAAAGTTGAAGGCATTATGGGCATTGCCGATGCAGTCAAACCCTCCTCTGTGACTGCGATTGGCACCCTGCAAAAAATGGGCTTAGAGGTAGTGATGCTCACGGGTGACAACCAGCGGACTGCGAATGTCATTGCCCGTGAGGTCGGAATCCAACGAGTCTTTGCCGAAGTTCGTCCGGATCAAAAAGCAGCAACCGTTGAAACGATTCAGTCTGAAGGCAAGATAGTTGCAATGGTAGGGGATGGCATTAATGATGCCCCTGCTCTGGCTCAAGCCGATGTGGGAATTGCGATCGGAACTGGAACGGATGTGGCGATCGCAGCTAGTGACATCACGCTTATCTCTGGTGACTTACAAGGCATCCTGACTGCAATTCAATTAAGCCGTGCCACGATTCGCAACATCAAACAAAACCTGTTCTTCGCCTTCATTTACAACGTGGCTGGCATCCCGATCGCCGCAGGGATTCTTTACCCAGTTTTTGGTTGGTTACTCAGTCCAATTATTGCGGGTGCAGCAATGGCATTTAGTTCAGTGTCTGTCGTAACGAATGCTTTGCGATTGCGGAACTTCAAACCCGTTGGAAACCGATAGGTGACGATCGGTAATCGGCGAGAAATTCAACGATTGCCAGTTACCGATCACTAACCTCCAACTACGCAACTCAGGAGATAACCATGCTCAAACACATCACATTCTTCAGCACATTAGCAGGCTTTGGTTTTTTATTAGGCGTTCTTTCAGGAACGATCGTAGAAGCAATTTAGGAGGTATTCAAATGATTAAGCAATCAGCAATTTTGGGCGGTATTGCAACTCTGAGCGTGGTACTGGGAACAACCTCTGGTGCAGCTATCGCCCAAATGTCTCACGAAGAGATGCAGACTAGAGAACAGCTTGGAGAGTTTCAACGCATTGACCAACCGCTGTGGGTGAAAGGAACTGTGACTGCCGGGGGGTTAGGGTTAATTGGGTTAGAACTTTGGTGGTTTCTGCTAAGCAAGCCAAAATCGCGTAAAGCCGCGACCCAAGGTGGCGTTCAGGAAATTACCGTTACTGTTGATGGTGGTTACGAACCGAGCCAAATTGTTGTGCAAGCAGGACAACCTGTACGATTAAACTTCGATCGCAAAGATCCCAGCAGTTGCTTAGAGGAAGTCCGGCTCCCTGATTTCCGAATCGCTCAAGATCTACCACTCAATCAGGTGACAGCGATCGAATTCACGTCTGACAAACCCGGTAGATACGAGTTCACTTGTGGCATGAATATGTTCCGAGGTGTGGTGGAAGTACAGTCTAGAGAGCCAGTTGCTGCTGCCCCAATTACCTCGGTTTCTACACTAACTCATCACCCTGAAAGCTCAGCAGATTCTACATCTAGTGTTGCAGCTACTCTAACTCCAGCAGGCGTTCAAGAGGCTAAAGTTACTGTTGCTAGGGGTTATCAACCCAAGCGAGTCATCGTTGAAGCGGGACATCCTGTTCGTTTGCAATTCGATCGCCAAAATTCCAGCAGTTGCTATGACCAGTTGTTAATTCCAGATTTTGCGATCGCCGTTGACTTTGAGCCTGAAACCACGACGGTTGAGTTTATACCGGAGCAACCTGGCGAATATGAGTTTATGTGTGGCATGAAGATGAATCGCGGGGTGATTGAAGTTCATGCGCCTCAACACTCTAATCCTGAGAAGGCAGTCGCTTAAGTTTGGCACAAACAAGCAGAAAGTAAGAGTGTGTCACCTGCTATTCGTGTCAAATACCAACAAAAACTGACGCAACAATTTCGTCAACATTTGAGCCTCCATCTTCGTAAACTGCTCTAGAAATTGTTTTTCTCGTCCAAACAGAACAGGCATGACGGTATCCGTCAGTTCAATTCCTTTGGAAGTCAGTTGCACACTGACACTGCGCCGATCTTCTGGATCACGAATGCGAACGACAACCCCATCTTGTTCTAGGCGATCGATTCGGTTAGTCATCGCCCCTGATGAAAGCATCAGCAGTTCATAGAGATCGGTTGGTTTGAGTTGATAGGGTGGTCCCTGTCGTCTCAGCGTCGCCAACATATCAAACGACCAGACGTTTAACCCATATTCCGCCAGGACGGATTCTCGGTGCTTTTCCAGTAAACGAGCAATCCGCATGACTCGCCCTGTCACTGCAAGAGCAGAGACATCTAGCTGCGGAGACTCGCGTTGCCATTGCTCCAAAATATCATCAATGCGATCGTGTTTCATGAGGTTACTATATCTTGATATCGAGATTCTTGACTTTTATCTTTACCTCAATTATCTTGATATCAAGATAAAAAATGAGTTCCAAATCTTCTGCTCGTTAACGCTCTAGATTTCAGGATCTCCCTCGCTGCAATTCACTCACCCCCTGTTTCAGTTATGAGCTTCTTACCGCTGTTGCGATCGCGGAGCCTCTGGTTTCGCTGTCAAATTTGCCTGTATCTTTTGTTGTCGCTGTTAAGTGGCGTTTTGCTACCGATTCAAGCCAGCATGAATGCACAGTTAGCGCGATCGCTGACTTCTGCTCCTTTGGCTGCTAGCGTTTCTTACCTGGTTGGCTTCTTGGCATTAGCTATTTTGCTGCTCACGCAACGGTTTGATCATCCTGATTGGTTTGCGTTACCGAAAGCACCTCATTGGAGTTTGGCTGGAGGTGTTTTCGGGGCCTGGTACATTGCCTCCAGTGCTTATTTCATCTCTACGCTAGGCACAACATTAACGCTGGGATTTGTTGTGTTTGGACAGGCGATCGCAGGCATTATTGCCGATCATTCTGGTTGGTTGGGACTACCTCGGCATCGCCTAACTCGCTATCGTCGCGTTGCAGTTGGTCTGTTAATGGTCGCGATTTTCTTTTTGGCGCAGTAATTCATTCCTTGTGCATTATGGATATTTTGTTAGCAATCGTTGGTGCAGGTTCAGCGGGTAGTTTTTTAGCGATCGGGTCGGCTGCGAATGCTCGCCTAAAGCAAACGTTACACTCTCCGATTGCTGCTACTGCAATTAACTTTCTAGTTGGGTTCAGCATCTTAACGCTCTTGATTGCATCAGGACTTTTCAAATTGCCCAATCTGCAACAGTTCGCTAACGTTCCCTGGTGGGCGTTTTTAGGTGGATTGCTAGGCGCTACGTTTGTCAGCTTAAGTACATTAACCGTCCCAAAACTCGGCTTAACGACAGCAACCTTAGCGGTGGTCTGTAGTCAAATGATTATGTCTCTTGTCATTGATCAGTTTGGTTGGTTTGGTGTTCCAACTCATCCGCTCAATTTCTCTAGAGTCTTTGCCATTGCTTTGTTGATTATAGCGATCGCTCTAACTCAGCTCGATCGTCAGCATTCTAATTAGATCCGATTCACACCATTTTTGTACTTAGTCAACCTTATCGAAGAATTGCCATGCAACTGTTAGAAGTTCAGTCTAGTGTTCGTCAAGAGCGATCTGTTTCTCGTACTCTTCTTTCCAAGTTCATTTACCAGTGGCAGTCTTTTCATCCTGAAGCTCAGCACCAACTGCGAGATTTAGGACAACAACCGCCTGCTCTGATCACCTCTGACTGGGTTGCAGCCAATCTGACCCCATTGCCAGACCAAACGGAAGAGACAAAGGCATTGTTGGTAGAATCAGATACCTTGATTGCTGAACTGTTTGAAGCCGATTGCATTGTGCTTGGGGTTCCCATGTATAACTTCGGAATTCCTGCAAATCTAAAAGCCTACTTTGACAATATTATTCGCGTGGGTCGTACCGTGGAGTACAACCGTGACACCGCAACCTTTAATGGTTTACTAACCGGAAAGAAAGCTCTCATTATCAGTTCTCGTACTGGCAGCTACGCTCCCGGAACGCCAGCAGGCGCAATGGATTTTTGTGTGCCCTACCTACAGTTCATCTTGAATTTTTTGGGCATTCAGGATGTGGAATACGTCGAAGTTCCCTATCAAGGAATGGGGGGCGAGATGCAGCAACAAGCAACTGAGACAGCGATCGCTCGTTTGATGGAGTTAGCCAAGACTTGGTAATGGATAGCCCAAACCGTTTTCAGGAGTGAGCCAATGAACAACCTGCTTTTTCAAACTCAACCATGGCAGCCTGCTTTGCATCTACAAGGCGATCGCAGAATTCTCGCAATGCTGTTAGTTCAGCTAGAAGAAATAGAAGAACAAAGCGATAGTTTGAAACAGGTTCGTACAGCCTTGCTGGATAGAATCACCAGTATTCAGGAAAGTCAGTGATGAAAATTTTTGGCAACCCTAAACAATCATACATATACACTGGAGGTATTCCATGCAATGGCTCAATGAACCGACTGAATGGTTCCATTCAAGTAATAGGCTGATCGTTAAAACCTCTCCCAAAACGGACTTTTGGCGTACAACTCACTATGGCTTCATTCGCGACTCAGGTCACTTTTACTTCGATACCTTTAGCACTGATTTTGTAATGGAGGTTGGCATTCATGGGAACTACAAAAATCTCTATGATCAGGCTGGAATCATGCTCCGGGTTGACGAAAAACATTGGATAAAAACTGGTATTGAGTTTGTCGATGAAGTGCAAAATCTGAGCGCTGTCGTTACCCACGGCTATTCCGACTGGTCTATGATTCCGCTACTCAACCCGCCCGAAGTCCTACACCTGCGAGTCGAACGTCGCCGGGAAGCCATTCACATCTCTTACCGAGATGACACTTTAGAATATAGACTGTTTAGGTTGACCTATCTACCCAGCGATAAGATTCAAGCGGGCATCATGTGCGCTTCCCCCGATGGCGATGGTTTTGAAGCTTCTTTTGAGGGCTTTCCATAATAGCAAAGTGTGTTCAAGCGTCCAACATGGGGGAACAAGCAGCAACCTGAAGTTAAGAGAGGCATCGAACGCTAGAGCAAAACGAGAACTAGGGTTTCAACCGCGATCTCTCCAATGGCTTTCTGCTGCTGTTCTTCCTCATTAAAATCCTTGAACAGATTAGCATCAATAGAGCTTGACTCTCTAGCTAGCTGGAGAGTTTAGGATAAAACTATTGCATTGGTGAGGTTGTTATGTTAGCTCAAGAAACCTTGAAACGAATTGGTTTAGTAGCGAAAGAGGGTGGGCTGCCGATCAAAACCATTCGCTATTACGACGAGTTGGGATTGCTCAAGACGTTTGGCAGAACAGAGGGCAACTACCGATTATTCAACTCAGATGTATTTGGTCGTTTACGGTTTATCAAGCGCGCCCAGGGGTTAGGTTTAAGCCTGTTAGAGATTAAAGAGTTTCTAGAGGTGCATGATCAAGGGGATTTACCGTGTGATCAGATCAAAGTAAAATTAGAAGACAAGCTTTCCCAGATCGAGCAGCAGATTCAACAATTACAGATTCTCAAACAGGAATTAAATGGGCTTCTATCCAATTGGGAGGCCCTGCCCGAACATCCTGAAGAAACAATTTGTCCGATTATTGAACGAGTTTAGAATAGACCCTTACTTCTGATAAAAGTACCAGTCCATGAGGTTTTTCATAGAACCCATGGACTGTTTTCTGTTGAATTTGAATTGTGGTTGATAAGCAAGCTTGATTCAGCAGTCAGGAAATTCTTGACTGGGGGCTTGACTCTCCAGCCAGCTAGAGATTCTAGGATAACGACAAGAGTAAAAAGCGGTGAGTGCAACATTATCAACACGACTCAACAGTTTCCATTGTCATTTATTAAAGAGAATCTTTACTCTCTATTACTCCTCACAATATTCCTTTTATCAAATTACAGCTGGAGTCAAGAATGAATCGCATAGCAACTGCGAGCGCTATCGTCGCGACTTTATCAATTGTTCAAGGTTGTACACAACTCGCTCAAGTCAAGGAGGAACCTACTATGACAACGACAACTCACCCAAATGCGGCTCACGCAGAAGAAACGAATCACAGCCATTCCACAACTTACACCGCAAGTCATGGTGAGCATGGCGATGGTCATGCAAACACTTCTGCATCAACTCAAGCAAAACTTACAACAACTGGTGTAATTACTCCTAATATTCCTACCATCCTTCAGATTAATGTACAGGATGAGAACGGAGAAGCGATTGCTCAATTCGACCAGTTTCAAGAGAAGATGATGCACTTGATCGCTGTCAGCGACGATCTGCAAGTCTTTCAGCATCTTCATCCTGTGTACAAAGGTAATGGACAATTTGAGGTTGAAGCACAGTTTCCTCAGTCCGGCGGCTACACACTGTTCAGCGATTACCAACCTACAGGACAGCCAGAACAGGTTTCTGTATTAAAAACCCGTGTTGCTGGAGACGATACTTCTGTTGCTCAAGTCAATTGGAGCCGTACCAAAACCTTTAATGAAACTATTGTTGGTTTTGCTTCAACTCAAGCAACGCTCCGAGCAGGGGAAGAGGTTGTTCTACGGTTTCACCTGCAAGATGCAACTAGTCATCAACCCATCACTGATTTACAACCTTATCTCGGTGAAAAGGGGCATCTAGTGATTCTGCGTCAGTCTCCTGCATTAACGCGAGAAAACTACATTCATGCTCATGCCGTGCAGAATACACCAGCAAACCAAATTCACTTTGCCACTCAATTTCCTCAGCCCGGAAGGTACAAACTGTGGGGACAGTTTAACCGTAATAGCGAAATTATTACGGCTGATTTTTGGGTAGAGGTTATTTAGTAGAACCCAAAAAGCTGATTGTCTCCTTGGCACCGTAGCCTAGCCACTAGCAGGAAATGGTTTGGGCTGAAATTTCATCCTGATTTTATACTTACCTGCAATACTGCTTCTCAGCTTTTGTTCAGTTCTAGACTTGCCCCGTTATCCTTGCCCAAGAATTGCCGATGGCTCTCACTCTCAAACGTTTTAGAACACTACCCCTTATTCCTTGGGTCTTGCGCCAGCAACATTGAACGCTCCGGCAACGCTGTGTATTCTCTGCCTTTCCGGTCTGCCGTAAAAATTCATCGATCTGCCAATGGCGTAAGTCAGGCGGTTCCGATCGCCGGGGTTCCTCCTTCTTTCCACCCTCGATGGGTACGATCACGATCGGCAGAACAGGGCTAGTGGGGAAGTCAGGCATGGTCGATCGTCTAGTTGAGTGGATTTCAGGTAGAGATAAATACGCTTTTTGGGTTCTTACGCACTTTGGGTAAATTGCAATGTGGAGGCGCGTTGAAACCTCGAAGCTTTGTTGTGAAACCAGCGATCGCCCCTGCTTTTTACCAAAAATGAGTAAGAGCCGTTCTGATTTGAAACTCGACGCATGCTCTGAAGTTTGGGCAATCTCCACGAGGTTAGAAGGAGCGATCTGCCTTTGGCGGCTGCGCGGAGCGGTCGCCCCTGCTTGCAAACTGGAAAATTCTGAGAGCTTTTATAGCGAAACATCACAATTTGAGCTTTTTGTTAATAAACATTGCAGCAACTTGATCCCTTTGTTAGCGTGTGCAAGTCGAATGATCACTGGTTGATTCTTGCATCTAGGAGTTATGTCTTATGCTTTACATCCTGGACTCTAACCCCATTCCCTGAATCCCAGAAGTACACTGTGGAACGACAAGGCAGTATAGATGTGAATCGATCTAGCTCGCCGTAGCTCAATTTTCCGTAAAGACTTCCTCAGCTTTTTTACACCCTCTATTCGTTCAGCAAAGGCTGAGGACTCCCTAAATCTCAGCGTCGGAGGCTTTCACATGAATATTCAAGGAAAGACCGTTCTTGTTACGGGCGCTTCTCGTGGCATTGGACGTGAGATCGCCCTAGAGTTTGCCAAACAAGGCGCACAGCGAATCATTTTAGTGGCAAGGACTCATTCACGCCTAATTGAAGTCGCAGCAGAAATCGCAGATCTCGGTGCCGAAGCTGTTCCGCTCGCGTTGGATTTAACGCAGCCTGTTGAGGTGAGCATCAAGATCGCTCAAACTTGGCGAGATTATGGACCCGTTCATCTGCTTGTCAACTGTGCTGGAGTTGCTTATCAAGCCCCCTTTTTGCAGTCTCAACTGCCGCATATTCAAGAAGAGATGGCAATTAACTTGATGGGGATGTACACGATGACTCGACTGATCGCCCGACGGATGGCTGTGCAGCGCCAAGGAACGATCGTCAATGTGTCCAGCCTGATGGGGAAGATTGCCGCTCCAACGATGGCAACCTACTCGGCAACGAAGTTTGCAATTTTGGGGTTTACTCAAGCTCTGCGGAGTGAGCTATCGGCTCACAATATCCGGGTGATTGCCCTTCTGCCTTCTCTAACGGATACGGACATGGTAAAGAACTTTCAGTGGTTTCGATGGGTAGTGCCGACCACTCCCCAAAAAGTGGCTCACTCCCTTGTGGTGGGACTGCAAAAGGACTCGACAGAGATTGTGGTGGGATGGCAAAGCCATCTTGCCGTGTGGGGAAACCGTTTTGCTCCTTGTCTAATGGAGAAGATTTCAAAGTTAGCGGCTCCCTTGTCTGAAGAGCGTCACCTCGAAAGGCTCAGAGAAGTTGGAGCTAACTCACGCTAGAGTAGTCTGCTAAAACAGGGGCTAGCGAGGAGTGAGACTAGCCCCCAAAAACAAGCAGCTTGATCCACATCATCTGCGATCGCTATAACTTATGAATTGTTCGGCAGTAGGGATGAGTAGAAGGTTATTCGCTGTCCCCTAGCTCCTCAACTTCTACGTTGATGCCGTCCTCAATCTCCACATTCAAAATATTGAGCTGCGTCTCTAACTCCTCGATCGTCGGCAGCTCCCCTTGCAGCGTCTCTGGCAGCACGTCTCGCAGCAGGTAGGTTGAAACCCCGATCGGTTTATTTACGTCGCGCAGGGCATACTTCACGATCGTCTTGTCCTAGGTCTTGCAGAGGATGATCCCGATTGTCGGGTTGTCCTGGGGGCTACGAAGGATTTCATCGATCGCACTCACATAGAAATTCATCTTGCCGCTGAACTCTGGCGTAAACTCAACAGTCTTTAGGTCAACAACCACAAAGCAATGCAGCCGGAAGTGATAGAACAAGAGGTCGATCCTAAAGTCCTTGCCACTGACTTGGATCGGAAACTGACTGCCGATGAACGCAAATCCCATCCCCAACTCCAGCAGGAATTCGCGGATGTGTGACACCAGGGCATTTTCGAGATCCCGCTCCTGCGCCTGCTTACCCAGGTTGAGAAAGTCGAAGTTATACGGGTCGCGCAAGACCTGCTGCGCCAGGTCTGACTGAGACTGAGACAGAGTTGCCTTGAAATTGGTTAATGCCTCGCCCTGGTGCTGGTAGCTGCCGCGATCGATCTGATGGATCAATGTAGCCCGGCTCCACCCCCTTTTAATAGTTTGTTCGACGTACCACATCCGCGCGTCTGGGTCTTTAACCCTATCGAGTAGGGTGCAGTTATGGAACCAGGGAATTTGTCCAGCAGATTGCTGGACTATTTGCTCATCTGGGTAAGCCTCAGCGAATGCCCTCATATACAGAAGGTTGGTGCGAGATAGACCCTTCATTTCTGGGAATGCCGCCTTTAAGTCCTTCGCCAACTTAGTAATGACCTTCGCACCCCAGCCCTGCTGCTGCTGACGGACCAAAATCTCGCGTCCAATGTGCCAGTAAAGTAGCACTAATTCTCGATTCACCGATACAGCAGCACGTACCTGAGCCGATCGTATCCGCTCCTTTAAGTCCCGCAGGAAGCGTTCGTATTCACTTCCACCCTTGAAAAGTTCAGCCATTGCCTAAAGTAGTAATCCATTCAGTACCAAACCTTCATCCGCACAAGGGAAACCCTACGCCTCGCGCTGCTGCTGTCGCTCTTGCAGTGTAGTAATGAGGCTGGCACGATCGCTGAGAGCTTGGGTCAAAATCCGGGCGATCGCCTCTTCGACAATCACTTCTTTATAGGGAGCGTTCGCCTTCCCCAGTTCAAGCTGAAGCTGAAGGTGAAAGGTATCTAGCTGTTGAAGAACAGCATCGCTAATCTGGAATGTTGCCTTGCGAATGGTTGGCTTGCTAGCTGGTTGACTTGTTGGCTGGTTGACTTCTTTAGGATCAGGTGCAGGAATAGGAGCAGATGGTTCCTCTGGCTTTACAGCAACCTGACTGGATGACTTTACAGCTTTCTGACTTGTTGATTGGTTAACTTCTTCGGCAATCGGCTTCTCAACTTCCTGAATTTTTGACTTGTTGACTTGATGACTTGTAGGGTTCTCAACTTCCTGACTTACTAGCTTGCTTTCTTGCTGACCAACACCGCTAGCATCTACCTGACTTTCTGGCTGGTTAACAAGTTGACTTGTCTTCTTGCTATGTCGTTCAAACCCTGCCAACACTCGATCGGTTGGCGAAAGCGGGTCGTTATCGCTTAACCTTGCTCTTCTTTGCGCCATTGCTCTGAACTTCCATGATTGTGTTAGCGATCGTCTGGTAAGGTTTCACCAGTTTGGAATCATCGGCGTAGGTATGAATTGGCTCCCCAGCAACATTGGATTCTGGGAACTTAACAGACTTGGGAACTGGGTCGAATATAGGAATGTCCTTCAGTCGACCCTTGAGTGAAGTCAGCACATCCTGAGTCATGATGGTATTCCGCTCCGCCATCGTCGGCAGGACTCCCAGGATCTTTAGGTCTGGGTTAAGTCGCTTTTGGACACTTTGAATCGTTTCCAACAGAGCAGCCAAACCTTTGAGGGCAAAAAACTGACACTGCACTGGAATTAAAACAGCGTCCGCTGCTGCTAGAGCATTGACCGTCAGTAGCCCTAAGCTCGGTGGGCAGTCAATCAGGATATGGTCAAACTGACTCTCGATCGGCTCCAGCACTTCCTTCAGCAAAAAGAAGTTTCCGATCTTAGACATCAGCTCTGGCTCAGCACTGGCAAGGGAAATATCAGAGGGAAGTAGAGTCAAGCCCGATCGTGTAGGAACTAGCACTTCCTTTGCAGAAGAACGTTCTGTAATCACGTTGTAGGTGGTGAGCTGACCTTCTGTCACTTCAACCCCCAGCCCGGTTGTCAGGTTCCCTTGTGGGTCAAAGTCGATCGCGAGGCAAGAGCAGCTTTTAATCAGCACTCCCCCTAGGCAAATCACAGAAGTCGTCTTCGCTACGCCCCCTTTTTGGTTAGCGACGGCAATTTTCATCAAGCCTTGCCTCCAACTTGTTTGCAGGTTAGCAACCTATAAATACAACAAGTCAGGATGTATAGCAAGTCAGCTTTATGTAAGTATGACAAGTCAACAAGTCAGGAATAGAGCAATCTAACAAGTCAAGATGGTTAGAGGTAAAGGCAGCAGAGCCTTTCAGGTATAGAATTGGAGAACTGTGCTGCCATGCTCAGCTGCTACTCGTCCGATTCGCTGTCGTCTCCGTGCAGTAAATCGGTTGCTTTGCCCCGCCCGTGCCCTCGACCTAGACCTAGACCACGATCCTGTACTCAAGCAGTCTCTTAAAGAACTTAAGGATTAGCTGCCTAATTCCAGGGAGGATTGGGATCAGTTCAAGCAATGGTGGCGGACCAATTACGCAGCTTGTCTGAACTAGCTAAGAGGAATCATGGCTGAACATCGCGATATCGGGCATGACTGGCAGTTTAGTAATGCCTAGAGAAAATAACCTTCAACTGGTTGCGGGTTTTGCTCTCTGGGTGAATTTGTCTGGAAGCCTCTATCTGCTTCAACTTTCATCGACTCAAGCTAAAGTGACACAAGCCTTTTTAGCTGGATGAGAATTGGAGGA
>NZ_JAMPKZ010000044.1:0-24026 GCF_039962215.1 Leptolyngbya sp. ST-U4
CGATTCAAGCCAGTTAAAGCGCGCAGCAAGCGGTCTTGTGTCAGCACCCGTTCAATATCCAGCATTTGCTTATCCCATTTCTGCCTTCTATTCTTGCTTATTTCCCGACAAGTCTATTAAGCAGCCTGATCACAGTTAATCATCCAGGGAGTGCCAAATTGATCGACCAGCATCCCGAAACGGTAAGCCCAGAAGGTTTGCTGGAGTGGCATTCGTACCGTACCGTTTTCTGCCAGGGTATGAAAGATACGTTCCGCTTCTGCTGAGTCATCCAGGCTAATCGAGACAGAAAACCCTTTCGCTTCTTCATAGTATTGGGGTGGGCTATCAGAACCCATCAATTCCTGATCGCCAAAGTGCAGGCTGGTGTGCATGATTTTGTTGTGCCATTCCGGTGGTGTCTGCTCGACCGTTGATGGATCGGGTGCTTCTCCGAACGTCATCATCGCTGTAATTTTCCCACCCAAGCATTGCTCATAGAACTTAAACGCTGCCTCACATTGACCGTTGAACATCAAATAGGGACTCAATTTCATGATGTACTCCTTGAATTAATAGGTTTAGACCTGCCAAAGTTGTCGGTGAATCTGGTGCCGAACTCGTGAAAATACAGCAGGAAGGTCATCAGCGTCTGATTACCCTGCTCTGTAAAGGTTACAGTAACCAAAGTTTCATGTTTGGGTTGATTATCCTCATCCTCCCAGGCAAAGGTTAAAACCAATCGTTCTGGCTCAATAACTTCGCGGTAGACTCCCTGCATCCAATGATCAGTGCCTTCAAGTGAACGAATACAGGCTCGATAAATGCCGCCCACTTGCACGTTCATCTAACAAGCGATCGCTCTAAAATCCTCGGGACCTAACCAACGAGCAAAATGCTCTGGCTGAGTCCAAACTCTGAATACAAGGCTGCGGGGTGCAGCAAACACACGCGCGATCGTCAGTTCGTTTTTCGGTGTTGCCGTTAATTACCCCGTCTTTTGCAGCCATGATTTTTCTCCATAACTCTGCTCCCAGAATTGACGGTATTGTTCCAGCCAGTGATCCACACCCTTAAGTGGTTCTGCCTCTAGCCGACAGGGCCGCCATTGCTTGTCTCGACCCCATGTAATCAATCCAGCCCGTTCTAGTACCTTAAGATGTTTGGAAATAGCAGGCAGGCTCAAAGGGCTGGGCTAGTTCCATTACTGAGGCTTCGCCTTTTGTCAGATGAACCAGGATGGCACGACGGGTGGGATCAGCCAGGGCAGAAAAGGTGATGCTCAATGGGTCGGTGGGCATTGAGATGGGAAGTATTTAACCGCGCAGTTAATCAAGTAATAGTATAAATGTACTACTGAAGGTTGTCAAGAGATAGTTGAGGAATGGTCATCAGCCATTGGTTATTGGGACTCACACTCTCAGATCGATCGCTTTTCTCGCTTCCAGCGACTACCAGAGATTTCGTCCGTCAAGATGTTCAACCCGCACTGCCGCAAGGCCGAAATCGTCAAACAGCCTTGCATTAACAGCGACCTGCGATCGAGTGAAATCGGGTCCGTTTTCGCCCCACGTAAAGCGCAATTCGTTGTGGGTACTGCATCCGCAAATCGCGCAATGATGTTTATGGATAGTCTCATCCCTGGTATAAACGGTTGTGTGCTCATTCGTGATGAAAACGACCTGCTCTGGCGGATAGTAAGCCCACAACACCCCACGCTTAAAGCAAAACGTACATTCACTCCCTCCTTTCCAATTGGAGCCAACCATCTGTGAATGAATCTATGGTAGAAACCTTACGCCACGTCAGGGTCAAGGGGTAGAACAGAAAAAGTTCCTTGCTCTGCGGCTGCGATCGTCTTAAATTGTGTGGCGATCGTGCCTTCCATCATCTGACACTGCTGCTCGGGTGTGGGTAGGGCTACTGATGGGTTAGCTTTCCCGGTCGAGTGCAGTTTGGGTTTGATGCCTGAGTTTAGCTGCACAACGGACTGCGTGAAGCCGTGAATACCGAGAAGCTTTGAGCCGATGCGTCAGTTGCGACGATTGATTAGGGAACCAGCGGAGCGGGCGTGCTTTCTCCAATTCCAGGAGCAGGCAGCGGTGCACACAATCCCAATAGCGTACCGTCCGGCGCACGGACATAAGCAACCTCCTGCCCCCAAGGCAGCACGTATGGCTCCGCAAGCACCTGCGCCCCTGCCGCGACAGCACGCCTGAACGCACCGCGCACATCGTCCGTTGTAAAGGCCACCTCAATGTTCGCCACGCGCGTCTGCAAGCTCGGTCGTTCATAGCCCGCTGGCATCAAACGCTCCCCTGTCAAGTGCGCCGCCACCGCCAGAGTAACAGCTCCGCACCCCGTTAACTCCCCAAACTGGTAGTCGGGGTCGTAGAAGCGGCGCGTCAGTCCAAGCGCACACTCGTAAAACTCAAGAGCGGCTGGCACCGCTCCATCCTCCACATAGACCACCACGCTCGTCAATTCCATCCGACCTCCTCGTGAGCAGCAGTTACCCCTCCTATACAGCCAGCTAACAACCAAGCTCACCCGTCACCAGAAGGGAGCAGGGCACGAGCAGATTGTAGGGGGTTAGTGCAGCGCCTTTGCCTCATGTTAATCCTTAACTGAGCCATTGTTGAACACTGATCACCTCATAATGAGTTCGACAGCCAGTGCAGTCAAAATCATACCCGTCATACGATCGCAGACTTTGTGTATTAATCAGGGTGAGTGAGAATCTTAGACTTGATGTGCACGCATCGTCCTCAAATATTCAACAGCCGCTTCCTCAGCCGCTTCATGCTGGATCACTGTTGCTGAACGGAACGATCGATAAATTTCAATGCAGCGTTCCAATGCAAGATAACAACTCTCCCGATCGTGCGGAGCAACCGTGCCTTTAAGAGCTTCAGCTAGGTTAGGTGTAAGTTGCTCAATCTTCCGAACACCTGAGGGTTTGCATCCTGCTTGCAGGAGTCCCAAAGGACCAAGAACCGTACTACGGAGATATGAAATGAAGTCTAGCGCCTCAAATAGTTCTCCTCGCGCGATTTTGCCAGTTCCATAGTGAATCCATATCCAGAATCGATCCTCGATCCACTGCTCATTGGGTAAGGGATACGTACCGGTGCTAGCAGCATAAGCCTGTGATAGACGATCGTCACGTTCCCAAAGAACCACTGGCTCATCGACTCGCGTTGCAACATCAGTAATGGGCAAAAATTTGAGATCGACATGCAATAGCGGTAAGTTGTAAAGGCAGATCAATACCCGTGGCTCACCCACATGCTCTCCAGTAAACGATACCAATAACTCTCCGAGTGATGCAGCAATGCTCTGTCGCTCAGACATGACCTGTTCAAAGCTTTCAGGCTCCACGGCAATGATCAAATCAAGATCACTGAACTCGTCCATTGAGTTCTCCGCCCAAGAACCTGCTGCTGCAACACCCACCAATCGCGAGTCTGCTGCAAAATGCGGTACGGCTCTGCTGATGAACAGTTGATGAGTGGTCAGTGCAGTCGTTGGAACTTCCATAGATTGGTTGTGAAGGTGATGTTGGATAGTGTTGCTAACATGGCCATTACCCGCCGGAAATAGTCTTTGCATCACAACTGATCCTCTTTCAACGATCGATATGCATAAGCGTTGTTAGGCAGTACTGTTGAGACGAATTTCTTGTATGGGAGCTGTTAGAAATTAAGCTTGCCGTTTATAAGAAAAATAACGGTTCAAATCTTTATTGCTGATCATATAAATGGGAATAACAGTGCTGAGAATAACCATCATTAGACTTCCAATCATCAGGATAGTCGAGAGTTTTGAACTAAGCGCAAGCACCATCGCGATTAGAACGACAACCAGTAAACTACAGATGCCCACCAAAAGCCATTTAGCCCATTTCCGTCCCTGTATAACAAAATACATCACTGCAATTGTGAATAAGATGCGACCAATCGCCCACTTATCCTTGGCGATGATCACTAATGCAGTGTCTAAGACGCAGAGCAGCAGAAACAAAGCAAGTAGATAATTTCGAGCATTCAGCGCAGATTGATCGAGTTGGGTCATGGGTTTGGTGATGAGCCAGAGAGATTGACGCTTACTGTATAGTATCTGTCCAGATATCGGTAAACTGCTTCCTACTTAATTTTTGGTCGGCATGAATAGTTGCAAAAAAATCTGCACTTTCAACGTATCTGCCCGGACTTTCGTTCCCTACAAGCAGGGTCAGGTTACGCCACTTGTACGCTCCCACCGCCACACAAGACCGTCCTCCGGATCGTTCACCTCTCCAGCCCAGCGGAAGCCACACTTGGTAAGAACCCGCGTTGAAGCATTCTCCTCCGGCCGTGTGTGGGCACAAACTAACCGCACCCGAGAACTCTCTAAGGCATAGCGGGTCAGGGCTGCTGCTGCCTCAGTCGCATACCCACGCCCTTGGTGATCGGCATCCACGCCGTAGGCAATTTCAACGACGCGATCGGAATTGGGTGGACCTTTGTACCCACAGCTGCCAATGACGGCACCGCTCGTCTTAAGCACGATCGCGAAGCCATGTGTCCACGGGTTCGCAGATGAGGCAGCCCGAAGCTGTGCAAGCCAGCCAAGGGAAACCTCAGCCTGATCTGCAGGGCTCATCGTCTCAATCTGGGCGAGAATCTCTTCGGTCGATTGCAGCACAAGGCGGAGATGTGTGGTTTCAAGTTCCATCGCATTAGGCACGTTCTAGCTCTACCATGACTCTGGATACTCGGCATGGGTGGGCAGCCCGCCGCTCGTACAGCCCCACGGCGCTCTCGATGCCCAGAAGATGTGATCTGTCGGAGTGATAGGTGGGACGGTATCCAACGAGCCTGCCGGAATCACCATGATCTTACCGTTGCGCGCGAGACGTGGGACGGGACATCCGCAATGACGGCAAAACCATTTGCCGAAGCTCTTTGCCGTGGAAAGGTCATACCGGGTGATGTCTTCCTCCCCTGAAAGCCATCGGAACTGGCTGGGTTCAACAGTTAGATTGGTGGCGTGACCCGTGCCCGTACCTTTGCGACACCGTGAGCAGTGGCAATGAACCATTTTCTGGAACGGCGGGTTCACTTCAAATGTCACCGTTTTGCAAAGGCAACCTCCGTGAATACTGGATTGATTCATCTGCTCTCCCCGATCGCCTTCCATACATCACCATTTGACCCCAAAACACAAAACTCCAACCTTAGAAGCCGAAGTTTTGACCTTTGAACTCCAACATCTGCGCTCGGCAGGCAAAACTTGGACTTCCAAACACGGAATTTCGACTTCCGAACTTCAAACTTTAACCTCGGAACCTCAAGCGTCATTCTCAGATCTCCAACCTCAACAATTCCCCTTTATAGCAGGATATCCAGACTTGAAGAGGCAATCAGAATTGCAGAGATAAGATGCAAGGAATTCAAAATCCGTTGCATTTTACATTGTTAAACGCCGATCGCCATACCATTGACTCAATTCCTGCTCAATTTCATCCAGGATAGCGGTAGCTTCGCTGATGCCCGAAGGGCCTACCACCCCCCTGGTCGATTCTGCGTCAGCCGCTAACAATGCAAACACTGACTCGATTCGTCTTTGATAGTCCGCAGGACAAAGCGTAAAGCCATTAGCAAGTGCCACAGCACCCTTCTCATTCAGCAGGTACACCTCATTCAGCGCAAATAGAACCTGATTCATACATGCCACACTGCGAAAACAGCAGCCTGCGGCATAGGCAACATCACCCCGTGCAACTGCTTTTTGAGCAACCACTAGCGAGAAACTGATTTCCCAAGCGAATTTGTTAATGGTTGCCTCCGCAAGTTTTGCCGGATAAGGTATTGTCTTAACCTTCAAAGCAGCTAAAACGCCATTTGGATCATGAAGTGGCAGACAAAGGGCGACTTCACCCATGTAAATTGAAGATACAAAGCCGTGGGGGTGCCCAGGTTGGTAGTCGATCGTGATTTTTCCAGCATGACAGTTATCGATGACCTGATTTACCTGAGCCACGTTCCGATAAAGAAAATCGACTGGAATGCCTTCCACCTTGAGCCACCCTCCGCCGTTAATCCACGTTCCCCACTCACCGATTGGGGTGATCAAGTTTGTACGATGGCTATCGTCCAGTTTAGAGGCAAGGTGATTCAGAGCAAGGAGATCAGGCGGATTCTCGGGCTGGTAATAAAGCCCCAGATCTACGTCTGACTTTGAGGTGTGGTTGCCTCTTGCCCTTGAGCCTCCCAGTGAGATCGCCACAATTCCCTCAATTGCCTGCAATCGATCGACAACATGATGAATAAACTGGGGCAACTGCTGATTCATATTGCTCTGTCCCATCGTTTGTTCTAAACAACAATTGGGTGAACTGAAGCAGCGAAACTCATCACTCCAGTTCACCCACGACAGATTGCCAATCTGGAACTGATCTTAACTGTTTCAGGCAAGGTTCAACGCTTTCAATCCATTTTTACTCTCTTGTTTGGGTCTTGTCTGTGAACCCAGGCAAGAAATTCTTGTAGCTGTGGGTCTTGCTTTAGCTTCTCTAGAGTATTCAGGTGTAATCCCAAATGGGAGTTGTCGTAGAGCCTATGGATTTGTCGGTGGCAGGCAGAGCAAATTTGAATTGTGGGGCTGGGTCAAGCCCCTTGCGTTTCGTCTTTTGGCCAGGAATCAAGTGGTGTTCGGTGAGAGCGAGCATCTCTTGATGGCAAAGTTCGTAGGGCTGCGGCTCTTCCGTCCTTTTGTGCCTTTGCTACCCTGCACTTTTTCTCGCTCTGTCCGAATTCGATCGAGCAACACGGAAGCAGGTTCATCATTGGAGCTTGCTCAACTAGTTCACCTCGAAAGGCCTTGGCAAGGGTTGACTGATTGAGGACATCTAAACTTTTAGTTATTTGAGTAGATGAGTTTCTAAGTTCTCCAATAAGCTCCATTAAGTTCTTAATTCGTTTAACCTTATTCTGTTCCTTAATACTTGGTACTTTCACTACATAATGCGAGAGTGAAGCACCAGTCAAATGCTTAATAGTTGAACCAGTATAATGACGTTCTAATTTTCCTGTAATAGCATCAAACTGTAAATGATAAATAAACCAATACGGATTCATACCTTCAGAGGGTCTTAATCAGAGTATTGCTTTCTAATACTTAAAAACATCGTCTTTACCCTCCCAGACAGCGGCACCTCAGGTTCTCCACCTTCATAGATGAGTCCATCACCTCTCTTGATGCTAACTAGCTATTCCTGTCGTTCGTTCTGAACAATGATGATGATTGCTTTGAACCACCTAGGGCTGGAGAACTGAAAACAGCTCAAAGTTTATCAACAGCAAAATGCTTCTGACTCTGGATAGTAGACAGGAAGACGATTTCCGCCAAAGGTGGTATGTAGCTCTATATAATTGTCCATGAGATGCTCCTCACACCCAAACCGCGTCGGCTGCAACAACCCGCGATCGCTCAACTCGTGCGAGAACTGCGCCATGCAATGCAGCTATCGCAGGAAAAGTTTGCTGACGAATTAGGCATGACCTTTGCCACCATTAATCGTTGGGAGAATGGACGCGCTACGCCTTCTCCTTTAGCACTTAAGCAAATTGACATGTTGCTAAACCAGTTGTCTCAGTCCCCCAATGCGACGTTGCGGGAACGCAGCCAGGCCATTCGAGGCAAATATTTCCCGGATAGGAAAGCAAACGCATGATGCACTGGCTAGAATCCGTTCACTATTCATTCCTCATTCCAACCTCAATTCTGAGTTCACTGCCCCCGCTGATTCTATGACTGACCCAGTGTCGCAAAAACCTTTCACCCCGCCGATTCCCGCAAACGAAGCAGAACGGTTGGCAGCCCTACATCGCTACAAAATTCTCGACACGCCACCCGAAGCTGCATTCGATCGCATCACTCGCTTGGCAGCACGGCTATTTGATATGCCGATCGCGCTCATTTCATTGCTTGATGAGTCAAGAGCCTGGTTTAAGTCCTGCGTTGGCTTCGGTGCAAATGAAGTGTCCCGTGATGCGACACTTTGCAGCTTTGCAGTGCTGACTGATGAGCCGCTGATTATCCCCGATGCTCGGCTCGACGATCGCTTTGCCTGTAATCCCTTCGTCCAAAGTGAACCGGGAGTGCGGTTTTACGTAGGTGCGCCCCTGCTCAGTCACGACGGCTTTAATCTCGGAACCCTGTGTCTACTCGACAGTCAGCCCCGCGACCCATTCACCGCAGAGCAGCAAGCGACCCTGGTGGATTTAGCCGCTATGGTGGTCGATGAATTGGAACTGCGATTGGCAGCCCAGAAGATTGCCCAGTCGGAAGAAGAATACCGCACGCTGTTTGAGTCAATTGATGAAGGCTTTTGCATTTGCGAAATGCTGTTTGATGAGCATGGTAAACCCCATGATTATCGATTTCTGAAAGTCAATCCCACCTTTGCCAAGCTCACGGGCTTAGAGTCAGCAGTGGGTAAAACGGCACGGCAACTCGTTCCCGATTTAGAGAACGATTGGGTTGAGATTTACGGCAGCGTTGTACAAACAGGCAAATCTGTACGGTTCGAGCAGCAGTCGATCGCCCTGAATCGTTGGTTTAATGTCAATGCTTTTTGCGTCAATGAGCCGCAGAACCACCAGTTTGCCATTCTATTTACAAACATCAGCGAAGCGAAGCGCGTCGAAGACGAACGCAAAAAGGTTGAGCAAGAGCGGGAGCAGTTTTTTGCTGTCGCCTCAGATTTGCAAGTAATCACGAGAACTGATGGGTACTTTCAGTGGGTTAGTCCCACTTTTGAACGGTTGCTCGGTTGGAAACCTGACGAAATAACCTCCCGTCCTTGGACAGATTTTGTCCACCCAGACGACATCAACCCATCCGTCTTGGAAACAGATAGTCTTTTCTCTGGCAACGAAACCTTAGCGTTTGAAAACCGCTATCGCCACAAAGATGGTTCTTATCGCTGGTTGCTTTGGAGAGCAAAGCCTCAGCTAGAAGAACAAGTGATTTATGGGGCTGCCATTGACATTACCGATCGCAAACTTGCAGAAGTCGCATTGCGCGAGAGTGAGGAGCATTTCCGCACCCTAGCAGATAATATCTCTCAATTTGCGTGGATGGCAGACGCGAACGGCTGGATCTTTTGGTACAACCGCCGCTGGTTTGAGTACACGGGCACCACCCTGGAGCAAATGCAGGGCTGGGGTTGGCAACAGGTGCATCATCCTGATTACGTTGATCGCGTCGTTAAGTATGTCCGCCGCTGTTTTGAAACGGGTGAACACTGGGAAGATACTTTTCCACTGCGAAGCAAAGATGGAGAATACCGATGGTTTCTATCTCGCGCGATTCCGATTAGGGATGAAGCGGGAACTGTTTTGCGCTGGTTTGGCACCAACACAGATATTACTGATCACAAACAAGCTCAACTGGAGATCCAGAAGTTTGCTTCCCTTGCTGATAGCAGTACAGACTTCATTGGCATGTGCGACCTAAATTTTGTGCCGTTCTACATCAATGAAGCAGGCAGAAAAATGGTCGGGCTAGAGGACGTGCAGCAATATCGAGAAACGCCAGTTGGAGAATTTTTCTTTCCTGAGGACCAAGACTTTATCCTCAATAGTTTTTTCCCGCGTGTGTTGCAGGATGGACAGGCAGAAGTAGAAATTCGCTTTCGCCATTTCAAGACAGGTGAAGCGCTGTGGATGACGTACAACGTTTTTTACCTCCAAGACGTAAACGGCCAGCAAATTGGTTTGGCAACTGTCAGCCACAATATCACTGAGCGCAAACAGGTCGAAGCTGTCCGCTTGCACCTCGCAAAGGAACGTGAACAGCTCTTACAGCGCGAACAATCCGCACGGGAGACAGCTGAACGTGCAAATCGCATCAAAGACGAATTTTTGGCAGTGCTCTCTCACGAGTTGCGATCGCCCCTCAACCCGATCTTGGGTTGGACAAGATTACTGCAAAGCGGCAAATTAGATGCAACTCAGCAACGCGAAGCATTGGCAACGATCGAGCGTAACGCCAAGCTCCAGACGCAACTGATTGAAGATCTACTCGACATCTCTCGCATCATGCAGGGCAAGTTGAGCTTAACCGTAGCTCCTGTCAGTTTGACGTTTGTGATTACAGCAGCAATTGAAACCGTGCGGTTGGCAGCAGAAGCCAAGCAAATTCAAATCTTGCTTGACCTCACAACCGCAATCGCTCCTGTTTCTGGTGATGCAGCTCGGTTACAGCAAGTGATCTGGAACTTGCTCACGAATGCCGTTAAGTTCACACCAAACGGTGGACAAGTGACCATTGAACTGCGACAACTCGATCACCTAGCTCAGATTCGAGTGATTGATAGCGGCAAAGGCATTGATCCGCAATTTCTACCTCATGTGTTTGAGTACTTCCGGCAGGCAGATTCGACAACCACTCGCAAGTTTGGCGGATTGGGGCTAGGGTTAGCGATCGTGCGGCAAATTGTGGAAATGCACGGGGGAACCGTTTGGGCAGAGAGCGAAGGAGAGAATCAAGGTGCAATCTTTACTGTACAGCTACCCCTCGGTTCACAAGCTCGATCAGTCGAGACAGATGCGCCCTATGACAGTGTGACGACAGAGGCTCCCTTGAGAAACTTGAAAATTTTGCTGGTGGATGATGAGACTGATGCTCGTGAACTTCAGGCGTTTCTCTTAGAACAAAGTGGAGCAAGCGTGACAGCTGTTGTCTCTGGGTTTGAAGCGCTGCAAGCCCTCGATCAGTTCATTCCCAATGTGCTTGTGAGTGACGTGGGTATGGCAGAAATGGATGGGTATATGCTGATGCAGCAGATCCGATCGCGTCCTCCCAACAGGGGTGGCAAGATTCCGGCGATTGCGCTGACGGCTTACGCTAGAGATCTGGATCAACAAAAGGCGTTAGAGTCTGGCTTTCAAAGACATTTGAGCAAACCTGTGGAACCAGAAGCATTAGTGCAGACGATCGTCACATTGCTGAAGAGCACCAAATGAATCAACATAATTCAGTACTATCAGTTTCCAATTAGCTAGACGGATTAGTTGAAAGAGAAATGGGCATGACATTGGTAATGCATACGACAGGAGAAGCAGCATGAACCAGTCCGACCATCTGAGCGATCACGAACTGGAGCGCTTCTTCCCAGGCGATAGTGAGCTTGCAGTTCGAATGCGTGCCCTTGATTGGTCACAAACATTGCTTGGTCCCTTTTCCGGCTGGGCATCGAGCCTGAAAACAGCCGTAAGTATTAGCTTAAACTCCCGCTTTCCGATGGTGATTTGGTGGGGCAAGGAACTTGTGTTGATTTATAACGATGCTTGGCGACCCATCCTAGGCACTAAACACCCAAACGCACTCGGACGACCAGGACAAGAAGTTTGGTCAGAAATTTGGGACATTATTGGCGTGCAGCTTCACAGCGTTCTGGAAACAGCCCAAGCAACCTGGTCTGAAGATATGCTGCTGCTCGTCGATCGCTATGGATTCACCGAGGAAACCTATTTCACTTACTCCTATAGCCCTATCTTCCTGAGTACAGGAGAGGTTGGAGGGGCGTTCACTGCTGTGACTGAGACCACCCGGCGAGTGATCGGTGAACGGCAACTCAGAACGTTACGAGAACTAGCAGCAAACACAGTGGAAGCCAAGTCAGTTGGGGAAACCTGTCGGATCGCCAGTGCCACTCTGGCAAACAACCCTTACGACATCCCCTTTGCCTTGCTGTACTTAGTCGAACAAGCTGGCACAGAGGCTCATCTGGTCGGAACGGTCAGGGTAGACGCCGAAACTCCTGCCAGTCCTAAACAGGTTGACCTAACTCAAGAAAATGATGACTGGGAGTTTGCCAAGGTACGCAGGACAGGAACCCTTGAAATTATTGATGATTTAATGACCCGGTTTGGGAGGCTAACGGGTGGAGCTTGGGATGAGCCTTCGCGATCTGCCATTGTCTTGCCAATTGTTCAAGCTGGGCAAAAGCAGCAATTATCAGGGTTATTGGTGCTTGGAGTTAGCCCTCGACGTGCATTTAATGATGAGTACCAGGGCTTTTTTGAACTGGTTGCCAGCAATGTAGCAACGGCGATCGCCAATGCCCAGGCCTATGAAGAAGAACGCAAACGGGCTGAAGCACTCGCCGAACTCGATCGCGCTAAAACCGTGTTTTTCAGCAACGTGAGTCATGAGTTTCGCACACCCCTGACGTTGATGCTGGGTCCGATTGAAGATGCGTTGAGCGATCGGGATGAACCTCTGCTTGCAAATCAGCAAACGCGAATTGAAATGGTGCAACGGAATGGCTTGCGGTTGTTGAAGCTGGTCAATACGCTCCTTGACTTTTCTCGAATCGAATCTGGGAGAAGTCAAGTGGTCTATGAACCAACAGATTTAGCAGAATTTACCGCAGAATTGGCAGGTGTCTTCCGTTCGGCGATCGAACGCGCCAATCTTCGGCTGGTTGTCAATTGTTCTCCGTTACCCAAACCCGTGTATGTCGATCGCGAACTGTGGGAAAAGATCGTCCTCAATTTGCTCTCGAATGCCTTCAAGTTCACCTTTGCAGGAGAGATCTCAGTTTACCTGGAATGGCAAGGCAACCATGTTCAGCTAGCCGTGCGGGACACGGGTATTGGTATTCCGGCTGGGGAACTGCCTCAACTGTTTGAGCGGTTTCATCGAGTTAAAGGAGCACAGGGGCGCAGCTTTGAGGGATCGGGAATTGGACTTTCCCTGGTTCAGGAGTTAGTGAGATTGCACCAGGGCACGATCGACGTTGCCAGTGTGGAAGGGCAAGGAACCTGCTTCACAATCACTATTCCAACCGGAACAGATCATTTGCCCCAAGACCGCATTAATGCCGATCGCACCTCATCATCAACGGCATTACGTGCGAACGCTTATGTGGAAGAAGCCCTACGTTGGCTCCCTGAAGCAGGGAATGGGAAATCGGAAATCGGAAATCGGGAAGAAATACTTCCGACCCTCACTCCTGACTCTCCAGTGCCTACCCCCTCGGCTGCCCGGATTCTTTTAGCAGACGACAACACGGATATGCGCGATTACGTCAAGCGGCTTTTAAGTCAGCAATACGAGGTAGAAGCAGTATCAGATGGCGCTAAAGCTCTGGCGGCTGCTCGGCAGCGGGTTCCAGATTTAGTCTTGACAGATGTGATGATGCCGCAACTGGATGGGTTTGGCTTATTACAAGCCCTGCGAGCCGATCCGCAAACGAGAGAGGTTCCCATCATTCTGCTGTCTGCTCGTGCGGGAGAAGAAGCCCGCGTGGAGGGATTAGCAGCAGGAGCCGATGATTATCTGACCAAACCCTTTTCTGCCCGTGAGTTAATCGCGCGAGTGGAGGCAAGTCTAAAACTGGCTCAATTGCGGCGAGAAGCAACCCAGCAAGAGCATTTGCTCCGGATGGAAGCAGAAACCATTAGAGCTAGATTAGAAAGCGTTTTGGCTGGGATTAATGATCAATTCATTGTGCTCGATCGCGAATGGCGCTATACCTTTGTGAATGAGCAAGTATCCGCAGTAACGGGCAAGACTCAGGAAGAGTTGCTGGGGCACTGCATCTGGAAGTTGTTTCCTGAAGTCGTGAACACGCCCTTTGATACTGCTGTGCATCGTGCCGTAACTGAACAAATCTTTGTTCGAGTCGAACTTTTTTATCCACCCATCCAACGCTGGTTTGAGAATCGCATTTATCCCTTTGCAAAGGGTGTCACCATTTTCGTTAGTGATATTAGTGATCGCAAACAAGCTGAAGCAGAACGGGAGCAACTGCTTGTCCGGGAGCAAGCAGCACGACAAGAAGCCGAGCAAGCGAACCGCATTAAAGATGAATTTCTCGCCGTGCTCTCTCATGAGTTGCGATCGCCGCTCAATCCCATTCTGGGTTGGTCAAGACTGCTGCAAAACGGCAACCTAGACGAAGCAAAGACCAAGCAAGCGATCGCCACCATTGAACGCAACGCCAAACTGCAAGCGGAATTGATTGAGGATTTGTTGGATGTCTCCCGAATTCTCCAAGGCAAATTAGCTCTCAATGTCAGTCCAGTTGATTTGGCAGTCATTATTAAAGCAGCACTCGAAACAGTGCGACTCGCAGCAGAAGCCAAATCGATTCAGATGAAATTCAGCTTGTCTGAGGTTGGACAGGTTTCAGGCGATGCAACTCGTTTACAGCAAGTGGTGTGGAACCTGCTCTCTAATGCGGTTAAGTTCACACCCGCAGGGGGTCAAGTTGAGGTGCGACTAGCACAGACCGATCATCAAGCCCAAATCACGGTCAGTGATACCGGAGAAGGGATTCCTGCTGAGTTCTTACCCTACGTCTTCGATTACTTTCGCCAAGCAGATAGTACAACCACTCGTAGATTTGGGGGATTAGGACTGGGTTTAGCGATCGCACGTCACTTGGTTGAACTTCACGGCGGCACAGTACAGGCAGCCAGTAGAGGTGAAGGTATGGGAGCAACGTTCACAGTCAAACTACCACTGCCAAGGACTGAGAACCAAGGACTGAGGACTGAGGGTTTAGCATTCAACACTCAGCATTCAACACTCAGTCCTTTAGAGGGCGTTCAAGTTTTGGTGATTGATGACGAAGTTGATTCATGCGAGTTTGTGGCGTTTGTTCTGGAGCAGGCAGGTGCCAGCGTCACCACTGCTGCGACCGCCAGCGAAGGATTTTTAGCATTAACGCAGTCTCCGCCTGATATACTCCTGAGCGACATTGGCATGCCTGACATGGATGGCTATATGCTGATGCGACAGATTAGGAGACTGCCACCTGAGCAAGGAGGACAAGTCAAGGCAATCGCCCTGACGGCTTACGCTAGAGATCTAGATCAACAGCAAGCGCTACAAGCTGGATTTCAACAGCATTTGAGCAAACCTGTGGATCCAGAGGTGGTGATAAAAACTGTTGTAGCGTTAGTGCAAAAGGACGACAGTGAATATTAACCACACTAAATCTGACATCCTTTCAACAAGGAAATCTCATTATGAAACCCAATGACGAAAACGGCAGGCTACTCCTGTAGGCTCCTATCAGCAAGCCTTTCAGCCTTAGCGACCATTTTGTCTTCATTGCTATACAAGGACGGATATTGAAGTAAAGCACTGCCCGCTTTGGGAAGCTCGATCGCACCATCAAAGACTTGGAGGGCAGTCCGGAGGCGACGGGTTCCAACCCGCATCTGATGTAATGCTTCTGGATTTTTATCTGCCAGTACCTTCTTTTCTTGCTTAACGATACGGCGATATTGTTCCGCAATGACTTGGTGAGCGTATGCTTCCAATGGTTGAGGAAGTTGAGCTATTGAGTTTGCTGATTCACCCTGTTGTGCTTCAGACATAGCCTCTAACTTCAAATTGAAAGACTGAATACTAAACCAAAATGGGATTTTAATCGAAGATTAACCTAGATTAAATCACCCAATCGTGTGGTTTTAACCAAAACAAAATCTTTGCTAAGTTTGAGGGATTTAGGGACAGGTACATTACCAAACCTGAGGTAGTGCAGTAGCAATCGAATCGAGTGAATTTGTTTACCTTCTTGATTGCGATCCTATGGCTATGAGTCGAGCCGCACTCTGGGCCCCACTCTGGGCACTGCACGGAAATCAGTCCTAATTCATACCCTAATTATGCAACGCCGTGCGATGACAAGCTTTGAGCAGCATCCTAAGAACCAACAGAGTAAGTAACGCTTTCACTGAGGTTAACCGCATCGCTGGTTCGGCTAGCCAGATTGGCAATTAGCGCAATGAGTTGGGTTGGGTTAATGGGTTTAGCCAGATGATCTTGAAACCCTGCTGAGAAAGCGGCCTGGCGGTCTTCTTCCCTGGCATAGGCAGTCACTGCGATCGCCGGAATTTGTCCACCCTGCTCAGGGTTGAGCGCGCGCACTTGCTTTAAGAGCGTATAGCCATCCTCACCCGGCATCCCAATATCGCTAATCAGTAAGTTGAATGGTTTGACTGCACTGGTTAAGGCTGAGAGTCCTTCGCTGGCAGATGCAGCAGCAATCACTTCAGCTCCACACTCTTGCAGAATTGAAAGCAGCAGGATGCGGGCATCTTGATCATCATCAATGATGAGGATTCGCAGCCTATTGAATTGAGCCGGACAACCAAACGGGTCAGCCACATCAATTTCAGAAGAGCTGGGTTTTGTCTGCTTGAACTCCAGTCTTGAAGCAAGCAGCGGTAGCTTCACGGTGAAGGTTGCTCCCCTCCCTTCGCCCATACTATTGGCAGCAACACTCCCTCCGTGTAAATCAACCAGATGCCGCACGATCGCCAAACCTAAGCCCAAGCCGCCATGCGTGCGGGTAATTGAACTATCTGCCTGTCGAAAGCGATCGAACACGTAGGGGAGAAATTCGGGCTTGATGCCCTGTCCAGTGTCAGTGACGGTAATTTGAGCGTGACGGGAATGGGGAGATGGGGGGATGGCGTATTCTCCCACGCCTCCATCAATTTGCTCTAGTCGCACCTCCACTTGCCCATCCTGCGGTGTGAATTTGACTGCATTGCTGAGTAGGTTCCAAACGACCTGCTGCAATCGTTCTGAATCTCCTGAAATCTGCCCAATCTGAGAGTTTGTAGTGACGTGGAGCTGAATATTTTTGGCTTCTGCGGTTGGGCGCACGGTTTCAATCGCGGCTTCAACCACGGGCAGTAGCTCCAGCGGTCGGAGGGTGAGGCGGAGTTTACCTTGCAGAACCCGGGATACGTCAAGCAAATCTTCAACCAGTCTTGCCTGTGCCCTGGCATTGCGTTCAACCGTTTCTAAGGCACGAGTGGTGGTAGGAGCGTCAAACTGGCGATTGCGAAGGAGGCTCAGCCAGCCAATAATGGCGTTGAGGGGCGATCGCAGCTCGTGGGACAACATCGCCAGAAATTCATCTTTGATGCGGTTGGCTTCCTGCGATTTTTGATAAAGGTGAGCATTATCGATCGCCAGTGCCGCGCGATCGGCAATATCTTGCAGGAAGATTTGATCGTCGTGGGTATAAGGCTGATTGGGGGCCTCTCGAATTAAGATCAAGCTGCCAATGCTCCGTTCGCGGACTTGAAGCGGCACAATCATCAGACTGTGAATGGCAAATTGCTCTAGATAGGGTGAATAGTCTGCTGTGAAAGGGGCAAAGGATTCTGTAGCAGTCGCGATCGGCAAACGCAGGGATTGCTGAGTATGTAGAACTCGGGCAGATAGCCCTTCATTGGCTCGCTGTGGAAAGGTATTGCCCAGGTGTCGCAGCAGGGCGATCGCTTCAGGCGTGGGATGATAAACTGCCCGAATCTGGAGCCACTTACCATCATCAGAAATCAGTTGCAGAATGCAGACCTCTCCAATCAAGTTCCCAACTTGGCGGCAGACCGTATCCAGCAGGGTTTGAAAATCCAGAATGGCTTCTGAGAAGATGCGAGAGGTTTCTGCCAGCATTTGCAGGCGATTCGCATAGTTCACCAGCCGCGCTTCGGCGTGCTTACGAGCTTTTCGTTCTTCTGCTTCTTTAAGGGCACGCTGAACCGAGGGAACCAATCGCTCTAGCCGCTGTTTCAGTACATAATCAGTTGCACCGCTTTTGAGCATCTCTACGGCCACTTCTTCTCCCAATGTCGCCGAAACAAAGAGAAAAGGGATATCGGGGCACTGTTCACGGGCAATTTTTAGCGCAGAAAATCCATCGAACGAGGGCAGCGAGTAGTCTGCCAGAATCAGATCGAAATCATGCTGGGCGATCGCCGCTATAAAATCCTGCCGGGTTTGCACCTGCACCAGTTCATAGTCCAGTCCGCCTTCCAGCAACACAGCCTGGATCAGATCAGCATCGATCGCACTATCTTCGAGCAACAGGAAACGGAGTAGGGTCATCGCAGGTTTAATCTTGGGGAACAGGGCGAGCAGGTGGAAGTGCACCAGGAGGCGGTTGGTTGACGACTGCCCAGAACAACCCTAGCTCCTTAATCGCTTCGACAAACTCATGAAAATCGACGGGTTTGACCACATAAGCATTGGTATTCAAGTTGTAGCTATTGACTAGATCTTTTTCTTCGCGGGAAGAAGTCAGGATCACGACGGGTACCGCTTTCAGTTCTGGGTCAGACTTGAGTTTGGCAAGCACTTCCAGCCCATCAACTTTAGGCAATTTCAGATCGAGCAGCACCACCCCCGGATGCCCTTCTCGCCGCAATCGGTAAATGCCGCGTCGATAAAGGTAATCTAGTGCTTCTTCCCCATCTCGCGTCACGACGACTTCATTGGCTAAACAGTTTTCTGCCAGGGCTGCCAGAATAAGCTCAATATCTCTCGCGCTATCTTCCACCAGTAAAATTCGCTTTAGTTCCATGTCGCCTCCTGGTGTGGGGTGTTGGGGAGCGAAAAGTAGAAGGCAGCCCCGCGATCGAGTTCTCCTTCTGCCCAGACCTTGCCACCATGCCGATGAATAATGCGCTGCACATTGGCTAAGCCGATGCCCGTTCCCTCAAACTGCTCGTTAGTATGCAATCGTTGAAACACTCCAAACAGTTTATGAACATACTGCATGTCGAAACCTACCCCATTATCTCGTATGCAGACGATCGTTTCGTCTTCGGTGCGAGTGCTGATGATTTGAATCATTGCCTGACTGCGGGGGCGACTGTATTTCACCGCATTTTCTAGCAAATTTCGCAGCACTAGCCGCATCATGGTGGGGTCAGCCTGAACCACAGGGAGCGGGTCTATTTGCCAGTCGATGGTTCTGCCCACCAAGTCTTGCTGCATGTCTCGCCGCACTTCCTGAAGCAGTTGGTTGAGGTCGAGCGTGGTCAGGCGCATTTCGGTTCGACCCATGCGCGAAAACGACAGCAGATCATCCACCAATCGCCCGGCTTCTTTTGTCGTGTCAGCGATCGTTCTCAGGTAACGCTGACTGGTTTCATCGAGCGCCGTGGACTTGCCCGCTCGTTTTTGCAGCAAATCGACAAAGCCATTAATGTGCCGCAGGGGGGCGCGTAGATCGTGGGACACCGAGTAGGAAAAGGCTTCCAGTTCTTTATTCGTAGCTTGGAGCTGCTCGGTGCGCTGCTTGACGCGATATTCCAGTTCCTCGTTCATCTGGCGGATCTGGTCTTCTGCCTGCTTACGATCGTTGATATCAATACAGGAGCCAATATAGCCCAAAAATTCTCCGTCTGGCGTAAAGCGCGGCACGCCATGATCCAGCACCCAGCGATATTCGCCATCGAACCGCCGCAAACGGTACTCCATTTTGAATTCCTGACGGGCATCAAACGAATTCGTGTAGATCGCCAGGCAATATTGAAAATCATCGGGATGCACTCCTTCTGCCCAGCCATTGCCCAATTCCTGCTCTGTCGTACGTCCCGTGAAGTCGAGCCAGGGCTTGTTGAAGTAGTTGCAGAGCTTATCAACCCCCGACATCCAGACCAATACTGGGGCAGTATCCGCTAGGTGACGGAAGCGGGCCTCACTCTCTCGCAACGCCTGCTGCTGAGTCTGCAAATTTTCTGCCAAAATTTCTGCCTGCTGCCGCGCCAGCACTTGGTCAGTCACTTCAAACGCAAACGTCATAATGCCTTCAATCCTGCCATCAATGCCTCGCATCGGCTGATAGACAAAGTTGAAAAATCCTTCCTCTAAAGTGCCGTTGCCCTGGCGATCGAATTGAGCTGCCACTTCTTTGCCGATAAAAGGCTCTCCGCTTGCCAGAACGCGATCGAGCAGCTCAAAAAAGCCCTGTCCTTCCAAATCAGGAAACGCTTCGCGCACCGAATGACCCACTACCTCTCGTCCACCCGCAAGTTGGAGATAGAGAGGATTCGCAAATTCAAAAATGTGATCGGCTCCGCGATTAATACAAATATGGGCAGGAGCTTGCATTAACAGGGAATGCAGGTAACTCTGCTGAAGTTCGGCTTCGGCTCTAGACTGCTGTTCCCGTGCCAGGAGCTGTGCCCGTTCTGCTTCTTTTTGCTTGCGCTCGGTAATATCACGCGATACACCCACTAGCTCAGCGACGTTCCCCTGAGTGTCAAAAATCGGAGTTTTGATGGTGTGGAAGTAGTGAAGTTCTCCGTCTGCTCCTCGGTTTGGCTCTTCCAAAACTTCGACAGGCTCGCCAGTCGTAAACACTTTCAGGTCATCTTGCAAATACTGCTGAGTGAAATCCAGTTCGTTGAAGGGCACATCTGTAATGCCACGCAGTTCCTCAACAGTTAAGCCGTAGTAGTCACAGGCTGCCTTGTTGGCATAAATCACCTTTGAACCGGGAGCTTTGCAAAACACCATGTCCTGTACAGAATTCAGGATCTGAGCATAACGGTGTTCGTTTTCGCGGAGTGCCTGTTCAGCCCGGTTTTGTTCCGTAACGTCGATCGACATTCCCGCCATCAGGCGTTGTCCGGCAGAATTTCGCAGCGGAAATTTGAACGATAGATAATAGTGTTCTCCGTCGTTCTGGGGAGCAATTTCGATCGCTTGCAGGGTTTTCCCCTCTGTCAACACTTGTAGGTCGTTATTGCGCAATTGCTGGGCCACTTCGGCAGGAAACAAGTCAAAATCGGTTTTACCCAGCCATTCGTCGAACGATCGCTCAAAGCTTCGCTCCAAGAGTGGATTGACATAAACATATCGCCCTGCCTCATCTTTGATGTAAGCCGTTGCAGGACTGTGCTGCATAAAGTTCTGAAACAGTTCCTGGCTTTCCCGTAACGCCGCTTCTACCCGTTTGCGCTCCGTGATGTCGCGAGAAACCGCTACGACTCCCTCAATGGTCTGCTGCGAAGTCCGCAAAGGGGTGAAAATATATTCGTAATACCGGGGACCATCGGGGGCAGCAAAGCTGGTTTCGCCTTTGAGGGGTTGTCCAGTTTGCATGACATGCTCTCGCTGGGCATCGACTGGCTCCATGAGTGCGGTGGGTAGACCCAACTCGCGCCAGGTTTGACCCAAAACTTGCTCAGGCTGAAAGCCCAGAACCTCCGCTCCTCCCTGGCTGACCTGAGCATAGCGACCCAAACGATCGAACACATAGATATGATCCACCGAAGCGGTCAGAATCCCATTCAAAACCTCTGCCTGGGTCTGGGCATGTTGATGCAGGGCTTGTACTTGCTGTTCTGCCTGTTTGCGGTCAGTGACATTAAAAACGGCACAGCTTACCCCCACAATTTGCTGTCCATCCCACAGGGGTTCTGTCAACAGGTCATACCAATGCTGACGACCGTAAAGGGTCAAAACCACCTCTTGCCGAGCCGATCGCCCAGACTGCATCACCTGCTGTTTATGCCGTGACAGTAATTCTGCTTCAGCCGGAGGAAACAGGTCAGCATCGGTTTTGCCCACCATCTCTTCAGACAGCTTCAACGCCTGGGGGTTATACACCCACTGGTAGCGCAGATCCCGATCCTGATGAAATAAGGCGATCGACGGATTATTTAGAGCGAGCCGAAACCGTTCCTCACTCTCCCGCGTCTTCTTCAAATTTTTTTCAAGCCGCTGTTTTGCCGTCCGGAGTTCTGAACTCAGGGAACTGATAAGCAGTGTAACCAGTACAAATGTCCCATTCTGCACCATACTCCCCAGGTTAGTAACCGCCAGCGAATAAACTGGAGCGATAAAAAAGTAGTTGATGGCGATCGTCGAGAGTGCGGTTGCTATCAAACCTGCGACAATACCACCTGACCAGGCACTAACGGCTACGGCTGCATAAAAGAAGGGAAAGATGGTGGGTCTCAGCAGCGATTGCAGTAGAAACGTGAGCAGCAGTGCCAGTCCAACTGTGGCTAACGGCACAGCATAGGTTTTGAACCAATGTGGTACTTTGAGAACCATCACCTATATCATTTGGCAGAAGTGTTGAAGGTGTTAGCCTACCATACGAGGGAAGAAATTTCTCTGGCATTCCCCCCAGGATGGATTTAAGGGGCACAGCGTTTACGGATGCGGTTGTGTCGCAACAATCGATCGACAGCCCACCCAAGCTCCACAAGTGATTAATGTAGATAGGAACGCCCCTCATCCGGCGGTATTCATCCAGCGGTATATAGACGCGCTCCCAAAAGAAGAGACGATTAGCACTTCGCGCAACTCTGGAGGAACCGCAAAAGAGACTGGATTAAGGCAGAGCAAAGATTTGAATCAAAATTTGAATAACGATCGCGTTAGCCTGGATGATTCATCAGAAGTTAGAAGAGATACAAGCAAGAGAGATTAAAACTGAATAGAATCAGGTTCTCTAGCACTTTAAACGTCTTTATTTTGCCAGGATAAAGTGTGAAAAAGTGTGAATCGGAATTGCCCTCTAATTTTTATTTACTTCATTCCCTCATTTCTATTGCATTCGCTGTGAGAAAACGGGAAAACCTATCAAAAGAGGCAAAGGAATCCTGTGACTTTTCGCGTAAAGTCATTAACGGTTGTTGCTTAAAGTTTCCGATTTCAGTTGATGTGGTTAATTGTTAAACGATGGATTGAAGGGTCGATGCTGGCAATCGCGATCGGCATTAGTGCAGGAATGCTGCCCGCTCAGGCACAATCTGATCAGCAGGTGCGATCGCTGGTGGAGGCTCTTCGTCTGGCGGCTCCTCAAACGGGTAATGCCAATGACGGGCTTTATAGCGACTGGCAGATTCAGGCACAGAATATTCCCAGATGGTCTGAATCCTGCATTGACAGAACGCTTTCCCCCCAGGAGTTTGAAGCCGATGTAGCAACGGCACGCAGTATTCTGGTTTGTGTGATGCGTGATATTTTGCAGCAGGAGTATCGCAATAGTGGCAACAGTGAGGCGATCGCCGTTCGTCGCGCCGCAGCCTGGTGGATGACGGGTGATTCATCCCGGTATAATGCTGCCGAAACCGCTCCCTATACGCAACGAGTGCTCAGCTTTTATCAGCAGCAGACTGGCACTCCTGCGGCAACCACTCAACCCAACTCAACGGATCAACCTGAGAGCCAAGCTGAAGAACGTCCTGCCCCTCCCCAAAGCC
This sequence comes from Leptolyngbya sp. ST-U4, assembly GCF_039962215.1. Classification (NCBI taxonomy): domain Bacteria; kingdom Bacillati; phylum Cyanobacteriota; class Cyanophyceae; order Leptolyngbyales; family Leptolyngbyaceae; genus Leptolyngbya; species Leptolyngbya sp. ST-U4. The sequence continues at coordinate 23,013 of NZ_JAMPKZ010000044.1, forward strand.
CCCCTTACGATCGCTATATGCAAGCTGGATATGCTGCCGTAGAAGAGAAAAACTACGATGCCGCACTGTTGCATTTTCAACGGGCACTGGATGAACGTCCGAATGACACCTATGCACAACAGGCAATTGAAAATGTGGAACGCTATCGTACTCGGACGGGGCAAGATCAGTCTGAGCAAGAAGGAGCGCAGTAACGCGATGAGGCAATGGATCAAGCAGGGATTGCACCTGACCCTGATGACGATGATGGCTACTCCGGTTGGGATAGGGCTGGGGTATTCTGGGGTTCAAGCAGCCGAAGCCTGGGTTGAAGTGACGACCAATGCGGTTGGCGATCGCTTCCTGATTAATCCAGATTCGATCGAGCGATCGCAAAACACCGTTCGCTATTGGGAATATCGACAGTTCAAGCAGCCCAACAATGCGTTTTTAGCATTTGAAGTCGAGCAACCCGTTTATGGCGTGATGATTTATCGATCGGTAGACTGTACTTCTGGAGTGGAACGCACCCGCCGCCTAGTGATCTTTAATCAGGACAGACAGGCGATTCAGCGAGTCAATTATGACGACAATGGGAGTCTGACGCAGCCCACAGCAGGAAGCAGTGCCGCTCAGGTAATTCGCCACGTCTGCACTCAGCAATAGGTTTTGTCGATATTCACTAATTTCCCAATCAAGATGGGTTAGCTAGTTAACCGTTGTTCTCACACGATTGCAACGCAAATGGTTGTCACGTCACAATACATCGTCACGTCACAATATATCGCCTTTCTTCAATAGATAAAGTACAGGAAAATGAGATCTAAGGGCTGTATCTCTGCACAGCGTCTTCGCCTCCTAATTCTTCCTGTATCTTATCCTGATGAAAAATCCTGGTGAAAACGGGGTCACGATAGTTCTATTAATTCAGGGTTTAATTCAGGGTTAGACGCACTCACCCTATTCAACTGAATCGTAAGATTTCTGTTCTTGTCAGTTTTATCATCGACTGCCTTTTTTGAATCAAGCCAGACA
>NZ_JAMPKZ010000045.1:0-23271 GCF_039962215.1 Leptolyngbya sp. ST-U4
GCACCGATCAAGCCCTCGACCAAGCGATGACGGAAGCAGTTCAGTTCATTACTGAAGATGACGCCATTGGTTGGTTCAATCACTGTGGTCTATTCACATGAAATTTGCTGTAAGCTGCGGGAAGAGTTGCAGGGTGTACTGTTGCTCTGCAATGCATTCTTGAATTGATTTATGTCCTGCTGCAACACCTCCTTGATTGGTGATGCCCACAATGATCCATTCATCAAAATAAGAATAAGCGCAGCGTCAGCCCCCTCGATCGCCTGCTGATCCTGAGGATGCTGAAAGTATTGCTGCCCGCTAAGGGGTTCTCAAAGTGTACCGTCGAGGTCTACCAGGAGTAGGGACATCGTTTTGCATCGGTAAAATCATTGTACGACCATCCTATGCAAGGAACAGTTTCCCTTCCCTCATACTAATGGTATGACTGTGAAGACGATCACCCCACCTTCAGAATGAGCTACTGATAAAGTTGTTATATTATTCAAACCACTCTAGCCTTGTTTGCCTAAAAGGGTGAGGTTATAAACTGGAGGGAAAGGTGCCTGGAACTTCTGCGGCTTTGAGTTTATAGGGTTGATGCGAAGCCGTTTCTCCTCCGGGATGATCGAGTGGTTCGACTGCGCTTGTATTGTCAATGTGGATCACAGCATCAAATTGAGCTGGAAGTTGAGCCTGAAAATAATGGCTTCTTCGCTCGGTTCGAGGTGAATAAATCACGCCGATCGCCCGTTCGAGTCGCGGTTGTCGCAGCCCTGCAACAGCTGAATTTTGATCGCGCAGGTCGAGCCAGAATTGCGGCAATTCAACCTGGTGCAAAATCGTTTCGTAGCTTTCCGGTAGAGCCGGACGCAACTGCTTAAATTTTGGCGGATCACCCCAGTGAGAGGCAGCCGCAACTGTACCGCTGTAAGTGGTGAACCCGACTAAGAAGGCATCTTGTCCATAGCGTTCTCGCACCAGTTGCCCCAGGTTCCACTCCCCTAACTTCTTCATGTCGGTTGCCCGTGCATCTCCCAAGTGAGAATTGTGTGCCCAGACGACAACCTTGGGCAGTTTGCCCTGTCGTTCTAGATGAGCCGCCAAATGGTCTAATGTCTCTGCCATGTGACGATCGCGCACATTCCAGGAACTTACTCGACGTTGAAACATTGAACGGTAATAGGCTTCTGCATTTTTGACTAAACGAGCATTCTGTTCAGCATCAAAAAATTCGTCTTCTGCTACGTTGCCATCAGGTTGGGCATATTCTTCCCGACGACGCTGCAATTCCATTAACTGATTTACAGCTTCATCTTCACAAGGAGCGTTTAAACCAGAGGTCGCCGCATACCCATAGCTTTCTGAATCCTCGCCCGCATGGTCAAAGCAGGAATAGCGATGACGAGCTTGTTTTGCCGCTTCGGGGTCAACCTGCTCCAGATAAGTCAACACCGCTTCCATTGAAGCAAACATGCTGTAGAGATCGAGCCCGTAGAAGCCCACTTTTGCCCCATAATCAGGCAAGGTATCGTTGTGCTGACGTAACCAGGTCACGAAATCGAGCACATCAGTATTTCGCCACATCCATAGCGGAAAGTCATCGAGATCGTCTAGTGCTTCTCTTGCCGTTGTATCTTTGCTAATGCCCCGAACAAAGCGATCGACCCGGTCAGCATTGGGAAAATCCGCTTCCACTGCCACTGCGATAAAGCCCTTCTCCTGAATCAGGCGTTTTGTAATTTCTGCTCGCTGCTGATAAAACTCATGAGTTCCATGAGATGCTTCTCCAATCAGCACAAATCGAGCATCCCCGATCGCTTTCAGCAAAGCATCATAGTCTTGGGCTGACCCGGTTAAGGGATACGCAGCTTGCTGAATAGCATCGACTAAACTAGCAATTCCCTCTTGCGACATGATTCTCAACCTCCGGTTGCTATAACTCCATCATGCTGAAATACGCTTGTTCAGGTATCGACCAAACGCCATATTGAGCGCTGGTAACAGCACCCCCGCCAGTCCTAAATCTTGTAATGGTTGAGAATGGTTTGGGAGATAATCTCAGCTCTGCTTCACATCTTCATTGGGCTGACAATAGAAAACAGCGGTTGCAACACTCAAACGATAGAACCACTATTCAACAACGCCATTTTTTTTACTGAACGACAGCAACAAGCGGAATGGCGATGATAAACTCTGTTCCTACACCGGGAGTAGAAATGTAATCGAGTTTGCCACCGTGTTGTCCGACCACAATTTGATAGCAAATTGATAATCCTAAGCCTGTTCCTTTTCCGACAGGTTTGGTTGTAAAGAACGGATCAAAGAGTTTGCCTTTGATTGATTCTGGAATACCCATTCCATTATCTGAAATTCGGACAATTACCTGTTGAGTTTTATCTAATTCAGTTGATATGGTGACTTGTCCTGGATTCTGCTGCACTTCCTGAAGTGTCATCTGACTATTGCGCTGATCGATCGCATCAAGCGCGTTCGTCAAAATGTTCATAAATACTTGATTGATCTGTCCTGCATAACACTCGGTAAGAGGCAAGTTTGCGTAATGCTTCACAAGCCGAATTTCAGGGATTTCATGCTTCGCTTTGAAGCGGTATTTCAGAATTAGCAGAGTACTATCAATACCTTGATTGAGGTCAACCTGTTTTGTCTCGGCTTCGTCAAGGCGGGAGAAGTTACGCAGAGTGGTTACAATTTCTCGAATCCGACGAGTGCCTTCTTGCATTGATTCCAGCATTTGAGGTGCATCTTGCATCAAAAAGGCTAAGTCAATTTCTTCGGCATACTGCTGAATTTCAGTGGCGGGATGAGCGTAGTGCTTTTGATAAAGGCTCAAGGTTGTGAGCAATTCTTCTACATAGCTCTTCGCGTGATTCAGATTGCCATGAATAAAGTTAACAGGATTGTTAATTTCATGAGCTACGCCCGCTACCATCTGCCCTAAGCTAGACATCTTCTCAGTTTGTATCAATTGTGCCTGAGTCTGCTGCAAATCGCGCAATGCCTCCGAAAGTTCCAGGGTACGCTGGTGAACTCGATTTTCTAAATCTGCATTGGTTTGTTCAAGTTCGTGGTTTGCCGACTCTAGTGCCCGGAAAGAATCACGCAGTTGTTGAGCCATTTGATTAAAGGAATGGGCAAGTTCCTCAAACTCTCGAACATGGTCAGGTTGCACAACCAGGTCAAGTTCTCCAGCTGCGATCGCCCTTGATGCAACATTTAATCGTGCGATCGGTTGAGCAATCCAGCGGGAGGTGTAGATTCCTAAAAGCGTAGCGGTTCCCAGTGCGATCAGACAGAGCCAGATGGTGATGCGCGTGTTGTCTTGGATTTGTCCCATAAAATCGGCTTCAGGCACGGCAACCACGACCAGCCAATCTAGCCCCCAAGCATCGCTCCACGGTGTCACTTGCAGAAATTGACGTTGCCCATTCTGCCAAAACTCAAGCTGCTGCTGCGACTTAATTTGGCTCAAATCTTGAAACTGCTGCTGCATATACTGCACCGATGCTTGAATCAGCGGATCGCGGCTCTCCGTACCTCGTAAACGCTGTGGCTTGTTGTTCACAAGTCGATAAGGTTCCTCGTCGGCTGAGCTACCCACTAGCAAACCGTTCCGTTCCAGAATAAAGGTTCGCCCAGAAGTACTTACGGAAAGCTGACGCAGGAAACTACTGATTTCCCAGGTTCGTAATTCCGTCCAGGAAATATACTTCAAACGATCATTTGCATCATAGATGGGGTAGGTTGCTGCCAGCGACAGATGGTAAGGCGGGTCGATCCACTGAAATAAATTCCAGATCGGTTTTTTCTGCTCCACCGTTTGCTGATACCAGGGTTCCTGCTTAAAGTCGAACGTTTTGTTCACTAAATCCAGCGTTGCAGGTTCACCCTGGCTGTTTACCTGGTAGATATAAACGTCGTTATTACCAAACCGCTGAGGCGACAGGATATCGATCGTCACTGGGCTGTTGCGTTCAAATCGACCCACGCCAATAAAATTGCCCGATTCGGAAACCAGGTTGATGTATCCCAGGTTGTAGACCTGCATTTGCTGCCAAAAATACCGCCCTAGCAGATCTAAGTCTTCGGGATTCAGTGCCTTAAGTTCAATTGCTTTTGCATTAAGCTGTGCAATTTGCCGCCCAGTGAAAATAAAATCATCCAGGTGCTGATTAATGCGATTGCTAACGCTCCGCTGCAACTGCACAGCTAAGTCATTTACAGCTCGTTGTCCATTGCGAATCGAAAGGTAACCAGTTAAGCCAACGGCAGCAAAAATCTGTAGCACAAAGGGAACTACCAGTATCACCTGTAAAGGAATTCCCTGACGAGAGCCAATTTTTGCTTTTAACTGCTTTCCCACAATTCTGCTCCAGAACATTCGTGACGTAAAAAGGGTTTTACCCTATCGTCTGCTTTGCAGTTCACGAATTAACGGAGTTTTGCAGGTCAAATATGGTACGTCTTCCTGTCACCGTTGAGCAAGCAAAATTCTTCTAATTAACGACCTGCGCTTACAGGACGAGCGTAAGAACTCTTTCAATGTCTCTTAGTGTTCCCAGTTTGAATAAAGCGATCGCACCTGAGAGCCGGGATGGGTCAAGACAGTCCTGCTTTCTGCCTGGTGAACAGAGGTCTAAGGGCATGCGCCAATAGAACCCTCGCCGCTAGCGTAGGTTGTCATCGATCCTGCCAAGGCAAGCCCACAGAAGCAAATTTGGCGTTGCTGAATAAGCGTATGATACGCCCCCCTAGCCCCCCAACTTTGGGGGGAACCAGAATTCAAAGTCCCCCAATGCTGGGGGATTTAGGGGGCGATGCAGAAGCTAAATTTACACCGTTCATATCCTGATTCAGCAACGCCGCAAATTTTATTGCAGGTAGCTGAAGGTTTTGTGATAAATGCTGCTAATAAAGTCTCCTGCGGTAATGGGCGCGTACCGAGCCGGATTCTCAGGACTGGTGCAGGAGGGAAACACCTCAATCACCGTGTCATAGTTAGGGGCAAAGAAGAGTGTTGTCACATAGCGATCGCGGTTAGAGCGATTCAGTGCCCGATGGATGTTTGACTGAAATCGATTATTGGTCCAGCGTGCCATCTGGTCACCAATATTAATGACGAAAGTGCCGGGAATGGGAGGTGCTGCAATCCACTCCCCTGCACTGTTTAAAACCTGCAAGCCCTTAACGTCCTCCTGTGCCAGAATTGTGAAGCACTCATAGTCGGTATGGGCACCGAGGCTGATCTGACGCTCGTGAATTACCCCCCTGCAGGGAGGATAATGAGACAGGCGAAGTTGGGCTAAGGGTTTCGTCGTTTTGTTATCGAAGAAAGTCTCAGGCAGATCGAGTGCCAGGGCAAAGGCGCGAAATATTCTCGTCCCCAATTGCCGAAGTTCACTATAGTAACGCTCGATCGCTTCCTGAAAGCCGCACAGATGAGTAGGGTAAACGTTCGGGCCATATAGCCACTTTCCTGCCAGCACATCTGGATCGTCCGCAGGCAGATTCAGGGAAAAATCCAGTGCCTCTTTCAAATCAGGTTCAGCGGTTACATCGACGCGCTCTTCCAGAAAGGGTACATAGCCACGATGGTTAGAAGATTTGGAGATGTGAATTTCCATTTTTTCCGCCAAAGGCAGCGAAAAGAAACGTTTGGACTGAGCAAAGGAGTGATCAATAACAGACTGAGGAACGCCGTGATTTTTAATGTAGAAAAAGCCAACCTCTAGGCAGGCTTGACAAATTTGATTGGCAACCTGCTGCCGATCGGCAACGCGATCACTGCTCATCAATGCAAAATCAATTAAGGGAATCGTATCAAATGGAATTTGCTTGGCAGTGATACTCTCAGTGAGGACTTGTCGAATTCCGTTTCCAGTTTCGATTGCTCGCATCGGCAAATCCTTCATAAGATGAATTTGATAATTTGTGATGTTGAGAGAGGAAAAGGGTTCTGCTTTTACAAGAAAAACCTTGCCGCTTTTCCCTTTTTAGGTTCGAGATTCAAGCAGATTGGATGGCATTAATTAAGGCTGGAATCATTGAATGCTGCTAACCAGGTTCTCTGGAAGTGGGGAATTCCATCTTCTAAACCCGCCGCAAATTGTAGAACGCCATAAGCCTGCGATCGAACGCTGGACTGCAATAGCCGCACTGCGCCAAAGTCTTCTTGCAGCACCCGATCGAACTCTGCCCGAAAACTGTCGCGGTTATAGGGAAAAGCGGTTTGCTGCGATCGTGTTTGATAAATTAACACTTCAAATCGTGTCTGAGTTGCGCTCAGAGGTAGCAGTCGAAAAACCGACACATTATCTCTGGCAGTGTTCACCATCCAGTTTGGAAAGATAAACCCTTGATAAGACTTGTGCTGTGGTTCTCCGGCAAATACCTGGTGTTGCTTAATAGAATCCTGAGCTGCATACCCTACACAAATTTGATAGTGCCGCCCGGTAATTGTCGCCTGAATATTGCGCGGATCAAAGCACTGTAAACTCTTGCCGTGAACCGTCGAGAGATGGTATGACTCCAGGTAATTTTCCACCAGAAATTTCCAGTTCACAGGTTCCTCATAAAACCAGGAATCTACCCGCTCCAGTTCTTTCCAGTCATGGTCATACTGCTCCAGGTATGCCGGAAAGCCTGCCAGGTAAGTCTGCAAAGATTCACCTGTGGGGGTCAGATTCACAAAAACAAAGCCTCCCCACGTATCAACCTGCGCTGAGCGCAACTGCACCGCCGATCGATCAATCCCTGGAAAGCACTGCGATTGAGGCAATCCCAGCAGGTTTCCTTCTAGACTAAATCGCCATGCGTGATAATGACATCGGACTTGGTGGCAATTACCCTGATCGACCAGCAACTGCGCTCCCCGATGAGGGCAAACATTGTGAAAAGCCCGCAGGCTCCCATTTTCAGTGCGAATGACAAACAGCGATTGGTCTCCGACTGTACAGGTGAAATAATCCCCAAAATTTTGAACCTGCGATTCTCGACCGACCATTTGCCAGGTATGGTTCCACGATCGCATCTCCTGCTCGAACACATCTGTTTTGTAATAAGCGCGCCCTGGCAGCCCAAACCTGTGAAAATACTCCGATGAGCTACCAGAATCATCGAGCAAATGCTTTGAGGACTGAGCGAGATGATTCATCAAAGACTCCTGATGTTTTACCAAATGAAGAAGCTGTTCGTGTCGATCTGCTTGTGCCAATTTGGAATGAGGTTTCGATACAGAAGGCGAGTGAAAACCTGCTCTAATTGTCTTTAACGATAACGATACACTGGCTCTACGATTTGCTGAGTCAACGCCTCTGCTGCCAAGCCCGACCACCACGCATCCATTGCCGTCAACATCGCACGAAAGCCAATTTCAAACGCCTTAAAATGCTCAGGTTTGAGATGATGTGCGATCGCCTTTCGCAAATTTGCTTCGTGTTCTGGTTCCCACTCATTGAGATGCATCTCAAAGAAATACCGTAGCTGTTCTGGCATTGCTCCTTCCAGCAATAAATTCAGCATTCGGACAATGATTTGCAACTCTGGCACTGCAGTTGCTTCCACTGCGAAAGCAGCACCAGACAAGTAAGCAATGGGTTGATGGGTCATCGCCTCCAACCGTTCAAGTAGGGCTGCGGTTGCCGTTGAAGGGACAACTGCTTTAATAGGCACCTTCAAAGCCGTCTCTAACCCCTCCGCTAGCAAATCAGCATGAGGAATTCCCTGCGTTTTGCTGCCGAGCTCCTCAGCAAGATTATCGTCCAGTTCCTTCATAGCAACATCCCAGCCAGCGATCGACGCTTGATTACGCATTGCTTCAAGAAGTACCACCAATGCTTTGGGAAGAATTGAGTACTGCTGCAAGATACAGGTGATTTGAGTAACATTGGCAGCACCCGAAATTCGCACAACTGGATTTTTTTCAGCGTGAACCGCTACATACTCCTCAGACATAGTTTGGCAGAGCCATAAAGTCAAAGCGTTGAACTCATTCATGGTCAAACACTCTATTTTTAGATGGATTGTGACATTAGGGATTATCAGTTCAGCTCTCTCAAAGCTGATTCAAACCAATGAAAAAGTTGACTGCTTGCACAAACGTTAAGAAATAGGTAGATATCCCAGATTTGCGAGCGAAATGATGTGTTTTAGAAACTGTAACAACACTGAGAAGGGGTAGATTGCAGCAGCTGATGAGTAGCTTCACTGGGAATATATATTAAATTACATTCCCCAACTCCTAAGGGAGATCCGTAGATTTGTGGAATTATCAAAGGACGAATAGAGAAACCTAAGTGAGGATACTCGGAAGCAACGTAAAGATTTCTTGAAGAAACGCCGTTTTACGTAGAATTACGGGCATTCCACAACTCGCATTTTTTTGACATAACCACAAAATCTCGAAAAAGTTCACCCTGCGATTGCATCGCAAAAACTGCTTGGTAGTGCGTTAAATTAATATGGGATAGGCGGCAATATCGTACTAATCCCACAACCGTGTCGTTAATCCTGCTTGCTGCGCAGCAGTGGATTTGAAGCGACTGTGTTGCCAGATCCAATTGACGTAACTGGTCACCAATCGAGTCTCACTTTGGTTTGTTCCCGCACCTTGCCAAATTGGTTCTGTCGTCAATGCCATCTTCCGGTTTGTTGTCGAATTGTGCCATTCGTCCGCTCTAATCGTTGGATTTTGTCTTTGCCAATGTAGTGTCTAATGTCGGGTGGCAAGACGCGTTCGTATCCATCTCAGTCATCGGTGTCGAACTGCTTGTATATGATTTTTCCTTCTGTGTTGATGACCCATTGCTCAATGAATGCATCGGTGTGTCTGCCCATCCTGGCAGCGAGCAGAGAGGGGACCTACCCCAGAGGCTGAACGGGTAAGTTGCCTCGTTGGGGTCTGTCTTTGCCTGTTCCTTGATTGCTTGGGTTAGCTTGCTGATTTCCTCATCAAGTTTCTTCCAAATATTTCAATAAGATTCAATTACGATTTTGGGTTCAGTTGCCGTAACACAGTTAGGCAGTTCTTGAACCAACTTGTGGCTTATGGTTCGATTTTTATCAGACTCAATCAATTCCCACTGACGAAATTTCATTCTGATCTTATTTTTGACGGCTGCTCGGTCTTCAACTAATTGCTGTCTCGTTCGCGTTAGCATCCGACGTTTGTTGTTCTTGCTGTGCGCTTGGAATGCGATTGCCCTTTAGCCTTCCTGCCTCGAGCAGTTTGGCATTACCTTTTGTCTTATACAATCCAGCATGGGAACATCCATTTCTGCCTCATCCACGCGCTGGAGGAGCACTTCGACCGCCTCAGGTTCGGGCAACTATTCCGGCAGGGGTTGGTTCACTCACTTCAGGTGGCGAGACTTTTTTAACTCTTCAATGACCGTTGTGGGGCTAATTCCCAACACACGAACCGTGTCCCGAATGCCACTGCCATTGACTGCCATATCCGCAATTTGTTGTTTGACCTCCGGCCAATAGCCCCGGTAAGAATAGTGCCGGATAAAGGTGCTGCGGGGGCAGTAAGGATTGCGGCACTTGTAGCGTTGTTTGCCCTCAGATGATTTGCCATGTTTAACCCCCTTAGAACCGTGACAAGCAGGACAAAGAACAGTTTCTAAAACCATCGGGACGTTTGGAGGTAGACATAGCTCTATTCTCCCTTGCTTCTACGGGTCTAGAACATTGTGATTGGGCTGTTTATCAATCGATACGAATTTGGATGAGCCGTTTGACTGATCCATAGTTCTGAAACGCTACCTTATTGTTTCTTCAGTCTCAAAGGGAGATTGAAGGAGTTCAATTTTAGTCTTGCTTGAGACTCACCTTTATTGTTTTAAGTCTATAAATAATAAAAATTTTCTCATTTTGAGACTAGTTTAGAAACACAGTAGACTCATTAAGAGACATTGTTGCAGCAGGGTAATGTTCTAGCCCCGCGGAAGGGGTTTAGATGGGAAGACTAAATTTATGGCGGTTCACAAATAGTCCGATGACGATGCCACGCATCTGCTCGGGCTTTGAAAAACAAATCGTTTTGCGGGCAAACCTTGGATTCGCGTTCGTAACGTCAGGTGTTTCCGTTCAATTCTTTGGGTGTAATGGCTGGGTAACCGGGCATAACCGCTCCAGCCATCGGTATAGAGTTGCTTGATTCCGAATGACGTTAACAATTGCATCAACAATTCCAGTGCTGCATCAGTATGCGATAGCAATACATCAGCCAAAACTTTTCCGATCGTATGATCAATTGCATTGCATAACATTTTTCTAAGTTTAATTGTTCTGAGTTTCTCTGAGTCTAACTTTTCGTTCATTTGCCAATTGTGGCTTTCGCAATTTTTTGATCGATCGCATTTAGCTTTAAAGTTCAATATTGGGTAGCTGCGATCGTTCATAAGGTTTTCATTGGGCGCTCATTGAAATTGCTTACATTAGATCCGATTAACCACAGACGATGTAAACGATACGGAGGCGAAGCTGCTTCATTTTTGTTCTGGGTATCTAAGCGGCTGGATGTTGAATAACTTGCGATACACTAGCGGTAGACTGGAGATGACTATTCGAGCAGGTAAAGCAGGGGGTAGAAAAGCAGGCAAAAATAGGGGTTAGAATCTAGTCCAAATCTAGTCCATGGATTTAAAGTGATGGCTAAAATGCTTTCAAATAGCTAAATTTGAAGAATCGAGTATTTGCGTAACCCGCAACTAGGCGAGAACGATTTTGTTGCGGCCTCATATGTGACTGCACCCATAAGTTGAGCAACTTGCTCACTTTATGCTTCTAAATAGAACTGCTCAACTGGCGTTGCTGAATCAGGATATGAACGGTGCAAATTTAGCTTCTGCATTGCCCCCTAAATCCCCCAATGCTGGGGGACTTTGAATTCTGGTTCCCCCAAAGTTGGGGGGCTAGGGGGGCGTATCATACTCCGATTCAGCAACACCGCTCAACTTATGGTTCCAATTGCCCTACCCTCAGTACCGGCGATCACTCTATGAGGCTTCCAATAATGGAACATTAACTAGAAATTAATTTCTGCTTGAGACCTATATACTTTTGCGACTTCAGGGTTCCGCTGAATAATCGGTTGTGCGTCGGAAAAGTGTGGGCAGGTAGAATAAAAGCGATGTTGTGGTGGTGTGTTTGCTATGCGCTGTCCCTTCTATGACCATACCAGAGTTTATAAACACGGTCGAACTCGTAAGGGTGTTCAACGCTTCCAATGTCCTGCCTGTCGCCAAACGTCCACCGAAACCCTCGACACGCTTTATACCAATTCTTGAAAATTGAACGACAGATGCTATAAGACGAATAGAGAGTTCAGTCATAACGGATGGTAGGAGTTTACAAACTGGAGATTCAAGAGAGTGAAGATGAGATCAAGCAGTTGCTAAGATCGCAGAAAACAGCAACTGGCCAAGAACGGATTCACTTGCTGTATCTGCTCAAAAGCAAGCCGGGTAAAACCATGCAACAAGCGGCATCATTTTGGGACGACACCGAGCTACGGTACAGGAATGGCTCAAACATGATCCGGAAGGAGGCATCGAGGAATGTTTCAAACTGGCGAAGAGTCAGTTGGGATTAGGGGATTATGAGGTGTGTTCTTGGCAGGGATGGCATCGACCCATGACCCTGGTTTTAGCGGCTCAAGTATTTCTGACCGTACTGCGTTCTCAATCTGACGCACAACCCGTTCTACAGACCTAATTTTCGCTATAGTTGAGGCAATCCATTACCTTTAATATTTCAATATGCTGCATCCGCAGGCATTATCTCTATGAACAACCAGATTTCTTCCCAAAAGCTCTGGCTAGCTTTAAGTTTGCTTGGTTCAGCCTATGCACTTATGGGATGGTACTTAGCAGCTCACCATATCTTTTGGCTAGTCAGTACATTTGTGGTAGGAACAACCCTCACGATCGCCTGGAGAAGCAATCCTGTTCTAGAGTGCTTAACCTGGCTAACCAAGCAGCAGGTATTCGTTCTTATCAGTGCCAGCCTGCTTTTTAGTCTGATCGTAGCATTAACACTTGTAGAACCGATATTGCTGAGCCTTATCCTCTTGCCACTGATCACATTGCTTTATGCACTTCTAGAAATGCGAGCTGCTGGATTAAAGCAACTGGACCTATTTTTATGGTTAGTGATCGTAGCAGGATTGGGGTTAGGAATCGGTGAAGTGGTCGATCTCTTTGTTGCGCCGAGTATGCGGTACTGAAGGAGGGCACTTCTACGTCTAAAGGAGATGATCAAAGTAATCCCCGATAACGAATAAATACTAGAATAACTGCCCATGACCCTAACGCAACCTTAATTGCAACCAGAATGTTGAGTAGAGGAACTACTCCACCACTAAGCAGTGCGCCCAGCTCTCCATGAGGCAACTCAATGCCTATCAGGGTGAACACTGCCAGTACAATAAACATCAGCACGGAAATTTTTTCCCAGGTTGCAGAGTGCCAGCGTTGATAAATTGACTCCATCCACTGCGAAGAGGAGGTGATTGACACCAATCCGATTGCAGTTCCGCCTGCAACGCCTGCTGCAAAGCCTCCTCCCGGGCTCAGATGCCCTCGAATTGCCAGTTCCACCCCCACGATTGCAGCAATTGTTGCTCCAAGTTGTGCCAGCACAATTGAAGGTTGATCACGAAATTGATAGATGCTACAAAACGGGCGTTCATTTGCTAATAGAAAGTGAGCACCCATGATGGCGATCGTAAACACGATAACCTCAAAAATTGTGTCGTATAGCCGATTTCTAAAAATGATGCCTGACACAGCATTTGGCACTCCACTATCCTGCACAACCGCTTCAACGATCGATAAATCAAAACCCCCTGCGGTTGGATTGGGCATGATGAGAAATTTGACGAATAGAGCAATGCCTGCCGCAATATAAAGCCATTTCATCTAATGCTTCTCCCCTGAGTCCTGTACAGTAACGTAAGCAAGACTGGTTGCGGAGGATACCAGTTCTGTTTGCAGAATGCTGTAAAGCCGACGAATGCGAGTGGCTGTGTGATAGGGTTTTTGTACAGATTCGGATGCTGGAGAAATTTGCTGGTTCAGTTGTCGTTGACCGATACAGGTTGCATGAACTTCTTTTTCTATCAATGCTTGACTTAAGGATTCTGGATCAGGGTAGGAAATCAGTTCAAGCCGCAAATAGTATCGACTGGCAATTGTTTTTAAGTCAGCAATTAAGTAGGCTAGGGGTTGATTATTATCTGTCTCGCTCAATGCACTTTTGAGTATACCAATCCGCATTACCAGAGACGAACGGACTGCTACGACATAAAGCGTAATCGCCAACATGGTTCCGACCAATGCTTCGGTTAATGCCACATCGGCTGCTCCTAAAATCGCATAGACTAGAGCTGCCACTGCTCCCAGAATGCCGCGCAATACCAAGGCATTGTAGGGGTTGACCTGAACAGTAAGCATCACCGCTGTCAGTGGCAGGAGCGCAACGATCGCATTAATGTAGCTAAAATCACTAGCGTTCATTATCTCCTCCACCACTAGAACAATATGCCAGTACATAGCCCAGTACCGTATTCCAGATTGCCAGAGAAATCAGGGCAAGAACGAGTAGCGACCATTCGCTAGGAATCTTCAGAAGCAGCCCGAAGATAATACTCATCGACCCAAGTGTATCGGCAACTGAAAGGCTATGCAGCTTAAATAAAACCGATTGCTTGCCAAGTAGGGGAAAAGTTCCCCAAAACCAGAAGACAATTCCCACAATAATGCAGGCATAGCTGAGGATGTTGATCATAATGCATTTATTCGTCTAATCACATGAGCTAGCAGCATTAATCCAGCATTTCCTACACTTAGGATAATGACTCCAACAACTCCAATCATCCAATCATCACGCAAAACAGAGACAACCAAAATCATCACGGATGTCTTCGTTGCGATGCTGGCAAAAGCTAGCATTTTCTGCCAAATATCCTCATCCTGTGAAGCTTCGTAGATAGGAATGAGTAAAGCCAGAATCATGGCAATAAGAATCAGGTTCATGTCCTCTTCCTCCGCTGCACTCGGTGAACTTCGTACCAACCTGCTTCGTGGTATTTCACCACAATTGTTTTGGGTGTAAAGGTAATTAGAAAGATATCTAGAAAAACGAGTCCGGGCGATCGCCTCGGTTTAACTCGCTCCATTGTGATCTCCTCTCGCGTATGGGGATGTAACATTAATTCAAATGCTTCCAAATATGCTTGAGGAATTGCCACAATAATTTCCCAGAGCACCCGCAGCCAATCTTTAAGCGCGCCAAAGGCAGTTTGAGAGTGTGGCAGTAGGAACGCAACACAAATACCGATGATGATATTTGCCACACTTAGATTGGCAGTGAGCAAAAACCAGATAACTAGTCGCAGGATGAGATTGAGATATCCGATCATGCTAGCACCATCCAAAAGAGCAGGATTAGCATCAAACTCATTACTCCAATCAGATGATCAAATTGCTCAAGCAAACGCGGTAACTTGAGAACGGTTTGTCGAAAGATTAGAAAATACGCTAACCAGCCTAGAGCGATTGTAATCAGGGGTTTGACAATATTCGCAAGACTATATGCCTCGTAATACACTAGATTTGCCAGAATTAGTCCCCCAATCAGCAAGACGATCGCTGTCCAGAATCCTGGCTGGTTCTTTTTCGCTTCCGCTTGGTTCTGATGAGGTAGAAAGATAAACTTGGCGAAGGAAATTGCTGTTCCTAGAGCTGCCACATTCATCCCAATGACCTGCCAGGGCAACAGGCTTTTCATCGTCAAAACCTTCGCCCCAAACCCCGATAGCAGAGGAAACCCTGAAATCGAGAAACTTGCTATCACTAAAACAAGCCAAATTGGTGTAGTGAGGGGCTTATGTTGCAGCTCCTTGAGGTTACGGCTGGGCAAAACGCCTGCAATCAGAAAAAGTGCCGACTTTACTAAACCATGCGTTAGCGCATAAAAGCCGCCGACCTCGGGTGCAGCCAGAATAAAACCCAGTTGGGAAACGGTATGAAACGCCAGCATCCGCTTGGTGTCTTTCTCAAAAACAGCATAGCCAACACCCATCAAAGCGGTTCCTACACCAAAAATGCGAATCAAAGGATCAATTTCCTCGATTAGTAAAGCGCAGCGTACGAGCGGCAGAACCCCTGCCTTAACGACCACACCGGACAGCATTGCTGATACAGGCGTTTCTGATTCAGAGTGAGTCAACGGTAGCCACAGCCCCGATACAAAAATTCCGCCTTTAACGAGAAGTCCTAGAAAAATGAGAGCAAGTGCTTCTGGTGGTGCTTCTCGCAATCCGGTAAATGCAAAGGAATGGCTCGCTTGATAAACCAGAACTGCGCCTACCAGATAAAACAGCATGGCAACGTTGCTGGTAAACAAATATCGCAGCCCAACCCAAATCGATCGATCCGTGCGGGGATAAGCAATTAACAGAAACGCGGCAATACTAATGACCTCTAACGCCACATATAAACTGATGAAATCCATACAGGCGAACGCCGAATTGACGCTGCCATGCAGGATGATGGTCTGCATATAAAAGAAGGCTGTTTTATCACTGCCCCAACAATAGAGAATAACGGCGGCTGTCACGACCGCATTCGTTAGAATAAAGAAACCACTCAGCGAATCAAGCAGCAAAGTAACGCCAAAGTGATCCAGTAATTGCAGTGGCAGCGGCGGTTGGGTAAAGAGCAGCAAGGCATAGCCGACCGAAGCGATCGCCACTCCTAGTGATAAATAGCGAGCCAGTTTGGGAAGCAGATAACTGATAAACCCGATGAAAAACGGCAGGCTAATCCAGACGAGCGTGAGGCTACTCATAGTGTGTTATTTTGCTCAATCTCGCTTGTTTCTAACGTTGGGTTATCCTGCGCCAGCTTCATCACGCCGACCAGCATGAGTGCTTGAATTGAAAAGCCAATGACGATCGCTGTTAAGATAACTGCTTGAGGGACAGGATCAGCGTATTTTTCTGTTGAAATATCTGAAAGAATCGGTGTAAATAAACCATCGCGGGATGCAACGAGTACATAGTAGGCAATAACCCCCGTACTCATAACATCCATTGAAATAATCTTCAGCACCAGGCTTTTCTTCAGGATAATACCGAAGAATCCGCACAATATTGTTCCAAATACGCAGGCTTCTAGCACAGTCCCTTCCCCTAACAGCGTTGAATGGATACCCTAAGAGATGGCGAAAACTGTGAGCGATGGCGCAGGCTAGGATTGATCTGGGAGCGCGATCGCCTCAAATTGTTCTTGCGTTCCTGCTTAATGTTTTGCGGAAAGCATAGACTTAATTCAATGATTGACTGAGACTGAATAGCAATATCATTATACTTTGATTCTGGCTCTTACGCGAGTCTTAATGCTATCGATGCATAATCTGATGATTAATTTGATGACTGATCTGATGACTTCAGAGACAGGGTTTGATTATGGAAGCCGTACTATGGGCAGTCTGAATTTCAGGAGAACTAAGAAAATTCTATTAGTTCCAAAGAAAACCTAAATACTTCCAATATTGCGGTTGCTCCCTTTTCTCAATACAGTTCACAAAAGACGCATTGCGTTTGCTTGTTGATGCGCTACATTCATGTCTTGAGTGAGGAAGGTTATCATGAAGAAGCTAGATCAGAATTTGCCGCATTCCCATAATGTGAACGAGGGGTGAGCAATTCATATTTATGGCAAGAATCGCCGCTTGCTTTACACCCTTGATCCTTCTCATGGCTGGAGCGTGCTAGTTGGTTTGGCATTTGGCGCGATCGTGACAGTTGGCTGTGTTGACATTAATCGCTATCCATCCGCCCAGTCTACTGAATCCACTGCTAAACCCATGCAGGCTCCATTATCCGTAGATTGATTTTGTTAAACTTGACGTTCACGATTGCGCCGCACAATCCAATAGCTGATTGACAAAGCAAAAATTGCCAGAGCCAGAGCCATTAGCTCCAGTCCACCTGTTTTGTTAAAGTCAAAAATGATGATTTTACGGGCAACGGCTGTGAGCGATGTGACAATCACCAGTTCCAGTTGAACCACGTGCTTTCTCAAGTAGGCAGTGATGTTTTCTAACAGCTCCAATGCGATCAGGATATTGAGAAATAAGCCAAACATCGAGAGCAGCGTTACTGTAAAGAACTCATCTGGATTTGCAAGTTTATTATTAAACCAGACTTCTCGAAGGAGAAAAATAAAGAGTTCGGTTACTGAAGCGAAAATCACGCCTGTCATGGCGATCGAGAGAATCTTCGCAACCCATGTTTCTACCTTTTTCAGCAGACTCAAGAATCCGTCATCGCTGACGGCCGATCGAACGGATTGAGTGAATTGCTGCCAGGGGTTCATAGTGGCTGATCTAAACTGGCACTGGTCAATCTTCGTTTAAATCCCCCTGAAAAAGGGGGACTTTTAGTTACCTATTTACCTTTATGGTAATGTTTGAGGTTCACGCTTCATCGTCCCTGTCTCAATCAACAGTTCGGATTCATCAGAATCTGAAGACTGCCCAAACGCCAGGCGTAGGAAGGGTGGCGCAAGGAATGTGGTTAAAATTACCATTGTAATAATCGCTGCCTCTAGCGGTTTACTCAACACGCCACTGGCAGAACCAATCCCGGCAAACACTAGACCGACTTCACCACGCGGAATCATGCCCACGCCGATCGCCAGACGGTTAATGCCAGGTTGACCAAACACCGCCCAGCCGGTCACAACCTTGCCGATAATTGCTACGACAATCAGAAATGCCGCAATCACCAAGCCTTCCCGGTTTGCGGCAACAGCCGGGTTCAGTACGCCCAAATCTGCTTTTGCGCCCACCGTCACAAAGAAAACGGGAACCAGGATATCGGCGATCGGAATGATTTGCTGATCAAGTTCCTTCCGGCGATCGGTTTCATCCAGAACTAACCCCGCTGCAAATGCACCCAAAATTGCTTCCAGATGAATTGCGTTTGCCAGAAACGCCATCAGGAACGCAAAGATCAGGGCCGGAATTACCAGTTTGCCGCGTGTCTGGAGTTTGTCTACGATCGTCACAAATGCCTGATTAAAGAACTTGCCCAACAGGATTGCACCCAGCAGGAAACCCGTCGCGCTGATGATGAGATAAACCACGTTCATCACATCGACTTCACCCGTCTTAGCAAGACTGGCAACCACCGCCAGCACAATAATGCCTAGCACATCATCAATGACTGCCGCACCGACAATAATCTGTCCTTCCCGCGCCTTGAGTCGCCCCAATTCCGATAACACTTTTGAAGTAATACCAATACTGGTTGCCGTCAACGCTGCTCCGGCAAAAATCGCAGGAATTGCAGCGACATGAAACAGCAGCATCAGCCCTACCGTACCTGCGGCAAAGGGAACCGCTACTCCCACGCAAGCAACGATCGCCGCTTGATAGCCCACCTTCTGCAACTCGCGCAGATCGGACTCCAAGCCAATTTCGAACAGCAGAATGATTACGCCAAGCTCTGCTAGAAGCGAAATAATCTCGCTTTGTGACTCAAACACTTCGATGACGGCTTGAGGTGTTAAGCCCCCAACCCATTGCAGAATCGGCATTAGCAAAGAATCGGTTGCCTGTGCGCCACTCTCTGGAAACACCAGCAAATGAAATGCTGAAGCTCCGACCAGCACACCGCCAATCAATTCGCCTAGCACAGGCGGAAAATCTAACGCTTTTGAAATTTCACCACCCAGCTTACTAGCGAAGTAAATAATCACCAGACTCAGCAGCACCCCCGATAAAACGATGGACGCATTTTCAGGCGATGCCATTGCTAATGTCGGAGAATAAGGATTCATCCAGGAGAATCCGGTTGATACCAAATTTGTCCAAATTGAAAGCACATTAGGTGCAATCCAGACCATGTGTGATACCTCTGTGATGGTTGTGTCGCAAAAACTTTTTAAGGACAAACAATCTGTATCGTTTGCGTTCCCTTAAGCAGCAATTCCAAAGATCGCTTCGATAAACTTCACTTGAGACACATTGTCCCCTTGTTTGACTTCTTTTACTTGTCCTTTCCGAATTATATTCATCGCTTCAATCCCGCTCAACGTTCATCTTGCTGCGTTGAACGTCTTAAATCCCATCATCGGCTTCACGATGCGCTTGATCGATCGATGATCCTGCTCAACCCCATGATTCAAATATTTGCTCTGCCTTAATTCGGTCTCTTTTTCAATCGTTTCATCTGCTTTGAGCGTTTCCATTGCCGCTGGGTAAGCCGTATTCTTGTCCACTGTTATCTCCCGTGGAGCTTGAGTGTGCTGACCCTTGAGTACTTTGTGCAAGAATCTTGCCGCTGCCTTGCCATCTCGCTTGGCACTGAGCATAAAGTCCAGCGTATTACCCTGGGAATCCACAGCGCGATATAGATACTTCCACACTCCCCTAACTTTGATATAAGTTTCGTCCACGCGCCATAAGTCGTTCGTCGGTTTCAGGTGTCGTCGAATCCGTTTGTCTAGCTCTGGTGCGTACCTCAACACCCAACGGTTGATGGTCGAGTGATCCACTCCCATGCCGCGCTCCTGCATCATCTCCTCCAAATCGCGGTAGCTGAGGGAGTAACGGCAGTACCACCGCACGTTCAGCAGGATGATTTTGGGCAAGAAGTGCCGCCACTTCAACAGAGAAGCAGTAGACATCGGAGGAGGAGGTTTAGTCCTATTTACCTTACCACCCACCAGTTTTTGCGACACAACCAATAATCACGCCGATTTCAGCAGAACCGAAATCGCTTCACTTTGCGACTCAAAGATCCGGGTCAGCGCATCCGGTGCCATTTGATTCAATTCTTGCAGCGCCGTCATAATCACCGAGTCAGAAGCAGACAGCCCCCCTTCGGGAAAGTTCACTAGGTGCAACGCCGAAACACCAACAATTACACCAGCGACCAGTTCCCCCAGGACGGGCGGAAAACCCAATCGCCTAGCAATCTCTGCGCCGAACTTGCTGGCCAGATAAATCACCACCAGCGTCAGCGATACGCCAGACAGAATAATGGGTGAATCCTCAGCAACAACGGTCGCCAGGAATAGTATCGGAGCCATGAGAGCGGCTATCCCCCCACTGAAAGGAGGCAGAATGTTGGACAAAATCATGAGTTTAAAGCGATGAAGGTTAAAGGTTAAAGGGAGTCATAAAACTGCGGAAGGGTATGAAAAAAGCAACCGATCAAGGACGGTCATGCTTTGGATGCGGTTGCCTGGATCGAGACAAGCCTAGTCGTCAATGAGCGACGCGGGCGAATAGGTGTTGAGATTATCTTGAATCACAATCAGCTCCTCCGCTTGGGCATCATCTAAATCGACTAACGTTTTGAATAACGATCAACAAAAAGCCGGGGCATGACCCGGCCATTTAGGTCTGCGTCGTCTCGATTCAACAGCCGTCTGGTCCACAGAAGCTGTGCCCGTACAGTACCTCCGCGTCACAGATATAGATCATGCCCGCAAAATCGAGGAAAAAATTCACTGCGACCTTATCCGCAATATTCTCGGCCATATCCCGATCCGGGGTGAGCACCTCGAATTTTATATTCGCCGTGGTGTCAGAAACGTTGGGTTGTCCTGACGAGCGCACGTTGCGACTGCCTTTACCGCCAGTTTCCACCACCGTATAACCAGTCGCCCCGCATTCATCGATGATATTGGCGATCTTTTTCAGCAGAATCTTTTCCGTGACGATGACAAGCTTTTTGGCTGGCTTTGCCATGTTGATTACCTCCGTACCTATGTATCTTGATCTTGTATATTGATCTACTCGGTCTGCCGGGTCAAGGAAGCACCGACAGACCGCGACCCGTCGGGATTAGCGGCCGCCTATCGCCTGGGCGAGTCCGAGGAAGAGCGGTATACACAAGCCGATCGCAACGGGCGTACCGATGGCTGTGGAGGCCCCGATGTAGGCGGAGGGATTGGCCGACGGGATACCGGCTCGCAACGTGGGCGGACCTGAAATGTCTGAACTGGAGGAGGCGATAACAGCCAGAACCACGACACCGCCCAGGCTGAATCCTGCGACGTAGTGGGCAATCATGCCGAGACCGAAGGCGATAAGCCCATGCACAAACGGTGCTACCACGCTATACACGACGTACCACTGGGCCACCTTACGCAGTTCGCCAAGCCTTGACCAAGCCTCCATACCCATGACCAGCATCAAGATCGAAAGCAAGCCGCGAAAGGCGGGATCGTAGAAGCTTTTATAGACACTTTCCGGCTGGGCTAATATGCCAAGAGCAATGCCGAGCAACATTGCCGATAGGGCAGGTCCCTGGAGGCTTTCCTTCACGATCGGCCATATTTTGACCCGATTATCCGCAGACTGTTGCTTTCTGAGATACTCTTGTCGGCTGCTGGGATAATCACCTGCGGGACTGGAAGACGTGCCTGCGGGACTGGGATAATCGCCTGTGGTACTGAAAGACGTGCCTACAGGTAGAGATGCGCCTGCGGTACTGAAAGCCGCGCCTGCGGTACTGGTATATTCTCCTGCGGGACTGTGATACTCCTGCTTACTGAGAGACTCGCCTGCTGCACTACGCTTCTTCTTTTTGAGATAAATGTTGGCCACCACAATCGCCGTTACGAGCGCTGGGATATCCATGAAGGGATAGAGTGCGCCAGCCCATGCCTCGTATTGGATGTTTTGTCCCTCCAGTACAGTCAGGGCGGCGGCCATAGTAGAGCCACTCACAGCACCAAACAACCCCCCGGTCGCAATCGCATCTACGGTTTTGACCTTCGGCAGCTTGGCCAATGTATAGCGCGCGATGAATACAATGAGAATTCCTACTGCTATAGCAAACGCTACGGGTAACACCATCTCCGTTAGGTTGGAATTGCGGATCGCCTGACCACCGGTCAGACCGATTTTCATGAGCAGCATGAAGACGATGATCTGAGTAATCGCCTCTGGAATTACCAATTCGCTACCAAGGGCGGCAATGACCATACCACCAATCAGAAAGCTGAGTGTTGGGGACTGCAATTGCTGAACGAAGTCCATGAAAAACAAGGACAAAAAATCCACGAATACCTCCTTATGCCTCCTCTGAAGAGGGGTGACTATTGTGATAGGTGAGCTTTAAAGGGTAAGGGAGAAGCGTTTCACCCCTACAGCACAGGTGTTCGGCGAGAACATGTCGCCAGGGTGTTTAGAATGGCCACTCTTCCAATGGGACTGGAAGGTGATAGCTGTCCTGCATTACAATCCATAGACTTTTATCTATAGTTGCCCGAAGCTCCATGCCTTTAAGTCTATATGTTGTGCTTAAGTCTATCGTTAAATCCGCACAAATTTGCGATCGCTTCACATGAATCTGCTAAGTAATGTCAAATGCAAATCATAAGTTTCCTTTTATTCTCAGAAAATCCGTATATTTTTGGTCAACGTGAATTGCGATCGCAGAGTTTTCTCAATTCGATATGCCCTTTACCAAATGCTCTATGCAACCAGAGAGCGTCTGTCTCTTCTCGCTGACCATATTCCATAGCGCGCGATGAATACAATGAGAATCCCTTTAACGAAGTCCATGAAAAACAAGGACAAAAAATCCACGAATACCTCATGCATCCTCTGACGAGGAGTATTGCAATAAATGAGCTAGATGAACCTTAACGAGTTAAAGGGAGCAGGAGGGAGGCACTTCACCCCTACAGCGCAGGTGTTGCACGAGCACCCATTGACTGGGCTTACGGTTATTGGCTCGGTCGGTTCAGAGATCAACGTTGGGGCACTGCTAACCAGGGCGGCAAAAGAGCCGCCACAAACCGCCCGTAGAGTCCACCGAGGGCCCCCACCCCAGAGGCAACGCCGAAGTCCAGAGCCAGGAGTAGACAACGGCAGTCGTGACATCGCCGAAGATATCGCCTCGGCGGTTATTAAACCGGATGAGATTGGTGATTGTCATAATTGAGATAAACGAACAGTAGATCAAACTAACTAGAAGCAACCCATTTCATAGAAAGGATCACCTATAGATAAAAATCGGCTGGAGAATGGGATTTGGTATCTGCGATCGTGCGCTCAAAGAAGTCTCAACAACGGACTGCCGAGAATGATTGCTGAGCGACTTCAAGCTCTGAAACGCTCCAATCGCCAAGGACTGCGCTCGGGCAATTGTTTTTCGTACCCCAACGCAGTATTGAGAATTGGAGTGAGCTTATGCACCCACTCATGCGCCTGCGGTTGACCAATGCCGAACAAAAA
>NZ_JAMPKZ010000046.1:0-22970 GCF_039962215.1 Leptolyngbya sp. ST-U4
GCACCGATCAAGCCCTCGACCAAGCGATGACGGAAGCAGTTCAGTTCATTACTGAAGATGACGCCATTGGTTGGTTCAATCACTGTGGTCTATTCACATGAAATTTGCTGTAAGCCACAGAAGGAATGTTGTGCGTGCAAATCGCAATGTACCGCGTGCAAGAAGCAATGTATCGACTCACAAAGGCAATGTATCTTGTACAAGAAGCAATGTATTGAGTGCAAGAGGCAATGTATCGACCCACAAAAGCAATGTATTGAGTCATAAAGGCAATGTATTGAGTGCAAGAGGCGATCGTTTGGCTTGCAGAGTCAAAACACGAGCTTCTGTCCTGCTTGTAGTAATGTTAAAGACTCGTTGCTGTGACCCAAACCGCCCCCCTAACCCCCCAATTCTGGAGCGAACCGAGCCTTCTTCCAGTTTCAAAGTCCCCCAAAGTAGGGAGATTTAGGGGGCAATGCAGCACCTCAAGCCCTTTTCAAGAATCAACATCTTACTCAGAACCTTGAGAAGGACCAAACTCATCCGGCAATTGTTCGATCGGAATCTTCAACTCACGGCATAACGCTTTCACTTGAGGAATGTTGGGTCTTGCTGCTGATTCGCCAGATTCCCAGCGTTGATAGGTCCGAAGGGGAATTCTACAGCGTCTTGCTAGCTCTTCTTGAGTTAAGCCAGCCTTTTCCCTCAACTGCTTTAAGGGTGATTCACCTGCTTTCGATTTATCTTCAGCCATGCAAGACGACAGTTTGTTGCGACAGATTGACGTAAGAAAGAAGGCATGGCAATATGATTTTTAGTTCAGCAGCATTGCCAACCCAGATTTTTACAGTCCGACTTCGGTTAAACCTTCCGTTGACGGTCTGTTCATCCTAAGTTTCGCATCCGTGGTGAGATTTTCGCTCATCGCTGCCTTGCGCTGCTCAATTTTTCCTTTCAAACTCAGGAGAATTCTAATGACTGATTCCTACTCGACAAACCCAACCCAATACCGCGATCGCCTCCAGCCCTGGTGCATCATTCGCCATTTGCCCAAACTCCAGCGCGTTACCGTTGCCCGATTTCGTGCCCGTCAGGATGCAGAAGCCTATTTGAAAGTCTTACGATCGCTCTCGCCCAATTTTAGCTACAGCATTGTGTTTGATGTTGCTAGTGATTTTCCGCCGAGCAAAGCAGATTACTGCGATCGAATTTCGGCCTGAAGCAGTAGGCATTATGAAGGATTTGAAAGTTCCTGAATTGCTCCAGAAAACCACGCTGCCGCACTCGTATTTGTTCCTTTGACCATGCGATCGATCGCCTCATTCAACAGCGAAATTGGCAGTCCGGCTAGCACATTAGACTGCTCAATCAAATGATATTTTCCATCCTGCAATTGAAACGCAAATACTCGCTTTCCCTGCGTATCAACCACCCAATATTCAGGAATACCTAACGCCTCGTACAAATGCTTTTGCTCATCTAAATCACTCGCCAGCGTTGTATCTGAAATTTCGCCGACTAGATCGGGAACGCGACAACGAGTCAGGTCAATCTTGCGGGGTTCGCCCTCTTTCCATTGCGGCGAGTCTGCTCCCACATACAAAACCAAATCAGGGGCACAAGTCTGGGTTTCCGGCTGCTCGATCAGGCAGCGTCCAATGGAATCAAAAACCTGATCTGGATGCTGAATTGCCCATAGAAACAGCATCGTCGTAAACAAGTCGCTGTATTTTGCGTGATTAATGCCTTCACCACCCATACTCACCCTCATTCGATTCTGATCGAAGTCCAGCCTCATTCGTCCCTGGCTCGCATCATCACGAAGGGCATCACGCAACGCGATATAATCCTGCCAGGTTGCAGCATGCCAGAGGGGCGGGGTTGTTTTTTCGGCAGCAGAGCGGGGGAGAGAAATCGTCATTGCATGGACAGCGATGGGGTTCCGTTGTCTTGATTCTATCCAGAATATCGATCGCCTCCCCACGACTTAACCCTGCCTGATGCCCAATTAATTCAATATTTCTCTGCCGAGTGACAGATTTTTTTCTGAATAAAATTAGACAAGAGTTCAGCCCCTAGAACGATTCGATCGCCTTCAGATTCCAGGTAAAAGAGAGCAGAAGGATTGAAAGAAACCGATTCAAGAAACAAGAACGACTTAAACATTTTTTGGAGGCACTTAGTATGAATTTTCGGCATCGGATGGCGGCAGTATTACGCCCGATTCGCACCTTTCTCGTGGCAGTGACCTGTGCATTGGTGCTTTTCATGAATGCTGCACCTGCCCTGGCAATCAGCAGCCCGCCGACTGATCCGGCAAAGGGAGAACCCGGACTGCAAGATATTTTTGAAAAATCAGAAGATGCACTGAAGTCCGACGATACCCTCACTATGAAGGTGAAGGATGAAGCTAATAAGGGCATCAACGAAGTGCAGGGCGCAGCAGATAAAAACGATATGTATCGTCCTGAGAACTCCCAGCAAGCAACAGATGCTGAAACGCAGGTTGAGCGCGCACTGAGCAAAATCACCGAGAAGTTTCCGGGCAACAATCGCTAAGCTTCGCGAACCTTCAACCTTGATAACTGCGTTTTGCTAAAGTCGGGTGTAATATCAGAGCCAGGATGGGTCATCTCTCCTGGCTTTTTTTTGCTGCCTTTCCACAAACTTTGGCGATCGGCGTAGAATTACGCTATATATCTACGGTATAACGCTGGATGTAGCGGCAAAGTCTTTTTACTTAGAGGAGATACGCCATCTACAGTTAACCCGGCTTTTGCTTTCGCAGTTCAGAGTGCCTTCCTGTGACCCAATCTCCCCTTCGTCAAATCGGTCAACTCGCGCTTCTCGCCGTTCTGATTCCCATTGGCTCAGCCGGACTGCTGGGGCTACTGCAGTATTATTCCTGGGGCGGAGCCGTCACTCCCCTTTCTTCGGCGGCTTCTGCACCCGATACCAGTGCTCAAAGTATGGGTTCTCAGGGCATCGATCGCCTGGTGAACCGAATGAACGGCAGACCCACCCTCTCTCCCTTGCCCGAACCGAAGGAAGTTTGGGAGTGCGAAGTGGTGGTGGTTGGCGGCTCAATGGGGGGCGTTTCAGCGGCGGCACAGTCAATGCGATCGGGCGCAAAGACTTGTCTGATCGAGCTGTCTCCCTGGTTGGGCGGACAAATCAGCTCTCAGGGAGTCTCTGCGCTAGATGAATCCGTCACGATGAATGAAAGGGATAACCTGTCGTCCGACTGGCTCGACTTCAAGCGTCTGGTGAAAAAGCAGCAGGTGGAAGTACCGCCCTGGACCAACCTGGCTTCGCCCCAGTCAACCTCAGATTTAAATAGCTGCTGGGTTGCCACCCTCTGTTTTCTGCCCAGAGCGGGAATGCAGGCATCAGAACAGTGGCTCAAGCAGGCATCGGCTCAATCACCGGAAAGTCGTTGGGTGACATCAACTGCCTTTAAGGGCACAGAGTTTGACCCAACCGGACGCTTAATCACAGCCGTTTATGCAGTGCGGCGCATTCCTAAAAATCCGGCTTATGTACCGCTGGGTCGCCCTTCCAAGGAGTTGCCCGCCTGGTACTCGTGGTCGTCAGATGATCAGTTTAATAAAGTGCCGATGCGTCTTCAGCCCCCAAGCGGCAAACAAATGATCGTGATTGATGCCACCGACACGGGCGAACTGGTGGGCTGGGCAGGCATTCCCTATCGCCTGGGTTCTGAGGGGCGATCGACGACTAGCGAATATTTTGCCTCGCGGCAAGACAACCCAGACTGCACCCAGGCATTTACCTTTCCATTTGGCTTAGCGATTCTGGATGACGGTCGTGCCAGTCAAAAGCTGCTGTCTGAGGTGAAACCGGGCTATTCCAAAGCAGAACATCGGCAGTACTTCGACCTGGAAGGGTTTCCGATGTTTGGTAGTGCCAGCGTGTTTAACTATCGCCGGATTCTCAGCACTAGCCAAAACGACTCACGCAGCGATGATCCAGATCCCGGCGACATCTCGATGATCAACTGGAATCGCGGCAACGACTGGACTTATATGGACCCGCCGCTGATCTTAAACGAAAAGAAAATCACCGAATCAGGACAGCACGAAAACTGGATGGGAGGCGTTTCGATTAGTGCCCTACGCCATGCTGAAGAACACGCCCTGCTGTTTGCCGAGTGGCTGATCGAAAAGCATTCGACGCCCGAACTGCCGATGACTTACCTCTACGGGATTGAGATGCCAATGGGCACGGCATCGGGTCTGAGCATGATGCCCTATATCCGCGAAGGACGGCGAATCCTCGGACGCAACGGCTACGGACAGGTGGAGTTTATGATGCGCGAGGCAGACATTCGCACCGATATGCGCGGCGGCAGAGATTTTCGCCCCACGACGATCGCCCTCACCCACTATGCGATCGACATGCACGGCTGCCGCTACCGCAACTCGCGAGAAACCTGGGAAGCCAGCAGTGCCCCCCTGCAAGACGAAAGCATGATCAAGCCCATCTATATCCCGCTGGAAGCAATCGTGCCGCAGAAAGTGGATAATCTGCTGATTGGGGGCAAGTCGATCGCTGCAACCCATATTGTGAATGCTTCAACTCGGCTGCACTACGGCGAATGGGTGATTGGCGGAGCCGCAGGCGCAACGGCAGGATGGCTGGTGAATTACAATCAGCGACAAAATCAGTCTGGGCTGCTGCCGCCGGAGATGATTCGCAAGAACTATGTCGATGAGCTGCAAAAGAAACTGCGCGATCGAGGGTTTACGCTGGATTGGTAAGTTTTTGAGATGGGCGAACGCTTCCCAATGCAAGGAAGACACGACAAGTCCCAAAACATTGAGCAGTCGGGTGGGCTGAAGCAGGCAAGCCCAGTTTTGTAGACCGATCGCACTGGCAACAGGCTTTCTGGGGCGAAGCAATCAACACAATTATTTATTTTTTGAGCTTTCTCTGCCCTTAATTTTCTTCCATTGGATTAACAGAAGAGCATTAAGACGATGGTACATTTTAGGTAAGAAGTCAGGGGTATCTCCGGGTGTGTAGGTCTCCTACATTACAGCCGTCAGACATCCTGCCATAAATCCAAGTCTGAGGTGAATCTCCGTGTCTGCACTGTTTTTTGTCTTCAATGGGGGGCTGCTCACGATCGCCCTCATACTCCTGCTCCCGATTGGCGTGCTGCTGATTGAGTGTGTTTCGGCTCTGTTGCCCGTTAGAAAAGGAATTGGGCAATCGTCCTATCCGGCAGGTAAGCAGGCAAAAATCGCAGTCCTGGTTCCGGCACACAACGAGGCTGCGGGAATTCGCCCGGTACTGGAAATTTTAATCGCGCAGCTCAAATCCTCGGCTCTGTCGACCGATGGAACGCATCAAGGAGCACATCAATTAGTTGTCATTGCGGATAACTGCACCGACGACACGGCAGATATTGCCCGATCGATGGGTGCTACGGTACTGGAACGCCAGGATGCCGATCGCCGCGGCAAAGGCTTTGCCCTTGATTATGGCATGCGCTATCTTGCAAATAATCCGCCCGATGTGGTGGTGATGGTCGATGCAGACTGTGAAGTGACCGATGGGGCGATCGATCGAATCAGCCGCAAAGCTTTAGCTACCCATCGTCCGGTGCAGGCAGTCTATTTGCTGGAGCGACCTGCTCAGCCCCAGCCCAAGGATGCAGTGTCTGCTCTGGCTTTTTTGGTGAAAAATTTAGTGCGTCCGCGCGGCTTAGAGCGACTGGGTTTGCCGAGTCCCCTTACCGGAACGGGCATGGCGTTTCCCTGGGCAGTGATTCAATCGGCAAAGCTGGCAAGCAGCAATATTGTGGAAGATATGCAGTTGGGGGTCGATCTGGCGATCAAGGGACATCCGCCCGCTCTCTGCCCAGAGACGCTGGTGATGGGTCGTTTACCGCAACAAGAGCAAGCTGCGAAAAAGCAACGGACTCGCTGGGAACACGGACATCTGCAAACCTTACTGACCCAGGTTCCCCGCCTGCTGAAAGCATCGCTGCATCAAAAGCGGTTTGATCTGCTGATAATGGCACTCGATCTCGCCATTCCGCCCCTGTCGCTGCTGGTGATGCTCTGGCTGGGCGGGCTAACCCTGTCGATCGTCTTGTTGGGGCTGGGCGGCTCGGTGTTGCCTGCCATTCTATTCAGCGCGGGTGGAGCCATGCTGCTGCTGGCGATCGGGCTTGCCTGGGCAGGATTCGGCAAAGCGGATCTGCCGCTGACGACGCTGTTGACGGTTCCGCTTTATGTACTGTGGAAGATCCCGCTCTATTGTGCATTTTTGGTAAATCGTGAGAAAACATGGGTTAGAACCGAACGAGATGTCGTGTAAGATCCTGGCTGTGAAGTGACTCACAACCTCCAGGAAAGGCATGAACATTACTCAAACAGAAATTCCCGATGTCCTGCTGATTGAACCTCGCGTATTCGGGGACGATCGCGGATTTTTCTTTGAAAGCTTTAATGAGCAGGTGTTTCAGGATAAGACTGGACTCAGTCTACGGTTTGTGCAGGACAATCACTCGCGATCGGCAAAAAATGTGCTGCGAGGATTGCACTACCAGATTCAGCAGGCGCAGGGGAAACTGGTGCGAGTGGTAGCAGGGGCAATCTTTGATGTGGCAGTAGACATTCGCAAAGGTTCGCCGACGTTTGGGCAGTGGGTTGGCTACGAGCTAAGCGCGGCGAACAAACAGCAGCTCTGGATTCCCCCTGGCTTTGCCCACGGCTTTGTGGCACTGGAAGACGGAACCGAAGTGCTGTACAAGACGACTGACTATTACGCGCCCGCCCATGAACGATCGATTTTGTGGAACGATCCAGACCTGGGCATTCACTGGAACCTGTTAGGAGAGCCGATCGTTTCTGCAAAGGATCAGGCGGGCATTCCGCTCAAACAGGCAGATTTATTTGACTAGCACCCTGATTTGCCCTTTCTGCCTGCGGTTCTGGGCATCAGTAATCGAGGCTTCATCGATCGCTAAAGATTTCGTAATGTCGCCCAAAGATCAGAAAAATCTCGCTTCCCCATGAGGGATGATTGGGTGAGATAGCAGTTTCTACGGAAATTCAGGGCAGAATAGCCCTAGCGAGTGAAATTCCCTAACGAGTGAAGTCAAGGTTTCAGCGTAACCTCCTGATGCAACCAGAGAGCAATTGAGAAATTCATGACGCGCATTCTATTAATTGGCAAGGCAGGACAGGTCGGGCACGAACTGCAACAGACCCTCAGTTCCTTAGGCAAGGTCATCGGCGTGGCGCGAGACGAACTCGACCTGACCGAACTCGAGCAGATTCGTCAGACCATTCGCGAAGCTCAGCCCGATCTGATCGTGAATGCGGCTGCCTACACCGCCGTAGACAAAGCCGAAACCGAAGCAGATCTGGCACAGGCAATCAATGGCACTGCGCCCACCGTGATGGCGGAAGAAGCCCGATCGCTCAAAATTCCGCTGATTCACATTTCCACAGACTACGTGTTTGATGGTTCTCAGAGTACGCCTTACACCGAAACTGACCCTACCAACCCGATCGGCGTTTACGGTCAGTCGAAGCGGGCAGGCGAAGTCGGGATTCAGCAGGTTTGTGAAGATTCTTCTGCGCCCTACACAATTCTACGAACAGCCTGGGTCTATGGAACCTATGGCAAGGGCAATTTCGTCAAAACTATGCTGCGGTTGGGTAAAGAGCGCGAGGAAGTCCGGGTCGTTGCCGATCAGATTGGCACACCGACCTGGTCAGCGGACATTGCCCGTGCGATTACCGTTCTCTCTGGTCAGTTTCTCGCCAAAGCTAATGGTCGCGATCCGGTGTCGCTAAGCGGCATTTATCACTTTACGAATAGCGGAGCTGCAAGCTGGTATGACTTTGCAGTTGCCATCTTTGAGGAGGCGCAGGCGTTAAACCTGCCTCTGAAGGTCAAGCAGGTTATTCCGATTACCACGCCGGAATATCCAACCCCTGCCCAGCGTCCTGCTTACTCAGTTTTAGCCTGCCAGAAGGTTGGTAAACTGCTTCCTGCTCCGCCGTCCCAATGGCGACAGGCACTTCGTCAGATGCTCACTGAATACATCCACGCCCATGAAAGCAATTATTCTGTCCGGCGGTAAGGGAACTCGTCTGCGCCCGTTGACCTATACGGGAGCTAAACAGCTTGTGCCTGTTGCCAATAAACCGATCCTCTGGTACGGCATCGAGTCGATCGTCGCTGCAGGGATCACCGAGATTGGCATCATCATCAGCCCCGAAACGGGTGAAGAGGTGAAAGCAAAAACGGGCAACGGCGATCGATTTGGCGCAAAGATTGAATACATCTTGCAGGACAAGCCTGCAGGACTGGCACACGCCGTCAAGATTGCCCGGCCGTTTTTAGGCGATTCGCCGTTTGTGATGTATCTGGGTGACAACCTGGTACAGAGCAACCTGGATCTGTTTCTAGAACACTTCCATGCCAACAGTCTTGACGCGCTGACGCTGCTTTGTCCGGTTCCAAATCCGAGTGCCTTTGGGGTGGCAAAAGTCGATGAAAACGGACGACTGCTTCAGCTGGTTGAAAAGCCTAAAAATCCGCCCTCGAACCTGGCACTGGTAGGAATTTATATCTTTACCAACACAATTCACAAGGCGATCGATTCAATTCAGCCTTCAGCCAGGGGCGAACTCGAAATCACCGATGCAATCCAGACTTTGATCGACTGGCAAAACCCAGTGGAGGCACGGCAAATTCGCGGCTGGTGGCTAGACACCGGGAAAAAAGACGACCTGCTGGAAGCCAACCGGGTGATTCTCGATAGCTGCCTGGATTGCAACGTTGAAGGCGAAGTAGACGATCGCAGCCGTATTATCGGACGGGTTCACGTCGGCAAAGGCACAAAGATTATCAACAGCACAATTCGGGGTCCGGTGACGATTGGCGAAAACTGCCATCTGGAGAACTGTTTTATCGGTCCCTACAGCAGCATCGCCAGCGAAGCCAAACTGCTAGAAATCGATCTAGAACACAGCGTCATTTTGCAGGGCGCGAAGCTCGAAACCATTCATCACCGCATTGTGGACAGCGTTATCGGACAACGTGCCCATCTTCGCGAAGCCGACTGCCGCCCAAAGGCTCTGCGATTTATGATCGGCGACGATTGCCAGATCGAACTGAACTAAGCCTCGAACCATCCCCCTAGTCCCTAATTTTGCAAGGAACCGAGCCAATCATGCTGGCTTTCAACGTTCCTCCTCGCTCTTTTAGAGCAGCAAGTAACAAATAGGGGATTTAGGGGGCAATATAGAACCTCTGCAACTCCTCAACCACCCTAAAACCCGATTCAGCAACAAATATCTTCAAGACAGGAAATAGAAAGTATGTCTCTCGACCAGACCCGCCTGCCGCGCAAGCTGATCATTACCGGAGGCGCAGGCTTTATTGGCTCCAACTTTGTCCATTACTGGTGTCAGCACTATCCGGGCGATCGCGTCGTTGTGCTGGATGCGCTCACCTATGCCGGAAATCGGGCAAACCTGGCTGGGCTGGAAGGACACGCTAATCTGCGCTTTGTGAAAGGTGATATCTGCGATCGGGCGTTGATTGACGATTTACTGCGCGAAGAAGGCATCGATACGCTGGTTCACTTTGCGGCAGAGTCCCATGTGGATCGATCGATTTTGGGTCCGGGCGCGTTCGTGCAAACCAATGTGGTCGGCACGTTCACTTTGCTAGAGGCATTCCGGCAGCACTGGCAGGCGCAGGGCAAACCAGAGCATTATCGCTTCCACCACGTTTCGACCGATGAGGTGTACGGCAGCCTGGAAGCGGATGATCCCGCCTTTGCAGAAACGACACCCTACGCACCCAACAGTCCCTACTCGGCATCCAAGGCAGGCAGCGATCATCTGGTGCGCGCCTACTACCACACCTATGGTCTGCCGACGCTGATGACCAACTGTTCCAACAACTACGGTCCCTATCACTTCCCGGAAAAGCTGATCCCGCTGATGTGCATTAATATTTTGCTGGGTAAGCCGCTGCCCGTGTATGGCGATGGACAAAACATTCGGGACTGGCTGTATGTGGAAGACCATTGCAGCGCGATCGATACGGTGATCCAGTCCAGCAAACCGGGCGAAACCTACAACGTTGGCGGCAACAATGAAGTGAAGAACCTCGATCTGGTGCAAATGCTCTGCGACCTGATGAACGAACTCGCACCTGAGCTGCCCGTGCGTCCGGCGCAAGACCTGATTACCTTTGTCAAAGACCGACCGGGACACGATCGCCGCTATGCCATTGATGCCACCAAAATCAAAACCGAGCTGGGCTGGACGCCTTCGGTAACGGTCGAAGAAGGCCTACGACGCACTGTGCAGTGGTATCTTGACCATTCGGAGTGGTGGCAGCCGCTCTTATCAGACGAGTATCAGGCGTACTATCGCAAAGTGTATGCATAGGGGCAGGGTAGGCATCGGGGTCGCCAAGCAATAGCCAGTTCACAAATTCAGGAGGAATCATCCATGACTCGCAATATCAGTGGCGATCGATGGAGTACCCTATTCCGAAAATGGTTGGCTCGCCCTAGCTACCGGGTTGGGCGGTTGGCAGGACTGTTTGCGATCGCCCTCTCTCTGGTTTTGGGCTGTACCTCGCTGTCGAATTTTACGGCATCTCAGGATGCGGTTCACCCGGCGAGGGCGGCTTCGGCAGATAATACGGTGGGTCAGCTTGCCCTGGGGACCAACCTGGCGGGAATTGCGGACTGGTCAAGCCAGATTCCTTTTCTCGATGCGTTTAAGTTTTCCAGAAGATGGATTACCCAGTGCGATGATCAGCCGGATTGCAATTCGACCTGGGATACTGAGGAATTTGACAAGCTGGCTCTCGACGAGCATGGCTGGGTTAAATCACTGCCCACCCCCGCAGATCCACCAAAGTACACACAGGTTGCTACGTTGCTGTTTCGCGATCTGAAACAATATCCGGGTGGGCAGTATGTGGTGCTGTACGACGGCGAAGGCACGATCGACTATCAGTTTGACGGCAAAAAGGATGAGGCAGCTTCTCGACCCGGACGTGATGTAATCAATGTTACGCCTTCCATGTCGG
Organism: Leptolyngbya sp. ST-U4; assembly: GCF_039962215.1. Classification (NCBI taxonomy): domain Bacteria; kingdom Bacillati; phylum Cyanobacteriota; class Cyanophyceae; order Leptolyngbyales; family Leptolyngbyaceae; genus Leptolyngbya; species Leptolyngbya sp. ST-U4. The sequence goes on from NZ_JAMPKZ010000046.1 coordinate 11,083, forward strand.
GTTTGCTTTTGGTTATTAAGGCAACCGATCCGAATCGCACAGGCAATTACCTTCGCAATATTCACGTCGTACCGATCGCCTACGAACAAACCTTTCAGCAGCAGATTTTTAATCCAGACTTTCTAGAGCGCACCCGCAAATTTAGTGCTCTCCGGTTTATGGACTGGATGGGAACCAATAATTCTGGTCAGAAAGAATGGTCGAACCGTCCCCAGGTGGACGATGCCTCGTACGCAGTTAAGGGGGTACCGATCGAAATCATGGTCGAGCTGGCAAATCGACTCAAGGCAAACCCCTGGTTTAATATGCCGCATCAGGCAACCGACGAGTACATGACCAACTTTGCTCGCACAGTTAAGGAGCGGCTTGATCCCAACCTCCGCGTGTATGTGGAATTTTCTAACGAAGTGTGGAACTGGCAGTTTCAGCAGGCACACTACGCCCTAGAGCAGGGAAAAGCGCGCTGGGGACAAGATAAGGGCGATGCGTTTGCTCAGTGGTATGGAATGCGGGCAGCGCAAATGTCTGACCTCTGGAAGCGAGAGTTTGGCGACCAGAACGACCGCCTGATTTCGGTGATTGCGACACAAACTGCATGGAAGGGCTTAGAAGAAAGCATCCTGAAGTGTTCCTACTGGGTAGCCGAGGGCAACCGTCCCTGCTATCAGCACGGCTTCACCACCTACGCGATTACGGGCTACTTTAGCGGCAATTTGGGCAGTCCAGAAAGCCAGAGCACGGTGCAGTCCTGGATGCGAGAGCAGGATGGTGGCATGGCGAAAGCCTTTGAGCAGCTTGGCATGAACGGCACTCAGGGCGACAGCGTGGCAGACACGGCAAACGGGTTTCGCTATCAGGCAGAGGTTGCCAAACGCCACGGGCTGATGCTCGTTGCCTACGAAGGCGGTCAGCACATCACCGGACGAGGTGGAGTTGAAAACAACGAAGCGATGGTCAATTTCTTCACCGCGCTCAACCGTGATCCCAGGATGGGCGAATGCTATACCGACTTGCTAAATCAGTGGAAGGGAGCAGGCGGAACCCTGTTTATGCACTTTTCCGACATTGTGCAGCCGAGCAAATGGGGCGCGTGGGGCGCGCTGGAATCGGTCACGGAGACTCGATCGCCTAAGTATGACGCGCTGATGAACTTTATCGATCGCAATCAGCTGCGGTAAAAAGTTTTGCTGCCCCTGTCCTGGACAAGGAGTTTGAACCTGCGCGAAGGGCTTGTACAAGTGTCTGTAGCTGAGCATACCAGGATTTTCTTTTTTGCCTACTATTATAAAATCAGGCTATTTTGAAGGTCTGCCTCAAGAATCTTGAATTTTTGGCTTGTCAGAATAGAGTAAGTATGCTCAAAATTAGGATTTTCCATTGCCCTTACTAAGGTTTCATTCTTCAGCTTGGCCATGCTGCGTCTTGGCAATGCTGCGTCAGTGCTTGTTCCAGCTAGTTACTCTAGATAGCCACTCTAGGTAGTTATTCCAGGTAATTATTCTAGGAAGAAGGCTCAAGCCAAGCGTTAATTTGCGATCGTGGCTATTTCCTTGCGATCCGTTGGACTGCATCCGTCTGATTCAGCAGATAAGCTTCAACCGATAAAGCTTTTTAGTCTTCTCAGAGTTCAGTTCTTGATGAACCTTCTCGTTGTCCCAGGGTTGAATCCCCTATGAACCTGTTTGTTCTCTCAGAACTCAATCCTGCTTGTAAGCATGTAGGCTGGTCAGTAGCTCACAGCCTGGAATCTACTCTGAGGAGTGTCTGCGATCCGACGTTTATCTATCCTTTTTTTAATACCTGCGTTCGTTTGTTCGACCACTCCAAAGTGCCAGACAACGGCGGTCATCTTCTGTGGCGATGGCGGCATCGCTTATTCAAGTCTTGGTACAAGGTGGGAGAGTTGCCCCCTCTGCCGCCCGGGAGAAATGTCTTGATAGTGGTGGGTATGAATCCCCGCTTCATGCTGTCCGTTCATGCGCTGGATTCTGTACTCAAACAATTTGACCTGTGCCTGGGCTATATTCTGGATGGCTTCAATCCTCAGCATTTTGATTTCACCCTAGCAGACAAATTTGATCACTTATTTGTGATTGGAAGTGAGCTGGCAGAGGATGTAGAGCGACTTCGGGGCGTTTCCGCCAGTTTTCTGCCGCTGGCAACCAACGTCTTGGAGCCGGAGCTAAATTTGCAGCATCGATCGATCGATCTCCTCAGCTACGGGCGACGCAATCCCGAAGCTCATCAGCGGCTATATGCCCACTTTAACCAGCCAGGCAGCGATCGGTTCTATTACCATTCCACCTTCTCCGAACCGGATGTGTACAACCTGGAGGAACACGCCACGCTGCTTAAAAATCTGCTGAATCGGGCAAAAGTGAGCTTGTGCTTTGAGGCAAGCGACAAGTCGCGGTTTATGGGCTATTCGCCGATTTTGTATCGCTGGTTTGAGGCATGGGCGGCAGGCTGTACGGTTGTCGGTAAAAAGCCCACGGGTCGCGGAGTTGCAGAGTTAATGCAGTGGGAAAATAGCGCGATCGAGCTACCCGACGCCCCCACAGAATGGATTCCTTTTATTGAAGACGTGCTGGCAGACGAAGCCACACTTCAGCGAAACGCAGAACGCAACTACCGCGAAGCTTTGCTTCAGCACGACTGGCGGTATCGGATTCGGGAAATGTTGAACAGGGTGGGGCTGGAAACGCCGGAGAAGTTGGAAGACCAGATCAAGCAGTTGCGCTGCACAGCGTATGGAATGCTTGCTAGTGTTCAGATGTCTGCCTGATGAACAAAACAATTCTCGTCACAGGAGGCAGTCGCGGGATTGGTGCAGCCACCGCAATTTTGGCAGCCCAAAAAGGGTATGCCGTTTGCATCAGCTATCGACGAAACCAGGTAGCCGCCGATCGCGTCATCGAGCAAATCCAATCTTTAGGCGGAAGGGCAATCGCAGTTCAAGCAGACGTTTGCTCCGAACTCGATGTGATCCGGCTGTTTGAAGCAATCGATCAAACCTCTGGAACGCTGAATGCGCTGGTGAATAATGCCGGAATTTCTGCCCCCGCCCGACGAGTTGAAGCGATCGATGTAGATCGACTTCAGCAGATCTTTGCCACGAACGTGATTGGGAGCTTTCTCTGTGCCCGTGAAGCCATCCGGCGGATGTCGATCGAGCGCGGCGGACCCGGCGGAGCGATTGTAAATGTTTCTTCTGGCGCGGCAAGGCTCGGATCACCGAATGAATATGTGGATTACGCGGCTTCAAAAGGGGCGATCGATACCATGACGATCGGCTTAGCCAAAGAAGTGGCAGATGCCGGAATTCGCGTGAATGCAGTACGACCCGGATTTACCCATACCGAAATTCATGCCGCCATGGGTGAACCGAATCGATTGGAGCGTGTGAGGTCTACCATTCCAATGCAGCGGGGTGGAACGGCGATCGAAGTCGCGAATGCAATTTTGTGGCTATTGTCTGAAGAAGCGTCTTACTGTACAGGGGCGATCGTTGATGTCACCGGAGGGCGATAGTTTACAAATCTCCATAATTTGACAGACCTTTTACCCGAAAGGCGATCGTTAGCATAATCAGTGCCTCAAGAATTACAGGCAATCATGAACTGAGTCCCTAACTGATGGCTGAGGAATCAATATGGCAATGAACGGATTAAGTGTGTTTGATAAGACTGTTCAAATTACCGAGCAGTGGGTCAGCGACGTTGCAAAAGAACTGAATATCGAAGACAAGCACAAAGCATTTCAGGGTTTGCGGGCAACGCTACACGCGGTTCGTAACCGGATGCCAATGGGCGAAGCGGCTCACCTGGGCGCAGAACTGCCCACCCTGCTTGCAGGCTTTTATTACGAAGGCTGGAAGCCCGAATCGACCCCAACCAAAGAGCGCACCAAAACCGCTTTTCTAGAGACGCTGAAGGCCCACTTGCATCAGTATATTCAAAACGCCGAGCCGGGCTTTGAGATCGAGCAGCTTGCCCGCGCTGTCTTCCGCGTAATGAGCGATCGAATTCCAGCGGGAGAAATGCAGGATATCACCCACATGATGCCTACGGAAGTAAAAGAGCTGTTTCCAGAGGCAGTGCGAGCTTAATAGCTGACCTGAGTGACATCGACTTGCTTAGTGCCATCCACCTGGCTGGCAACCTGATGGAGCTGATCGATCACGGCACGGTCTAGCACAGTTCCAACCAGGATAATCGTACTGCCGTCTTGAACGATCGTCACTGTGTCAATGTCAGCGAGTTCAGCAACGCGATCGAAGGCAATCGCAACCCGTTTCGCAAGTCCCTGCTGATCGTATTCGCCTTCAATTCCCATACATTCTGGCGGTGGGGGCGGCTGATGCTCTCCCGCCTTTTCCCGCAGTCCCCAGTCGTAATTTCCCGTAAGTCCCGGACTCATTGCTCCTGCCGCTGTACTGGCTCTTACTTTTCGATCGCCAACAGGCAAATCGCAGATTCCAAACAATCGTTCAGACCAACTCATTGTTCTGCTCCTGAATTCAATTTTCAACGGTTTTAACCAACACCCTTTTAAGCTGCTCAGGTTGATTTTTTTAGCTAATTTTCAGGTTTCGCAGTCGTTTGTTTCGCGGTATTCTGAACGGCTAATCACTTTGACAATTTTTTTCTGGTTCCTGAGCATTCACTCAAGGGTTGCTTCTAAAAAAGAAAACGAGTTTATCGATCGCAACAGAAGTAAAGCTGTAGGTCTTCAAGAGAGTAAGTATCATATTCCTAGTTCACAAAAGAGTCTTCTTTCCTGAGAGGGGTTCTTCTAAAACTGAATTCAACTTCTAATTCAATAGCCAACTCCACTCGATTTTTCCCAGCAAAATTAATCGCTGTCGTCGATCGATTCAACCTGGAATACAACCCAGAAAAGGGGATAAAACGTTGCTGTACCTGCAAGGCTGGCAGCAGGGATATCCACCACTGTAGGGATGTGGAACGATGACTGGCTGTTTAAGATGCGCTCATCGTTAATATACGCCTGGGTAAAAACGTGAAGCTGGGTCAATGGATTGGCTTAATTGCCTTACTCATTTCGCTGTATATTCTTTGGGAAATCAGGCAGGTTGTTCTGCTTATTTTTACTGCCGTAATTTTCTCAACTGCTCTCAACGGGATGGTGATTCGATGGCGGCGATCGGGCGTGGGCAGAGGCTTTGGAGCGATCATGTCTGTGGTGGTGCTGTTAGGCATTCTGCTATTTTTTGCCGTGATTATTGTGCCGCCCTTTATCAGCCAGTTTAAGCAGCTTGCCGAGCTTGTGCCGATCGGGTTTGGGCAGCTTTCCAACTGGTTAGATAGCCTGAAAGAACGGTTTCCAGGGCAGCCACTTTTGCCGGATATTGACGTGCTGACGCGGCAGGCTCAGCCGTTTGCAAGATGGGCGTTTAACAATTTCTTCTCGCTCTTTTCCAATGTGCTGTCGATCGTTCTCAGCATTTTGCTGGTGTTTGTGCTGACAATTATGCTGCTGATCAATCCCAAACCATATCGACAGGGATTCATCTCGCTGTTTCCTGCTTTTTATCGGCGCAGAATCGATGAAATTCTGACCCGATGCCAGGTGTCGCTAGGAGGATGGGCACGCGGTATTTTGATCAACATGGTTGTAGTCGCCGTTGTTTCTGCGATCGGTTTATCAATTCTGGGAGTGCCACTGGTATTTGCCAATGCCTCGATTGCCGGACTGCTTGAAGCGGTTCCCAATGTCGGACCCACGCTCAGCCTGATTCCCCCGGTTGCGGTTGCCCTGCTCGATGCCCCGTGGAAAGCAGTTGCCGTCATTGTGCTGTACCTGCTCATTCAGCAGCTTGAACAGTATTTGCTCGTGCCTTATGTGATGCAGCAGCAGGTATCAGTTTTACCTGCGGTAACGCTGATCGCTCAGGTCATATTTGCGATCTTCTTCGGGTTTTTGGGGCTATTCCTGGCAATTCCGCTCGTGATTGTGGCGCAAATCTGGATTCAAGAAATTCTGGTCAAAGACATTCTCAACCCCTGGGAAGAACATCCGCGCCAAGCCGATCGGGTTCCAGTTGTAACAAGCGATCGAAGATAGTCATTAAAGCAGATTTGAGAAGTAAGGGTTGCTACCCGAATCGTCTCTTAAACCCCCTCACTTTTAAGTTTGGGGAATTTTTTTTAAATTTAAATTGGAGGAACTTTGAACCGGAGAATTGACTCAGAAATCCCCCAGAATTGCCCCATCTACCCTAGTTATTTAGGAGGCGGCGCAACGAAGGTAAACCCAATGGATTCATCCTTGAATTTAGCCAAGCCCAAAGCTTTACCAGAAGCTTTCTAGATTTCTTCGAGCTGCGATCGCAACTGTTTTAGATCTGCCTCAACTTCAGGATCAACAGACTTTGACTGGAGCTGGGGAGCAGTAGAGCCGCCGCGCAGCAGCTGAGATTTCATGGCTGCCAGTTCACTGTCTACATCGCCACCGTTTTCGAGTGCCTGGAAACGCCGATCAATGTCATCACCTTCGTTTAGTTCTGCAACGGCTTCTGCCTGTGCCTCAATCTGCTGCACTCGTTCTTCCATACGTTCAAATGCTGCCATTGCTCCATTCGGATTCATGCGCCCCAGCATATCGTTAAGCTGCTGCGAAGCTTGTGCCGATCTCGCGCGGGCAATGTACATATCTTTTTTGGTGCGGGCTTCTGACAGTTTGCCTTCAAGTGCCACCATGTTTTGCTTGAGCTTGGTGACGATCGCGCTTTGCTGGTCGAGTTGTCCGGTCAGGGCATTGGCAGTATCTTGAAACGATTTGCGCCGAGTTAGGGCCTCTCTTGCCAGCCCTTCTTCACCCTTTTGCAGGGCAAGCTGTGCCCGCTGATACCATTCATCTGCGTTTGCCTGGGCCTGGGCTGCCTGACGCTCGGTGCGCTTCTGGGTCGCGATCGCCTGCGCCACCGCCTGCCGAAGCTGAATCACGTCATTTTGCATATCGATGACCGTCTGTTCCAGAATCTTTTCTGGATCTTCGGCTTGATTCACCAGGCTATTAAAATTGGCGCGAATCAATCTCCAAATGCGATCGAGCAGTCCCATATCCGCACACTCCGCACGACAATTGCTAAAATACATTAAATATTTGATTAAGCATTTTGATCCTATCGTATTCCTGCCTGTTGCCCTCTGCCCAGACTCATAGAAAAAATCATAGAAAACCGTAGGAAAACGGATAATAAAAATCCCCAGCCAAGAACCCGAAGCTGGGGAGTGAGTGCATCTACGTTTGTACTCGCTGTGAGTCGCTTAGTTGTTAAGGTAACAATGCACTGGAACGCAAACATCTGCCCATTTATAGATATTCCAGTGAACTTATTAGGCAGCATCAAGCAACTGCATCTCGCGAGCGGCGATCGTTTCGCGCTTCTCTAGCTTCAGGACACCAAACTGGTTGCGAAGCAGGTTGAGGTCGATCTCCATTTCGGCTCGTTCGTCTTGTGCCATTTGCAGATTGGCATAGGCAGTGCGATAGCTGGCAGATCCCATCAGTTCGACTCGTCGTGCCTTGCGCTGAGCATCGTTTTTGAGGGACGTATCAAAGGCGATCGTCGTGTCGATCTCGGCGGTGAGGCGGTTCAGAATCTCTTGCTGTCGGCGAACGTGCTGCTCAGCGCGAAGAAGCTGGTGCTGTTTTTCCGCAATCGCGGCAGGATAGTCTATGAGTTTCATAGAGTCAAATTTAGGGTAAGGAATGCTTGAATGGCTTGGATCAAGAAGACGCATAGGATAGGAAAGCTTTAGGCGGCAATCGTCGGAGCTACTGTTGGAGCTACGGTCGGGGAAATAGAATGGGGGGAAGCAGAAATCGCCTCTGCGGCAGGGACAGGCTGAAGGTGCTGCATCTGCCGCTCAAAGGCGCGACGGTTAAAGGCAAACGCCCGATCGCCCTCAAGGGTGTGAAACAAGGCGTCTTCGACCAGACACTCGATCGATGACTCCAGCCAGCAGACTAAGACCTGCTGCAAATCTTCGAGTCGATAGAGATTCCCTTCTTCATGAGCAAGGTGTGTCTGAAGCTGGATTGCGGCTTGCTGAAGCGCGGACTGAACTGTACTACTGTCAATACGACTGGCGATATCGATCGAACCATCGAACCAGCCCACGATCGTGCTACGATCAGTGCTACTATCTATAGTAGGGCTGTTAAGAGACTGGCACCAGATTTGGAGTAATGCGGCTTGATTCACGGCAGCACCTAGTACATCTGTCTTATTTCCCCATTGTAGCGTGATGCGCGAGCGGGGTGGTAGGTTTTTGGTGGGGAAATAGCCGATCGATCGAGTTTTGGATAGTGGCTGAAAGCAAGACGTAGCAGGCATTCTCAGTTCGTAGAATTTTCAATAGCAGAAAACCCTACCTGAGAGTTAGATAGGGTTTGCTTATCGCTTTTAATTTTCTCGATCAGAGCCAAATCTCTTACTGGATGGTTTGCAAGGAAATTATTTCGCTTCTGGATTGAGGTCGATCATTTGGCGTGTGGTGATTGTGCCAATCGGACTCCATGCCAGGTAAGGCAGAAGCAGCAGCGTTGCCCAGGGTGAGATAAACCAGACAAAGAAGGCAAGCACGAGCCCGAGCGCAACTCCGATCGCCCCCAGCGTTGTGCCAACGGCAAGGCTATGGGATCTCAGCGTCGCGGGAATGTAGGCAACGGTGACAATTTCAAGCAGCAGGTAAACTGCCATCAGCAGCCAAGTGGTAAAGGCTCCGGGGGCAGCATTCCAGACGATCGTCGCTGAAGCGGCTCCTGTGACAAACACAATTGTCCAAATCAGGGGAATTGCAGGTTCAAACACCAGCCAGCGTGGGCGATCAAGCTTCATTTCCCACTTGATATCGCGGGGGCGAATTAGAAAAGCTCCAAAGGACACTAAAAATGTCACGCCGCCAATAATCATCCAGGGTTGCATTATGCGTTCTCCACCATACGTTTCACGTCGTCCAGATTCAGGTTAAATCGCGAGGCGATCGCATTCAGAATCTGCGCTTCTTCGGGAGACTGGCTGCCGTTCACCATTGCAATCCGGTAACACTGTGCCAGCAGCGGCGTTGCAAAGTCCCGATTGAGCTGATTCAGCAGTTCTTCCAGCGGTTGGGGAGAATGAATCTGAGCAGCGATCGCTTCCAGAGATGCGGGGCTCAGCTGAAGGGCTGCCAGGTTGGGCAGAATGGCTTCCCAGTCCTGATTAGGGTAGCTTGCAGCGATCATATGAACCAGAAGTTGATCCATAATGGTCTGCTGATTGATCGCGATATTGGTCAGGTAGCGATCGCTCTGATCTTTCAGTGCATCGATCGTTTCGGTAGGCAATTTGTCGCTGTCGAGTTTCGCTTCATAAAATCGGCAAGCAGCATAGCCCAGCGCATACATCATCGTGGCATTGCTACTTGCCCCAATCAATGCGCCCGCCATCGGCACGTTTCGCAGCAAGCCGAGTCCTGCCCGCACTGCCTGACTGCCGCCCAACGCTAAACCAAAAATTGCCAGCACTTCTCCTTTTCGAGCCGGATCATTCAGATCCAGACCGTAAGCCGCCGCAATCTGATAAACCATTTCGGTTTGGAGAGCAGTCGTCGCCGCCAGATCAACTGCTAGTAGCGCAGCCGCTTCGCCCGGAACCACACTGCTGGCAAATCCCATCCCGCCTGCATAGACTGCTTTTTCGACCATGAGGTGATGTGCAATCTGGCTGGGTGATTCTCCTGGATACTGCTGCTGAAGTTTTCTTACCGTTGCGGTCGCCTTCTGAGTATCGACGCGATCGATCAAATTTAGCAGCCAGTCAATTTTCAGGAAGTTAAACCACTGGCGCAGCTGGGGCAATCTTGCCACCGCATCCACTGCCTGTCCAGTTCCCTGTAAGGCTTGGTCAAGCATTTTGTGCGACTGTCGCAGCGTCGTTTCGCTGACCTGATTTGCCCAATCAAAGGTCGATTTGCCCATCTCGGTCGCATTAGTGCTGAAGCTGGCGATCGTCTTTGCCAGTTCTGTAGTCATTTCCGAAGCGGTGTCGATCGTGGATTGCCCCATGCGATAAACCGTATCTTCGATGATGCCGGTCATTCCGGCTCCCAATCGCTCAACCAGCATCATCGCAAAGTGAACCTGCTCTGCAATTTGCCCGGAAAGCTGCTCTGAATTCGGCAGTTGAATTTCCGGCGGACGCACAGGCAGCGAGGGAAAGCTCGAATGGTTGTCGGAAACGGTTCCCTGGTTTGCAGAGTTGTTTGCAGAATTGGAAGGAGTCGGTTGCGAGTTACTGTCCATAAGCGAAAGGAAGGAATGAAAGTTTATAGAAAGCAGATTTGCAGGGAGCGATGTTTATAGAAAGCAAATTTGCAGGGAGCGATCGTTAGTGATTGTCCGAACTGGGAATATCGCTTGCCTCAGGATCAGAACGGCTGACAGTGTTTTCGGCGACGGTACTCGGTGCAACGCTGCCCGCGCCATTGTCCGCTTCTCCGGCAGCTGCGGCTTTGGCTTCTTCTAAGGAAACGGTAGGATCAGCCGCGATTTGGGCTGCTTTTGCGCCCGCTGACTCTGCCGGATCGAAGTTTTCGATAATTTCTTTGCCCTGATCGGTTGGGTTCTCTGCCATGAGAATGACTCCGTTTTTTCTGTTTTCTTTAGAGGGTCTACAAATAAGCGGTCGATTGCAGGTCGATTCCCGCTAATGACCCGATTAAGAACTAGCTTAAAGGTGGGATTCGAGAAGGTGCATCAGGCGATCGGCAGGCATTAGGTTCTCGGTGCGCTCATCCTCTAGACGGGCAATCAGTTCACCATGCTGAAACAAAAGCAGTGTGGGCAAGGCATGAATCTCGTATTGAGAAGCCAGCGAAGGATAGCTTTCACTGTCAATTTTGACGATTTGCAGTCGATCGATCGTGCGCTGTGCCACTTCTTGCAGAACTGCGTCCATCAAGTGAGACGGTCCACAGAGCGGGCTAAAAAACACGATGAGCAGCGGCAGGTCCGAGCTTGCCAGTAGATCTTTCAAGCTAAAAGATTGAGCAGTTATCATATCGGGTTATGGAGGTTGAGATGAAGAGAATCAAGCAAAAGAGATAGATTAATTCATCGTCAGAAGCAGTTCAACGCATTAATAGTTAAGCGCATTAATACTAAAACTGTGCAATCAATCCGTGTCATTAAGAAATCGCACAATTGATCGGTTTCAATTTTCCACTTTACGCTTTTGGTTCAAGCTGAACCTTTGATACCACAGCACTATAACCCTTACATTATTAATTTAAAGCAAAGTCTCAGAATCGTCGTCAATCTAATGGTTGAACTTGTTGCTTCGTGTATTGCTATGAGTGTTCTGAAGCACTCGAAAAGAGTAACTTATATAACAGAAATGCAACTATCGCACTGTAGCTAAACCATCCCACGCCATAAACAATCGCCGTAGTTAAAATTGTTCCAAGCTGTCCTGTAAAAGCAGGGCAAAAGGTCGCACAAAACAGGGCACTACTTCCTCCTTGAATTGCCCCCGCGATCCCACTTGCTACAATCCAGCGGCATCTTGCTTTCTCGCCAGTTCGTCTCCACAGCGACGGCAGTAGCAGACTTTGAGCCGTTCCCATTCCCAGGAGCGCGATCGGCTGTTTGACCACATTCAGCCAGAAAACTTCTCCGCCGCCAAGCTGAGTCAGGTGCGCCACGATCAGATCAAGCCAGCCGCCGAGCCAGATCATGAGCTGCACCCCTATCAGCCAGCCGATCGCGCTAACCCAAATCCAGCGAAATGCCTTGCGAAGAACGTGCCGAAGCACAAACCACTGAGCCACACCCACCAATAGACCTGAGAAAATCAGCGTTGCCATGAACTGGAATTG
>NZ_JAMPKZ010000047.1:0-21547 GCF_039962215.1 Leptolyngbya sp. ST-U4
ACGGCATTAATTGCTTTGCGACGCAGGTCGTCACCATAAGGGGAAGGCATAGGCACTTCTAGACGCTGGTTTTCCCCTAGCCTAGCGTTCTAACCTAATCGCGTAAAGCTATACACTCCCAACTGCTACAAAGCACTCGACTTGCTACATCGCACCGCTACCCACACCTCTTTTGGCTGGCAAGGGCAATTGCCTCAGTTCAGAAGTCCGTAATTTCACCCTTAGCAAATTGACTTGGTATTAAATAGAACTGAGAAGTCCTTAAAGGAGTGTTCTGTGAAAAAACTACTGGTGATGAGCGGTATTGCTTTGTGTAGCTTAGTTCTGTGCTTGCCTGCTATTGCTCAAGACATAAGTGTGGATGTGTACGAAGACGGCAGCGCGACGGCGGTGGATAGCGAGGGCAACGCGGCCTATGTCGATGCAGACGGCAGCGTCACGACCGTGGATAGCGAAGGCAATGTGGAACATGAAGATGTCGATGGCAGCGTCACTGTGATGGACAGCGAGGGCAACATAGGCTATGCCGATGAAAACGGCGCCGTTGGCATCAGTGCCGATGGGGATGTCTTTGTAGAAGAGTAGGAATCTCAGAGCGATCGGACGTCTTAGTTCTTGGGTTTGCGAGGAGGGCTGATCGTCATTTTGAAACTTGGCCGAAAAGAAACATTGGGCGAATTCTTGTAGTATGCCTGAAACGCTCGCTGCTTTATCAAGCCTAGTAAACGTGCTGCCGAACTGACTCATTTTCGGCAATCGTAGAGGTGGTAATGATGGAGTTGAACTGCAATGCCGTCTTGGCCGCCGTGCGGTTAACAGGCGGCATCTGTTCCAACGATGTGTTGTGTCGCGCCGATACTAGGGTTTTCAAGCACTAACATAGTTGCACCATGCGCTGACACAACAATTGCTTAGACTGAATCTTTCCGCCTAAAATCCTAATTTGGCGATAAGGCGGAAAAATTTAGTCTAACTACCCCTTCGATCGCATCCATCAAGCCGCTTCTCATCAAGTTCTGGAAAAACAAATATAGATTGCGGATGCTCACTTTTCCTCAACGGCGGGTCTGGTATCAAGCAAGTAGGGAATCACGCCATACTTGCGGGGAGTTCGTTCCAGTTTTCCATTCACAGCGGCAACATCCGCCTTACTGCGATCGATCTCACGGCTCTTAAGCAACCAGTAAGCCGCAAACGTCCAGATGCCCGCAACCTCAATAAAAAACACCGTGCGCGTGCCAAAGGGACGAAGCTGAAAAAACTCCAGCACGGCAACCACCAGCGGAAATACCCACATCACCGTACCAATGATGCGATACCACCGTTTGTAGAACTCCCTCGCATCCGAATCTTTAATCAGCGGTAGCGTATCGCCAGACCGGAAAATACAGACATAGCCGATCGTCAGAAAAAATAGAATTGCGGCAATTCCATGAACCGAGACTTTTGGGCAGGTTACGCCACAGGTCCAGTCCATTGGAAACATTGCGACGATGATCAGCAGTACTCCAGCAATATTGAGGGCTATGTTCTCACGCCGTCCATACCCCCGGTAGAGCACCAGGAAAACGCCGATCGCCCAGAGAATGCCAACAAACCAGTTCCGCATTACCCCGTTGCCTGCAACCTCAAACAGTCCTGGGGGTTGCCCTGTCGACACAAAGGCATGGTAATAGGCACTGATTGAATCCTGAAGCGGCAGTCCATACTTGAGGATTCCCCAAACTGACAGAATTACTGGGAGCGCGATCGCCAGGTAACCAATCCCACGCCGGAGCGCACCGTAGGTCGTAACGATGTGCTCCTCAATAGAAGATGGACCCGAGGATAAACGAGTTTGAGTCATATTGAGTCACTCACTTACTTTATTTGTTTGACAGCTTGATCTGTCTGATACAACAAACCCGTCCTGAGTGAGTCCGTAGAACTTAAATAAGGTTCACATCTCCCAGGCAAAACCCCTTCAGATTGATTAGTTTTAAGTGCGATCGGGTTCGGCATCAATCCATCACTCAACAACGACCCCGTTCACCCGCCGCTATTAACTTTTCGGACTCAATCAACTATCTCTCAACGGTGGGTGTGCAACGGGATTGCTATGAGGCGCGCTCTGGTGGTTTTTCGACCAAATCCACATCATGAGGCGAGGCAACATAAATGAGTTGATCGATCCATTCTTCATTTTCGTAAAGGAAGCCACGACGAATACACTCTTTTTGCATTCCGACACTTTCCGCCAAGGCAATGGATGCTTGATTATCTAGATTAATGATAGCTTCGATCCGGTGATAACCAAGCGACTCAAAACCCGCAATTAAGGCGGCTCGAACTGCTTCTTTGCCAATGCCTTTCCGCCAATGTTGGTTATGAATTTCATATCCGATTACTGCCCACTGGTAGTTGTCACGTCGAATTGTGATCAAGTCAACGTTTCCAAAATGCTGCCTTGTATAGCGATCAAAAATTCCAAAGATGAAGAAGAGATCAGATAGAGCTTCTTGTTGATGTCGCTGACATAGATTCGTGAACCATTCGCGATCGCAATGTTCCAAGCTCACCAACCCATCGTCGTATTGATGCTGGCTTTCCATGCGTCCAGCAAAGCCAGCAATCCAATAATCGTAATCACCTGGCTGCTGAGGGCGAAGGATTAGGCGTTCGGTTGTGAGGGTCAATTTCCAGACCGTTTCAGCCATTATCTACACCAGTGCAACTCGCAAACTTGCTCAATTTTATCTTGGTACTGAGTAGCAACAGTCCTCATCTAAAACCTGAGCCGCATAACTTTCATAGACTGAATTATTCTGTCGATCCACCTATTTTAGAGAGTGATATACAGAATCGTTCTGCCGATTCATCCAGTTTCGGGAGATCGGCAAAATAATTCTGCATAATAAGCTCATTTAGGCGGAGCGACAGAGACTTTCTGTTTATCTTTATACGTAGTATGGATGTAACTTTAGGTATATTTTTTACATAGTATATCTTCCCTACTCATTCCTTTCATGCAGCCACCTCCTAAGTTGGAGTGTGGTTCCTGCGGCTGTCATCAAGCGATCGCCATCGGGGTGGAAACTTACCCCCACACCCAGGACTTGAAATCTTGCCAGGTTCTCAAGCATGCTCCGGTATGAACATTCCAGGGATTCACGATCAAGTCTTGCCCTCCACTCGCCAGCATTTTGCCATCGGCGCTAAAGTTTAGCGCGCGAATCCAATCGTTATACGCATGGAGGATGTGAATAGGCTGACCAGTCTGACTATTCCAAAGGCGAATTGTATGATCACCACAACTGCCCGTTAATAGGGAGCCATTTGGGCTGAACTGCACGGAAAAAACGTGAGAAGTATGCCCTTAACCAATCCATCCCTGCTAAAGCCTTTCGAGGTGAACTGGTTAAACAAGATCCTAATGATGAACCTGCCTCAGTGTTGCTCGATCGAATTCGGGCAGAACGAGAAAAAGCGCAAGATCAGATTCAGGTTTAGGAAGTAGCCGCTGGAAGTTAGTGACCGTGCCACCCAGGCGATTACGCAGGTTCGTTTCAATTTGTAGAACCAGGACATCCCGGCTCCAGCCATTTTCAATCGCTTGCTCAGCGTACCAGAGCCGTTCAGCGGGGTCTTTGAGCTTTTCAAGCAGGCGATGTTATGTCGCCAGAGCAATTGTGCAACGCTGTGTTGCACGACTTCTTCGTCAGGGTAGGCCTCGGCAAGGGTTCGCATGTATCTGAGGTTGCGAAAGGATTTGAGCGATCACCCCTCTCTCGACCGCTACTCAATTCTGGGCAAGGTCATCTACTCAACCCTTCCTTTGTTTGCCTGACGACTTCGACTCCTCTGTCCTTTTGTGCCTTTGCTGCCTTGTTGCACTCTCTCAGGCATTCCAGATTGATAGCAAGGTTCTCTAAACTGCCGATATTGAGAAGCACACAAAACTTGCCCTCGAGCAATAATCACCTGCCACTCTGCTTCAATCGGCTTTTCTGGTGCGACAACAACCAGCAAGTTTGGGTCTTCCAAATAGTGGCGTTTCATAAAATTGTCTAAATTAGTCAGTTCTCTGAGGGAATAAAGCCCACCTGCAAAAGGCTTAAGCGGGCTGTTCGGGCGAATAAACAAATGTTTGCTCCCCTGAAGATCAACAGGCAGTTGAGGATTATCAATATTGGAAGAGAACAATTCTGACAGGGGTAAAATCTGCCCTTCTGCATTCAACAGCTAGGGTTTGAGATGGGGATAGTAGTGGGTGCAGTAATACTGTTCAATCGTCCCGATGATTCCTGGTGTCCAGGATAAACCGGAATTCTGGATTTGTTGAGCGATGTGAAGTGAGCCGTAGAAAATGAGGCACTCTGTTGAAGAAAAGAAGCGTTGATAATCTGTGTTGCCTCTGGTGTAGTCAATAATTTTGACATTGTGTCCTTGCTTTTAGATCTCAGATGCCAGCGGAGTCATAGAGCAGCCAAAAACACCGTCTTCTAAAATCCAGTTAACCATCTAGCTACTCTCGTTCCAGTTATGGATGTATCTACTGTAGCTTTTAGGCGATCGTCCCCCAACCCTTCATTGCACCAGACTGTTGAGGGTGATCGGATAGGACTAAGGCTACTGGCAGCCGGTGAATGTCGCCATTAGCGGTAGTTGCGATACACTTCTTATTGCCGATAATGTCTAACAATTAAGAGGCAAATAATTATGGAATTCAACCCAAACAACAATGTTGTTAAACTCTGCCTTCAAGGTATGGGCATGGAAGAAAAAGGCAAACCTGAAGAAGCAAGTGAATTTTTTCTTCAAGCCTGGAACGAAGCGACAAGCGACTTTGAGAAATTTATTTCAGCTCATTATGTAGCCCGACATCAAAAGAATGTTTCCGACAGATTAAAATGGCTCGAAACGGCTTTGGAGTTTGCATTAAAAATAAATAACGACTCCGTTAAGAGTGCTTTCCCTTCTTTATATTCAAACATTGCCAAATGCTATGAGGACTTAAGCAACCCTGACAAGGCAAAAAAGTGTTATGAATTAGCAACTTCGTTTAAGGATAAACCTTCTGACAAAGGCCCCTTTTATCATGGAACGAAAGCAGATTTGCAGGTTGGCGATTTGCTGACAGCGGGGGGCAGTTCTAATTACAAACCTGAACTCAAAATGAATCACATTTATTTCACAGCCCTTGTTAATGGGGCGGGACTAGCTGCTGCATTAGCAAAAGGCGATGGACGTGAATATGTTTATATCGTTGAACCGACAGGGGATTTTGAAAATGACCCGAATGTTACAGACAAAAAGTTCCCGGGCAATCCGACACGCTCATATCGCTCCCAAGCGCCATTAAAAATCATTGGCGAAGTAACAGATTGGGTGAGACAAACACCTGATGAACTCCAAAAATGGCGTGAAAAGTTGGCCAATAACAAAGGAGAGATTATTAATTGATTTCTGAGATGCCCACATCCTGCTCATAAAACAACGAGCCGTTGCGAGAGGGAACTGCCGCCGCTGATGTGGGGCGTTAACTCTTCTCATCACTATCCTCACCGATCGCCTTGAGATACGCCTCAGCCGCTGCCTGCTTAAACACCCCTTTCGTGTACCGTTGAAACACGCGATCGCTCTTGATCCCCATCAACTCCTTCCCAAACAGGGGATCAACACCCCGCCGTGTTACCTCTGTTCCAAACGTGTGGCGGAAGCGGTGTGGATTAATGTCTTCTACCCCAGCAACTAACCCCAGCTTTCGCACCATTTTGTGCAGCCCTTTGTAGCCTAACCTCTGCCCCTTATTCTTCGGGTCCTGCGCTAGAAACATCGGACTCTCCGGCAGTGGTTCAAACACCCCGCCCTGCTGCCGTCGCCACTCTAAATAAGCTTCCAGGTACGATCGCGCCTCCCGGCTCAACGGCAACTCACTCACGTTCTGCCCCTTGGATCGATGCACCTTCAGCATCTTGCCGTTCCAATGCTCCACATTGAGAGCAGACGCTTCTGATGCTCGCAGTCCATGACTCAGCACTGCCACGATCGCCCGGTCGCGCACCCGTGTTGCATCATCAAAACTCAACGCTTCCCATAGCAGACTCAAATCCTCCGTCTCTAGATGATCTGCCTGGGGTTCCTCCTGCCGCTCCAGATCGATTGCATCCGTAGGCAACGGTTGATTCATCGGATAGCCATTGCTCCGGCGGAGCCAACCATAGAACGATCGCAGCGTATTCAGTACATGATTAATCGACGTGGGCTTCAATCCCTTCGACTTTAGCTCCCGTCGATATTTCCCAATGTCGCTGGGGGTGACGTCTAGCCAGGACTTATTGCACCAGGCAGCAAACCGAACTAGTTGTCCTCGGTAAGCCCGCTGTGTATTCTCCGCCTTGCCGGTCTGCCGCAGGAACTCCTCGACTTGCCAGTGACGTAAATCCGGGGGTTCCGATCGCCGAGGTTCCTCCTTCTTGCCGCCCTCAAGGGGCACGATCACGATCGGGAGGATGGGGCTAGGGGGGGAGTCAGGCATGGTTGGAGCAGAAGTTACGTCGATATCAGGTAGAGATAAGCGAAATCATCTCTATCTAACAATTCTAAGACAACTTTCATGTCCAATCTTCTCAAAGTCTCTCTAATCAAGCCTTTGAAGGCAATCGGGATCATGCTAAACCTTGCTCAACTTGATGCGTGTCAAAATAAGGTCAAGCATTACGAATCTGACACGCATCAAAACTGAAATACCCAGACCTGAACGCCAGACTCGTAGAGCTAGAAACCGAGATTGCTGCCCTTCAAGCAGCGGGAGAGAGCTTGCTCAATGCCCGGATTGACTCCTCAGTTCCAGGTGGGACAACGGTGCGAGGGCAACTCTCAGTTCAGTATCGCTTGAGAGTGCAGGGGCAGAAGGCGCGCTACTTGAAAGTGTCCCAAGTGGCAGAAACGCGAGCGGCGATCGAGCACTGTAGCTTGAGTAGCATCAACTAAGGTTGCGTCGCAAAGATTTTAGGGAATTATATAAATGTTTGTGTCAAAGGCCAGGAAATGAGAGCTAATGAACGACTAGACCCAAGGCACTCGCACTATGACTTTTCGACCTGAACTGCTCGATGAATTGCTCAAAGGCTATGAGACTTCCGAAGACCTGCTGGGGGATGGAGGGATACTCAAACAGCTAACGGCTGTTTTGGTGAAACGCTGCTTGAACGCGGAAATGAAAACCATCTGGAAGAGCAACAGGCGGAGCCTACAAGCCAAAGCAAACCCGTTCGTAATCGCGGCACTGGGCACAGCGAGAAGACTATCAAAGGAGAGCTTGGAGAGGCTCAAATCAGCGTCTCTCGCGACCGCAACAGTAAGTTTGAACCCATCATCGTTAAGAAGGGACAGACCCGCTTTGACGGCTTTGACGACAAGGTCTTGTCCCTCTATCCCAGAGGCATGAGTACCCGCGATATCCAGGCACAACTGTAAGACCTGTATGGCGTAGAAGTCTCAGCTGGGTTGATTTCTAATGTCCCCGATGCCGTCGAGCAGGAGCGTAAAGTTTGACACAATCGAGCTTTGGCTCCGGTTTATTCCATCGTCTATTTTGATACCCTTGTGGTCAAAGCTAGACAGATGGACGGGTAGTTAACAAAGCAATTCACCTGGTATGAATAGCTAATGCATAACAAAAATGTCCCACTAGTTTAGAACTACGCCTGAGAGAAAAGCTACTCCAATTCCAGCCAGTGTAAATCCAGCAAAACGTAAATTCATAGTCTGCTGTTCTCTACTCCCTCCCATTCTCTCAACGGTGAGATAAACACCAATCGCTATAGCCATTTGAATGGTCGTAAACCCAACTAAGTATGCCAGCAAAGGGAACATCTCTGAACCGACTACAGCTTCACCATAGGCATAGCCATGGAACAACCCTGCTACGGCTGCAAGGGCGATGACCACTCCTGATGGTAGGGAATTTTTCAGAGCTAAGAGTAGCCCAAATAGCAATACTGAGGCGGAAATGAAAAATTCAGGGGCAGGCAAATCAACATTCAATAAATGCACAATTGTGCCAACCAAAGAAGCAACGACAAAAGAAACTGGAATGAGCAATCCCCGCTGAAATACAACAGCCACAAACCCTACAGCAATCACAAAGGCTAGATGGTCAGGTCCAATTACTGGATGCCCCAGACCTGATAAAAAACCTTCAAAAACATTGGCAGGGGCTTTATCCCCAAAAGGATGGTGAGCCAGAGCCGGAGAACTTGAAAGTAATAAGCTGGAACCAGTCAGTCCACAGATTACCAGCTTTCGATTCAACAATGTGGAAAATTTAGCGTACATCGGGGTTGCTTCCTAAGTGTGTCTTGTGTATCGAGAACTGCAACTGTCATGAGTCGTAAGCTAATTACCTGACACGTTTCTAATGCAGATCGGATAAGACAGAGTGAAACCCAACATTAGACAATAGCTTGAGGTACGTTGAGTTTCGCTATCGCGCAATCAAACCTATCAGGTATCAAGCCTTTTAGACATTTTCAGTCAGCCGAGTTTGCAGCATTTTCATGGCAACGTTCGCAGTTCAGTAGAACGTCTAGCTTTTCATCGAGTTCTGCTTTGTCTATTAGACCGGCTTCCAGCACCAGCTTCTCTAAAACGGCATACCAGCGCTGGTAATAATCCCAGGTGGAGTCGTTCAGGTCGTGCTCTGACTCCCATTCGCTGATGGTGGCAATCAGGTTCTGGCGAAAGTCTTCCCACTCGTAGTGCCCCTTTTTTGACAGCGCAATGGCGAGGGCAAAGGCGACCTGCTCCCAACTGCGACTGAAGGCAAGCTGCCCATTCTTGCGGGGAGGAGATTCTTCACTGCCCATCAAACTGGAAGCAGCAAAATGTTCAAATCGAGTAAACATGGAAGTTTCGCCAGTAAGTAAGGTAGGGGTGGCAATAATTGTCAAATACAATAGGGTAAGAAAACCGCAGGACTGACAGTCTAGGGTGCGGTAACTTTTGCCACGCCCATCATTGATTCTGGAGTGACTAAAGACGCCAGTTCTTCTTCGCTCATGTGATCAGTACCTGGAGGTTTTTCGGGCAGTACCCACCAGCGAATTTGCCCGCTACTATCCCAGACGCGAATATCTACGGAGCCGTCTAGATCCAGACCGAACTCCTTGAGTACCTTTCTAGGTTCACGGGCAGCTCTAGCCCGAAAGGTGGGGTCTTTGTACCAGTAGGGGGGCAGCCCCAGAGTTGGCCAGGGGTAGCAGGAGCACAGCGTACAGATAATCAGGTTGTGGACTGAGGAAGTATTCTCAGCTACCCGCATATGTTCACCCTCTGCTCCAGACATACCCGTTGTCATGCCCAGGGAAGTACAGGCTGCATTGCAATCTTTAATCAACAGTTCCTTAAATTCTGGATTGACCCAAGCTTTGGCGACCAGTTTAGCCCCATTGAAAGGTCCCATTTGGGAATCAAAATATTCCAAAACTTTGTTGACGGTTTCGCTACCAATAATGCCCTTTTCAATTAGGAGGGCTTCGAGTGCTCTGACTTTGGCGGCGCTTTCCAGCTCACGGTTGGGGCTGTAGCTAAACCGCTCATCTCCAGGAATTGACATAGATACCTCATTTCAAGGACATTAAGACTAGGCTGCTTCGAGATAGATTTCAAACAAATCAGCATAGAAGGTTGAACCAGGCTCGGCTAAATCTTCACCCCAAATGTCTTTAGAGTCGAAGCGGACGCTGTAACTAGGCTGAGCTAGTTCCAAACCATCGGAAGGACCCGGGAAATAGGCGTAGCAACCTTCGTAGACCAGATCGATCACCCCAGGTTTGCCACGCAGGTGACCGGGCAGCCGGGTATGTTCTGCCACCGGCATGTCTTTAACAACCACGCCATCTCCTACGGTAAACTTCGGTTGAATGTCGATATCTCGTTTTGGGGAATCGCCAAGCTGCAAATACTTAATAACCTGATTATCGATAGCAGGAATCTCTTTTTCAGGTAATGGAGTGGGATCAACGTTTCCCTCTTTGAGATAAAAGTTGGTTTTCTCGTCGAGTTCTTCCTGAGAGATGTACCCTTTTTCTACGAAGAAGCCAGAGATTCCTCCTAACCATTTTTCGTAATAGCGCAGTCTGAAATAGTCAAACGGGTTCATGGCTTCTGCGCCCCGGCGCAGGTCTGCCCAAGTCCAGATATCCTTAAAGGCGGTTGGAACTTGGTTGATGGGGTATTGAGGCAAGGCTTCTTTAAGGTGAGCGCTCAACCCCATCATGGCAGCGTGAATGCCAAAAATGCGCTTTTCCCAGGGTTCAACGAATACCTTTTTCTGGAAGTCCACAGGACCAAGTCCTTCTAGACCTCCAAGGGAGTGTTGTAGTTTCATCAGCAGTTGATCTCCTCTTTTACGTAATTAGCGATGCACAAATAGAGTTGAATTAATCTTGGAAGGCAATATTTCCTCTGAGGAATGCAGTGAATTTAGGCTGATGGGTCGAGCCTACCCTCCAATTCAACTTCTGATTTTTCTTGCTCCTTCGCCTGCTCTGGCTACAGCGGGAGTAGTAGTCAAAGCCTTACCCCATGCCTCGGATAGATAGCCAAGGATGTTCCCCAAAATCATAGCTGCGATCGCAATTAAAACAGGGTTATTGGGCAGGGAAGCAGTCACGGGCAACCCGGTCACGGCAACGGTGCCAACAGTTTGCGAAAAGCCCCAAACAATTGCTGGTGTAACGCCGTGGGTAAAGGGCAGCTTAGATGCCTGCACCATAGCAGCACTACCAATGCCTACACAGATAGCAGCAACTAGTGGAGTATTGCCAATCAAATCAATAGACCACAGCGACAGTGCTGCAATGATAATGCCCGTGATATTACAGAAAATAGACTTGATAAACCCCTGAACGCCGCCTCCCACAACAAAGAAAGAAGCCCATGCGGTAAAGGTAACCCAAACCGGTACTGGAATTACCGTTGCCGTCACAAAAACATCAACCCCGCCAAGCACGCCAATACTAATGGTTAATGCTTCGGATTGTTTCATGGCAGATTGCTCTCCGAAAGGATAATGTTGCAGTTACATCAAACACTCACTAAAACCAAGCCGCAGTTCAAGTTCGTCTAGATCACGACCAATAAATACCAGGTCATTACGTCGAACTTCATCGGGTTGCCAGGGGCGGCCGGGACGACCATCGAGGGTCATGTGAACGCCCTGGAAGACAAACCGCCGGTCTTCGTAGTCCATATTCAAAATCCCCTTCATGCGGAAAAGGTCGGGACCACGGGACTGTACTAGCTGATAGAGCCAGCGATTGAGTTTGTCGCCGTTGATGACACCTGGTTCCTGAATAGCGACGGAGGAAATGGTCTGGTCATGGTCGTGGGCATCCTCGTTTAGGAACTCCGGGTCGATGCTGAGGGCATTTTTCAGGTCGAAGGCACCGACTCCCAACACCGCATCCAAAGAAATTTGGCACTGCTCGGTCTGATAGGTTTTTGCGATTGCATTCATTCCCCGAATTCGGTGTTCCAGTTCCTCTAAAACCGGGGGCGACACTAGATCAACCTTGTTGAGCAAAATTACGTCGGCAAAGGCGATCTGCTCTTGGGCTTCGCTGCTGTCCCAGTGATCCCAAATGTATTTGGCATCAACTACGGTGACAATGGCATCGAGCAGGAGGCGCGATTTCATCACCTCATCCACAAAAAATGATTGAATTACCGGAGCTGGATCGGCTAGTCCCGTAGTTTCAATCATTAAATAATCAAAATCTTCAGAACGGTCTATCAAGTTGCTGATAATGCGAATCAGATCGCTACGTACGGTACAGCAGATACAGCCATTATTCATCTCGAAAATTTCTTCGTCAGCACCAATAACCAGTTGATTATCGATGCCAACCTCGCCAAACTCGTTAACAATAACCGCAATTCGCTTACCGTGTTGAGCTGTTAGGATGTAATTCAGCAGAGTTGTTTTGCCCGCGCCCAAGTAACCCGTCAGAACCGTTGTTGGAATAAAACTCTGCAAGGTGAAGTAACCTCCTTAGTCGTCCTGTCAGTCCGTTTGCAAAGAAAAATAAATAAACAAATAGAGATTGCTACTTCAAAATCTCAGAAAGACCAATAATCCAAAGCAGAAATCTTTCTAAAATACTTTAGCTGGACTATTGCTTTTGTTTTATCAACTTCATTGAAATTCTAAGCAAGCTAGGATTTATTAATTGTATATCAAGCAACATATTCTAAGTTATCGCAAATACCAAAGAGAATTTTTATAGTGTAAATTAACTCGCTTTATAACCTCATCAATAAATGAGATGACTATTGGGAGAATGGTTAAGAATGTTGTGTATTGCAATAAATAACCGAAATTTACCCATGGAATGTGCAACGAGTTTCGTCGACCGTTCTAAAAGTTTTGTAAGGCAGAATCTAGGGGTTAAACAGCAGAATGAATAATGTGGTCGATGGTGTTCATTTGCTGGAGGGTTTATGGATAGCGATCGCTGTAATGGGACAAGAATGGAATGGTGTAGAGCTAGAAGTGACTGAAGAAGAACGGTTGCGTGTACCAAGCGAGTTTTGGAAAGCAGTGTTACTGGAACGGTACTAGTTAGGAAGTGAGTTTGTAGGGATCTGGAAGAAGCCCGTTCAACCTGTTGGCAGAAAATCAATGAAAATTTACAGCAGTAGATTCCCGGACACTTTGAAGTAGAGTAGGGTCGAAGGGTTGTCGTCCGATGGAATGTTTCAAGGAGAGGGCAACCACGCCTTAGAGCGTTTTAAGTTTAATTTCACCTGACTACTGAGATAAGCAGGAACTTGATTATGGTTCTGCAGAAACTTTGGCAGAGCTGCTCAATAGTTGTAACAGACTGCCGAAGCGGTTTACCAGAGCAAATAGCAAGGCAGAGAGTGCGACAAATAATACAGTGACACATGCCATAACAGGAGTGTAGCCATAGTGCAAGCTATTAAAAATCTTGATTGGCAAAGTTTCAACTGTAAAACCCGAAACCATGAATGAAACAATGTACTCATTTAAGCTGAAGACAAAAGCAAAGGCATATCCTGCAACTAGGTAGGGCTGAATCAGCGGAAGTACAATGGTTATAAAGACAACTGATTCATTTGCTCCCAGCGTTTTTGATGCCTCAACGACTGACGATCGAATCGATCGCAAGCCGAGTAGCGAGGTAACGAGTGGAAAGGGAACAAGGAGAATTGCATGGGAAAGTATCGTCGCGTAGATGCTCCCATAAGCACCGATTGATGCCCAAAAGCTGAGGAAACTAATTGCAATCACAACAGGCGGTAAGACGGCTGGTGCTAGACCGAGGTAAAATAGAAATTGGTGGTACCCCTTTCCAGTGCGCCAAAGAGAATAGGCGATCGGTATCGCAATCGATGATGCGATCGCAGCCGCAGCACAAGCAATTCCAAGGCTATTTGCCATTGGCAGGAGCCACTCTGACCGAGTAAACAACTCTCCATACCACTGAAAAGAAAATCCCCTCGGTGGAAATATCAAACTCTTAGTGGAATTGACAGAGACACCGCCCACGACCAGAAGTGGCGCAGCTAAAAATAATAAAACACCGCTAATTAACCCGTTTCGGAGCCAGTGATTCATAAATCTGTCTCCTGATCTGAAGTTGAAGAAATTAGGCAGACCAGCACAAGCGTCAGCAGCATCAGCATCAGTGACAGTGCCGCAGCGAAGGGTAAGTTGGATTGCTGAATTGCCTGATCCGTAATTAAAACTGAAATGGTCCAGTGCTGGGGGTTGCCAAGCATCTGCGGAATTAGATAGGAGCCGATCGCAAAGATAAAGGCAAAGAGGAAAGCCGTAACGATCGCACGTCGCTGCATCGGTAGAATGATGTCAAAAAACGTGCGAACTGGAGAGGCACCTAAGGTTTGTGCAGCCTCGGAGACTTCAGGATTTAACCGGGCGACAGAAGGATAGAATACTAAAACGGCAAAGGGTAAAGTGCGATAGGTCAACGCTAGGAGTACAGCAGCAAGTCCTGGTGCCCAAGCAACTGCCTGGGGGAGAAGTTTTAGGAAAACCAGTAGATTCGATAGTCCGGCTGACTCCGACAGCAGCACTGACCAGCTAAAACTAATAATTACTTCTGAGAGCGATAGTACCGATAGGATAAAAATCAAAATAAAGACTTGAGCGGTTTGAGAGAGCTGAGTGAGCAGATAGGTAAACGGAAATGCAACTCCGACACAGCAACTTGCTGCGACTGCTGCGAAGATAAAGGAGAAAACCGTTTGACGGAGAAATAGCGGCGTAAAAAACCGAAGATAGTGGCTTAAATCAAAACCAGGACTGTAGAAACCTGCTGGAGCGCGTTGAGCTACACTGACGATCAGCGTCATGCAAAGCGGGATCAGCAGAAATATCCCCAGCATTACTGGTGGATAGAGCATTCTCAGCAAGCGTAGCTTACCCGTTAATTGATCTGCCCTGGTAGCAGGAGCGGGTCTAGCGATAGATTTTATACTCATTGCAGGATAATGCAGGAGTTGGCTGAAAAGGAAGCAGTCACTGTATCGCCCTGAGCCAGACGGGGTCTAGCTTTCGGTAAAACTGTGCTAACAACTTTGCGTCCCCGACAGTCTAGATGTATTTCTACACTGGAGCCAATATCCCGAATAAAAGTAACAGTGCCAGGAATGCAGTTGCGACCTGATGGTTGCCCTGGCACTACGGTCACATCTTCAGGACGAACGCCAATACTGACCTGTTGCCCTGAACTGAAGCGATCGCCCAGTTGCCATCCAGTGAACAGCACCCCCTCTACTTCGATCGCCGTCTCATTGCAAACAACCCCTCGCAGGAGATTGTTGGTGCCAATAAAGTCTGCAACAAAGGGATCTGTGGGATGACGATAGATCTCTAACGGTTTACCGACCTGCCGAATTTTGCCCTCGTTCATGACGACCACTCGATCAGATATGGTCATTGCTTCTTGCTGGTCATGGGTGACCAAAATGGTTGTAATGCCCAAACGCTGCTGAAGCAGTCGTAGCTCTAGCTGCATGGCTTCTCGTAACTTGGCATCCAGGGCAGAAAAGGGTTCGTCCAGCAAAAGTAGTTTGGGATGACGCGCTAAGGCACGAGCAATTGCAACACGCTGCTGCTGCCCTCCTGAAAGCTGGGAGATTCTGCGCGATTTTACCCCCGGTAAACACACTAGCTCCAGTAACTCATCCACTTGCTTTTCCTGCTGAGATTTCGGAACTCTCTGAATGCGTAATGCATAGGCAATATTTTCACCCACTGTCATGTGCGGAAATAAAGCTAAGGATTGAAACACCATGCCAATATCGCGTTGATGGGTTGGCACCTCTGTAATGTCTCGACTTCCTAAGAAGATTTGTCCGCCATCAGAAGTTTCTAAGCCTGCAATTAATCGCAGCAGCGTTGTCTTGCCGCAACCTGACGGTCCCAGAAAAGAGACTAACTCTCCTGAGAAAATTTCAAGATCAATATAATCGACTGCATTGACAGCACCAAAATGTTTGGTGATACTCTTCAGACCTAAATAAGCCATGTCTATTACCTCAGCCTGAGAACAAAAGACACTAGCTCGTTATCATTTCTGTCCACTTTTGAGCAATCCAGTCTCCTTGCTCCATGTAGGTGCGGTAAGCAGGAATAATGGGCGAAATATCGCTTGCAACGGCGTTGAATTCTTCGTCTGTTAAATCTGTATCCTTGCGATCGATAACGGGAGCAACGCCAACATTTCGGGAAAGCTTGGCTTGAATTTCAGGCTGGCACATATAGTCCATGAAGACGTATGCCTCCTCCAGCTTCTTTGAAGGACGGCTCATCACCCAGCAGCCCGA
Organism: Leptolyngbya sp. ST-U4; assembly: GCF_039962215.1. Lineage (NCBI taxonomy): Bacteria > Bacillati > Cyanobacteriota > Cyanophyceae > Leptolyngbyales > Leptolyngbyaceae > Leptolyngbya > Leptolyngbya sp. ST-U4. The sequence continues at coordinate 15,862 of NZ_JAMPKZ010000047.1, forward strand.
ATCGTTAATCCCTCCCTCTTGTGTAAAGGTGGACCGAATCGGTTTGCCCTGTTTCGCTTTCAATACAGAGACGTCGTGGTAATACTGTCCCATTGCCAGTTCTCCAGTTTCCAGGGCTTGCTGAAACTGAGCTTCATCTCGATACCACAATTTGACATTCGGCTTAATTTCGGCCGCCTTATTCAGCACTTGCAGAATCCCGTCCTGGGTTTCTAGAATTTTGCTGCCGTCAAAGAAGGTTGCTGCGGTGATGTCTAGTAAAAAGCCTCCAGTGGGAAGCGCGTTCATCCCCAGTTGATTCCGATATTGCTCATCCCATAAACTAGCCCAGGAAGCAGGTACGGTGGGGTGCTTTGTTTTATTAGTTACAAAGGTGACATACCAGGAGGCTGCACCAATTCCATCCACTCGTCCATCCGGATAGCGATGAATAAAGTTATCCTTCAAATACTTTGCATTGGGAATCCGTTCAAGGTCAAAGGGTGTCCATAAGTCTGAAGCCTGCCCACGCAGCATCGGGATCTGAGCCATCATCGATAGATCGGTGGGTGCCTGATTTGCTCTTGCTGCTGTCTCTAGCTGGGTGTACCAGGCATCTGCGGCAGGAGTCGGCACAGATTCGATTTCGATCCCTGTTGCTTTCGTGAATTCAGGATAAATATTTTTGACAAATGCCTCCTCAAAAAAACCGCCAAACGTTCCAACCTTGAGGCTCCGCTTTCCGTCTGTTTGTACAGAGGGAGCTTGCGGAGAACAAGCAACTGCTGCTGTAAAACCTGCAAAAGCAGCCGCGCCTCTGATAAACTGTCGTCGATTAATTGAATGGCCCATAATATTTTCCTCGTGTGCTCAGAACAATTGGAAGAATTAGACACAGTTCCGATACAAATTTGTCTATATGCCTCTAGTACGATTTCAGAATGTAGAATGACTAAAGTAATTTCGGTCAAACCCAGACAAATTCTTGCAAGATGGACTGATATTCAAAAATATAGACTCATTGCTCCTTCCAGTTTCTAGTTAGAATTTGCTCCCTATGAATTATGAGATGAACCACGACGATAATCTTAATGAAGAGCAGGCTAACGAATCGGAAATTAGTTCGCTGGATCTGCAAATCATTCAACAGCTTCAACAAGATGGCAGAATGGCATACAGCAAAATTTCGAGAGAACTCGGTGTTCCTGAAGCAACGGTACGATATCGCGTTAAGCGTTTGGTTGATGATGGAATCATTACGATTAATGCTTTTTTAAATACGGGTAAGCTCAATTACGCCAATGTTGCCTATATCGAGATAGAGACAAGCGCCGAGTTTCACGAAAGACTACTTCAGGAATTAATCGAGACAGAAAATATCAGCTATCTCTCCGCAGTCACGGGAGAATACAACATTATGCTGGAGTATGTTTGCCAAAGTAATGAAGACTTGCTTGAGTTTACAAACTGGCTTAAGCGACAGCCGGAAGTTCATCGCTTAAACGTTAGAGTAATACTCAAAATATTTAAAGCACAGTATCCAATTCGGGTGAAAAACACAAGACAGAGTTAGCACCGATTTTCCTCCTATGGTAAGCCACTGCACTTATCGAGATGATGCATTTTTAACGAACTCATAGTCCGTGTCAGTCCTGTAACTATAATACGGAAGCTAAATCAGCCTGCAAAAGCAGAACTCATTCAATCGATATTCATGCGTGACAGAACTAATGCGTAACGAATTAAGGATAAACCTTTCCTTAGGCTGAAGAATATCGCCAAATCAGCAGCAGATTTTGTACTTCTGAATACAAAACACGCAAAAAATCTAGTTTTTGTTACCTTTTCCTGAAATAAAACTCGACTATATTTACCAAATCGGTAAATATGTAGAGTGTAAATGCTAATCCGCTAGCAACCATGATGAAAGTAGCTGCTGATCCATATGCTTTTCCCTATCAACAAGAGCTTACGCCTCAGAACACGGCTCTAATTGTGATCGATGTGCAAATTGATTTCTGCAATTTTGGGGGATACCTTGACCAGAAGGGATTCGATATTTCGCTGACGCGAACCGTCATTCAGCCAATCAAAGCTTTGCTGACGGTCGCAAGAGCAAAAGGATTTCCAATTTTTCATACCCGTGAAGGGCACCGTTCCGACTTAGCGGATTTGTCAGAAGTTAAGCACTGGCGGAGTCATCGTGCTGGGGCAGAGATCGGAAGTGAGGGTCCACTGGGGCGTATTCTTGTGAGGGGTGAACCCGGATGGCAAATTGTTCCAGAATTGGCTCCTTTGCCCGGCGAACCCGTGATTGACAAGCCTGGTAACGGTGCTTTCTATGCAACGGATCTTGATTTGCTACTTCAGCGAATTGGCGTCAAGAACCTAGTGATCTGCGGCTTGACTACTGCTGTTTGTGTCCATTCTACGTTACGTGAAGCAAGCGATCGGGGCTATGACATTTTGCTGCTGGAGGATTGCTGCGCTGAGAGCGATCCTCGGCTCCATGCAGCAGCGATTGAGATGGTGAAAATGGAAGGAGGTATTTTTGGAACAGTCGGAACCTCCCAAGCTTTCATTAGTACAGTCTCATCGCTACCGGATGTGAAGGAGCAGCAATCCGAGCTAGATCAGTATGTTGCTTTCTCTTGATTTTATTGAGTACAAGTCACGGAACTGTTTTTAAGCCAGTTTTTCAGGTGGAGGAGTATCTATGGGTAAAGTTCTGCGGAAACTTGTACAGAAGTTTCCTGTGCTTCTTCTGGTTGTCATTGGTTTGGTTGTGTTTTTGATGGGAAGGGTAAAAGCTCAGGCTACTTCGATCGCAGCAGTCGGAAGTCCCAGTTCTGCGATCGAGATCGTAAGCCAAGCAACCCAACAGGCTACCTCTGCCAAAACTGTCAGAACTGATTACACAAATCGCCGCTTTTTTATAATTTTTATCATTACAGACTTTCTCTTTCCTATCTTCGATTAGATAGCTTGGAATATCTCCTGTAACTCGCTAATTCGTTTAATAGAGCGTTCTCGTTTCTCAGATAAAGACACGAACTCTGCCATTCTTGTTCTTGGTCGCAAAAATTGCTGAACTTCATCAAACGCTTGACAAAATCGTTTCGCACTCTCAAGCACCCCAAAGCCTAAAGTGGGATAGTACCGTTGCTTGATCCCTCGATGGCTCTATTCGATCGGATTTCCCAAACAACCCCTCACTTCATGCTCAACATCCATTCCCAATTCCTCGTCAATTGCTCTTGGGTACGAAGCCAGACATCTGTCACTACTCGTTGTGGCGGTTGTTGGGCAACCTCATGAGCCTCAGCAAAGAAGGCTTTTGCCGCTGCCATAGCTCGTTTCTCGCTCAATTGCACATCGGCTAAATTCCCATCTTCATCAATGCCTTGATACAAATAACACCACCTCCCCTTGACTCGGATGTACGTCTCGTCCACAAACCAGATCTTGCCCACCTTCCCCTTGCGTTTGGCTCTCAGTTCCTTGGCAAAGGTTGGAGCAAAGCGCCCTTCCCAATTCCGTGCAGTCTCATGGGTAAACTCAAATCCTTGCAGCAAAAAGAATTCGGCAATGTCGCGAAAGCTGAGCTTGTAGCGGAATCGACACAGTAGGGCTTGAAAGACGATATCGGTAGGTACCTCGATGAAGTTGAAAGGTGTATCTGTGGGTTCATTAAAGGTACAACGACAATTCTTGCAGCGAAACAGAGCATAACCCAAGTTCGTCGTGCGTTGCAAGCAGGTATACGGGCTGAGCAACAATCAGGGCAGTTCATGGAGAGCTTGCTGAGCACAGCTTGGGGGCAGTAGTCAGTCTATCAATTACGGGCTTCTGTCCTCAAGTGAGTACCCAGTTCTGACAGTTTCCCTTGGTTAGCGACGCTACTGCTCCATGTAAATCAAATCTTTGGGGTTCAAATCCACTCGCTCGCCTCTAGGGTTTTTGCCGCTGACCCATAAGCGACCAGAATTCGTCAATACTCGCTCAACCATCATCTCTTCCCCCTGTAAGAGCGAACCAGGAATGCTTCCCGCTTCTCCATTCACATGCTGAGTATTGACAAAAGCTTTAACCCTGAAACTGATGTTATAGAGGTCTACGAACACTACCCCATTGGCAAACCCAATTTCCTTCAGTTTTATCCGCATGGTGAGCGCCTCAGTCAGTCTTCTATATAGCCGATGGTCTGAATTTCCTTCAGTTTACGACTCAATCTGTAGACTCAACATGAAAGTGCCAGAACTGAATACTCATCATTATTCCTTACTGAGAATTTCACTTCATTTTTTCGAGTGAAACCCTGATTTTTTCGTTTAACTTATTGAGAAAATTCTCAACCATATTAAGAATTGAGATTTGAATACTCAGTTCTGACAATCTCGGTACGAGCAGCTTCAATTGAATCCAACTGCTGGGGAAACTGGGGTTGGTACCCTAGCTCTCTAAGTTCTCAGCGATCGCCTCATCAATTTCCTCGGTGTTCTGAGCATAGTAAGTGCGGGCAGCTTTCAAGTCGTCTCGGGTCAACTGAGGGTAGTCGCTGAGCAAGTTTGCCTCGGAGCATCCCTGCCCTTGTAAAGCAATCAACTGCCACACCGGAATCTGCGTCCGCCCGATACAAGCAGCTCCATTGCAGATTCCAGCAGTCTTTCTGATTTTTGGCGGTGCCATATCTTGTTCCACTAATCTTGTGATTTGGCTAGTTCTAAACTAGTTATCGGTAGAGCGATCGAGTTCGAATGTTTAGGTGTGAGCTGGGCAATGATGACTCAGCTACAGGCTCAGCCATCGGGGATTTCAAGCCGCAGTTTTACTATTCGCAGTTCATCGCGATGCAGAAAATCACTCTTCTTTCATCGTGACACAGAAGATCAATAAAGGTGAGAGCGATGCAGAAAGGTGGGATAAGAGAATGTGAGTTGCATCCTACAGCGATTGAACGATTGTGGGCGACGAACCGACAAACTTGCAAACCTTTGCTCAATACCGACTCCGGTTTTGTGTGGAGGAATCATTTTTGGATCTAAAGTCAAATGGATTCAATCTCGAAGCCTCCAGGTTGCGGGACAGATTTGCGTTCTCTCAGTTGTGCAGGGTGATTGCCTTGACGATGCTGTTTTTAGTACTGGGGGGGGCAGGTGGTTGCCTCTGGCAAGCGTCGCCAAGTCGATGCTCACTGGTATCGCGGCATAAGTTATCTGAAAATCGGTTAGAACTGGATTCGCCTTGTCATTACTCACCAATGGCAAATGCAGGTTTATCCGTTCCTCTCAAGTTCGCCTGATCCTCAACCTGCCATCGCATCTAAGCGACAACAAAATGATTCCTTCAAACGTGAATTTACTGTCCTCAGCCGCTTTCTAGCTTCTTAGTTCTGTCAGTCAAGCAGGTTCCCCCAGTCAATCCTATCAACAACCCCTTGCCGATGGCTGTCTCTGCATTGTCGGAATCTGAACCCTTTATTGTCGCATACCCTCCAATGCACTAGAGTTGTCGGGAAATAAGAACAGAGCTAGCCAATGCGACCTTTCAAGTTCTTCCTATGCCGCAGTCAGGTAGAAGTTCCATAATCCTGCTGCGGTTAGCATAAGGTGATCATCAAACTCCGCTTTTCGATTGCGATAGATAGCGCTCACCGCATTGTAACGCTTGACTCCAGCAAACGCATTTTCACAGACCACTCGCGATT
>NZ_JAMPKZ010000048.1:0-19977 GCF_039962215.1 Leptolyngbya sp. ST-U4
TCCTCCAATTCTCATCCAGCTAAAAAGGCTTGTGTCACTTTAGCTTGAGTCGATGAAAGTTGAAGCAGATAGAGGCTTCCAGACAAATTCACCCAGAGAGCAAAACCCGCAACTAGTTGGCAGATAGTTTTGAGTGGCTAGATTCAGCGTTCGAGCATCGGGTTTGTTCATACCCTCTATGCTAACAATTTCTCTCCTAATCCTGCCCTCTCTTTCCTTGCCGGGTTAATATATCCGGCTAAAATCAGCAGCCGTAATTTGATTGACACGTACTCCAGATATAATTGCTAGTTGATCATTTCCAGCACTCACCAAGATGCTGCCGCCGCGTTGAATGATTTTTAGGTCTTTGAAGCTCAGTCCTGATGTCAATCCAAGTTTGTCCTGGCGATCGCTAAAATCTTTAATTACATCCCGACCCACACCATTTTCTAAGGCAAAAATATCTCGCCCTCGATCGCCCTTCAGCACGTCATTGTTAGTCCCGCCCCAAAGCTGGTCATTTCCTGCACCACCAAATAGCTGATCATTACCATTCCCGCCTTGGAGGATGTCATTATCTCCCGCTCCTGTAAGCTTGTCGTTGCCGTCTAAGCCAAGCAGCGTATCTTTAGCAGCAGTTCCCATGAGCTTGTCGTTGCCAGGAGTTCCTTTGCCACCACCCGTCCCTTGATCTGGAGGAGTGACTGGGACTGGAGGAGTGACTGAACCTGGAAGATCGATGTTTTTGGGACCTCCAGTCAACTCATAAGTAGTCGGTTTGGAATCAGGATCTTTGGGCTGATAAGTGCCGTTGACCAAAACTGCATCATCCAGCAAGATGTATTTGCCGCGAGCACCTTCGCCCTGAACCCAAAGCTTGTGCTCTGTCGTTAGTCCCGTCGTTTTAACTTTTGTGGAATATACTCCACCGTTGAACTCCCTTGTCGTTTCTTGAACTGGAGTCATCGTGATCACTCCGTTCATATCAACGATATATCGACCAACGGTAGTCACCTTAAAATTAACTCCAACCTGACCGGCGGTAGTTGCATCAAATTCATAAGTACCATTGGGGTTGAACGTGTATGTAGTGGTGCCATTGCTTGTAATTGTCCATTGCCCATGCAGCAGAGCCGGATTATTGACGTTGCCAGGTATCTGCCGAGCTGGCAGGCGGTCTTGATAGGCATAAATGTGATAGTGGCTGATCGTGGGTCTCCAATCCAGGTTTGCAATCTGGGTTTGGGCAGCACTACCTGTGCCATCAGGGTCAAAGAATAGATTGCCGGTGGTGTTGTCGTAGATGAAGCGATCGTTCGCATCGATCGCCGCTGTTCCTTGATGAAACTGATCAGCCGTAATGCTGGTGTTAGGTGTGAGCCCGGCGTTGTTGTAACCAGCCGAATTTATATCAACGACAATGTAATCTCGCGCAATCTCAAAATCGTCAATCTTGTCGATGCCATCAGCGAACAAGTTATTGAAGATAAAGAAATCGCTACCGAATCCACCAATTAGCCGATCTTCGCCAGTGCTGCCAATTAAGATATCTCTGCCGGGACCACCACTAAGTTCATCATTACCCAAGCCACCATCAATCAGATCATTACCTCCGCTCCCACGACCAGCACCGACAACGTCGCCGAAAAGAAGGTCGTCAGCGGCTTCGCCAAGAATTACGTCATTACCATCACCACCGTAAACCCAGTCATACCCTGTGCCAGCGAAGATTTGATCATCGCCCTCATGACCTGATATGACATCACCATCAAAAATGTATTGTTCTTGATCAAGCCCGCGCAGAATATCATTGCCGCTTGTTCCTTCGATCGTCATTGCTAAGACTCCATTTAGTTATAAAGAATTGCCGAGAGCAACCTGGCTGACCACACAATAGGAACAAAAAGGGGAAAAGTAGAGGAGTTGAACAAATTTGGTGACCTACTCTACAAAGAAGAGTAGAAAATAAATCAGAGCGATCGTGTTTGAACTAGTTCAGAATTATTACTTTGGCAGTGAAATAGGAGTCAGAACGGAAGGAGAGGGATAAGGAGGTTTTCTATGGATAAACCCGATGCCCGGCACCTAACGATCGAGACCCAGAATTACCTGCTCTAGCTGGTTGTGTCGCAAAAGCTGTTTAAGGACAAACAATAGACTTCCTGCATGAATCAGGAGGGATGTGCCAGTTCGTAGTTGAGCAGTCCCGCAATCAAATTTAAGCGCAAGCCGAATCTCCTTCTGCGGTTGCGGTAGTGCCCTGAAAAGATGCGAAAAATCTTGAAGCGGCGAATGACATGCTCCACTCGAACTCGCAGTCTCGCCAGTGCCCGATTATGCTGCTTCTCATCTTCGGCTAATGGTTGCTTGCGCGATTTCTTGGTTGGGGTACAAGCCCCAGCATGACGCTTGGCAAATCCCTGATACCCTCGGTCGGCTAAACACAACTGCGATGGGACAAAGGGTAAACGGCTACGCTTGAGCAACTTGAAGTCGTGCGTCTGGCCTTGGGCGGTTGCAGTGGCAATCACCTGCCCCGTGTCAAAGTCCACCAGCAGTTGTGCCTTTAGCGTATAGCATTTTTGCTTTCCACTGTAGTACCGTTTCTGTTTTTTTTGGACGTTCGATTTCGACTTCGCCCACGTCGACCAACAGCACTTTCCATTCCCATCCCGGTTGGTATAACTGTCGCTGGCTGGGTAAGCGGAACTTACCGCACTTAACGAGGATGTCTTCGACTTTCCTGATGATTCGCCCCACCGTTGTTTCGTGCAGTCCCCAACTTGTACCGATGTGAAACTGGCTGCGATATTCCCGCCAATATTCCAGTGCCACCAACAGTTGGTCTTCCACACTCAGTTTGTTTTGTCCGCCTCGCTTTCCCTGGCGTTCCAGGTGGGGACGCAACTCCTCGACCATCTCACCGAAGGTCTCACGGCTCACGCCGCACAATCGCTTAAATTCTCCAGCACTCAGGCGTTGCAGTTCTGGATAGGGCATGGCAATTCCTCCTTGTGCCTAGTTCTGCCATGCTCGCACCGCTTTTGCAAGCCTTTATGTCCTTAACTGGCATACTCCCGCCTATTCATGCAGGAGGTCTAATCTATATCGTTTGCATTCCCTTAAGCAGTAATTCCAAAGAGTGCTTCAATAAATCTGACTTGAGATACACTATCTCCTTGGTCTATTCCTTTTACTTGTCCTTTACGAATCATGTTCATTGTTTCGATTCAATTCAACGTTCTTCTCGCGCTGTTAAACGTCTTGAACCCCAGCATCGGTTTCACAATTCGTTTAATGTTCCGATGGTCTTGCTCAACCACATGATTCAAATATTTGCTCTGCCTTAGTTCGGTCTCTTGGTCGACCCTTGCACCCTTGCGGTAACTGCGAAGCAGATCGTCTCATCCGCTTTGAGGGCGTTTATTGCCATCGGGTAAGCAGTATTCTTGTCCACGTTAATTATCCGTGGAGCCTGAATGGGTCGTGTCGCAAAAACTGATCAGTGGTAAGGTAAACAAGCTCAACTCTGCCGATCGCTCTCCAATGTCTACTGCTCCTCTGTTTAAGTGGCGGCATTTCTTGTCTGAGGTCATCCTGCTCAATGTTCGCTGGTATTGCTCAGAGGGTGACAACGAGGCTAGAAGGTAAGCCTGGCGGCAGACAGAGGCAACCCAAAGCCGAAAAAATAGGGTGAATCCGACGAATCACACTCAATTGTAAAAATGTTGCCTTCATTTTATCAGGCTTGTTTACAAGCGCAACTGAGTTCAATTCAATTCATCACCGTGAAGATGCTGGTTGCCCTCCTACAGCGGGAACGCAATGTCAGTATGGAACGATTAGCGACCTTGTTTGCCCAACCCATTCAATTTGAAAGTCGCCGTCGCAATCTCCAGCGATTTCTACAACTGCCGCAGTTGAATCTCAAAGCCTTGTGGTTTCCCATTCTCACATATTGGCTGAAGCAGCATTTCCATCGAGGGCAAGACGTGTACTTGGTGATTGACCGCACCCAATGGAAACACCATAATCTGCTGATGGTCAGCGTGGTTTACCACAAGCGAGCCATTCCTGTGTTCTGGCATTGCCTTGACCATTGTGGTTTAAGTTCACTTTCAGAGCAACAACGGGTGTTGCGTCCGGTGTTTGCCTTAATGAAAAGCTATCAGTGTACGGTGCTGGGAGACCGGGAGTTTCACAGCGTTGCCCTTGCCGATTGGCTGCGCCAACAAGGGGTCAAGTTTGTGCTGCGCTTGCCCAAAAGCACGACGGTTAAATCCCATTGCGATGCCGAAATTGAACGCCTCGACGAATTGCTCCAGTTTCCGGGCATTGCCTGCTTCGAGGTGCAGGTGCAGGTGACGCAACAACAAGGCTTTGGTCGCTTCAATCTCGTCACGCGCTGGAAAAGAGTTTACCGACACTCAAAAGCCAATCAAGTGTGGTACTTGTTGACCAATCTCAACGATCTCGATGCTGCCTTGAGCAGCTACGCCAAACGGTTTTCGATTGAGCCGATGTTCAAAGATTTCAAAACGGGCGGCTACAATCTGGAAAATTGTCGCGCCACTGGGCAACGATTTCTCGCTTTAGTGCTGCTGGTGTCGATTGCCTACACGCTCACAACCGAGCAAGGCAAGCGCATCCGTCGCAAGCAAATCCAGCACTACATTGGACGAGTGAAAGAACCCAACCGAGCGCAAAAACGACACAGTAATTTTTGGATTGGGTTGTATGGGCAGTTATGGATTGCATCAATGGATTTGTGGTTTACTTGGGCAGAAGAACTGATGCACCTCAAGCCGCAAAAACGCCGCTTTTTCCGACAAGGATTGAGAGCGATGAGCTTGATCCACTCTGTTCTCTAGCTCCTCTGTCACCCCGTGAGGTGAAACGGTTAAGTTAGGTCAACGTTGGAAGGGGGAGTATGGCTGCAAATGGTATTTGGACCACTACTGCTCTGCTAACTCCTTGCACAAGATCAAGACTGCAATGGGAATTGCCTTCTGGTCGCATATTCCGGCTGCAACTCTTCCCCGGCAAGCAATTGAGCCAAATTTGATCTATAACTAGCGATCGTTCTTCAACACAGAAAACTGGGTGTTCTGGGGTACTCCGTTTGTTCCACCCAAGCAGGGGTAGGGAGAGGAAAGGATGGAGGCAGTCGTTCTCACCCTAATCCCAAGCATTAAGCCAAGTTCAGAAACCAGAGTTTCTTCTTCAACGAGCAGATCAAGGTAGCCCTTGGGCACTCTCTTGTCTAGGTGATCTAGATAGACAATTTTCTTTCTCTGAACTAATGCTTAACATCCCCTCGAACAATCATAAGACTGATGTATTGTTGAACTCCCGCGCGAATTTGCAGCGCCTACTGCGTCAAATTATTGAATACCCTAACCGCAGCGCAGAGACCACTGAAATCATTGAGAATATCTTTAGCGACAATAAAGTCATTCTGGTGCTCGATATGAGCGGCTTCTCTCGCACAACTCAACAATTCGGGATTATTTCTTTCCTATTGATGATTCATCAAATGCGCTCGATTTGTGAACCTTGCATTGAGCAGAACAGAGGAATCTTAGTCAAGGCTGAGGCTGATAACCTATTCTGCTTATTCGATAAAGTGATTGACGCAGTGACCGCAAGCCAGGAGATGAACGATTGCCTCAACGCTGCAAACGCTGTGTTACCAGCAGAACAGCATCTATACGCATCCTTTGGAATAGGGTATGGAAAGATACTCAATATTGCCAATGAAGATATATTTGGGAATGAAGTGAACCTGGCAAGTAAGTTAGGGGAAGATATCGCAGGTCGGGAGGAAATATTACTGAGTTCATCTGCAAGAGCTGAGCTTGGAGAATCAGGTATTGGCACACGCGAAGAAAATGTAAGTATTTCTGGGATATTGCTTACCTATTACAGGGTGGAGGGATATACATTACCTATCCCTACCCGGCAGGGGTAGCAAGAACTAGGAGGCGATCGATTTGGTTGTGTCGCGAAAACCAGTGGAGGATAAGGTAGACAAGCCCAATCTTCCTTTCTCTTCCTCCGATGTCCACACCTTCTCTATTTCAATGGCGACATTTCTTGCCCGACGTCATCTTGCTTAGTGTGCGATGGTACTGTCGATACGCCTTATCCTATTGGGACTTAGAAGAGAGGATGGCAGAACGGGGAGTAGAAGTGGATCATTCGACGATCCATTGGTGGGGGTTGAGCGATGCCCTGGGACTGGACAAACGAGGTCGACCGCACTTGAGCGGAACGAACGATTCCTGGCGGGTGGATGAGACGTACATCCAAGCGAAAGGAGTGTGGAAATATTTTTACCAAGCCGTAGATTTAATGGGCAACACGCTCGACTTCATACTGAGTGCGCTCGCGAGATGACAAGGCAGCCGCAAGATTTTTCCGCAAAGTTCTAAAAGCGACTCATCCTCAAGCGCTGCGAGTAATTACGGTGGACAAGAACGTTGCCTACCCAGGAGCAGTCGAAGCCTTGAAAGGCGATGAAACGCTCACAGCAGAGACGGAATTACGGCAGAGCAAGTACCTGAATAACATCATCGAGCAGGATCACCGCAACATCAAGCGATTGACTCAACCAAGGATGGGATTCGGCTCATTCAACACGGCAAGACGAACCCTAAGCGGAGTTGAAGCAATGAGTCTGACTCGCAAAGGACAAGCCAAGGGAATTAGCAAAGGGGACAGTGTGTCTCAAATAAAATTGATTGAAGTACTCTTTGGAAGTAACGCTTAACGGAACGTGAACGAGATACTTCGTTTGTTACTAAAAAGTATTTGCGACACAACCGCCCGTGGATTTGCTCATTTCGTATGGCAACGAATCCCAGAGAACCTTGATCCTTGGCTTGAGTAAGCTGTCGAGAACACTTTAACCCAGTTCCAGAAGTTTACGCGTAGTTTACAGGAGGATTATGAGGTAGTCAAAGCAGGAATCACATTAGAAACAAGCAATAGAAAAGTTAAAGAACAAATTAACCGAGATGTTGGAATGTCAGATGTATGGACGGGAGTAACGACTATGGATGCAATGACTCTCTTTAACACAACGGGTAAATCACGGTGTGCTGGGTGGAGGTGACAGTCAATTGGATATCCCTAGTTGCCCGATCTAACTTCCAGCTTTCGACTCTAAGCTGCGTAGGGTTTCATTCTGTTTACCACGTAGTGACTTCTTCGAAGCTTATCTGCACTGCGCAATTTTTACCTTGAGCTTTCGCTTGATATAGCCCTTGATCGGCGGCAGAGATTAAGGTAGCAGGAGATAACTGGCTATGAGGAATGAGCGTGGTCATCCCAAAGCTGAGGGTTATCCATTCACGAACCTGAGAATTGGGATGGGGCAGTTTCAATGCATTGATGTTCGTTTGAATTGCGTCAATGATAGCGATCGCTCCATCAACATCAGTATTGGGTAAAATGACTGCAAACTCTTCTCCACCGTAGCGAGCCACTAAATCAGCAGGACGCTTAGCCGCTTGCATAATGGCACTGGCAACTTGCCGCAACACATCGTCACCTGCTAAATGTCCATGCGTATCGTTATAGAGTTTGAAGCAATCAACATCACACAAGATTAGCGATAATGGTGCTTGCTCTCGTGCTAGCCGTTGCCAATCTGCGTTAAGTCTATCGTCAAAGCAGCGGCGATTTGCGACTTGGGTTAATCCATCGACCGAAGCAAGACGTTGAAGTTCTTGATTGGCGGTTTGTAATTGATGATACAATTCTGATTGCTGAATGGCGATCGCTGCCTGACCTGCAAGCTGGTTGAACAAATTAATTTCCGATTGTCGCCATTGTCGTGTGTTATAGCATTGGTGAGCAATCAACAGTCCCCACAGCCGCTCTTTTTGCAAAATCGGCACAATTAAATCTGCCCGGATTTGCAAACTCCTGAGCAATTCAATATGACATGGTGATAGCCCTGCTGTTTCAATGTTTTCGATCGCTCGGCTATTGCCCTGTTGGTAATAAGCAGCCTGGGTAGATTGAAAGCAAGTATCCATCACATGAAAGCCCAAAATGGATGGACATCCTTCTGCTAAAGATTCTACAGCGACTAACCCGCTCCAATCTGGCTCAAACTGATAGATGACGACTCGGTCTACCTCAAACCATTGTCGAACTTCATCTGCGGTAGTTTGTAGAATCTCGTTCAACTCCAACGACTGTCGAATACGTTGTGTGACAGCCGCCACAATGCGTTCAGACTCACTCTGGTGTCTAACTTGCTGCTCAACTAGCTGACAAGATGTTGTTGCCATTATGGTGCTGGTATTCAAGCGAGGAGTAGCCTTGACTGGCACAGCACTCGGCTTGGCAATGAGATAGCCTTGAGCGAAGGTTGCACCTCTTGCTTGCAGCCAGTTCAGTTCTTCAACGCACTCAATGCCCTCCGCAACTGTCTGAATGTTCAGCTTCTGAGCGATTTCCAGAAGTTTTTCGGTAATAGAAGCTTTGTAAAGGTCTTGATGGACATTTCGAATTAGCTCCATATCCAACTTAATGAAATCGGGGCGCACCTGATGCAGCAAGTTTAAGCTGGAATATCCAGAGCCCAGATCATCCAGTGCCACAGAAAAGCCAGCATCCCGGTAATAGCTCAGAACCGTTCTGAGGTGCTCTAAGTCTTGCGGGTTGTCTGACTCCACTACTTCAAACACAATCCGTTCATGGGTAATTCCAGCTCGGTCGATCGCCTCTACAGTGCTACGCAAGCAAGACACAGGATCATAGAGAGCTGTTGGGGCAAAGTTGATGAAAATGCGTCCTGTTAATTGATGATGGTTTGCTTGAGCGATCGTGCTGAGGCGAGCAACGCGATCCAATTGGGGCAGTAACCCAGCTTCCGTTGCGAGATCCAAAATTGGTCCTGGCATCACCAAGTTGCCCTGCTCATCAATTCCGCGCAGCAGCGATTCATACCCATAAATCCGAGACGTGTCTTGAATGAAGACAATTGGTTGAAAATGGCTTGTGAAGCGTTCAGTTGCCAGCATGTCAACCAGCCAGTCGGACTGACCGAATTTGATGAAGCGTTGCAGGGAGGCAATGTCACTAAAATCTTGCAGTTGGGGCTGAACTGTCCCTCGAATAAACAAAACTTGTGTTTCTCTCAATTCCCTGGGTGCTATGATACGGGCTACGCTACGCGCAATTTCTTGAGCCTGTCCTGGTTGACTGGTTGACAGGTCAAGCTCAAACCTGGTCGCTCTTGCATCAGTTCAAACTCGATCGCTGCCTGCTTTAAGTAAGGAACAACTTTTGTCAAGGTATGGGGAACTGGAAACCAGAGAAAAAGCTGACCTGCTTCTCCGGCGTGGCATCGCACAAGATTACGACAGGCACAAGTTTTAGAGAAAGATGCCATAAGTAAGCCCAGGATTAATCCATATTTCCTTCAGTGTTCCCATCCAACTGTTTAAAGGAAATGAACGAAGCATCATCTGCATGAAGACTTGATGAATGTAGCAACTTGGCTCCTAAGAAACAAGACCCTCCTGGTTGGCTTGACCTGAATCTAAGTAGCTCAACCAAATAAAACGTAAGATAGAGTGGATGTGGTTACCTTAAATTATGCCTGCTGCCCTACAAATTTGCCTCAGCGCAGAAGAGGATCGCCCTTTGCGCGAACTCAGCTACGCCGACGGAGTTCCAGAACGAGTCAAACAACGGGCGAGTGCCCTGCGACTTAATGCAGCAGGCTGGAGGACGAATCAAATTGCTCAGCATCTCGATTAGGCACCGCAAACTGTAAGAGAAACAATCCGTCGCTGGCAAGTTGGTGGGTTAGGGGGATTATGGGAAGCATCCGGTCGAGGTAGACATCGACGATGGAGTGAGGCGGATTGGCAAGCCATCGCGCAATGGGTCAAGGAACCCCGGCGTTATAGTGCTGCTCAACTGAGCTAGAAACTCGCGAGTGAGCGGCAAGTTGAATTGGGCAAAGAACAAGTTCGGCGACTTCTCAAAAAAAATTACACCTGGAAAAGGATTCGGCAGAGTCCTCCGACTGAGACGACGACCCCTCAGTATCAAGCCAAGCGGAGTGATTGGGAGATGCTGAAGCAATGGGCCCAGTTAGGTGTGGTCTGTCTCAAGTACCTCGACGAGTCCGGCTGTTGCCAGAGCGAGATCGTGTGACTACGCTTACAGCCTACGGGGGCAACAAAAGCAGGTGAAGCAACGCAAACGTAGCGGCAGACGGATTAACATCCTGGGCATTTGGTATCCCAAAGAGCAGTTTGACGATGCGCTGATGCTAGGAAGCCTGAAGAGTGCAACCTTCCTCAAGCTGCTGGATTGGCAAGCGGCCAAAGCCCAACAGCATTACCAACAAACCGGACAACTCACCGTAATTGTGCTCGACAATGCTTCCGTTCATCGCAGCAAACTGGCTCAACAACAGCAACCACATTGGCAACAACAAGGCTTGCTGCTCTTTTTCTTGCCTCCTTACAGTCCTCAGATGAATCGTATCGAGGATGAGTGGTGACAACTGAAACGCACGGAATTAGCCAGTCGAGTATTTGACGATGAGGTCGATTTAGCTGATGCGATTATGGAGGGCATTGAGAACAGGGGGAGGAACAGCGGCTACCCGGTAGAACGTTTTAAGTTTTATTAGGTTGCCCTACTTATCTCGTTAAATACTGGAGATAGAAGCCGAACCCGATGTGCCAAATTATATAATTTCCGAAACGCACGAGGACAGCACCTAACAAGCCATAGAATCGGAAACAGACTGCTGAAGCGAAGTTGAAGGCATAAGCATGAATTGCGTAAGCAGCGAAGGAGAACCCCCCAATCTCGCCGCCTGCCAACTGCATCAACGGAATGCCCTGAATAATCGGCTCAACAGCGGAAGTAAGCACAGCCAAGATCCAAAAGATTTTGTTTTGCGCACGACCCTTCAGGAAAACAGAAGATCCAAGCCAAAGAATGATCGGAATGGGTATTATGCGGAACACAGACTCTAATTTGATCGCTCCTCCTGTATAGACGAACAGGGACCCTGGGAAGCCAACATTAAAATCACTCCCCACCTTGGCTGCCAGAATACTTGTAGCTCCTGTTATTTGATCGATCAAAATAGCGCAGGTGCCGAAGGCTACGCCTACAAACATAGGAAGCAACAGTCGCTGTTTAACCGAAATGCGGCTGTCCCATGCTGCGGGAAAACCACTCTGCTGCATGCACCAGATCGCGGCTAAACCCACCAATGTGAACACGAGGTGTGTAATCCACGTATCCGGCTCTATGGGACGACCCCCCGAAGGAATTGTGGCGTGGAGCACATCCGTGACAGCCCATAGGAGCATGAGAGAGAGCCATACAAATGACGAGTTAAGGTAGCGCTGAGCGAATGTGTTCGGTTTGGTTGTAAGCCTCAGTGCCGCATATCTACCTTCAGATCTCACTGGTTTGTGATGCGATTGTTTCCGTTCCATATATACTCCTTGCAACAAAGTTTAGGTTTGGTTGGATAACATCAACTACCCCGGAACCGCAGGTACATCTCGGAGCAAGTCGGGTTCATTGTGTATAAAGGTAATTTGCAATGTCCCTACTAGCTCCTTTTGTCCTTGGGCTGTGTCAGTAGGCATCAGCTGCTCCAGGCTTTCCTGGCTAAGCTGTAGCCCGGTTGCTTGCAAAGATGTAGCAAGTTTATCTAAGTTGGCGATCGACACTTCAAAGTTGATGCAGATTAATATGTTCGAGTAAAGGTGAAAGTCGGTGATCCAGGCTCCTGCTTGGTTAATTGCCTCACTCACACAATCAATCATTTGAATTCGATTTACTCTGGTAAACCCAGAAAGGCGTAAAAATTGTCGCGAAACCATAATTAACCCCATTAGAATCAGTTCCAGAATATAAAGGTGCTTCTCAACGGCATAATGACAAGCATTCTTAAAGTATGTTTGTTACCAACTTCTCTTGAGATTTTGCTCAATCCAATTAGCAATTAGTTTGAGAACAGTTGGTGAAAACGTTTCCTCTATTTCTTCGTATTCGCTTGGTGAGCCTGTTCGAGCAGTTTGGAACAAATGGTTAAGTCCAGCAAGCTCCAACGTTTTGAAATTCTGATTCCCTGACTGCCTTAAGGTTTGTTCAATGGCTGTCAAATTAAGTTGTGAGGTGATCTGAACATCCTTAGCTCCATTCAGAGCAAGCACTGGACATTTTACCTTGGCTAAAGTCGGAGCAGGGTCGTAGCTCACAAAAAATCGCATCCACGGAGATGTCAGGCGATGCATTCTATTCCGTATCTCTTCCTCTGATACCGTAGGGTCAATTGTCTTCGCGGTTACAACCAGGCGATTCGTGAGAGCATCCCTAGACTCGTTGCTAGTTCTGATCATCGGCAGAATTGTTTCCATGAGCCGACGCTGTGTTTCTATTGTTTGAGAGGCGGCTCCATTTGCTTTTGCAGCGGCGATTTGCTGTTCTAGCAAGATGCGATCGCCGGGAACCCCAGTGCCAGCCAGTAGAATAATGAACGCAACGTCATTCTCTGGTTTTGCCGCCACCATTGGGGCGATGATCCCTCCTTCGCTGTGACCAATGAGCCCAATTCCTTTAGATGCGACTTCAGCACGAGTTTTCAGAAAGGCGATCCCTGCTTCAACATCTGTTGCAAAATCCACTGTTGTTGCATTCTCAACATCGCCTGTCGATTTGCCAACACTCCGATCGTCAACCCGTAAACTAGCAATACCTCGGCGAGCTAGATAATCAGCAATTACCGCAAACGGACGGTGATTGAAAATGGTCTCATCCCGATCTTGCAACCCGGATCCTGTGATCAACAAGACCGTCGGAAACGGCGGTTGCCCTGCTGGAATCACAAACGTCCCACCTAAACGAACACCTTGAGCTTTTGAGTTTTTGTAACTAACTTCAACACTTTGGTAAGGAAAAGGGGGTTGAGGGTCTTGAGGACGAGTTTTAGCAAATGCGGCCATACCAATCGTAAAAAGCATCGTGAGCGTGAAGGTAGTTATCCAAGTCCACTTCATAACATGACGAGTTCTTGCTGTGTGAGTAGGCATCGCTTTTTGAAAAAATAATTGAACGACGAGAATCAGGTTTGAATCGGCAAGGTAAACCAAAACGTTGCACCTTGATCTGGACTACTAATCACTCCAATTTCGCCGCCATGTGCTGCGATAATTTGCCGACACATATAGAGCCCTAATCCCAGGCTGAGCGATCGTCGTTGATCACGTCCGCGGCTGTAGAGATCAAACAAGTGCTTGCTTTGCTGCAGCGTCATACCAACTCCGTTATCTGTCACAATGCAATGCAGCCAGTGTAGTGGTGAGTGCTGTAGCCTGCTTGCGCTCTGCCTATTTCCCCATTTTCCTAATTTTTCACTGTCAACAACCTCTGCCGCAAACGTTAACTGCAAGCTGGGGCGGTTATACTTCAATGCATTAGAAATTAGATTTTCATACACCCGTCGAAGTTGCAGTGAATCGGCATTGATAGGCGGTAGATTGGGTGAAATGGTTTGATAGACAGATGTTTTTAGCTGTTGAAAGAAGGGTTGAAAATCATTGACGGTAGTATTCACTAACTCGGCAAGTTGGATAGGCTGACGATGCAGAGCAAGACCCTGTACTTCTGTCGCATGGGCTTCTAGAAGCGAGTTAATCAATTCAACCTGGCGATCGCCACTTGCAACTAGTTGCACTAACAGCTCCTGGGGAATAGCAGATGATTCACCCGATGGTTTCACAAAACTCTTTAGCGTCATCGTCATTCCCAGGATAGGATTGCGTAAATCATGAGAAACCGCATGAATGAACACTCGTAACTGTTGTCGTAACTCTAGTTCCCGCTTGCACGATCGCTCATACAAAAACACTCCTGTATTAGCAACCGCACAAATAAAAATGGTGTACACTCCGAACAACAGATAGACAGCCGGAACAACCACATTGGGATCACGCCAACCAAAGGAAAATGCTGTGACGAAGTAGCCGATTGCTACAACTTGTGACAGAAGATGCAACTGCCAATAAACAGGAACTAGAATGGCTTGAATTGCAAAGTAAATTAACCAAATTTCGCTATCAAAGCTAACCTCTCCCCGAAATGCTGCGACCACTTGCATCGGCAGAAGCACCAGCGCATTAAACAGTAGAAAGACTCGTTCAGGGCTTTGTCGAATCCATCGTGATCGTGTGATCAATACACCAACAAAGACACTCAGGATTTGGCTGATGGTATTAGCCAGGTAGGCTCTTAGGCGATCGGCACTAAATGCAACCTTTGGATCTCCAGATGCATTTAGGCTGGGAATGGTGACAGTGAGATGTAACATCGTCACTAGGATGAGAATGATCAAGACAACCCAGGCAAGTAGCTGCAGCCGCCCCGGTAAAAATTGCTGTCGCCATGCCAAAAACTCAGATGAGGTAGAAATAGGTTTGACTGTAGAAATCCATCGTTTGAGTGTACGCATAACCAAGTCTTTCATCTCTATCTTTCTATCTCTATATCTAAGGAGTAAAGCGAGAATAGGCACGAGATCTTTAACTGAAGCTATAACCTGACCTGTTTCATCGCGTAGGAATGCCACAGTCTTTTTGGAATTAGCTAATCTCGTAGGCTCGACAGCAATTTTTGAGCCACCTAAGCTTGATCAAATAGGGCGATCGCAATATCTCCAGAACACCCACCGGCTTGTAACCCGAAGTACCCAACGAATGAACTGAGAGAGAAGACTCAAAGGCAGTTTCAGACAAGATGCACTTGGTCAGTTGAGTCAGCTTCGGTGTAAGAGCTGTGAGCGTCTTCATAGGTTCACCTCCAATGTGAATCTAGAATTAGCTTCACGGATTGAAGGGAACTGATGCCTCCTACGATCGCAGGGATTCCTTTATCGATCGATTCACCCGATCGGATGAGCCGATCAACTGAGACAAATCAGAGGAGGTCATGTTAGGAGTAAAATTCTAAACTTCACTCATGAACGTAACTTGAACAAAGTGTTCGCATCCACTGATAACATTGCAATGAGAACTCAAATGACAACCCAGAAACAACTTTGTGACACTACTTCCATGGCAATTACCAAAGCGTTCTTTGCTCAAGCCCGTAACATGGCTCAAACAATGCCCGAAAAGATTGCTACTGATGGGCCCGCTGTACACTAAAGCGATCGCAGGAACCTTAGGTGCAGACATTGAGCATGCAGTGAGAAGCTATTTAGAAAATCCGATTGAACAGAGTTGTCAAAAAATTAAACAGCGTTACTATACAACTCTAGGTTTAGACTGTTTGGAAGTAAGGGATGATTTTGCCAAGCATTTGATGAAGTGCAGAAATTTGCAACTGAGAACAAGAATGGCAGGGTTTGTGTCCCTATTTCTGGCAATTTCGAGGTAACGTTCTATCATCAAAACTCGATGAACCACCGTATTCCCATTGTAGGCATTTTATGAACGTTCTTAAATCAGCTGAAAGAATTGACCGACTGGATGATGTTTTAAGGCAGGCGATCATTGATACTGAAGCAATCGAAATACAGATTGAAGCGAGAACAAAAGTCTTTCTAGCTTGATGTTTTTGTGTGTCTTAGTTTAAACAATTTGTACTAATTAGGGAGCAAAGGGACTATGAAGGAACGCACTTTAAACGATTACTCAATTCGATCGCTGAGCAGTTTGACCAACAATGGTTCAGCATTGCAACTCGGAGGTAAAACTCGATTTCGCGAGAATCTGGGTACATTTAGGGGCCGAGCTAGCCTCACTGATGAAGTAACTAAAGATGAGGCAAATACTTATGTATTTCGTCTTCGCCAACGAACAAACTTGAGTGTCAACTTAGAGAATAGGGAGAATTTAGAATTTTTCGACCTATTTGGTACCAAGAAGCGCGTTCAGGCAAGGCTGTTTGATGCAGACGGTGACGTATTGGATTCTACTAGTCGAATCAGACCTGAAGACGATGATGAGTTTAGAATTCGCCTGAATCCTGGAACTTACTCAATCCGGATTACAGGGCGCAGCGAGAACGAGGTTGAGTATCAGTTGAACCTAAGAACATCGAACAATGATTCTAATTTTGATTTTGACGATGATTAATCATTGTTGCTAAAAAGCTGAGAAACTGGGAAAAGTAGAAGTTTCAGCTAGAAATGTTTGTTAGTATGCTCACATCTTGCAGCAGTACAAATGAATGGCTTTGCCAAGGAGCCAATCCATGCGAGAAAAGGGCGTGATGCAATAAGGTTTTCAAGAACAGTGGAATCTATTCTTGTACACGCCCAAGCGATAGTTTACACCCTGCTCGGTCTGATACCGACGGCTTACCAACGCGATAGCCTGCAAGCCTTACTAGGACTATTTCTGGAAGCGCAGGGACATCTTTTGCCCGAACACAGTGCCATTAAATCTGCGGCGGCTTTGAGCCGGTTTTTGAATTACTACGATTGGTCTACGCGAGGTGTGATTCGTTCTGTGCGTCAGCAAATTGTCCAGGAACTGCTTAGAACTCGTCACCGAGGACGAAGACCCTGGCTGAGGGTCATTGTTGACCTGACCACGCTGGAGAAATGCGGCAAATTCAAAGCTTTCGCCGATTTGATCTTGGTCCTGCAAGGGAAGCGAGGGTTACATCTAGTAGTGCTGTACTTGGTCGTGGGCAGTTTTCGAGTGCTCTGGGGATTTCGGGTTTGGCGAGGCAAAGGCGCGCCTAGTGCCGCTCAACTTGCGGTGCGTCTGATTGATACGCTTCCTTCCACCTTAGTCCAAGCCTATCGAGTCGTCGTCCTCGCAGACACCGCCTTTGGGAGTGTGGAATTCCTTAAAGCCATGCGAAAGCGACGTTATCCGGTGATTGCCGGAGTGCGCTGTGACCGCAAACTCTCGGATGGTCGCTCTGTGTGCAACTTGGTCACAAAAGGACAACAGGTGCGCTTAGAGGGCTTGGACTTTCCCGTAACGATTTCCTGGCTTTACCTCAAACGCGAGGGTCAGTGGGAGAAACGCTTCGTCTTATCGACTCGTCCGCTCAAAGCCAGCACCATCCTCTGGTGGGGACGCAAGCGATGGAGCATTGAAGGCTTCTTTAAGACTGCCAAACACCGCTTCGGGTTACATCGATTTGGTCAGCAAACGCTCAAGGGCGTTTATCGCTGGTTTGTCCTTTGTCTGGTCACTTTTGTGCTCGCGCACTGGGTCTATTTGTCCGCCGGCTCATCCACTCTGCCTGATTGGGGAGCATCAGCCACTTTAGCCATGAAACTCCTCCTGCCTGAAGTCGTGATCTGTCTACTTCTTGTCTACCTGGAGCAGGCTCGCCCACTTTTCCAATCCCTTGGATTAGATCTGCAGTTGGTGGAAGTCAAAACTTAGAGCATTTGTTCTGATGCAAGATGTGAGTAGGCGGATTTAAGTGTAAGACGCTCTAGGATCCATCCCGCATGTTGAGAACGATGCTCCAAGCCTTCCATGATGGCATTGGCTAAATCATACTCATTGTCAAAAATTCTGCCCGCGATCTCATGCGTCTTGAGTTGATGCCACTGTGCTTCAATCGGATTCATCTCTGAACTATATGGGGGTAAGAAAAAAAGGGATAAGCCCTGCGACTGCCATTGTTGCCAGTGTTCACGCGCGAAGTGACTTGTATGAGCCGGACTGTTATCTTGAACAATGACGGTGATTCTTCCAGTTTGCTTTAGCAGTTGTTCGCTCTTGTCGGCAATCTGATTCATAAATTTGACATAGCGTTCCTTGTTAAAACTGCCCTGGACCAATCCATACTCGAACGAACGGTTCGGTTGCCATACCCCTAAAATACTGATGCGATCCCCATAGGACTTGATCTAGTCGAGACATTTCTGTTGGTTGATCCGGCTATCGCTGTAACTGACTGGACTTTCCAGACAACAGCCCGATTCATCCAGGTATTTCAATTCTAGATGTCCGTCCGCACAAGCTTGCTCTAGCAGAGCTAGGTCGGCTTGCTTGATTGCTCTCAACTCTAGGTTCTGCCGTCCTCGTTGCGAGTGCCGGGTTCGCTTCCACACAAAGCCCTTTTTTTAAGGATTCTACGAATCCGGTCGGCACTAAGTTCAACTTGTCGTTCTTCGGCAAGTTTGTGAGCCAGTTGTTTGCTGTTATACGTTTGAGGTTCCTGCTGGAGGCATTGTTCCAGATAGACTAAGTCCGCTTCCTGCCATTCTGGTTTCACCCCACGCCCAGGCGCATCCCACAGTCCGCCTAAACCTGCTTGTTGCCAACGACGAATCGTTTGTCGCACTGTATTTTCCTAGCACTCAAAAATTTCAGCAATGGCAGGAACATTCCAGCCGTGCGCGTTGAGTCGAAGCATATGGGCACGGTCACGAATGCGTTGACACACCGTTGTCGCCACGCGCAGTTCGCTCAACGTTCGGTCTTCTTCAGCCGTCAGAACGATATGGACAGGAGCAGGCATACTCAGCAAAACGAGGGAATTTGGTCTTCTTCTTATCCTACGTTTATTTGCACCTACCTACTTAGAACACAAGGCAGTCAGACTATTAGGACTAATAATTTCTAACCTTGCAGGTGAAGCCCAAGAACGATACATTCAACTTTGCCTGAACGTTTAGTGGAACTACCTGCGTAAGGTTACTTCATGCCCGTAGTTACTAGCCTTCCTCTGCTCAACCAGCAAAAACACCTCAGTACCTTGAGCTCCAATCTGAAACCGTCGTCTTAAAGTCTCTGTCCTTTGTAAATTGCTGGAATGGCGATCGTCATCAACATCACTAGATTGGCAGCCCAGAACAGGACAACAACCGCAAAGCCGATCAACGTTAAACCGGATAACGCTAATCCAGTGAATCCATCCCCTAATTGCCATAACCGAAAAGCCGTGTAGCAGAAGCCAATGGGCACTACGACACTCCCAACGAGCCACTGGCTGAACACCCGCTCAGAAATTAGCTGCACCGCAACAACTAGGAGGTAACTGCTCCAGAAGCTCACTGAATCGGGCTGTCCCCAAGCCTGAGCAAGGAGGACGATCGGCAATAGAACGCCAGCCACTAACGCTAACTTGACCCACCCTTTCAGAAATGACCATTGCGGTTCACTGAATCCAATGTCTGCTGAGAAGGGCAGGCGTTGTGCTTGCACACCCCAGCCATAACCTGTTGCAAGACTGGTGATGACCAGGATGAAAAGCATGATCGTGAGTCCATCATTCGCTGTCATAACTGTTTCTTGTGTGAACTTTCAGCGTCATCTTTCGGTCTGCTTTAAAACTAACTTCATTCTCATGCTTTGCGAATCGCGACGGTGTAGGACAATCGCTGCCTCGCCTCTCGTTATGTTTTGGCAATCCGGAAGTCCAGATCGCAGTAAAGATGCTCCAATTGGGGTGTGGCTTGGAGAATTTTTTCGACCTTTTTCGCGGTCGATAGGTCAAAGTTCTTCAGCTTTGCCAACTTCGGAGCGGCAAGGGCCTTTTGGAACCAGGCATCTGCCACATTGAAGTGGACCCGAAAAACTGGACAGGTGGCTAAGCTCTGAACGATTGACTCATGATAGAGGTAGTTCATGGCAAACAAACGCAAACAATACAACGCTCAATTCAAAGCTAAAGTCGCCCTTGCCGCAATTCGGGGTGAGAAAACAGTAGCAGAATTGGCAAGCCAGTATGAGGTCCATCCGACGATGATCAACAACTGGAAGCGGCAACTGCTAGAGGGAGCGAGCAATGTCTTCGAGTCAAGCAGTTCCGCCGTCTCTGCTCAAAGCGACCAACAGGCACAAATTGATGAACTCTATCGGCAAATCGGGCAACTGAAGGTAGAACGGGATTTTTTAGCCAATAGACTTGTCGGGAAATAAGCAAGAATAGAAGGCAGAAATGGGATAAGCAAATGCTGGATATTGAACGGGTGCTGACACAAGACCGCTTGCTGCGCGCTTTAACTGGCTTGAATCG
>NZ_JAMPKZ010000049.1:0-18873 GCF_039962215.1 Leptolyngbya sp. ST-U4
AAGCGCAAGTTGCTGTGGATTGTGGACCGGCATCCAGTGCATTGTTCAGGGGCAGTGAAACAGTGGTTGGACGAGCACGAGCAGGAGATCGAACTGCTGTACCTGCCGCCATACTCGCCGCAGTTGAACCCAGCCGAGTATCTCAACTGTGATGTGAAGCAGGGGGTGCGTGCCAAACCACTGACTAGAAATCAGGCTCAGTTGCAGCAGCGAGTATCGTCTCATTTGCATAAACTCCAGAAGCTCCCACAGCGAGTCATGCGATATTTCAAGCATCGGTTTATTGCTTATGCTGCATAACTTCATGCCTCTTCTATGATTGCCGGGTTAATATCTGGATCTTAAATCTGTGCCATACCCCCATCAACAAATAACTCAATGCCGTTGACAAAGCTGCTGTCGTCTGAAGCCAGAAAAACAACGGCTTTGGCAATTTCATCAGGTGTGCCGACTCGCCCTAATGGAATGGTGACAGCCTGGCTATCTATGAATTCCTGCAACTGCTCATCACTCAGTCCTAAGTGATCGTAACCGGGAGTCAGAACCACGCCAGGACTAATGGCATTCACCCGGATCTGGCGTTCTTTAAGGTCGAGTATCCAATTACGGGCAAACGATCGCACGGCAGCTTTGGTGGCGCTGTAAACGCTGAAGGCTGGAGTGCCTTTGATGGAAGTGAGCGAGGCATTCAGGATGATTGAAGCCCCCTCTGGCAACAGCGGCAGTGCCTTCTGCACAGTGAACAGCAAACCTTTAACATTGATGCTGAATGTTTTGTCAAATTGTTCTTCAGTGATTGATCCGAGCGGGGCGATTTCGCCAACGCCAGCATTGGCAAAGAGGATATCGAGGTGTCCTTGCTCTTGCTTGATCGTAGCGAACAGTCGATCGAGATCTGCCAGATTAGAGACATCGCTTTGTACACCCCTGATATTCTCGCCGATCGCATTTACAGCGGCATCCAATTCAGCTTGACGACGACCTGTGATGAAAACGTAAGCCCCTTCAGCAACAAATTGCTTGGCAGTAGCAAGACCAATACCGCTGTTACCACCCGTGACAAGAGCGGCCTTTCCTTCTAGTCTTTTCATAGATTGAACCTCATGGGAATTCTAAGTTCGTATGAATCATTAAAGTGTTATCGATTGTTTGCAACGGACGTTGCAAAATGCTGCGTCACAACTTTGAGAACAGCAAATTTAACCCTTCAGTGTTGTTAATGTTCATCGGTTTTCCTTGCTATAGCGCAGTTGCAGCATGCTCGATGATCTCAGCGACAGCATCCGAATGAGAAATCATCACGACATGGGATGCGCCATTTACAGCAACGGTTTCCTTTGAGTTGGCCCGTTCCGCCATGAAAGCATGCACCGCTGGAGGAATGTTCAAGTCGCGCTCACCATAAATGAACCAGGACGGGATAGATTTCCAGGCGGGCGCACCAGAGGCTTCATTAAACGCGGATTCCATAATCGGACGCTGGGTACTAGCCATTAGCTCGGCGTCGCTAGCGGGTAAATCTGCCGCAAATTGAGCGTGGAACTTGCTCTGCTGAATATATAGATCTTTGCCACCATCGGGCAATGCAACCGGTGGCGCGAGGGTCAGTGTAAGCGTGCTACCCGGATAACGTCCTGAGAGTTCGGCGGCAGTCTCACCTTCCTCAGGAGCAAAGCCAGCAACGTAGACCAGTGCTTTCACGTTGTTGTTACCATTAACCGCGTTGGTCGTTACCGAACCTCCGTAGGAATGTGCAACCAGCACGATGGGACCGTTGATGTCTTTGAGGACGCTAGCAACATAATCTGCATCGCTCTTGACGCCACGCAGGGGATTAGCTACAGCAACCGTTGGGTAACCCTTTGTGATCAGTTTAGCCAATACACCATTCCAACTGGAAGACTCGGCGAATGCGCCATGAACAAACACGATCGTGGGCTTATTGGCTTGTGCGCTGGCAGGATTCATGATGTTTCCTAGGGAGGTGATTGTAATGGTTCCTAAAAAAAGGATGACAACCAGAAACAGGCGAATGCCGTTCCTGAAGGTGGGCATATTCATGTTGTGATTTCCTTTGAATTTATTTCGTTGGATAGGGTGCAACCGTGATATGAGAAATTGACGGATGTAGGTTGCGATAACGTTCGTGAAGCGTGTGCTTTGCACTCAGCGCTGCGAAGTGTCGATCGCATCATTTCACAGGCCTGACTCATCGCTTAACATGGGGCACTGTAAACGTGACTGTCTCACTGGTAATCGCTTTGTGCGTGGGATCTGCTAGTTCGATCAGCACCTTGTGTAAACCAGGTTTCAGACCAACCAGAATGATTGTTTCACCACTGGAATCGACAAAGTGCCACGGCGCATCGTCAACCGTAATGTGGATATGACCAATGCGCGGTGATACATGAAGGGCACCTTTGCCGAATACGGGCAGTACTCGCAGGTTCTCTGTCCGATACTGGATGAAAACACGACCCTGGGACAGCGGTTCGGGCAGCGGTGGATCGACAATTAGCTTAGCGGGTGCTTCATTTTCGATCGCGATCAGCGGAGATGAGCCGATGATATCCTTGGCGCTTGGGGTATAACTGTCCATTGTAGATAGGTGTTCAAGTATGGTTTTCATACCAGGCCCTTGGAGAAAGAGGAAAATTCCAAGATTGTCGCTTCGGAAAAGGTGTTAACGTTTTTTTGATCGCGATTTTTCATTCTCACAAATTAGGCAAAGATGAATTGCAGTCGTGATGGGAAAGATTAATTGTCTCTGACTAATCCAAGGAAGATCGAATTAGTCAGAGCAGTCTCACGCCTATGATGACCAAAACCTAATAAGAACGAGAATGACTGATAACTGGCAGCCAAAGAGACGATCGCAGCCTATTGTAGGTGTTTCTTCAGTTCAGCAGCAGCCTGGACAAACAGAGAACGAACTGCCGGAACCTCGGCTAAACCATTCAATAGTCCGAAGTCATGAATCATGCCGTCGTACTGCACAAGCGTCACGTCTACTCCAGCTTCGTCAAGCTTGCGTCCGTAGGCTGTACCTTCGTCGTGCAAAATATCACTCTCTGCCACCTGAATTAAGGCTGGTGGTAAGCCTTTCAATTGCTCAACCGTCGCCTGTAGAGGAGAAGCATGGATCTCTTTGCGTTTTTCTGGGTCAGGGATGTACAGGTCATACATCCACTTCATTGTGGGTGCGGTTAGGTACCGTTTGTCGCCAAATTGGTGATAAGAATTCGTTTCAAAATCAGCATTGACGAGCGGCCACATCATGATTTGTAGCTTGATGTGCGGTCCTCCTTTTTCTTTCGCCTGCAAAGCAGTTACTGCTGTCATATTTCCGCCAACACTGTTGCCGACAACTGCCAGGTTTTTCCCGTCAACGCCAATTTCCTCACCATGCTCAGCGACCCATTTAGTAGCGGCGTAGATCTCATTGATAGCCTTTGGATACTGAGCATCTGGCGTGCGCGTGTAGTTGACAAAAACAGCCGCAAAACCAGAAAGCACAACGAGATCACGAACCATGCGCTTATGGGTTGGATAATCACCCAAGACCCATCCACCACCATGAATAAACATAAACACAGGCAATGTACCTTTGACCCCTTCAGGTCGCACGATATTGAGTGTAATTGTGTAACCATCAGCAGTAATCGTCTTCTCAGACTCTTCAATGCCCGAAAGATCTACTTGAACAGAAGCTTGTGCATCTACGAGTACTTGACGCGCTTCGAGTGGAGGTAATGTCTCTAGAGGCACACCTGCTGAATTCAGCTCTTTCAAAAACGCCTTCACCTCCCTAGAAAGACGTGGATCATCTGCAACTTCCAAAATCTTTGCTTGTGAGTTTACTTGAGCAACCATGACATTCTCCTTTGATATGTAGTAAACAATCCATTGAAATGACACTGTTAAGTGAATTGATGTAACAGTGATCCTTGATCAGCAGTGATTGTGAAATGGCAATCACTTTCTACTGACATCGTTTCCCAGCCGGAACTATTTGTTGCTGGTGAAAAGGTTATCGACCTAACGCGTCGCTGCCCCGATCGGTTGTTTCCACACCGCAGCAGCATAGAGCGAGTTCTCAAAATCGGGGGCAACATCGCCTGTGATACGTGCCTCATGATGCGCCCAGTCCTCAAAGAATAAGTCGTGACTGATGCGCGATACGATTGCGGGCACGTCGCGACGAATGCTATGTATGTCACCGACTGGCAAGCCGAAGCTGACCAAACCAGCAGGATTAAATACATGAATGTCTTTTAGATAAGGGGCAGTGCCAGGTACTTTTTCTTGGTATTCGTGGGCGCTACCGAGGTAAGGGTGCATCCCAAAACCGTCGTTGCGCAGGTCTTCTGGTGGCTCGTAGCGATCGCGCCAGAGGGCAATATGCTGAGCAAAGTCAGCTAGTTCGGGACGCTTTGTTGGGTCAACGAAATAACCAGTGCCAGCGATCGCAAAATCAAACTCGAAAACATCATTGTTTACCTGGATGGCAATGCGATCGCCCATTTTCTGTGCTGATTTCCAGGGTGCAGATAGATGGATGTGAAAGTTCGGGAAAGCGATCGCTCGCTCAATCGACTTCGGGGGTGGTGCGGTACCTGCTTGATGAAAGCGCCAAGCCTGCAACCAGCGGGCTGCATCGGGTAGTTGGGGATAGTTGTCGTAAGCACCAGGGTAATCTCGTATCCGAAGTACTGACAGCGATGCGATCGCCGACCGCCGTACAAATAGGTGTACTGCCTTAGCTCCCGATTCCAGCGCCACTCCTGCTGCATCGAAAGCTGAAGCCGCCGCACCCAGCACTGCCACAGTCTTACCGCGCAGTGCTTCAAAATCAATGGCATCGGCGGTATGGGCGTACAGCGTGCGGGGTAAGTCAGCCAGTACTGGAGGGATGTATGAACCACCAGTACCAGCCACGCCATTGGCGAAGATAATTTTGCGTGTAGTCTCCACCTTTGGGACACCATTTACCTCAAGGTGTAGACGGAAGAAACCTGTGGCTGGCTCTATCCGTACCAACTTCGTCTGGTAACGAACCTGGATACCGAGAAAATGCCGATACCAGCTGAGGTACTCAGCCCAAGTCACCCGCTCAATGCGATCGATCTCTGCATAAGCTGCCGCACCATGCCGCGCTTCGTACCAAGCCTGGAAGGATAATTCTGGGATTCCTAGTTCTGGACCAGGCAAATTCTTTGGCGTGCGGAGCGTTCTCATCCGCGCTCGCGTCAACCACACGCCTGCATGAGCTTCGTCATCTGCTGCATCGATCTCTGTCACGTCACCGATTCCAGCACGCCGCAGCGCAAATACAAAGGTGCTACCGCTGCCGCTGCCACCGATTATCGTGACATTGTGATCGATGCCAGGGCGATCGGATACCCAGTTCTCGGGATCGGGACCAAGCAGGCGTAGTGCCTCACAGGCAGCAAAATTGGAATCGATCGTTGTTGTCATGTCGATCTCCTCAGATCTGGTCGCGATGGATAAGAAATTGGAGAAGAATGGAATAGCAAACAACTAACTTGTTACCAGGTTCTTGTTTGCGGATTTGGATGCGCTAGAACGTGTTATGAACTTGTTAGGCTAGGTAAACTAAAGAGAAACCTGAGTAACTTGCATTAACAATGGCTACTGTCAATTGCTCAATGTTCTAGCGATCAATATAGCAAGTCCCCCTTGTCGATAATTTCGCTCAGAGGCAGGAACAACCGGTTGATTGCGATTGTTAGGTACTTCAGCAGAAATGTCGTAACTCATTCTTAATTTGAAGAATGGAGCATTCACGGTACAAACAGCACGGTGACATCTCTTTTTTTCAAACCTACAATTGTTTGTAGGTTCTCGTTTGTATGTTCTTAATGTAAAAGGCAAACTCAAATCTGTCGCCAATTCAGAGTTTATGTTTTGAACCACAAGATGATCGCTATTTGAGCAATCTCAGGTGTTGGCATAACATCCACCTTAAGTTTAAATTTATCAACCACCTCAAGTTC
This sequence comes from Leptolyngbya sp. ST-U4, assembly GCF_039962215.1. Lineage (NCBI taxonomy): Bacteria > Bacillati > Cyanobacteriota > Cyanophyceae > Leptolyngbyales > Leptolyngbyaceae > Leptolyngbya > Leptolyngbya sp. ST-U4. The sequence goes on from NZ_JAMPKZ010000049.1 coordinate 6,018, forward strand.
ACATCACTAGGCTACAAGCTGGTGATTCCTCGCTTTAAAGCAATAATGGTCGCTTGCGTGCGGTCTTTCGCTCCCAGTTTGCTCAAGATATGGTTGATGTTCGATTTGACGGTGCTTTCAGCAATATTCAAAGCAGCGCTGATTTGAATATTGCTCATCCCCTGAGCTACCAACTGAAGGACTTCTAGTTCGCGACCGCTCAACTCTGGATGGTTTATCCGCTGCGCTAGTTTAGCGCCAACATGAGTGGGAATGTACTGCTGACCCCTGTGAACAACATGAATAGCACTAAGGAGTTCGTCAGGTTCGGCATCCTTAAGTAGATAGCCTTTGGCTCCAGCGCGTAATCCCCGATAGATATCTTCATCTCCATCGTAAGTCGTCAGGATAATAATGTGGGCATGGGCAAACTCAGCACAAATTGCCATCGTTGCATCCACACCACTCACCTGCGGCATCCGTAAGTCCATTAAGGTGACATCGGGCTGTAGCTGGCGGTATTGGTCGATCGCTTCCTGCCCATTACCCGCTTGACCCACCAGCATCATGTCTGGTTGATTGTCAATCATTGCAACCAGTCCTTGTCGCACAATTGCGTGGTCATCAACAATCAAAACGCGAATAGCTGTGGGCTGACTCATGTTGCTGCCTCCCGTTGTATAGATACGATCACTGCTGTTCCCTGCCCCAATTGGCTCTCGATCGAGAGCAGGGCGCCAATGTGTTCCGCTCGTTCGGTCATACCCAATAACCCAAATCCCCGGCTGAGAGTGGTAGTGTTAGCTTCAAAGCCTCGTCCATTGTCTTTAATGCGTAAATGGCACGAGGTGGGTTCATAAACTAATTCAATCTGAATTTCCTTCGCCTGAGCATACTTGATTGCATTGGTAAACGCTTCCTGTCCAATTCTCAAGAGGTTATTCTCAGCGTCAGCGGGCAACGCATAGGGCGTGCCGATCACCTCATAAGTCAGGCAGGATTCTGTTGAGGATTGCATCATAGCAACAAATTGCTCCAGCGCTGTCCACAAGTTGCCATCTTCTAGTAACTGAGGACGCAATGCTGCAACGGAACGTCGAGCCTCTATCAGTCCGTTACGAGCCAGCTCACGCACGATGTCAATGTGAGTTTGTACGGCTTCTGGTTTAATGGTCACTAACTGAGAAACAGTTCCCATGTGAACCAGAACACCTGTAAAGGCTTGCGCTAGCGTGTCGTGGATCTCGCGCGCCATGCGGTTACGTTCTTCTAAAATTGACGCTGCTTCAGCACGTTTGCGATCGCTAATATCCAGAATCACCCCCAACATTCGTACAGGCTGTCCAGCTTCGTTATAAATGCCTCGCCCCCGACCCACCAACCAGTGAATAGTCCCATCCGGATAAATCACTCGATATTCAGTTTCAAAATCGGTATGGGTTGCTAGTGCGACCGCAACTGCTTGCTCGACTCGCTCAATATCCTCTAAGTGAACCCGATCGCGCCATGCTTGATAGCTGCTCTTCACTTCCCCAGGAACTAACCCCAGCAATCGAACGTGATTATCATTCCACTCGGTTATATTCTCTACGATGTTCCAATTCCAACTGCCGATATAGGAAAAGTCCATGGTCAGTCTGCGTTGCTCTTCGCTCTGTCGCAAGGCGTTTTCAACTTGCTGGCGCTCTTCGATCTCCTGGGAGAGCAGCAACGTTCGCTCAGTGACTTGCTGTTCTAAGGTCTGACTGTATTCGGATAAAAGCTTCTCTGCTTGCTTACGGTCGGTGATGTCTTGAAAGGCTGCGATCGCATACAGAATGTTGCCAGATTCATCAAAAATTGGAGTTCCCCAACTTTCAATCGGAATGATGCGATTCCCCTGATGAATTTCGATATCATCTACACTGCCCTGTTCGCCGTTTAGTGCTCGTATCATCATCAGTTGTTCAGTTGGGTAGGGGCGATCGGTTCCTGCCACATAGAGTTGATAGGCTTCGGCAATTTGTTCTGGGGAGACAGACGGCAGCACGCCTTTGCCCAAAAGTTGGATTGCCTTCTGATTTGCGTAATAAGGGTGACCTGTTGCGTCCAGAACCGCAATTCCTACCGGAATCGACTCTAAAATTTTCTGAAGGCGGGTTTCACTTTGGGCGAGAGTCTGGTTTAAAGACTGCATTTTAGCAAATGCGATTTGAAGCTGCTGTGCCATCTGGTTAAACGATCGAGCTAGTTCACCCAAATCACCCGATCGCTCAATTTCTACCGTCTGATCCCATGCACCGTCTGCTAGCGCTTTTGCTGATTGGCTGACGCTGACAATTGGTTTAGTGATCCACCGTGCAATTAAAATGCAGATCGCAATGCCAAGCAGCAAAGCGGCAATACAAAGCAGAATCGTCGTGTGAATGTTCTGATTAATCTTTGCCATAAAATCGGATTCAGGCAGCACCGTGACAATCAGCCAATCTAGCCCACGAGTATCTTTGAATGGCATTACCTGAATTAACTGCCGCCTGCCATCGAAATTAAAATCAAGCTGTTCCGCCGTTTGGATCTGCCACAAATTGCTGAAATGATCGCGCAAATAAGCAGCAGTCGCTCGCACGGTGGGGTTACGGCTCTCAACTGCAGACAATCGATTTGCCACCGCTCCACTACTGATAATCGCCTCTCCGGTGGAGGTAGCAACCAGTTGTCCCGATCGCTCTAGAATAAAGGCGATGCCTGTTTTACCGATTTGCAGGCTCGCTAAAAAACGGCTCATCTCATTAGGCAGAAATACATCGGTGGCGCAGACTCCCAACAGCGATCGATCAGCAGTGCTATAGACAGGCGTACTGGCAGTGATCGTTGGCAATTGGCTGGCAAAGTCGGCATAGATTCCACTCCAAACCGGTTCGCCTGCCGTCACTGCTGCTTTAAACCAGGGACGAAGCCGCGCATCGAAGGTTTTGTTACCTTGACTGACTAACTGGTCTGGCTGGCCATTGCGATCAAGGCTGTAGCCGTAGAGTTTATGATCTGTAGCAACATTACTCGATCGCAGTTCAATTGAGTTATCGGCAGGGCTGCGCCGCACTCCCAAAAGAGACCCGTTGCGATCGCCACAGTAGATATCACTCACCATTGGATAAATCTGAATTTGCTGCCAGAGTGGAAACTCACCTTTGACGGCGCTAGCGTCAATTTTTCCCTGAGCGAATGTGCTGGCATTGAGCCGATTGATGTTATGGGGTATCTCGGTGTAGGTTTGTAGCTTGCCTTCGATCCGGTTCGTCAGTTCGCGCCGTAGTTGACTGGCGAGATCGTTGATAGCTTCCTGTCTATTTCTGAAGGAAAAATACCCCACTAGTCCGACCGTCACCAACGTTTGCAGCACAAACGGCACAATCAAAACCGTCTGCAATGGCACCGTTCTAGAAATTTGAGCTACAACTTGCTTGAGGAACGCATTGGATAAGGAAATCATGATAAGAGCCGCACTGATGCAGTTGATTAACGAAACTACTAGTCGTGGAAAGCTTTAGTGATCGCAATGAGTAACGGCTCAAACTCTAAAGCGTCTGTATACTGCACGCCATTGATGAACAAAGCTGGAGTGCTAATCACCCCACTATCCATGCCGCTGGTAATGTCTTGATTGATATGAGCGACGTACACTTTCCGGGCAATGTCTCGAAGAAATTGAGTCACATCAAGCCCTAAACTGTCAGCGTATTCTGCTAAATCTCCATCCCCAGCTCTTGCTGATGCTTCAATAGCATCTCGTGCATCTGCCTAAACTGCCCTTGTGCTGCTGCCTTTTGAGCTTGAGGATGGATATGAGATTGAGGAAAATGTCGGAATATAAAGCACAAAGAATTTTCCCCGGATAAGGTCGCCTCAAACTCGCGTTGAATTGCCTGAATTGAGATGTAAAGTTCACCACATTGAGGACATTGATAATCCCCATACTCAACCAGCACAACATGGGCATTCAATGATCCTTGCCGATGGTCTTGCTCACAAGGGAGTACAACTAATTGATTGCGTTCACTCTGTATCTCCGTTGGAGAATCGCTAAGTGCATCGTCAGAAATAATATCGCTCATTCTAAATTCTTGAGGAAAAAAGATTCATCGCGTGTACTCTGAAATCTTTTCTCTTCAACCCTACAATCATTTGTATGGGTTTAGTGTATGAGGCTTGCTTAGGATTGTAGTCAATTTAAGGTCTGTATTTTGATCGACTTGAGGGAGTAGAACGAACCAAACTTAAGTTGGAGTTTGAATCAAACTTTGGTTTAATTGCCTGCTTCGTAAACCCATATCCTTCGCTCTACAGTAATGACGGGCAACAATTGCTGACCTAGGCAGAAAACCATCTTTGTTTTTACAAGTTAGCAATTCCGCGTCTCAACGCAATAATGGCTGCTTGGGTGCGGTCATTGACATCTAGCTTGCTGAAAATTCGGTTAATGTGAGTCTTCACGGTACTTTCACTAATCTTGAGAGCCGTGCTAATTTCCTGGTTGCTCATTCCCTGCCCGACTAACTGGAGAACTTCTAGCTCACGATCGCTCAGTTCTGGAGCAGTTATCCGTTGGACTAGCTTGGCAGCCACATTGGGGGGAATATACTGTTGTCCCCTGTTCACGGTACGAATTGCTGTTAATAGTTCCTCTGGCTCAGAGTCCTTCAGTAAATATCCCTTTGCTCCTGCTCGCAATCCTCGATAAATCTCTTCATCAGTGTCATACGTAGTCAGCACAATAATCCGGGCGTTCGGAAACTCACTACAAATAGCTGTAATTGCCTGAACACCCTCTATTCCAGGCATCCGTAAATCCATCAAGGTCACATCAGGCTGCTGTTGCTGAAACACTGCGATCGCCTCATGCCCATTTCGCCCCTGACCCACAATGATGATATCCGGAGCCTTCTCTAACATCCCGATCAAACCCTGGAGAACAACGGGATGATCGTCCACAACAAGAACGCGAATGCGGCTGGGCTGATTCATGCTGACTTACTCCCGATTAATAGATACCACGATCTCTGTCCCTTGCCCTAAGTAGCTTTGAATCTTTAATTCAGCCTTGATGCGTTCAGCCCGTTGTGCCATCCCCAGTAGACCAAAGCCATTTCTCATCGCCTGGTTTTCTATATCAAATCCCTGCCCATTGTCTTTTATTCGTAAGATGCATTGGGTCGGTTCATAGACCAGTTCAATTCGGATTTCGTGCGCCTCGGCATATTTGATTGCATTGGTTAAAGCTTCCTGCCCAATCCGAAACAGATTATTTTCCAAATCGCAGGATAGGGGATAGGTTGTACCAATAACTTCGTAGACGATTTGGGTTGCGATCGAGGAGTCCAATTGAGCAGCAAGACGGCTTAATGCATCCTGTAAGTTACTGCTCTCTAAAAGGTATGGGCGGTGTAGCGCCTCTACTGAACGACGTGCCTCCGCAAGCCCAGAACGAGCTAAGCCGAGGATCTGGATGAGGAGAGTTTGCGCTTTTTCTGCATCCGTCGTTATCTCACTGGAGGCAGATCGAGTATGAATGATAATACCTGTAAATGCCTGTGCTAAAGTGTCGTGGATTTCCCGTGCCATGTGGTTGCGCTCTTCTAGAATGGAGGCTGCTTCGGCACGTTTGCGATCGGTGATATCTCTTGCCAGCCAAATGACAGAATGGTCTGAAATGGGAGAAATGCGAGTTGCAAACCAGGTTTCCCGTCTTCCCATCACCAAGCTATATTCTACTGTTAGAGGTTGCTGAGTGAGCAATGCTTGCCGAATATAGTCAAGAAATGTATCGGCTTGCGATCGCTCAAAAATTTCGTATAACGTTTGAGCCACCTGTTCGTCGATCGGTTGATGTAATTTCTCTAAGAGAATTGCTCTCAAAATACGCCCTTCTGCATTCACGACCAAGAGCGGATCGGGCATTGCTGAAAAGAGCGCACGAAGCTCTGCTTCAGAGGCTTGCAATGCTATTTCTGCCTGTTTGCGTTTAATTCCCAATGCAATCTCACGAGCTGCAAACTCCAACGCCTCAAAGTTGGGCACCGGAATGGGGTGTCGAGTAAACATCGCGATCACGCCAATAAGCTGATCATCCAGCAGTATCGGATAGCCCGCAAATGCTACCATGCCTTCTCGTTTTGCCCATTCTTGATCAATAGATGGCTCATCAAACACATTGTTGGTCAACAGAGGATAGCGATCCTGAGCAATTTGTCCAACTTTGAAGCTACCTACGGGAACTTGACTGTAGGTGCCGTCAAGACGGGTATACATCCCTGCACTGGCTTGTAACTCCAAAACATTCTGGTCTTGATTTACCGTCCAAATCCGAGCAAATGCCGCATTAAAGTGCTTAACAACGGCTTCAGCACAGCGATGCAGTATCAAGGGCAAACTAGCACTTTGAGCAAGGGCACTATCCACATCGGCGCGAAAAGCGGAGAGGATTGCCTGTTCCCGAAATTGAGCCTCGGACTGGCGCAACACTTCTTCTACTTGTTTGTGAGCGCTAATATCTGTCATGAGACTGTAGAAACCTCTCACCTGAGCATTGTCATCGAAATCAGGAATAAAGGTTGCGCTGATGCACCGCTTGCCAGGTGGAAAAGCGACTTCTGTTTCTAGATGTACTGTTTGCCCTTCAAACACCTGATTGACATACGGCTCAACCCGTTGATAAACCGCTTCACCGAAAAGTTGGCGAACAGGGTTGCCCAGAATTTCATTGCGGCTACGGTTAAACCAAACCTCATAGGTACGGTTGATGAATTGATAACACCGATTGGTATCTACGTAGCTGATCAAAACTGGTAGAGCGTTGGCAATCAGTCGTAATTCCTGTTCCCGATGGCGCAGTTCTGCTTCGCTTTGCTGTAAAGCTGCCGTTCGTTCTGCTACCTGTTGCTCCAGGATACGGTTGTAATCAGCTAACAGTTTCTCCGATCGTTTCCGCTCCGTAATGTCTTGAAAAGCCACAATTGCGTAAGCCACGTTCTTATGTTCGTCAAAGACTGGAGTTCCGCATGCCTCAATAGGAATAATCGCCTCGCCCTGGTGAATCTCTAAATCATCCCTTCTTGTACGTTCGCCTTTCAACGCTCGAACGATTGGCATCATCTCAGATGAACAGGTTTGATCCGTTCCAGCCTGGTAAACTTGATAAACTTCTGGAAGTTGATCGGGTGTTACGGTAGGGTCAACGCCTTTGCCTAATAGCTGAATGCCTTGTTGATTGAAATAGTAAGGGCGACCCGTCGTATCCAAGACCCCAATCCCTACGGGAACCGCCTCTAGAAATTGATTGAGCTGATTTTTGCTATCGCTTAGCTTTGAGTAGAGTTTAGCATTTTCGATTGAAATGGCTGCTTGGGTTGATAATAGATGCAAAACCTGCGATCGCGTAGCGTCTCCGGAGAATCGTTCTGGTGTGAAGGCTCCAGCCGCTAATTGGTTTTCTAGGTACAACACACCAACCAATTTACTTTGATTCAGCAGTGGTAAACAGAGTAGTGATTGAGTTTGGTTGCGTTGAATGTAAGGATCGTTGATGAAATTTCCTTCATGAGTTGCATCACTTAAAATCACAGATTGATGAGTTCGGATCACATACTGAATGACTGATTCAGGCAAACGGTTTACAATTGGAATCGATTGCAACACTTGCGTAGCCGAGACTTGCTCACCCTCATTGAGTTCACAAGCAGCCTCAATTACCCATTCTCCTGAGTTTTCTAAAATCAAGCATCCGGTTTGTGCACCCGCGTTCTCAATTAGGATCTGCATTAGAGAATGGAGTAATCGCTCCAATTCAATCTCACTCGAAATCGCTTGAGTTGCTTTCATCACTGTCGCTAAATCGAGAGCAGTATGTGAGGTACTTGAGATGGTTCCGGTCGTGGTGCAAACTGGTGTAGAAACTACGTTGGAAGACTGAGGAAATAGCTGCGGATAACGAGTTTCTAAATCTCTAACCTTTGCGATTGCTCCCCATCGTTCATAGCAATAGTGAGCTTCCTTCATGTAAAGCTGGGCAAACTTTTCTCTACCACGAGCTAAGTAGTGTTTGGCGGCTAATTCATAGGCTAATGCTTCTTCTTGCAGATACTCGTTGTTCTTGGCTCCTTGAATGGCTTGTTCATATAAGTCTTCTGCTTCAGAAAGTTGACCCAAGACTCGCGCGTTCTCTGCCTCAACGAGATGAAACTTGTGTAAAAAGTTTTCTGGACAGCTATCCGACCATACTTTCAAGCGCTCCTGATTTGATCGAATCTGTTTCAAAGCGTTCCTTTGTTCTGCTTGAGATGAACCAGGATACAAGTTGAGTAGAATCAGAGAACCATAATAGAAATAACTACTGTAGGTTGTAAATCCTACAATAGAATTTAGGATCTTTTCCGCTTCAACAAGATAATAGCGTCCTTGCTCAAAATCTGCTGTTAAACAGGAAAAATGCATTCTGAGAATGTAATAAAGACAAATTGAAAACTGTATTTGTGAGGTTTCACCCTGATGAACTATCTTTTCTGTCTCCCTGAGCAATTGATCATGCTCCTGTGCCGCTTGCCCTAAAGCAAGTTTTGCAATGAAAAATCTAGCTGCAGCCAGTGCCACCTTCGCAAGCTCGTCCTGAATCTGCTCCGCCACCAACTGATATTTTTTGTTGTCTGCTGCAACGGTTGTTAAATTTTCTCCTTGAAATAAGCGATTAAAAATGTTACCGACTAAGTTATAGGCTGCAAATTGAACATTTCCCGACTCCATGCTTGCCAGAAAACCTTTGTAATTGATCGTGGCTGCCCCTGCTAAAGGCTTTGACCAAACTTGAATAAAGCCTCCAAACAACATTTCAGCCTTACACTGCTGAGATTTACTGTTTAGCTTGTAGCTAAGCTGCACTGCTAAATCTGCAAACTCATAGCCTCGTTGATATTGCCCTTCCATCAAACCTAAGAGAAGACCATAATTTGCATAAGCCTTAATAGACTCAGCGATATTTCCATGTTCGATGGAAAGACGAACTACTCTTAAACTGACGAAGCAGTAAAGTTCAATATTAGCCGTAATGTAAGTTGGTATATCTACAGCAATTAGCAATCTAATCATTGCTTGAATCACCGGATCGCTCACTGTTGGTAAAGTTAAAAGCGAGGAAATTGAGCGATTTTCTAAGCTTTTGGCAACAGCAACAAACTCTTCACGGACTAGTTCCGTCAATTTTTTGCCCTTAATCTCAATTCCCAACTCATGCAACCCGATCAAACCTGTTTGAACTGCTTCCTCACATTTGCCTTGTAGGGTATATTGAGTGATTTGAAAAACACGAATATCTGCGCGATCAACGGCAGAAGAAATATGCTCTAAAGCAACTTTGGTTGTAGCGTTTAATTGCTCATAGCTAGCATTGCTCAACTGTGCTGCACAGAGAGTCCGATACAGGTTGAACATCAAGTCGTACTGGCTCATCCAGACCGATGCTTCGAGTAAGCCAATACCAGTCTCAAGATACCGAATCGCGGCTTCATAAGCTGTAGAAGAGATGGCTTTTTGAGCGGCAGCCAAATTAAGTCGTGCTATTTTCTCCTTTTCATCTTTCTGGGTCAAAAGGGATTGACCGAAGTTGATGTGGTTGACAATATCAAAAAGCATCTCACTTTGTTCGACCTCAGAGAGCCTGCTGAGCAGGAGTTGCCCAATAGAGTAGTGCGTTACTTGCTTTTGATCCTCAGGAATCAAAGCATAGGCAGCCTGCTGTACTCGGTCATGCAAGAACTTATACTCTTGAACTAACAAGTCCTCATCTAATTCAGACAGGGGTTGAATGAATCCTCCTTGTACCGCTGGTAGTAAATCCTGAAAAACCGTTTTGGGCGACTTCTCATATATAATCGCTAACGTATCTAAATCAAATTCGGCTCCGACACAAGCGGCTAAGCGGAGAATTTGCCGAGTTTTTTCTGGTAGTTTCTTCAGCTTTACGAGCATTAACTCCACTACATTATCGGTGATGTTTTGAGCTTTGATCTGAGCAATTTTCCACCGCCAGCTTAAATTTGACTCATCAAAAGTCAACAGACTTTCGCTATATAGCATTCTCAAAAATTCGCCGACAAAGAAAGGATTGCCCTCCGTTTTCCGCAGCACTAACTGGGCTAGAGCACAAACGGTTTCAACATCCTGATAGAGCGTCTCAGCAATCAATTGGCTCAACGGCTCTAGCGTTAAAGGTGCCAGGATAATCTCCTGAAGCATCACCCCTTGTTGTTGCAGCCTTTCCAGCGTTAATGCCAATGGATGCGTTGAATTTACTTCATTATCTCGATAGGCTCCAATTAAAAATAGATATTGGGTCTGCTTATCCAGCAGCATCAGTTCGATTAACTTCAGTGTGGCGGAGTCTATCCACTGCAAATCATCCAAGAAGATTACGAGTGGATGTTCCTTAGAACAAAACACTCGGATAAAATGCTGAAAGACGCGATTGAAACGATTTTGAGTTTCCGCAACTCCCACTTCCGGTACGGATGGCTGCTTACCCGTAATTAACTCAACTTCTGGGATCACATCAATCATGATTTGCCCGTTACTTCCCAAAGCGGTGAGTAGGCGCGATCGCCACTGTTGCACCTGCTCATCGGGTTCACCAAGGAGTTGCTGCACCAATTTTCGTAGGGCATTGACGATGGCGCTGTAGGGAACATTGCGCTGGAACTGGTCAAACTTACCAGAGATAAAATAACCGCGCTTTGCTGTGATGGGTTTGTAGAGTTCTTGTACTAACGCCGATTTACCCACTCCGGAATAACCAGAGACTAACATCATTTCAGCAGACGCCGGAACATTGTCAATCCATACATCTCTGTGTCTCTCTATCTCCGTGTCACTTCCCCCTGTTACTCCCTCAAATACTGCCAATAATGCGGCTATTTCCGTGTCGCGTCCATACAACTTCTGGGGAATTTGAAACTGGTCTGAAGTATTTTGCAGCCCCAGTTGGATGTAATTAATCTGGCCGCTTGCTGATAATTGTTCAGCACACTGTTCCAAATCTGCTTTGATGCCCCAAGCGCTCTGATAGCGATCCTCCGCATTCTTCGCCATCAGTTTCAAGATGATGTCTGAAACAGCTTCAGGGATCGTTCCATTGAGTTCATGCGGTGGAGTAGGCTGTTTAGCAATGTGACAGTGGACTAACTCTAAGACATCTGTTGTGGGAAACGGCAGTTGTTCAGTCAGCAGCTGGTAGAATGTCACTCCGAGTGAGTAAAAATCGGTGCGGTAGTCGATCGTCCGGTTCATCCGCCCGGTTTGTTCCGGAGAAAGATAGGCGAGTGTGCCTTCTAAAACGTGCGGACTTTTGAACGTCGGATTTGTGCGACTGAACTGAGTGGCAATGCCAAAGTCAATGATTTTGACAACGCCCGTATCGGGATTTAGAACAATGTTTCCAGGATTAATGTCCTTGTGAATAACATGAGCAGCATGGATTTTGCCTAGAATATCTGTGAGGTTGATGGCAAATTGGAGAAACGTGTCTAAGGGCATGAGACAGAAGCCTGAACGTTGCTGTCTCCAGTAATCTAAGGACTCACCCCCAAAGTCCTCTAGTAGGATAACGAGGGTACGCTGATACGCTTGCTGGTTGTAAGCTTTGACCACGCCTTCTAGATTTAGAGAACGGGTAATCGCATATTCGTGTCTGTAGCGCGTTAATTCTTGAGGAGAGGGATAATCTTGCTTCAGTACCTTGATAACAAGCGCTCGGCCATCTTCCTCACTGATGCCCCGATACACCAGAGACACCGAACTCTCGTAGATCTTGCGTTGAATGGCAACTCCAGGTAAAGCAATCATTTGAATTTTCTCCTGATGAGGTCATGCCTCGGCTCTAACAAGCAACTATACTCATACCGCCGTAGCGATCGCCTACCACCATCCTTTGTTGTTATAGTTATGTTTCATTCTTCAACATTCGTTCAATTCACACCACTTAAGTTTGTTTAAGTTCACTTGAGTTCATTAAGTTGACCCTCAACTTAATGTAGCCTGGTCGCCTGAAATCTAAAAGGATAGAGAACTTCATACCTGATGTGGAATTTGAATTTGGTCTAGCTACCTCTTAATTAATAAAGTTTTATTACGGTAGTTTGGCTGGAACCTCTATGGTTTGTTCGGGTACCACGCTCGTTCTCAATGATTCTGATGTCATCGCAAAAGGCTAGACTCTATCGGGAAGTTGACCTGACGACGAAAGGATGGGATAGACATGAAGCTCACACCACCTACTAACGCTAGGTGGTGTCGGGTGCTAACCTATAGCTATCTGACTAGTCTATAGGTCACACGAACAAGCCCAGATGTGGATGAGCAGATGATTTGGCGCAATTAGCAAATGAATGGCGTAAATTTCTGATCTTCTGCTAAACAAGCGTTTTGAGCTTCAGAGGTAAGATATTGATGCTCCTTGGCTTGATTTGTCTCAATATCTGAAAGCCTCAAACGATACTGGCTTCAAAGGTTTATAAAGTGCGCAACTGATTTGCAAATTGCGCAAGTTTTCCGGTTGTGTCACAAAAGTTTATTAAGGACAAACGATCGGTATCGTTAGCATTCTCTTAAGCAGCAATTCCAAGGAGCGCTTCGATAAATTTCACTTGAGACACACTGTCCCCTTGTTTGACTCCTTTTACTTATCCCTTTCTCATCATATTCATCGCCTCGATTCCGCTCAACGTTCTTCTTGCCCTATTGAATAGACTTGTCGGGAAATAAGCAAGAATAGAAGGCAGAAATGGGATAAGCAAATGCTGGATATTGAACGGGTGCTGACACAAGACCGCTTGCTGCGCGCTTTAACTGGCTTGAATCG
>NZ_JAMPKZ010000005.1:0-280617 GCF_039962215.1 Leptolyngbya sp. ST-U4
CGATTCAAGCCAGTTAAAGCGCGCAGCAAGCGGTCTTGTGTCAGCACCCGTTCAATATCCAGCATTTGCTTATCCCATTTCTGCCTTCTATTCTTGCTTATTTCCCGACAAGTCTATTGACACGGTGCTGATCATGCACTGGCAATATGCTGACGATCGCCGTCCGCTTTTCAGCGAGTGTCTAAACGAAAAGTAATCGGACGCTTTAGCAATCCCTATCGTTCTGCCAAAATTCTGCCGATGGAAAAGGGATGGTTTCCGCCTATAATGTAGCCTAAGTTGCACTTATATATCGTTTTATTCACGATCGGCATCATCCCTTTAAACTAGTTGACTTGAAGCTAGTTGATTGAGCTTCAGCAAACTGATTTAGCGCAGGTTGGAGTGTAGGCAATGGGCACAAGTTCAGCGGGGGGTTCGACCGGGGGAAGAAGCCGCAGAAGCAGAGCAAAGGCAACGGCGGTGGTAAATCCGTCAGATAATGCACCAAGTAACGCACCAAGTAACCCATCAGATAAAGCACTGGTACAGGAGGAAACGATGGCAGAGAAGAGCGCGGGCAACGGCGAAGTGACTGAGTCAAAAGCAGGCAAGCTGGATCTGGCGAAGAAACCGGAAACCAATGGTGGGGATTCAAAGCTGGCAGTGCGAACCGAGGACTCTAAGGGAGATCTGCAAGGGTTTACGGGCTACCTGGGCGATCGTCCGATTATACATGGTGCGATCGAGGTTGTAGAAGAGTTCACTGCTGCAGGGGTTCGCCCGATCGCTGCAAGCCACATGGATGTTTTTAGCACGATTCTGAACGGTCGTCCGATCATGGCAAGCCATCTGCAAGTGATGGAATATGCTCTTCCAGGCAATCGTCCTATTTTCGCTAGCGATATGGTGGTATGTGATGACCTGACGCTGCCCGGCGGTCGCCCGGTCATGGCAAGTAACCCGGATCTGCTGGCTGCAACCCTTCTGCCTGGTGGTCGTCCGATCGCTTCAAATGAAATCGACGATAGCGAAACCCTGATGGGCTTTATCGACTAACGGCAGCTAAGCCTCAAGGCATTTCATTTTCTCACTTATCCTGTCGATGGCTCAGTAGTCTTGCAGATATGGCAGCTACTGAGTTTTTTATTGCCCCATTTTCGACCGCTGAGTCAAACTCGCTACACTGGAAAATGCACGCTTCGAGTTCTGGTTTGGCTTTTGATGCAAGGCTTAAACGCGATCGATTTTTTAGCACACCCTGGGGTAATGCTGGATGTTCGGAGTCCAGCCGAGTACAGACAGGGTCATATTCCTGGGGCAATTAGCTTTCCTCTGTTTACCGACCAGGAACGGGCGCAGGTTGGGACTTGCTATAAGCATGAGGGACGTGACGCTGCCGTTGAGCTAGGCTTTCAGTTGGTTGGACCGAAATCCGCTCAGTTTCTTGCGACTGCCAAACAGCTTGCCCCTGATCGCCGAGTGCGAGTTCACTGCTGGCGGGGTGGAATGCGAAGTGGATCGGTTGCCTGGGTGCTCAAAATGGGGGGTTTTGAGGTTGCGACCCTGCATGGCGGCTACAAAGCATTTCGCAATTGGGCGTTAAAAACGTTTGAGCAGCCTAAACCGATCGTGATTCTGGGCGGCATGACTGGAACTGGAAAAACCGACATTTTGCTGGCTCTGAAAAATCAAGGCGCTCAGGTGCTTGATCTAGAGGCGATCGCCAGTCATCGCGGCAGCAGCTATGGCTCGCTGGGGCTACCTCCTCAACCGACAAACGAGCAGTTTGAAAACGAGGCTGCCGTGCAGTGGGCAAAGTTTCAGGCCGATTCCCCAATCTGGATCGAGGCAGAAAGCAAGCGAATTGGAACCTGCTGCATTCCGGAGCCTTTGTTTCAGCAGATGGATCAGGCTGAGGTATTGGAAGTTGTTCGTCCTCGATCGGAGCGATTGGCATTGCTAGCGAATGTGTATGGCTCAGCCGATCGCGAAGCAGTCGTAACTGCAACAGAGCGCATCCGCAAACGGTTGGGTGGGCTGCGAACTCAGCAGGCAGTAGATTTTATTCGTCAGGGACAAATCAGTGAAGGCGTGAGCATTGTCCTGGAATACTACGACAAGACCTACACCTACGATCTGCAGCGGCGAGATGTGGTGATTCATCCGACTGACGTTGCAGGGCTGTCCGCCGAAGAAAGTGCTGCAAAGCTGTTGGTCGCGGTTCAGCAACTGCAAGCGAAATCAGAGCCAATGCTTAGTGCAAAAGTGAAAGCTAATGTTTAGCGCGAAAGCGATCGAAAGGTGAAGTCGAAAAGTGAAATGGAAGCTTCTAAGTTACTGATTAAATTTAGCCAGAAACTCTGGACGGATGCCGAACAACAGCAGCAGTTTATCCATGCGCTGACTCAGCCGCGATCGTTTTCGCCCTGTATTCTCTGGACAAAGCCTCGTCCTGAGCCATTTCCCTTTGCCGTCGAACCTGCTCTTCTCTGGCAGGCAGCCTTTGTCGATCGATTGACGCTTGGAGAAAGACCAGGACAGCATTCGCTGCATAAAGCGGGCTATTTTTACTGTCTGGATTTTTCTTCAGTGTTTGCGGCCACACCGCTGCTGGCGATACGAAGCAGTTCCCAGGGGGGGGTAATTAATGCTCCTGTTCGCCTCGTGGTCGATATGTGTGCTTCTCCCGGCGGAAAAAGTATTTTTGCTTGGGCTGCTCTGCAACCGGATTATCTGCTGTCCAATGAAGTGATCGGCAAGCGAATTGGTGCCCTGCTGTCGAACCTGAAGCGGTGTCAGATTGAACCTGCTGTTGTGTCAAATTTAGACCCTGAAGTGCTGGCAGAGGCAATTCCGCAAACGGCAGAGGTGGTGCTCGTGGATGCGCCCTGTACTGGACAATCGTTGCTAGCAAAAGGCGGCAAGGCTCCGGGCTGCTTTCATCCGGTCAGCATCAACAAAAATGCAAATCGACAAAAGCGAATTATTGCCAATTCAGCGCGGGTGGTTGCTCCCGGCGGATATTTGCTTTATATGACCTGCGCCTATTCTCCAGAAGAAAATGAACAGGTTTGTGAATGGTTTTTAGAAAAGTTTTCGCAGTTTCAACCAATCGCCGTTGATGCCCTGTCAGCTTATCGATCGCATCTGGCGCAGTTTCCCTGCTATCGAATGTTTCCTCAGTTGGGGCTGGGTGCAGGCGCCTTCAGTGCCCTGTTTCAAAATACGGCTGGCTTTACGATTAACGGGGAGGCTATTGATAGGGAGTCTGCTGACAATAACGCGATCGAGGAAGCTGCCGCACAGCGGCTCAAGGAATTTCTACAGCGTCCGAGATTGATTTCTACATCGCGCTCTTAAACCGCTGCATTATCTTCCTTTGAGATATCCTGCATGGTTCAGTGAGTCCATGAGCAACAGTACAAGCAAAGTTTACGCCGGGCGTGCTGTTGTCAGCAAGTTTTCTACCTCCTGGTCGAGATTTGTTTTTCTCTTATGTTTATTCTCAAGATTTTGCTTATTCTCAAGATTTCTTCATCGATCGATTTCAGGATCAATTCAGGATCCAATAAAGTTTGGTTCTTGCAAAACGATTTGCGATCGTTGAGCCTTTCCTTCAAACTTATTATTCACACGTTTAACCTTGAAAAGATTGAACGATCGTTCCTGAATAGGTCAATTTTGTTTGTGAGTTGCTTTTAAAAATAAATTCGTTAGCTAGATATTCTTTGTTTCCATCATGCCTGACTAGACTTCAATTCCTTATAAATTTTTGCTCTACTTGTTTTCTGCGGTTGCTGATGGATCAGTAGGTGAATCAGTAGCCGCACAAGCGCTTTGGGTAGTGGCGATCGTTGCCCTGGTTTCTACAGCGTTGCCTTGGAAGCACGAAGTTGACCGCAGGCGGCATCGGTATCTAAGCCTCTGGAATAGCGAATGCTGACGGCGATGTGTTTGTCCTGCAAGGCTTTAACAAATGCCTGAATGCGCTGTTCGCTGGGACGCTGGTAGTCTGCTTCGCTAATCGGGTTATAGGGAATCAGGTTCACATGGCTCTGGAAGCCACGCAGATGGTGGGCCAGCTCGATCGCCTGCTGCTGACCGTCATTCAGTCCTGCCAGTAGAATATATTCAAACGAGACGCGCCGCCCCGTGAGGCTGACATATTCGCGGCATTCGTCCAGTAATGCCTGAAGCGGGTAAGCACGGGCACTGGGGATGAGTCTTTCTCGCGTTGCTTGATTAGAAGCATGGAGGCTTACTGCCAGCGTTACCTGAAGCTGATGTTCGGCAAAGCGACGAATGCGTCCGGGAATGCCAACGGTGGAAACGGTTATGTTGCGCTGCCCGATGCCTACGTCTTGATTAAGCGATCGAATGGCAGCCAGCACGTTGTTCATGTTCAGCAGCGGTTCGCCCATGCCCATAAACACAATATGGCTGACGCGCTGCCCTAGGTCTTCCTGCACAGTCAACACCTGATCGATAATTTCGTGTGTTTCTAAGTTGCGAAGCAGTCCGCCTTTTCCGGTCGCGCAAAAGTCACACGCCATCGGACAGCCCACCTGAGAAGAGACACACACGGTCAGCCGCTCACTGGCGCCGCGTCGCACTGCCGAATTTCCAGGTAAGTCCGTGTATTTGTACGTGGGCATTCCCACCGTTTCGATGATGTGCCCGTCTGCTAGCCGCAGCAAATATTTCACCGTGCCGTCTGCCGCTTCCGATCGATAGTGAACCGTTGACCGCCCGATCGCCCCATCCACAACTGTCGCTCGCCACTGCTTGGGAAACACCGAGATGTCCGCAAGCGATCGTGCCCCTTGCTGATAAATCCACTGATAAAGCTGCTTGCCACGATAGGCGGGCTGACCCTGCTGCTGAACCCATTCTGTGAGTTCCGCCTGAGTCATTCCTAATAAAGGGCGAGTTGAGGTCGGGTGATTATCATCCCTTTGGGGAACAGCGAGGCTATCGATTGCAGCTTCCCCTGTGCGCTTGGTTACAGCTTTCCCTTGGGGAGAATCGATCGAATCAGCATCAAGCGGCGTTACAGCAGACATAGGAATTCGCACAGGAGGTCACTCTTTCCATGATACGAGATTCCCTGAGACTCGACTTTTTGCCCGAATTTCTCCTGGAGGATGTTTGAGGAGTCTTAGAGTCCTGCGTTGCCCCTCAATTCCCCAATTCTGGGGGATTTTGAACTCCTTGAAGGCAACTAGGTTTCTCATCGTACCGACCGACCGCCAGAATAGGGGGGTGCGGGGGCAGTTCGGGTCACAATCAGAACTTTCACCCTCCTAGCCTGGTTGCTCCACAGTTCTCTGAAGGCGTAATCGCATACGCCCCTTTAATATCCTCCAGAGCTTCGCGGAGATCCTGAGCGTGAAACCAGCCGACATATCCGGCGTAGAGGCATTCTCCCTCAGGGGAAGTGAGGAAGGCATAATCCATGCCAAACCAGTTTCGCCAGGTGCGAATCGTACCGCCGTTTGCCAGCGTCATGGCGATCGCTGCCTGATCGAAGTCGCCGCAGTGTCCATCGGTCATACCCGGAGTTGCGCGCAGTCGCCGGATGATGTCGTTATCCAGAATGGTTTCGCCGATCGTCGTATCTACCCAGAAGTCGCGAATCGTGGCTGCCACGTCTAGATGGTTTCGCAGCGCAGAATGGGAGACGCCCGGTAGGCAAACATATTGAGCATTGGCAAACCGCATACAGGCGATCGGCACTGTTCCGTCTGTTCCCTGCCCCACATCTCCGGCAATGATCAGGGTGGGAATCTTTTGGGCGATCGACTCTGCCAAATGCACCCGCGACACGCCCAGATCGGCTGCAATCCCAATTCCCAACTGCCAGGGGTCGATCAGCCGACTCAGATCCGAACCCCCAACCGGAGAACCAATCAGTACCAGCGAGTGAACCCGCGACCACCATTCTGGGTGACGATGCAGCACCTCCAGCCAGATCAACCCGCCCATTGAGTGACCGACGATCCGGATCGGAGTCTGGGGATAGGGCGTAAGGTGAGCGGCGGCGATCGTTTCGACTGCATCAATCAGCGGGTCAATTTTAAGCCAGGTTTGAATAAACCCTAGATCAGGCGCAACGACCGGCGTAATATCGGTCACTAGCCGCTTCGCCAGACTCAGTACAGCCTGATTATCGTCTGCCCACCCATGCTGCACAAACAGCAAAAACTCAGGTTCGACCGCCCCCGGATCGATCGTAGAACCGCCCATTCACTCCTCCTTTGCTCAAATGTTGCTACAGATTTTGGCATTGTTAAGCAAAGGTTGGGATCTATCGCTGTGCCACATCGCCCTATTCCGCTAGATCGCCCAATTGCCGACGCGCCTCAAATAAGCCGATCGCTACACTCACCGAAAGATTGAGACTGCGAACTTTGGGATGTGCCATCGGAATTCTCACCACTGTATGGCAGGCTTCCAGCACATGAGGCGGTAGTCCTGTTGTTTCGCAGCCAAACAGGAGCCAATCACTCGGCTCATACTGAAACTCAAGGTGGCTACAGCGTCCTGAGGTGCTAAAGCCAATCCAGCGTCCGGGGTGCTGCTGGGTTTCGGCAACAAAGTCTTCTAGCGAGGCGTGGTAGTGCAGATCCACATAGTCCCAGTAGTCGAGTCCGGCTCGTTTCAAATATCGATCGCTGATTTCAAAGCCCAACGGTCCAACCAGATGAAGCGGGGTTTTGGTTGCAGCACAGGTACGAGCGATGTTGCCCGTGTTAGGCGGAATTTGAGGATGAACCAGAACAACCTGCGGCATAGAATCGATCGTTTCACAGTTTCGAGTTTTCTGTCCTCTAGTTATAGGCGATTTGGGCGCGTTGCGGTTGGACACTGTGCCCAGGTAATAAAAACTCCTCCAGGTGATTGACCCGAAGGAGAAGATAAAGTTGAGCAGCCCTAACAAGAACTTGCAGATACCTGGATTTCAAAGATTTCTAAATCAATTTGTATTAACCATCCTGTGTATCAACCATCCTGTAACGATCGACGGTTTAGAAAAAAGCAGGTGTCGATACTTAGTCTGCCGTTGCCGCCGTTGCCAGGGGAGCTTGCTCACTCGGATGCGATCCAGACTCCTCAGGATTGAGGCTCATGCCCAAATCTTCCTCTAGCGCAGCTTCGATCCTCAATTGATTGCAGGAGATGATATCCGCCAAGATTGCACTTGCCATCGCGCCAGAGTGAATTTCGAGCTGTGCCTGTGGCAATGCCTCAAACACGAGCCGCTGTCCGGGAAAAATGACGCGCTCAAAATACCAGTTTGGAATATTGGTAATTCTGCCAATCTGAATTCTGCTCGTGGCATTTACGTAGCAGCAGACGATCGGATCGGATGCACCTGGAGGAAGGGGATCAAAAATTTGCGCCATAGGATTGAGCTGCGTTGGAGCGAGGTTTTCTAGTATTTAGACCCTAACACTGTCTGATCCCCGCTAGCTGTAAACCCGACTACCATCCCCCTATCTCTGCCTTGGGAAAGAGCGATCCGTTTTGTTAATCCGCTCTTTCTGAACATTTAATATTTACCTTCTTCCTGACTCAGGTTGGTCGGTTAGTAGCAGTCTAGGGGAAATCCATGCAGCCCAAGAAAGTCAGTGGTATCGTGAAGTTATATAAACCTCCCGTTCAGATTTCTACTGCCCGCACATGAACGATCGCATTCTCTACGTGCGCCTGCCCTGCAACCCCATCTTCCCGATCGGAGTTGTTTATCTGGCAGATCATGTTCACAAGCTATTTCCAGACGTTTCTCAGCGCATTTTCGATCTGGGAACAATTCCGCCGCTAGATTTTGGAGCTGCGCTCGATCGCTGCATTGACGAGTTCAAGCCAACGCTGCTGGTATTCTCCTGGCGCGATATTCAGATTTACGCTCCGGTCGGCGGACGAGGCGGTAACCCGCTGCAAAACGCGTTTGAGTTCTACTACGCCCGCAATCCATTCACCAAACTGAGAGGGGCGATTGGTGGACTGCGGATGGTGTCATCCTACCTGACTGAGCTGTGGCGCAACCAGAATCTGATTCAGCGAGGGCTGAAGCGCGCCCGTCAGTATTGCCCGGAAGCACGATCGGTCGTTGGGGGCGGTGCGGTCAGCGTATTTTATGAGCAGTTGGGCAAAGTGCTGCCGAAAGGGACGATCATCTCGGTTGGGGAGGGAGAAGCTCTGCTCGAAAAGCTGCTGCATGGACAGGATATTGCAGACGAACGCTGCTACATTGTGGGTGAAACCCAGCCTCGCGATCGCCTCATTCACGAACAGCCTGCCCCCCTAGAGAAAACTGCCTGCAACTACGACTACATTGCGGAAATCTGGTCGGATTTTGACTACTATCTGCAAGAAGGCGACTTTTATATTGGGGTGCAGACCAAGCGCGGCTGTCCCCACAACTGCTGCTACTGCGTTTACACCGTGGTCGAAGGTAAGCAGGTGCGAATCAATCCGGCAGACGAAGTCGTGAAGGAAATGCGCCAGCTCTACGATCGCGGCGTTCGCAATTTCTGGTTTACCGATGCTCAGTTTATTCCGGCACGGCGGTTTATGAATGATGCGATCGAGCTCCTGCAAAAAATCCTCGACGCAGGCATGACGGATATTCACTGGGCGGCGTACATTCGGGCAGACAACCTAACCCCGGAACTCTGCGACCTGATGGTGAAAACCGGGATGAATTATTTTGAGATCGGCATCACGAGCGGTTCCCAAGAGCTGGTTCGCAAAATGCGGATGGGCTATAACCTGCGGACGGTGCTGCAAAACTGCCGCGATCTCAAAGCTGCCGGATTTAATGACCTGGTCTCGATTAACTATTCGTTTAATGTCATTGATGAGACGTTTGACACCATTCGTCAGACGATCGCTTATCACCGGGAGATGGAGCGCATCTTTGGTGCAGATAAGGTGGAGCCTGCTATCTTCTTCATCGGACTCCAGCCCCACACGCACCTGGAAGAGTATGCCTTCAAGAACAATATTTTGAAGCGAGGCTACAATCCGCTTGCCATCTACTTCCCCTGGGTTGCTAAAAAGCTGCTTTGGAATCCAGAACCGCTCGGCTCTTTCTTTGGCGAGGTCTGCCTCCAGGCATGGCAACAAAACCCAAACGACTTTGGCCGGGAAGTAATGAATATTCTGGAACAGCGTTTGGGCGCGGCTCCATTAGAGGAAGCTCTCACTGCCCCGATCGACTCTAAAGAACCGAAGGAACCCAAGGAACTGACTGCGGTTTAAGCTTGTGTTAAACAATCTCCAATCACACTCTCGACTCAGCTGCAAATCTCCTATGTCCCCTAAATAGGCCAACTTTGGGGGACTTCCGAACCGCTCAAAAAGCTTGGGAGCGAGATTCAAGAATCGTGAATTGGATGAAGGCATTAGGGGCGAACTTCCCTTGCTCCGAATCTCAAAGTTCCCCAGGACTGGGGATTTAGGGGGCTACGAAGCCTCAGACCCAAACCAGAGGCAATTCCAGGTTCAAGGTAAGACGACAGCCCCGAATTGAAAAGCGACTTGTTCCAATTACCGTTGCGGATCGAGCAGGGCACGCAGGGCAAATTTTGGCAGAGCCAGCATCCGTCGCCATCGCCAGGGTTCCTGATATAGCCGATAGACCCACTCCAAATGGTTATTTGCCAGCCATCTTGGAGCGCGGGTCTTTTTGCCAGACCAGATATCAAAACTGCCACCGACGCCGATCCAGATCGAATCAGGGCAAAGATAGCGATGCTCAGCGATCCAGAGTTCCTGCCGGGGGACGCCCAAGCCCACAAGAATCAGGCGCGGCTGAAGCTGTTGGAGGGTTTCGTTGAGCTGCGATCGTTCTTCTGCCGATAAATATCCGTGCTGAACGCCGACGACCTTAAGTTCGGGAATGCGCTGTTGAAGGCGATCGGCTGCGGCTTGGGCCACTCCGGGCGCACCGCCGTAAAAGAAAACTGTGCCTTCTGACCCTAGCAGCGGCATTTGATTGATCAATTTTTCTGCTAGCTCGATGCCAGGACATCGCTGCACTTTCATACCCCGTAGCCGCAGATAAAGGACGACTCCAGAGCCATCGGGAATCACAAGTTCTGCTTTGCGGATCACCGCTGCCAGGTCGGGCGTTTTCTCTGCCTGCATTGCCATTTCTGCATTCAGCGTCACGACATGAACGCCGCAATGATGTTTTGCATGGGACAGTAGCCAGCCCGGATAGTCGGAAACCAAGTGGATTGGTAACCCTAACACGGTCGATCGTCTGGGAGCTTGGAGCAGGTCAGGCATGGGGAAGACGACAGAATTTAATGCCTTCCAATTATAGGGGGCTTTGTTTCCGTGAAGATTCTGAGAAATTACTCAGATTTCGTATCGGCTTTGCTATCCTCTCGGCAGAATTAAGGTTAAGGATTGAATGAGGCGATAGCCAGCACGGTTTCACTCTGGCATCTGCACAGAGTATGATCATTAAGAATTTATTAACTGCATCAGTACTTCTCCTCATGAGTAGAGAAACACTGCAAGCACTTTTTTGAGGGCAACTCAGCAAAGTAAGGAGAATTTATCTTTCCCCCTTGCCTGGCTCTTGTTCCGTAATGCGTGTGATTGAAGAATGCCTGTGATTGAAGCTACCTGCTTTGGTTATCTCCGCTGCTGTCTTCTACGCCCTTCAGAATTGTTCTCCCGGAAACCTGTGAGGATCTATGGCTGCTCATCTGACTACCTCTGCTCATCTGACTGATGATCTTGCGCTCCAAAGTCGCCTGGATGCCTATTATCAAGAGATTTGCGCCGTTATTCTCGATCGCCAGCATCCGGTGACTGGACTTTTGCCTGCTAGCACTGCCATTACTGCTCATGGCAACTATACCGATGCCTGGGTGCGCGACAACGTTTACAGCATTCTGGCGGTCTGGGGGCTGGGACTGGCATACCGCAAGGTGAATGACGATCGTGGCAGGGCGTATGAGCTAGAATACAGCGTCGTGAAACTGATGCGCGGCTTGCTGTTTGCCATGATGCGGCAGGCGCACAAAGTCGAAAAATTCAAAGTATCGCAGGGGTTGCTTGACGCGCTGCACGCCAAATACGACACCCAGACTGCAGATGTGGTGGTGGTGGATGACGGCTGGGGACATCTTCAGTTGGATGCCACGTCGCTCTATTTGCTGATGCTGGCGCAAATGACGGTTTCCGGGCTGCAAATTGTCTTCACGATTGATGAAGTAAATTTCATTCAAAATCTGGTGTATTACATCGGTCGCACCTACCGTACCCCGGACTATGGCATCTGGGAACGCGGCAACAAAATGAACCACGGCAAGCCCGAACTCAACGCCAGCTCAATCGGCATGGCAAAGGCAGCCCTGGAAGCCATTAATGGACTCGATCTGTTTGGTGTGCGTGGCAGTCAGGCTTCGGTGATTCACGTCTTGCCGGATGAGATCGCCAGGGCACGAATTACGCTGGACTCACTGCTGCCCAGAGAATCGGCTTCCAAGGAAGTGGATGGGGCACTGCTGAGCGTGATCGGCTTTCCAGCATTTGCGATCGAAGACAGAACTCTGGTCGATCGCACCCGCGACAACGTGATTTCTAAGCTGCAAGGCAACTATGGCTGTAAACGGTTCCTGCGCGATGGACACCAAACTGTTATTGAAGATGTGACTCGGCTGCACTACGAGCCGAAAGAGCTGAAGCAGTTTGAGCATATAGAGTGCGAGTGGCCCCTCTTTTTCACCTATCTCCTGCTGGACGCGCTGTTTCGCGACGATCGGGAACAGGCGGAACGCTATGACCAGAAACTTCAGCCGCTGCTGATCGAGCAAAACGGTTTTAAGCTGTTGCCAGAGCTTTATTACGTGCCTGCGGACAAAATCGAAGCAGAGCGATCGACTCCCCACAGTCAAACTCGTTTGCCGAATGAAAACGTGCCGCTGGTCTGGGCACAAAGCCTCTATTTGCTGGGGCAGATGATTCGGGAAGGGCTGCTTGCGATCGGCGATATTGACCCCCTCGGACGGCATCGGCAGTCGGGCAAGCGTCAGAAACCCCTGGTGCAAATTGCGCTGCTGACCGAAGACGAAACGCTTCAGGCAGAGCTAGCCACCTATGGGATCGCCACCCAAACTCCAGCACAAGTTGCCCCCATTCAAGTCAGACGGGCAGAGGAACTGTCTCGTGTCTATTCCCAGATCGGACGCAATGACAAGCTGAAGCTCACGGGTCGCCCGGTTCGGCGGCTTCGCAGCATGACGACTTCGCGGATTTTCAAGGTTCGAGGGGAAACGATCGTCTTCCTGCCTGCCTTCCTCGATCCGCAGCAGTTTTACTTAACGCTGGACTATCACTTTCTGGTGGCGCAGATCAAAGGCGAACTGGCTTACATTCAGCGACACTGGCACCAGCTCGGTAGACCGACGATGACACTGCTGCTGACCCACGCCATGTTCCAGACCGAGGGAGCGCAGGGATCGCCCGACGGGGTTGCTGAATCTTCTCCCCTACTCAAGCTGCTGCGGGAATTACAGGAAGGAAGCTGCAACGGCGTTCCGGTCAAGCTCAGCGACTTAAAACAAATGATGCTGACCGCAGGCATGGAGCGGGTTGATTTTCTGCACGACTTTGAGTTTGCTGAGGCATCAGTGCAAAATGCAGCTCCGGCACAGTATTACCTAACGTTCTATCCCGATCGCAATGCGCCCCTGAGCAATACGCAGGAATTTTTGCTGGCTTATGAAACCAATATTCCACGATTGCTTGATTTGCTGCAGCAGTCGGTGAACCTGTATGAGCAGATTGATTTGCTGGAAAATCTCAGCAATTTGTGTGATCTCACCTTTGACACAGGATTGGGGGGTTCGGGTCAGCCTGTGACGATCGCGATGCTGTTGGATGAGGTTTACAGCAAAGCCAGTCAGATTCAGCTCTGGGCAGTCATTCGGCGCGTTGCCGGGCTGCTGCACAAAGTTGATGTCAGCCTCTCGGATGCGGTCACCGATATCCTGGTACGGGGCAAGCAAATCTCGGTGGGCAAGGCCTATACCGAAGCTTCGCTAATCACCAGTCCCCTCCCTGCGACGGACATCATGGACAAGATTCAGCACTTTTGCAGCAGCGACGTGCGCGAGCGTCCGCTCACCCAGGAAATCCTAATCTACCTCAGTGTGCTGATCAAGACCGATCCCCAGCTTTTTAAAGGATTACTGACACTGCGGGTGAGCTATCTGATTCTGCTGATTACCACCGAACTGGCACGCGAGCAGCAAATCACGCAAGACGAAGCATACGAGCGGCTGATGCGCCTCAGTCCGTTTGAGATTAAGCTGCGTCTGATGCAGGTTCTCGCAGGCTACAACACGCTGAACCAGTCGCTATTTCAGCAAGAATCGCTGCACGTTCGCCAAACCCAGGAAATCGAATGGGTCATTTCCGCTGAGGCAAATGTAGAAGCTCCGGCACAGTCGATCGACTGGTGGAAGCAGCGGCAGCGAGACGGGGCCCTGAATCGCGTTCCCACTGGGTTTTATCCCAGCGTGTGGCAGGTGATGCGGCACTGCAAAGGCGTAGTGATTGGCGACAAGCTCGATCGCCGCAATCGGCTCGATAGTGAAGTGCTGCTGGCAGAAATGACTCCAGGCGAGAAAAACTTTGCGCTGCGGGTCGAGCATCTGCTGAACAACATTCAGGCTTCCGAATATCGTCAGGTCAACATCGAGGCACTGATGGAGCTAGCTGCCATCGCCGATCGCAATCCAGACCTCCAGATCGAGGAATACATTGTGCTGGATGTGCTGATCGGTCACGCCGTCCGACTCGCCTGGCTGGATCATCACCCTGATGCTGCGGATACCTACGATCAGCAAAAAGGAGTTGCTTGGCGATCGTTCTATGAAACCTCGCCCTATGTTTGCGCGAAATATATTGCGAAAGCACTGCGCTTCCTGACCGAACTGGGACAAGCCCCGATGCCTCGCGCTCCGATCTCAGCCTGAGAGAATCGAATTTTGCCAAATCCTCCCCGACTGAAAATCGATCGCCTACGATCTAAAGAAGGAGCGCGGCATTCGATCGCATCATTCCATTGTCATCACTATTGCCAGCAAATCAGATCATGCAGTTTATCGATCAGGCAGAAATTGAAGTTCAGTCAGGCTCAGGCGGAGATGGCATGGTTGCCTTCCGGCGCGAAAAATATGTGCCTGCGGGCGGTCCTGCGGGCGGCAATGGCGGTGCAGGTGGATCGGTTTATCTGAAAGCAGTTGAGCATCTGCAAACCCTGCTGGACTTTCAGTACGCCCGCATTTTTAAGGCAAAAAACGGTCAGCGCGGCGGTCCCAAAAACATGACCGGAGCTTCAGCAGACGATCTTTACATTGAAGTGCCTTGCGGCACAGTTGTTTACGACATCGAAACCGATGAGATTGTTGGAGATCTGGTCACGCCCGGACAAACCCTGCTCGTCGCGCAAGGCGGCAAAGGCGGGCTCGGCAACCGTCACTTTCTCAGCAACCGCAACCGCGCCCCCGAAAATGCTCTGCCCGGACTTCCCGGAGAAGAACGCGCCATTCGGCTGGAGCTGAAACTGCTGGCAGAAGTAGGAATTATTGGCTTACCCAATGCAGGCAAATCGACCCTGATTTCTGCCCTGTCTGCTGCCCGTCCCAAAATCGCCGATTATCCGTTTACCACCCTGATCCCTAACCTCGGCGTGGTGCGAAAGCCCACCGGAGACGGAACTGTTTTTGCCGACATTCCCGGACTGATCGAAGGGGCACACCAGGGAGCCGGACTGGGACACGACTTTCTGCGCCACATTGAACGAACCCGGCTGCTGCTGCACCTGATCGATGTGACTTCTGAAGACCCGATCGCTGCCTACGAAACGATCCAAGCTGAGCTTGAGGCATACGATCGCGGGTTACCCGATCGTCCCCAGATTCTTGCCGTTAACAAAATCGACGCTCTGCCGCCCGATAGCACGCTACCCAACGACCTCGCAGCCGAATTACACGATCGAAGCGGCTGTCCGGTCTTCATCATTTCTGCCGTTTCGGGAAGCGGACTGGATGAGCTGCTGCCAACAGTGTGGCAAATGCTTGACGAAATCAAAGCTTCTGAACCGAGTCAAACCGAGGACGAGGCGGGAATCGAAACCGAATTTGTCTGTCAGGAGCTTTAAACCTGGGCTCGCTGGAGGAAATTGCCGTTAGCTTTTAGCTTTGGGAGAAATTTGGTCTAGCTTGCTTTGGGCGTTTTGAAGCCGGTTCTGCGCTTTCTGGTAGACTGTCGTGCCGTTCTTCACTTTCTCAAGTTCGCGAATAATCCGCTGAAGGCTGACACTGAGCGATCGATTATTTGGGGGTGGGTTCGCCACCAGAATCTCGATTAATGCCTCTGCCTGCTCCAGAGCCTTCACTGAGTCCGCTTCTTGCTGCTTGCGAATCTGAATCTGCTCCAGATTATCCCGATACTGGGCAAGTTTTGTTTGCGCCTGCTGATAGCCTGCTGAATCTTCTGACGAGATTTTGGACAAGCGATCGATCGCCTCCTGCCACAAAGATTCCACCCGCTGCCATTCTTCAACCGGATGAGGTGGGTTTTGACTGGCTTCGGCAGCTCTCCGAGCAAACTGCGCTGCTGCCCCAATTTCACCCTGGCTCTGCAATGTGCTGGACTGCCCAATCACGGCAATAAACTCATTCTGAGCAGCATCAAGCTTTTGCGGAGCAAGTCTGCCTGCTAACGTTTCGGGCGGAATTTGAGCGAACTGCTCGATCGCTTTTTCCCATTGTCCGATCGCGGTTTGCTGAACCAGCAAGTTTTGAGCAGCGGCATATTGTTGTTTCGCGGCAGCGATTTGTTTTTCGGCTTCCAGCAATCTAGTTTCAGCGTTCTTTTCTTGAAACATTTTTGCCTGAAGGCGTCCGACTTCTGCTCTAGCAAGGTTAAATCCGGCGGCACTATAGGCAAAGACATACCAAGAGTTTGCACCCGCGACCTCTCGCCACTCGCTTTCTAACCAGATGGGTAGTCCATCAAGGTTTTTGTTTGCCTGCTCCAGCTTTTCCGATCCCCGGCTCAAATCGGCAAGAGAAGTCGATTGGTCTATTAGTTGTCTTGCTTGCTCAACCTGATTGATCGCGCCTTTAAACTGATTGTCGAACCGGATGTAGCTTGGCAGCAGCAGCAAAGGAGCCGATCGTGCGATCGGACGACGAATTGGAGGATAAGGCAAATTCACTAGCCACACCAACCCCACTGGAATGCTCGCTAGCAGAGCCAGCATGAGTGCGTAACGAGGCAATTGGGAAGCCTTGCGGAGTGGCTGATTTGGCTTTTGCTGTTCGGCTTTGAGCCGCTTTGCTTCTGCTGCCATTTCCGCTTCGATTTCTTTTTCTAAATCTGCTAATGTCTTAGGCTTGCTGCTAGAAGTGGGGGAAGTCGAGGAAGCGGTTTGACCAGAGGAAGTAGGTTTTTTCTGTTTCGAAAAGCGCAGCCTTTTCAGCGGATTCTTCATGGCATCGAGGATTGTGCTTAGGTTTAACTTGCCCAGGTTTAACTTGCCCGTGCTGCTGGCTTAAACATCAGGTTCCAGTTGAGGCCGCTCAATTTCCCTTGCCTGTATCGTTTCCTTGCTGAACTGCGAATTTGCGGTAACTCAAACTCCAGCCAACCTGATGCAAATTACAACCGAGACCTCCAATGAACAAAGAGAGATCGAATCGACCTCTCCTCCCTACTCTGCTATTCAGCAGCCTGACCAATGATCAGGAAATGGCGACATGAAGCAGTTCCCGCTGCGGGACGATCGGCGAAATATCCTGATTGCCACCCCTTGCTTAAACGGTCATTGCCACATCGGTTTGAGCAAAATTCATCATGCCAGAGTAGACCAAGCCGCGCTGCAAATCGAGGGTGAGAATCGTGCCGTCTCGGATGACCTCGGTTGCATTTTTCATGCCGACGATCACCGGGATTCCCAGCCGCAAGCCAATCACCGCTGCATGGCTAGTCAGGCTATCTTCTTCGGTCACAATTCCCGCTGCTTTGCGAATCGCTTCGACATAATCTGCATTGGTCTTTGGAACGACCAGAATTTCGCCCGAATTAAAGCTGCTTAGCTCCCGACCGTTCTGCACCACTCTGGCACAACCGCTTACTGATCCCTGACCAATGCCCACGCCTTTGCCCAGCACTGCCGTTACAACATCTACCTTGATCAGGTCTGTCGAGCCTGCCACACCTTGCAGCGTTCCTGCGGTCAGCACGACCAGATCGCCCTCTCGCAGCAAATTCTTTTCCTGAGCTACGTTAATTGCTGCCTGGAAGGTCTGACCCGTTGAAGGCAAATCCAGCACCAGGAGCGGACGCACACCCCATACGAGCTGAAGCTGTCGTGCGACATCGACATGGGGCGTTACTGCCAGGATCGGCTTATTGGGGCGAAATTTAGAAACGTTGCGGGCAGTGGCTCCGGTCTTGGTCAGAGTCATAATCGCGGCTGCCTGAAGCTGCTCAGCAATTCTTCCGACCGCCTGACTAATTGCGTTGGGGATCGATCGCCCCGCCATAATGTCAAAGCTGCGGTTTGGAGACTGATCCTGTTCGATTCGCATAGCGATTCTTGCCATCGTTTCGACTGCCATTACCGGATATTTGCCCACGGCAGTTTCGTTCGACAGCATTACCGCATCAGTTCCATCAAGGATGGCGTTTGCCACGTCGGAAATCTCGGCACGAGTCGGACGCGGATTGTTCACCATGCTGTCGAGCATTTGCGTTGCTGTAATCACCGGAATGCCCAGCCGATTAGAAGTTGCAATCAGCCGCTTTTGCAGCAGGGGCACTTCTTCCGCAGGCAGTTCCACGCCCAGATCGCCCCGTGCTACCATCACGCCATCGCAAAGCGAGAGAATTGCCTCCATTTGCTCGATCGCCTCATGCTTCTCGATCTTGGCGATCACCGGAACATTTTTACCCGCACTGGAAATCATCTCTTTGATCTCCAGCACATCCTGCGGATTTCGCACAAAGCTGAGCGCAACCCAATCTACACCCTGATCCAGCCCAAACATCAAATCTTCTCTGTCTTTGTCCGTCATTGCCCGGATCGACAGATAAACGCCGGGGAAATTAACTCCTTTGCTGTTCGATAACGGTCCACCGACAACAACGCGACAGTGCAATTCCTTGTTGACGCGATCGACCTTCTCCACCCGCATCTCCACGCGCCCATCGTCCAGCAAAATCGTTGCGCCTTCGGGGACTTCTTCCGCCAGCGGCCCATAGGTGACAGAACTAATTTCCTGGGTTCCCGGCAGCTTGCGGCTCGTCAGGATAAAGGGGTCGCCTTTCTCAAGCGTAATGGAGCCGTTTTCAAACTTACCCAGACGGATTTTCGGTCCCTGAAGGTCTTGCAAAATGCCAACGGGCTGATTCAGTTCAAACGAAATTTGCCGAATCAGACGAATGCTGCGCTGGTGGTCTTCGTGCGTCCCGTGGGAGAAGTTGAGCCGCAGTGTGGTTGCTCCCGCCTGAATCAATTCGCGTAAAACCTCTGGACTGCTTGTGGCAGGACCGATCGTTGCCACAATTTTGGTGCGATGAAGCGAATGGTGTGGTTGCATGAACGTTGATTTGGGCGATGAAAATTAGGCGGTGAAACGAAGGACACTCCTCTCGGAGCGGCAAAAGGGATAGTATCACGTTTAGGGAATGCGTTAACAGCAGTCTATCGGGTTCGCAGCAACAAGCAACACAAATTTGAGGAAATCCTCGAATTTTGAAGATTTCCTCACATTGGTTTCCTTACATTAGTTTCCTCTCATTAAGAGGGGGACTGGCGCAGCAGTTAACGCAGGCGAGTTCCCGTGCCTCCATCGGCGGGATCAAGGAATGGACGCAGATTTATCCCGCTGCGGCTGCTGCTTCGGGTTCTGGTTCCAGTTCCGGTCAGCGAAGAAAGGTCTAAGCCCACTGCCTGCCCAATCTGGTTCAGCAGCGACCCAGCACCGTCTCCCCTGTAGGTTGACACGGCAGCGGTATTTTGTCCGCCATCGGCTGTGCTGAGGTTGGCAAACACACGATCGCGGGTCGAGATCGGGTCTTGTCCTTCAGGAACCGTCAACACAATCCGGCAGCCCGGAACCTGCTCAGTCGTAACGCAAACCGTGTTATAGCCGTTTTCAACTGCCGTTTGCAGTTCCAGCAGCCCATCGGGACGGTAAAACTCCAGGCGACGGCTGATTTCCTGACAGCGACGATCGGCACTCCAGCCTCCGCCCATTTGTCCTGGTGCTGCCCAGGGATAGGCTTCTCCGGGCTGGCTCTGGGGGTTATACATGACCGTGTATTGCCCGTTCATCATCTGACAGGTGAAGCGGGTATCAGTGGTGGGGGTTGTCGTTGGGGAGGGCGAGGTCGTGGGGGGAGCCGACTGAATTTGAGCCACTAGCAAGCGATCGGGCTGCACACTCTCAGCCTGAGCAGGCACAGATCCATAACCAGACAGCACGGCGATCGTACTGATGCATACCGTTTGAACAAAATGGCGACGCTTCGGGTTAAACCAAACTCCTGGCATAGGAAACTCCTCTTTAGTAATTCAGTCAGAAGTAAATGAAATGCGAATCGAGCGACAGGGATAATCCTTTTTAACTCCTGATGTCGCCTCACCGCGACTGCGAATAATGCAGATGCGATCGGCTTGCGTCGCTAAGGTTCTTGAGATCGCTCATGGTAGAGTGCGACGTATTTTCGCTGTTAAGAGTGCCCACACTTGGCGATCGCTGGAAACAAATTTCAACAAAATATAGAATCTGAGCGGCTTTGGCGGATGAGGGGGGTGAGCAGGCGATCGCCAACCCTACTAACCAGCCTTCTATCACAGCCGGTTCGATTTGCACTCATCAGCAAGAGTTATGTCGTTCGATAGAATTTAGGTAAACCTTTATGACGGAACCTCGACGTATTTTGTTACGATGTTTACTGGAAAAGGGCAGCCTTAAGTTGTAGTTGCTCTTACCCGCCTGCCGCATTGGGAACGCGCAGAACGGGGTTTCTTCCACTGAGAAAACGACATTTATTTTAGACTGGCAGGGAAAGCCAGTCTTTTTTGCATTTTGGCTTCAACTTTAATTTCTTTCAACTCGCTCTCCCCGAAACGATGATTTCTCCCTTTACTGCTGCGCTTAAAGAATGGGCAGTTGCTGTTGATGCCCTCACTGCTGGAAGAACAATCGTCCTGCTTCGCAAAGGTGGGATTCGAGAACCGGGTGGCAAGTTTAAGATCGCCGATTCCCCCTTCTGGCTGTATCCCACCTATGAACATCAAAAGCCCCATTTACTCAAGCCGGGGTACGCAAATCGAGTCACGCCCGTCCCTTCGGGTTGGCATCCGGAGACGGTTAGGATTTCTGCGTGGGCTGAGATCACTGATCGCTTCGAGGTGAGTGATGCTGCGATCGTCGAAGCTCTGCTGCCCCTGCATATTTGGAATGAAGCCTTTGTAACGGAACGCCTGAAATGGAAGCCGCGTTTACCCCTATCGGTGCTGTTGCTGCGCGTTCACAGATTGCCGCAAGCGGTTGAAATTCCTTATTTGACTGAATATGGCGGCTGTAAATCGTGGATTAATTTGGCAGAAAGCTTATCTCCTGATGGAGCTCGTCCGGTTCTCGCGAATGCCGATTATCAGCAGCAGGTCGATGCGGTTCGGGCGGTGGCTTCGCAGTTCCCGGAAGGGGAAATCGCTGTGCCTGCAATCCCTCAAGACGAAAAGACAGGAGCAAGCAATGTCATCGTTTGAGCAGCGCATTTTTAGCAGAAGTTCGTTTTTTCCAGATGAAATTGTCGAGTTGCGTCAGGTCTGTTTCACTCCGGCTCGGGTTTTCACTCCCGGCAAATACATTGCGGGTCAACTACCTGATATCGCGTTTGAGCTGGGCTTGGTTGATCATTTGCCGCCTGTTAAAGGTAAAAGTGAAGAAGTTCAGCCTCCTAATCAACCTTTGAGGAAAAGGGCAGAAGGGGAATCAGGGGAGCCGGGATAATCGGGGGGATGGGTCGATCGATAGACGGTAGAGACAAAGTATTTGCGGTAATGTTTTTTGCAGGAAGTAAAAGTTCCTGGTGCAAATGCTTGCCTCTTAGAAAGGTTGTTTGAAAAGCAGTAATCCTTCCGAACTGCCCCTTTGTTTCCTAATCCTGGGGGAAACCGCGCCAGGTTATTCTGACTCTCAAAGTTTCCCAAAATTAGGGATTTAGGGGACAATGTGGCACCTCTGCGACTGCTCAAACAGCCTCTGAAAGGTGTTTTGGTAACTGAATGGGAAAAGAAGTGAGAAGAGGAGTTTTCTGTGAATTCTAGTCTTGTTAAAAAAGAGGCAAATCTGCTGCACAAAGCCCTGATACCCCTCCTATCGATCGATGCCGGATTCACAGAGCTCATTCTGGTTGACATTGCCAAAATTATTCAAATTTGCGGGCGCAGCAATGGCGAACTGCGATCGACCGAACTGCTTGCTTATCTGGTGCTATACGCGCTGCTGAAGGAAGATGGCGAAAAGCTATATGCGGCTTTAAACCGATGGGATGTGACAGACGATCGCATCAAATATCAAAAAATTACGCTGCAAATCATGCTGAACCTGACGCAGGGACAGCCCGAAGATCGCCTGATGCTGCCTTCTGTTTTGAACCGATTAGACGAAGAAAAAAATACCCATTACCTCGACTCAATTACCAACGCAATTTATAAATTTGCTCAGACGATTGTAAAAGCTGATGACGCTATTTCGTTAGCAGAAATGGAAGCCCTCTCGCAGGTCTGGCAAATGCTTCATACTTATCAGAAGCTCGATCGCTATCAGGACGGTTTTCCTGCAACTAAAACGGCTGAATCAGCCGGGGAAGATGGAGTAAAGCCAGATGAATCTGCATCAGAAGATCCAGCCCGGCTTCTCGAGAAAACGCTAACAGAACTGCAAGAATTAGTCGGTTTAGCCAACATCAAAGAAGAAGTTCAAACGCTCACAAATTTCCTGAAGGTGCAAAAGGTGCGAGCCGAACGCGGACTGGCACAAACCTCGGTTTCGCTGCACTGTGTTTTCTGCGGTCCACCGGGAACGGGCAAAACCACGGTGGCGCGATTAATGGGCAAGATTTTTCGCGGCTTGGGTTTTTTGAAGAAAGGCGAGCTCATCGAAACCGATCGCTCTGGAATGGTGGCAGGCTACGTCGGTCAAACAGCAAAAAAAGTGGATGATTTAATTAATTCTGCGCTGGATGGCGTCCTATTTATTGACGAAGCATACGCGTTGGTTCCTGAAGAATCAGGACGAGATTTTGGGCAAGAAGCGATCGATATTTTGCTCAAACGAATGGAAGATTACCGCGATCGAATGGTTGTGATTGTTGCTGGATACACCGATGAAATGACCCACTTTATTGGATCAAATCCAGGTTTAGAATCTCGGTTTAACCGTTATTTTTACTTCAAAGACTACACGCCCGAAGAACTGCTGGCAATCTACGAGAAAATGGGCGAAAAAAGCCACTTTAAACTGACTCCGACTGCCCGTGAAAAACTGCATCAGCTATTAGAAAATCTGTACGTTAACCGCGATCGAAACTTTGGAAACGGTCGTCTGATCAGAAATTTATTTGAAAAGACGATCGAGCGGCAGGCAAATCGCTTAGCAGTGTTGTCTAACTTTACCAACGAGATACTAATGACGATCGAACCCGATGATATTCCGACGCAGTTTGAAAGCGATCGAATGAGTATTACAAATCAGGCTTAAGCGGTTGTTTGAACAGTTGGCACTAGCGTTTTGCTTGCAGAATGACGATCGCGAGTCCGCCTGCGGCAAGTCCCCAGAAAGCGGAGCTAACACCAAGTAAGCTAATGCCCGATGCGGTCACGAGAAAGGTAATCAGGGCAGGTTCTCGGTGTTTCTCATTAGTCAGCGCGACGGCTAAGCTATTGCCGATCGTTCCCAGCAGAGCTAGCCCTGCGATCGCTAAAACCAACTCCTTGGGAAAGGCAGCAAAAACCGCACTTACTGTTCCACCCAATAGTCCAATCAGTGCGTAAAAGACTCCGGCAGCAACAGCGGCAATATATCGTTTTGAGGAGTCTTCGTGCGCTTCGCGTCCCAAGCAAATCGCGGCAGAAATGGCTGCCAGATTGATTGCATAGCCGCCAAAAGGCGCAAGAACCAGCGTTGCAGCTCCCGTCCAGCCAATCAGCGGCGAAATGGGAACCTGATAGCCAGAGGCACGGATCACGGCAACACCCGGAACATTTTGCGATGCCATTGTAATGACAAACAAAGGCAGGGCAACCCCAACCAAAGCGGCGATCGACCATTGAGGCGAAGTGAAAATTGGCTGACCGAACTGCAACTGAATGGTTTCAAAGTGCATTAATCCCTGGAGGCTAGCGATCGCCGTCCCGACCAGTAGAGCTACAATCACGGCATAGCGAGGCAGCAGGCGACGAGCCAGGAGGTAGGCGCAAAACATGGCAAAGCTCATGAGAAATCGCGTCTGCATCACAGTAAAGATCTCTAGCCCGAAGCGCAACAGAATTCCTGCCAGCATTCCAGAGGCGATCGACACCGGAATCCGATTCATCGCACGTTCAAACCAGCCGCTAAAGCCGCAGAGCGTCATCAGCACTGCCGAAATCAGAAAAGCTCCGACTGCTTCTGCCATTGGAATTCCGGCGGCTGCGGTCGTTAACATGGCGGCTCCCGGAGTAGACCAGGCGGTCGCGATCGGCACTTTGTAGCGCAGTGATAGCCCGATAGAGGTGATGCCCATGCCTAACCCTAGAGCCAGCATCCAGGAGCCAATCTCTGCCTCAGATGCACCCAGGGTTTGCGCTGCCTGAAACACAATCACCGCAGAACTCGTAAACCCGACTAATACCGTCACAAATCCAGCGACGATCGCCGAAAAAGAGAGGTCGTTGAAAAAGCTTTTTGCAGAAACCATTGCCCAAATCCCGTCGCTTAATCCCGCCCTTAAGCTACCAGTGCTGCGGCTCAGTTCTCTTGGACAAAATTGCTCTTGCGGTACTGTCCCGGCGTGATGCCAAAGGTTTGTTTGAAACTGCGGTTCAGGTGGCTCTGGTCATAAAAACCGCTTTCTAGCGCAATCTCAGCCAGAGGCTTCCCACTGCGGAGCGATCGCTTTGCCTGCATGAGCTGCCAGTGCTTCTGATAGGCGTGGGGCGGCAAGCCCACCTGCTGCTGAAAACTGCGAATTAAGTAATAGGGACTTAACCCGACGAGATTAGCTAAAGTGTCGATCGAAACGGATTCAGCATAATGCGCTTCCAGGTATGCCCGGACTTGAGCAACGGCTTTTGATTCGGGCTGAGGCAGAGAAATTCGATCGCGGCAGGACGCATAACGTAGAAAAAGCTGAGACAAAGCTTTGAGTAAAAGGGACTGCTGTTCAAGCAGAGAAGCAGGTTGGCTCAGGGCATGAAACAATTGGTAAAATATGGTTTGCAGCGATCGATCCGCCACTACCGGTTCACGAAATGCAGGCATTTGTCCCTGCCATTCAAGCTGTGTCAGCACCGTTTCGACGATCGACAGGCTGAGGTACAGATCACAAAAGCTCCAGTGAGTTTGGGGCAGCACTGCTCCGGTATGCACAGTGCCCGGATTGATCAAATGAAAACTGCCGGGCGAGGCGATATAGGTTTGGCCTCCATGCTGAAAGCAGCCCTGACCGCTGAGGTTCATGCCGATCGTATAAGACTCATGAAAGTGTTTGCCAAAGCGATGGCGAGACAAGTGAGCGTGATACAGCTCAATTCCAGGAATACTTGATTCCCAGAGTCTGGCGAATTCTCGGTTTGGATGCTGGTCAGAATTCATCATTCATCTTGCCCCGCTCGCACTGTCCAACAACAAACCCCAACAACAAACTTCCCCCCAATTCTGAGAGGAAGCTGAATTTTAGCGAATTATCCTCAAGCGTTCATTGGATTAGGAGCGCATCACCCCCGGCAATCGAAGAAGATCCGTTACGCTGCGCTAATTCATCCTACTAAAGCAATCCGTTCAGGTATGCCTCGATCGCTGCATTGACCAGTTCCGTCATTGGTTTGCCCTGCTCGGTTGCCATGTCCTTGAATCGCTGATACAGCTCAGGACGAACCGAAATTCGGTGGCGAGGCTTGCTAGTCGGGGCTATTTTCTCTTCCAGAACGGTGGGATCGTAGGTTGCCGCAAATTGACGCAGCGCCTCAAACCCGACGCGATGGCAGAAATCACCAAAGCTTTCCTCAGGCAGACGCGACTGCTTGAAGTAAATAAACAGCGGCTCCAGCGTCACCTCCAGATCATCGATCGCCATATTGTCCAAATAGGGAGCCGAGAGGCGCGTCTGGTTTGGCTCAGCACCTAGCCAGATTTGATAAGCATTCGGCGACTGACCCACAAAGCCCAGCTCTGCCAGATAAGGACGGGCACAACCGTTCGGGCAGCCTGTCATGCGGGTAACCAAGGATTCCTGCGGTAGTCCAACTTTGTTGAGCAGGGCGCGAATGCGATCGAGGATCGAAGGCATGATTCGCTCGGATTCCGTCACTGCCAGGCCGCAGGTGGGTAGCGCAGGACAAGCCATTGAGTAGCGAACGAGCGGATCAATTTCCGTCTCTTTTTTCACGCCGCAGCGATCGAGAATGCCCTGGATCTCGTCTTTGTTTGCTGGATCGATTTCCGACAGAATGACGTTGTGATTGGGCGTAAGGCGTATCGGCAGCGCAAATTTCTCCTCGATCTCGCGCAGAGCCGTCTTGAGCTGGAAGGAGCCTTCGTCCTTCACGCGCCCGTTTTCGATCGAGATGCCCAAAAACAGCTTGCCATCGCCCTGGTCGTGCCAGCCGAGGTAGTCTTCGTACTTGAACTCAGGCAGCGGTCTGAAGGGCTGAATCGGTTTGCCAAAATAGCCTTCGACCGTTTCGCGGAACTTGTCTACGCCCCAGTCGTGCAGCAGGTATTTCATCCGGGCGTGTCTACGGTTTGCCCGATCACCGTTATCGCGCTGGGTTGCCAGGATCGCCTGCATCAGGTCATAGATATCGTCTTTGTCTACATAGCCGATCGGGTCTGCAGCACGGACGATCGTTTCTTCTTTATTGTGCGTCCGTCCCAGTCCGCCGCCTGCATAAACGTTGAAGCCTTCCAGCTCATCGCGATCGTTAAGGATGACCACCAGGCTCACATCCTGCGAGAACAGATCCACCGAGTTATCGCCCGGAACCGTGATGGCGATTTTGAACTTGCGCGGCATAAAGTACGTGCCGTACAGGGGTTCCTCGTTGTTAGGAATTGTCACTCCTTCACGGGTGCGCTGACGGGCTGCGATTACGTCTGGGTGAGGTTCTGCGGTGATTGCCTTCTCGCCATCCAGCCAAATTTCGTAGTACGCGCCTGTGTGGGGAGCCAGCAAATCGGCGATCCGATCGGCATATTCTTTGGCGTAGACGTAGGCAGGTTTATTCTTGTAGGTGGCAGGCGGAGCCATGACATTGCGGTTAATGTCGCCGCAGGCTCCTAACGTTGATCCCATGTTGCGAATCATCTCTGCCAGCACCGTTTTCAGGTTGCGCTTCAGAATGCCGTGGATCTGGAAGGCCTGGCGGGTAGTGACTCTCAGGGTGTGATTGCCATACTGCTCCGAGAGGCGATCGAGCGTCAGGTAAAGCTGTGAAGGGATAAAACCGCCCGGACTGCGGGTTCGCAGCATAAATTGATAGTCTTTCTCCTGCCCTTTGACCCGCTTGTCGCGGTTGTCCTGCTGATAGGAGCCATGAAACTTGAGGATTTGAATCCCGTCTTCGCTAAAGTGGGTGGTGTCCTGAAGAATTTCTGTAGCGACAGGTTCTCGCAGCGCATGGCTACGCTCTTTAATTCCTTCGACTTTGGAAACTTTGGGTGCAGGAGAAATCGATCGCGGCGGAGTTGTAACCATTGCAATGAGCTAGTAAAGACAGAACAAGTGGCAAGAAAGAGTATTAATCTCGATCGGGAATTTGTAACCTGAGAATTTGCAACCTGGTAATTTATAACTTGGCGATGATGAACTCGCAGGATGGCGGACAGCGTTCGTTTATTCTAGGCTCTGTTTGACTTCATTGTCCTGACCTCATACCCGGTATCCCAATCGGAAATAAGGTGAATTTTGACATCATTACGATTCTAGCATCGCATTGCTGGAGTGAGTTTGTCTGCAGTGTTAGGAAAAGTTTGAGTTTGGTGAGTGAGGGGTAGGTGGCTTTAGCGGCGGGAAACGGCTTTTGAGTGTTTGAGATACCATCGCCAAGGCAGGTCAATGCCTTGAGTTAAGCCGATGCGGGTCGTTTGAACGAATTCGAGCTGACCGGAATCTAGCTGGGTTTGCCAGGCGGGGCTGCGGTGTTCGAGCCAGAGCGGGTTTCCTGGCTGAAGCGGCTGGGCGGTGAGGCTGGTGTCAATCCTGAGGAGGCGGCAGAGTTTTCCAGGTCCAGCGGCGGCGCGGTGAGGTTTGGCGGCATCGGGGGGAGTAATCCATTCCGGCAGTGTGTCAAGCTCCAGGGCACGGAACAAAACCGCGCTTGGTCTGCCTTCTAGATCAGTGACGACATTAAAACAGTGATACATGCCGTAGATGCGATAGACATAGCTCATCCCAGCTTTGCCGAATAGGACGCGGTTGCGATCGGTTTCCCTTCGGTAGGCGTGCATTGCTGGATCGTTGGGCGTGTAGGCTTCGGTTTCCACAATTAATCCCCGATAAATCTGTCCGTCGACAAACTGGCGCACGACAGTACAGCCCAGCAGGTCGGGAGCAACCTCGGTTGCATCACGGGAAAGCCATTCGGGGGCGATCGGGAAACCATCAGCGGATGGGGAAGCAGATAGCACAGGGGAAAACCAGAAGTTGCAGAATAAAAAATAAAGGCCTAACAAAGCACGATCGTAAAGAATATTAGTTCATCCTCGTTACCCCATCGATTTTTGCTCCACAATCGGATAAATTAATTTGGCTTTGATCCAGCAGTGCTGCATTTAGCCTGGTTTGATCCCGAAAGCCGAGAATATCCCTCCTTTGCCCGATCGTCTTTCGTGGATTGGATTCGGTAGAATCTCGATCAATGTCAACCTGCATTGTCAACCCGTCAACGTCAAAAACTAAAGGAGTGTGATTGCAACGATGGATGTCAAACTGATCTTATTGGCCCTGACCCCGGTTTTTATTGTGGCTTGCCTCTTCTTCGGCACGAGAAACGGCTTTTACGATACCGATAACTACCACGGAAATGGCTCTGCCCACTAACTCCTCAGTTGTCCGCTAAGGCACAATTAAATTCAGAATAAATTTAGAATAAAGTCAGGATTAATCCAGGCACGATCGGCGATGCCGCTCCGGTTTGCAGAGGCTTCACAGCCCTTTGAAAGGAGAGCAGGGATCGATCGGGTTTTTCCTAACTTTCACTTCTCCGGCATTGCGATAGATCCGGTTTGAGAGCATTATTCTCGTTTGCCCTTCGGGAAACTGCTTTGATCTCTTGCTGATGCTGCTACTGGTTACACGGAATCGCTGCTGTGGTCGAACTGGAATGCTTACCTTATGGAGCGGGTCAACAGGAAGAAGGGGTTGGTCTGCTGGTGCGAATGGGGTCGCATCGGATTCTGCTGGATTGCGGGTTAACAAATCTCGCGCCGCTGCTCCGTAATGCAGGTCAAAAACCGCCTGCTGATCTAGTGATTTGTACCCATGCCCATCCTGATCATGCCAGAGGGCTACTCGAACTGCATCGGGCGTTTCCTCAGATGCCGATTTATGCCAGTGAGGTAACGACACAGCTCCTACCGCTGAACTGGCTCGACCAGCCGGAAGTTTCTGCTTTTTGCCACGCCCTGCCCTGGCGATCGCCCGTTGAGTTTCGGGAAGGACTCAGTGCAGAGCTGGTTCCAGCAGGTCATCTGCCCGGGGCTGCTGCTATTTTGCTCACCCACACCACCCCAGAGCGATCGTATACGCTGTTTTACACCGGGGATTGCTTACTGTCGAATTCTCGTTTGGTAGATGGCCTGCCGCTGGAAGAGCTGCGCGGACTCAAGCCCGATGTGCTGATTATGGAAGGCAGCTATGGCACAGCCCGCTATCCCCACCGCAGACAGCAGGAAAACCAGCTTGCTGAACGGATTCATCACGCGATCGGCGAGGGTCAGTCGGTGCTGCTGCCGACTCCAACCCTGGGGCTGGGGCAGGAAATCTTGATGCTGCTGCGGAGCCATCATCACTTCACCGGACGCGATGTGGATATCTGGGTGGCGGGAAGCGTGGCACTGGGCTGCAATGCCTATCTGGAAATGCTGTCTCACTTTCCCAGTTCAGTGCAAAATTTTGCCCGGCATCAGCCCCTATTTTGGGATGAGCGTATTCGTCCTCGCGTGCGGCATTTGCACCTGAAGCAGAACGGTAAAAACGGGGGCAATAATGGCAACGGCAGTGCAGCCATGAATCGGTTTCCCTGCATTGTGTTGACCGACCAGGAAGCAGATCTGAGCGATT
Source organism: Leptolyngbya sp. ST-U4 (assembly GCF_039962215.1). Taxonomy (NCBI): domain Bacteria; kingdom Bacillati; phylum Cyanobacteriota; class Cyanophyceae; order Leptolyngbyales; family Leptolyngbyaceae; genus Leptolyngbya; species Leptolyngbya sp. ST-U4. Next base: position 29,581 of record NZ_JAMPKZ010000005.1, read on the forward strand.
ACTGCCTGCCCGATAGCGGTCCCTGGCTGCTGCTGGTTCCGCAACAGTTTGGGCGATCGGCGATCGACCCGGCTCTGCTGCAAATGCTGGAAGATTCGCCGACCCTAAATCGGTTGCTGCAAAGCGGACAATTATCGATCGAGTCTTATTTTCTGGGCGACCACTGCGACGGAACCGGAACCACTCAGCTCATTCATAATCTGCGCCCGCAGCACGTTATCTTTGTGCATGGTTCTCCGGCGTATCTTAGTGATTTAACCAGTCTGGAAGAACTGCAAAATCGCTATCATCTGCACACGCCTGCTGCCGGAATCCGAGTCGACCTGCCGATCGGTGAAACCTTTATTCAGCCTGCTGCCCCCGATGCCCGCTATGAAGGTGAACTTTCAGCTCAGGAAACGGCAGTCACGATCGTCGTACCCGCAGCCATTACCTCCGATCCCCGCTGGCAAAACTTTGCTGATACCGGGCTGATCGAGGCACGCTGGCAGGGCGAAGAACTGATTCTACGCGGACTGCATCAGCGTGAGCTATTGCATCAAAGCAGTGAGTCCAGCTTGCCCACCGATGTTGAATGCTGCGCAAACTGCCTTCACTTTCGGGGACAGCGATGCTGGAATCAGGCCTCGCCTTTATTTGGCTTTAAGGTAACGCCTGAGGGCTACTGTCCGGCGTTTGAGCCAGTTCCCGTGCGGCTGGACGATCGCTAGGGTCGATCGAGTTAAGCCTTTAGGAATCTATCGCTTCACCCCAACCGAATATCAGCTTCAAATCGGCGAACTGTAGCCCCTAAACCACTAAAAATCGGGCAACCCAGCCGGATTACCCGATGCACAATTGGCTTAAACGCCTGAGTTCTGTTTAATACTGCGGAACAGACGGATCGATTTCCTGACTCCAAGCATTGATCCCGCCTTTAACGTTGATGCCGTCAATGCCAGACTGCTTCAAAACACCGATCGCTTTAGCCGATCGCCCGCCCATCTTACAATGAACAATCAGCTTGTGCCCATTGACGAGTTCCCGCACTTTTTCAACGCCGCCACCCTCTTCGATATCTGGTAGAGGAACCAGCACCGAGCCGGGAATCTTGGCAATGTCGTACTCGTTCGGATTGCGAACATCGAGCAGCACATAATCCGATGCGCCGCTATCGAGGATTTCTTTGAGCTGCTGAACGGTAATTTCTTCCATGGCTGCCTGTTGCTGTGCTTCTGCTGCTTTTGCTTGAGGAATGCCGCAAAACTCTTCGTAGTCAATCAGCTTCTCGATCACGGGACGAACCGGATTCGGGCGCAGTTTCAGTTCACGGAAGGTCATGTTTAGCGCATTGTAGAGCAGCAGCCGACCGCTCAGCGTTTGCCCCACGCCCATAATGATTTTCACCGTTTCCGTCGCCTGAACTACCCCAATCAGTCCGGGGAGAATGCCCAGCACACCACCCTCAGCGCAAGAGGGAACCAGTCCGGGTGGCGGCGGTTCGGGATAGAGGTCGCGATAGTTCGGTCCATCCTGATAGTTAAAGACCGTTGCTTGCCCTTCAAACCGGAAAATTGAGCCGTAGACGTTGGGCTTACCCGCCAGCACACAGGCATCGTTCACCAGATAGCGCGTCGGGAAGTTGTCTGTGCCGTCTACCACCACATCGTAGGGTTCGATAATGCCCAGCGCGTTTTCGGCAGAGAGACGAGTTTCGTAGAGGTCAACCTGACAGTAGGGATTGATTTCCAGAATGCGATCTTTTGCAGACTGAATTTTGGGCTTGCCAACCCACGATGTGCCGTGGATCACCTGCCGTTGAAGGTTCGAGAAATCGACTACGTCAAAATCAACGATGCCGATTCGCCCAATACCTGCCGCCGCTAAGTAGAGCAACAGTGGAGAGCCGAGTCCGCCTGTGCCGATGCACAGAACACTCGCGGCTTTCAGGCGTTTTTGCCCCTCTAGCCCAACCTCCGGCAGGATCAGGTGACGTGAATAGCGTTCGTAGTCGTCTTTGGTTAATTGAATGTCATCCAGATTCGGATTCAGCATGATACGAGTAACACTGCATGAAGAGATACAAAGGTTTTGAGGGGATTGGGCGTGACTTGCCTTTTTCTATTACAGCAGGTCTGCTGCATTCTCGATCGCATGATGTTAAGAATCAGGATTTCTTTAGGGTTGGAGTGGGGAGTAGATGGGTGGATAGGGGGCAGGGGCAGGGGCGATAAAGGGGGAGGTTTAGAGCGTTTTGTGGGATTGAGCCAGTTTTCACGGATGCTGGGTAGAAATGGCTCGGAGATAATTCGCGTATTCGCCCTGATAACGATCGGTTGCCTGATGTCCCTCGTACCAAAGCCAAGAGTCTCGTTTACCTTGAGTATTGCTGTCATTTCGGGAGTATTTGGAGGGGGTCATGCTGGCTTAGCTCAGCCTGATCCTGCGGCAATTTCGTCTCTGACTGGAGGGCATACTGCTTCTACCGTATCTTCAGCACAGTTTACTTTTGCCCCGTTGTCGCCCTCATGCCCTTTCCCACCCATTCCCTTATCGGAATCGACTGACGAAATAATAAGTTTTTCCCTCTTCGTAAAACCTGCCACATCGGAGCCAGAGCAGGTTCAAAGCTCCCTGCTGGGGGAGAGTTCGGAAAACCAATGGCCGTTGGAAGCCGCAGGAATCAGTCCGGAAATTGTCAGGCTTATCCGCGCAGGGCAGCTTGAAGCGGCATTGGCGTTAGTACCAAAAATTCAGAATCCGTATGAGCGTGAGGCAACTCTAGCAAGTATTAGCGAGGCTTACCTTCAGCGCGGACAATTGCAGCAGGCAGAGACGATCGCGCTTGGTATTCCGGCTCCTTCCTTGCCAGAGGGCGAACTCCACGATGTCGAACCCTACGATGGTGAGTATCCTTTCGGGCGAGATTGGGCAATATCATCGGTCATCACCGCCTACATCAATGCCGGACAGTTAGACTCCGCTTTGGCATTGGTTAATCAGCGAGATGAGGAGGACAGGCTACCTTTTTTGCTTGACATTGCGGAGCATTATCAGGTGCAGGGTCAGCCAGCCAAGGCTTTAGCAGTGCTGGATCTTGCTCTAGCTAACTATCGCAGCGAAGAGGAAGAGAAAACGGAAGAACTCGCCAAATACTCCCTTGAAGCCGCCAATGCCATTCGCTTTACGACTCTTGCTAGGTTTATGGGAATTTATTCGGTGGCAGGAGGAGCGAGACAAGCTGCTGCATTAGCAAACGAACTGGTAACACTCGTTCAGAGCTTTACAAGGCAGACTTTGCTTACCCTATACATATTGCTGGGTACTGCCTACGTTTATGAAGCAGTAAACCAGAAGGAGCAAGCAAATTCTGTTCTTACGTTCGTTCTTCAGAGTACAGAAGCTCTGGAAGAATCGTATGTCAAAGCGATGATTTTATCTGGGGTAGCCAGAGTGTACACAGCCTTGGAAGAGAACGATCGCGCCCAGCAAGTTTTATATCAGGCTCAGGAGCTTGCTGATGCTGTCAGTGAAGCTTCTCAGCAGAGTGTCAGCACGGTGTCACTCATCCCAACCTATCTTGCACTCGGTCAACCTGAGAATGCCTTACGCATTACAGAAGCGATCGAACCCCTTGAATTACGTCAGCAAGTTCAGCAGGCGATTACTTGTGCCCAGGCAAATCCATCTCGGTAATCAGAAGTTCCTCGGGTTGAAACTGATGGGCTGAATCAAGCTGCCAGCCGCGAACGTCCTGTGCTTTACCCTGCTGCACAGAGACAATCACATAAACATATTCCGCCCAAGCCAGAACCCGATCGCATTCTGAAGGCACTGCATGATGATCCGGGTGAGAGTGATAGATACCCAGTACTGTCCAGCCTCGATCGCGGCAATATCTCTGAGCTTTGAGTAAATCTCTGGGATCGATCCAGTAGCGATCGGCTTTTGCGCCTTGTGCAATTTGGGCAGCCGGGATTTGTAGGGCGAGTTCGGCGGTTGCTTCCTTTGTCCAGGCGTTTGGCGTTTCGTAGATTTCGCAAACCTGTTTGTTGCCCAATTTGTTGCCCGATCGATCGCGTTGACCCAGCAGTAATCCGCAGCATTCTTCAGGATAGGTGCGCTCTGCCTGGGTTTGAATCTGGTGTAGCTGGGTTGGGGTCAGGTGCAGTGTCACGGGTTCTTTTCCCTTTATTCCCTGCCATTCTAGATCGGCTGCTTCGGGGTTCTCTCAGGAGAAATTTGAAGGATTAGGAAACTGGAGTTAATTTGCTGGGCTGAGACAGCAAGAGAGCCGATCGCCACAGACCACAGCGACAGACGATCGGGCAATAGTAGCGAATCAGGTTTTGCTGCCGTGCGCTGGGCAAAGTTTGAATCACATCATATTTGGCAATGGCTCTGGCAATTCGACGCGCATCATCGCTGGGGATGCCTGCTTGAGCCAACTTGCGCCAGTAGCGCAGCATCGTGTGTTTTGTGATGATGGTTTGGGCGATCGACTTTGCATCTTCGGGAGGGACACCGAGGGCAATCAGTTTTTGTGAATCAAAATGCAGCAGATTCATGGGGAGAATCAAGTCAGCCAGGGGCAGGCGAGTGATTTGCGGCTGGAGCTGAATCATAGAAGGCAGTGAAGCGAATGGTTTAGTTGATGAATGGTTTAGTTAATACAGTGATCCAAGCCTGCATGCGGGAGTTTCAGTCGTGACTCTATGATTTTCTGATGGAATTCTGCGTGATTTAAATCACTTTCGTGATTAAACTAGCGGTGTAGCAAGTAGCGGCCACTTGCCGATTGGGTAGGGATGAGCAATTTGCAACCTTTCTTCAGCCGCTTCGCTAGAATCCCCGCAATAATCATTAACACTTCAGCGATAATAGAACTACCACTGTGGGTGTTGCTGTCGCTTAGCGGTCAGTTTAAGCTTGCAGCAAAGCTGTCTCGTCTCGGGTGTTTTTTGGGAAGGTACTGTTTTGGGAATTGATCTTCGCAGCTACGTTTATCTCGACAACCTTCAGCCCCAGCACGCCGCTTACCTTGGGACGCAGGCATTAGGGTTTTTGCCCCTGCCGGGGGATTCCTCGCTCTGGGTGGAGATTGCGCCAGGAATTGAAATCAATCGCCTGATGGACATCGCCCTGAAGTCGGCTTCGGTGCGCCCGGGGGTGCTGTTTATTGAGCGATTGTATGGGCTGCTAGAAATTCACTCCAGTCGTCAGAGTGATACCCTGGCTGCCGGACGTGCAATTTTAGATTACATCGGGGTGAGTCCGCGAGACAGCCTTAAGCCCCGGATTATTTCCAGCCAGATTATTCGCAACATTGACGCTCACCATACCCAGCTCATTAACCGCACCCGCAAGGGAAATATGCTGCTTGCTGGGCAAACGCTCTACATTATGGAATGCGAACCTGCTGCTTATGCGGCTCTAGCTGCCAACGAAGCGGAAAAAGCAGCTTTGATCAACATTCTGCACATTTCAGCGGTGGGCAGCTTTGGGCGACTTTATCTCGGTGGCCAGGAGCAGGACATTATTGCGGCATCCAGGGCAGTGCTCGGTTCGCTGGAAAGCATATCTGGTCGGCAGCTTGAACTGGGCGGACGCAAAGAGTAATTCTTTTTTAGGTCAGCTTACAGCGAATCTATAGGAGGCACAGGCAGGGGCGCAGCGGGCATTATGGCAAATTCAGAACATCTGGCACTGCTGAAATGGGGAGCAATCGGCTGGCAAGACTGGCGACTGCACCATCCTGAAATTGACCCCGACTTGAACGAAGCGGATCTGCGCGGCTTTGATCTGAGCCGATTAGATTTGGGTCGGGCAAACCTGCGTCGAACGTCCCTGGCTTCGGCAAATCTGAGCCAGGCTGTGATGCGATCGGCTGACCTCACCCGTGCCAATTTATATGAGGCAATTCTGATTCACGCTGACCTGACCGAAGCAGACCTGAGCGATGCTCACCTGATTGGCACAACCGTAGATGGAGCTGATCTTCAAGGGGCAATTTTGCGGAATGCCGACCTGCGCGAAGCTAGTTTGATCCAGGCAGATCTGAGCCTGACGGATTTAATTGGAGCCGACCTCCGACAGGCAAATCTGCGATCGGCTGACCTCAGCGATACGAACCTGACGCGATCGGAGCTGTGCCGTGCGAATTTGAATGGGGCAAATCTCACCAGTGCCACCCTGAGCCGCGCCAATGCTTATCAGGCAGAACTTAATGCGGCTTTACTCTGCAAAGCAACGCTCTATAAAACTATCCTGGTCGAAGCTCGTCTGGTGAATGCAATTCTGACCGGGGCAACCCTGATTGAGGCGGCAGGCGATCGATCGGATTTAAGCTGGGCAAAATTGAGTAAGGCAAACCTGGCACAGGCAACATTCGCTGGAGCCAATTTGCGCGGAGCCGATCTAAGTCGTGCTTGCCTCAAGGAAGCGAACCTCAGCGGAGCCAATTTGCGCGGCGCAAACCTGACCCAGGCAGACCTGAGCGGGGCAAATTTAATAGCTGCCAACCTCACTGGCGCGAACCTGACGCTCACTCGTTTACAGAATACGATTTTGCCAGATGGTTCTCGTCATCACTAAGGTCATTACTAAGAAGGGGCAGATCAGACTACCCCAGGAAAAATAGATATGAGTAAAATAAAGGTAAGATGTGTAATATTTCGTAACTTAACAGCGGCGGCTCATCCATGACCTCAGCGACCTCCCTTTTTTCCCCAGTAGACGCAGATCTCCGGCTGCTGACTGAGAACCTGAAACAACTTGTGGGAGCCAGACACCCCATTCTTTACGCCGCAGCAGAATACCTTTTTGGGGCAGGAGGAAAACGGCTGAGACCTGCGATCGTCCTGCTGGTGGCAAGGGCAACGATGTCAGACGAAGAAATTACGCAAAAGCATCGCCGCCTCGCAGAAATTACTGAGATGATCCACACTGCGAGTCTGGTGCATGACGATGTAATTGATGAGTCCGAGCTGCGGCGGGGCGTGCCGACGGTTAACAGCAGCTTTGGCAATCGGGTTGCAGTGCTGGCAGGCGATTTTCTGTTTGCTCAGTCCTCCTGGTATCTGGCGAATCTGGATAATTTAGCAGTCGTGAAACTGCTCTCTGAAGTGATCCGCGACTTTGCAGAGGGCGAGATTCAGCAGGGACTCAATCGCTTTGATGCGAGTTTGTCGATCTCAGCCTATCTGGAAAAGAGCTATTACAAGACCGCTTCGCTAATGGCAAACAGCGCAAAAGCCTCTGCTCTCCTAAGTGGCGTTTCAGATGCACTGGCGCAGCAGCTTTATGAATACGGGCGTAATGTGGGCTTGGCATTTCAAATCGTGGATGACATTCTTGACTTCACTGCCTCTAGTGATGCCCTGGGTAAACCTGCTGGATCAGACCTGAAAAGCGGTAATTTAACGGCTCCGGTTCTCTTCGCAATGGAAGAAAAGCCTTATCTAGAAACCCTGATCGAGCGTGAGTTTGCTCAGGAAGGGGATCTGGAGCAGGCACTGGCACTTGTCTATGACAGTCACGGCATCGAACGCTCGCGGGAACTCGCCACCAAACACGCTCAGCAGGCGATCGCCAACCTCAGCGAACTGCCTGATTCAGACTCGCGCCAAACGCTGCTGGAGCTATGTGACTACGTTCTGAGCCGTTTATATTAATTGCTTCCATTAAGCGACTTTAAGCAAATCTCATAAACAGTTCCGCAGAATTGCGGGTCACGTTGGGCGATCGATTGAGCCACGCTGGAGCAAACCCTTTGCTCACAAACTCGCCGCCAAAGGCATTTGGCCTCCAGCCGCTATGACAGCTCGTCTATCCCAGATTCCTGCTGCTTTTGTCTCTCCCAATTTTTCGCGCGATCGTGCCCAACTCGCTCCTGTTAAGCTGATTGTCATCGGGGCGGGACGCTGGGGAACTCACCTCGTTCGCAATTTTCTCACCCTGCCGCAAGCAGAACTTCTGGCAGTGGTAGACCCGAATCTAGAACAGCTTCAGTCTTTGTCCGATCGCCTGGGACAGCATCATCGATTAGACGATCGCCCTTTGCTCACCGATTGGACAGAAGCCCTGGCGTTACCCGAAGTCGAAGCCGTCGTTGTGGCAACGCCCGCGATCAGCCATTTCTCCATTATTAAAGCCGCTTTGCAACAGGGCTGCCATGTGCTAGCAGAAAAGCCGCTAACGCTTGACCCCCGGGAATCAAGGCAGCTTTGTGAACTGGCAATACAGCAGCAGCGACAGCTTGTGGTCGATCACACCTATTTATTTCATCCGGCAGTGCAGCAGGGGCAGATCAGGATTCAGGCAGGTGATCTGGGTAATTTGCGCTATGGCTATGCCAGCCGAACTCACCTGGGTCCGGTGCGCCAGGATGTCGATGCTTTGTGGGATCTGGTGGTGCATGACATTGCCATTTTCAACGCCTGGACGAGAGAAAGCCCGATCGCCGTTCAGGCTCAGGGAATGAGCTGGCTGCAACCGGGAATTTCTGATTTGGTGTGGGTGAACCTGAGCTATCCCAGTGGCTTTCGGGCAATGATTCATCTTTGCTGGGGCAATCCTGATAAGCAGCGGCGACTCTGTGCAGTAGGCGATCGCGGTACGCTGGTTTTTGACGAGCTAAATCCTGAATCGCCGTTAACCTTCCTGCCCGGCAGTTTCGCGTCTGCCAATTCTTCTGAAGGAATGCCATTTTCTCCGATCGCTCATCCATCTCAGCCCATTGCGATCGAGTCGCTTGAGCCGCTTCAGCAGGTCTGCCGCCATTTTCTCGACTGCGTGCAGCACAACACCCCTTCTGCCATATCCCCCGGAGAACTGGGAGCAGAACTGGTCGAAATTCTCACCGCGCTCACGGCATCGCTAAAGCAGGGTGGGCAGGAAATTAATTTAGTTCCCCAGCCTTGAGGGATTTAGGGGGCAATGTAGAAACCCCCACCCTGCTCAAACACCCTCTTAAACTAATAGCGAATCTGCAAAGTCACCGTTGCCTGAATGTCCTGCTCGCCTCCCACAACCGGCGTAGGGGCAGAGTCTGCGGCACCCATCGCGACATTCTGGCGGTACAGGGGCATTGGAGGCGGTTGCATAAAGGCATTGTTGATCTGAATGCTCACGACTTCTTCGCGGCTGAGTCCCAGCGCAGATAAAGCAGCATCTGCCTGCGTTTGGGCATCCTGCGTTGCTTCCCGGATTGCCTGCTGTCGTGCGGTTGCGATCGCCGCATCTTCTGCAATAAACGATACGCTATCGATCCGCGTTGCGCCTGCCCGCACTGCTTCGTCTAACAAAGTGCCTGCCCGCTCTGTGGGAATGCGGAAGCTCACCGTGTTGGTCGCCGTGTATCCTACGATTCTCTGGTTGCCGTTGTCGTAGTCGTAGCGCGGACTGAGATTGATTCCGGTGGTTTGCAGCTTGCTGACATTGCGCCCCCGTAAAAACTCCACCACCGCCGACGATCGCCGAGCGGCTTCTTGCTGCACTTCTTCTGCCGTTCTACCTTGCACTTCAACACCGAGCTGCACCTGAGTCAGGGTCGTGGCGATCGACTCAGTGCCTTGTCCGGTTACGGTAATGGTTCGTGTCATTGGCTGGGTTTCGTGGGCGAGAACAGGTAGCGTGAGCGAAATACTAGCAACCCCTAGCAAGAGCGGCACAGCAATGCCCAGGGTACGGCGGGAAAGACGAGACGTAATCTTCGACATGGTAATCTCCTCACATGGGTTCCTGATCGAATGACGATGGATTCAGGATGTTTCTACTCTGCCACGCCGATCGCCTCAGAGTGACTTTAGTTACAGTTTTGGAAACCCGCTAGGATAGAGGTTTGCGGTTAAGTGCCGCGAGTTATGAAAATCGGGACGGCGGACTCAAAATTTTGACTTCACACATGACTCACTCACCGCGAAAGCGATTTGGACAGCACTGGCTCCAGAGCGAAAAGGCTTTGGCGCAAATCGTGAATGCTGCCGCCCTTCAGCCAACCGATCGCGTCCTGGAAATTGGTCCCGGAACGGGAATTCTTACTCGCAGGCTTTTGCCCCTGGCGCAGTCGGTTCTTTCGGTGGAAATCGATCGCGATTTGTGCAAGCTGCTGGTCAAACAGTTTGGTCAAACCGAGAATTTTCTGCTGCTTCAGGGCGATATTTTAAGCTTGAATCTGCCTGAACTGCTGACGAATGCTCCTGCCTTTCAAAATCCCAACAAAGTCGTTGCCAACATTCCCTACAACATCACCGGACCGATTCTGGAACTGCTGCTGGGGACGATCGCTCACCCTAACCCAGAACCCTATGAGTCGGTCGTCCTATTGATGCAAAAAGAAGTTGCCGAGCGGATCACGGCAAGTCCGGGTTCTAAAGCCTTTGGTGCGCTTTCGGTGCGCGTGCAATATCTGGCGGACTGCATCTGGATCGCAGACGTTCCAGCAAAAGCATTTCAACCGCCGCCAAAAGTTGATTCCGCAGTGGTTCGCCTCACACCCCGATCGATTGCCTCCCCTGTAACCGACCCCCGCAAGCTCGATACGCTGGTAAAGCTAGGATTTGCCACCAAGCGCAAAATGCTGCGAAATAACCTGAAGAGTGTGATCGATCGCGACAAGCTGACTGAACTTCTGGAATCAATGCAGCTTAATGCTCAGGTACGTGCAGAAGATTTGAGCGTCGCAAATTGGGTAACGCTAAGTAATTCGCTAAGGGATGATTTGGGTGATGTGAAAGTGAATGATGAAGCGATAGAAGAAGAAACGCGCGATAGTTCTTCTGATTAAACGATGCTTTGCCTGCCTAGATCTCAATTCTGAGCTACGGTGTTTTCATAAGGCGATTCTGTTAGTGTTCCAGGCTTTGCAGCCCCCTAAATCCCCTACTCGTGGGAGACTTTGAACTCTTTGAGTTTTTCCCTGGAATTTCGCTATCGTTGGGTGTATTGCGTGACATGGTGAGACAATCTTTGGGAGAAACCAATGGTAGAACCTGTAACCGCGATAACGGCAAGTGTGATCGCAAATCTGGCGTTTCAAAAATTTATTGAGGCGGGTGCGGGCAAAGCGGCTGAGAAGCTGACAGAAGGAGCCGTTGCCAGAATGGACGAGCTGCGAAAGCTGATCTGGAATAAGCTGCGGGGTCGATCGCCCAACATTGATTTTGCGTTAGAGAAGGTGGAACAGGGCGACAAAGCGGCTCTGAATACGATCGCCAAAAATCTGGACGTGGTGATGGATGAAGACCCGGAGTTTGCCACACAAGTTCAGACGATCGCCCATGAGATTACGCTGATGCTGGTAGAGGATAACAGCAGTACCGTGCAGAACAACTACGGCGGTACGAATTACCAGAACGTAATTAAAGGCGCATATAACACCAACTTTATTGGTGGAGAACACCATCACGGATAAACGCATTCTCTAGCCTTCACCCCGATGAGCGAAACGCAGCAAAACAATGACGCAGCAGAACAACTACGGGGGAATGAACAATCAGGTTAGAACGGCAGAAGATAATACAAACTTCATTGCTGAAAACATTTACTATCAGCAAGCCGCTCAACCGATCGAGGAGCCGATTTCGTTCAACGTTCCCTTTCCGCCGAACCCGTACTTCACTGGACGCGATGCATTACTGATGCAGTTGCATGAGGCTCTACAGCAGCGACGCGCCACGGCACTGTCAGGTTTGGGCGGCATTGGCAAGACGCAGATGGCGGTGGAATATGCTTATCACTATTTTGGGAAGCCGTATCAGTGGGTGTTTTGGGTGAGGGCAGATACCGAGCTGGAGCTGAGTACGGATTTTGGCAATCTGGCGCGTGCCCTGGCATTGCCGCAGCAGGAGGCGCAGGAAACCGAGAAAAAAATTGAGGCGGTGAAGCGTTGGTTTGCGAATCATAAAGACTGGCTGCTGATCTTTGACAACGCCGATCGCCCTGAACTGCTGCAAAAATTCCGTCCGCAAAATCCCCAGGGCTGTATTCTGGTCACGTCTCGCGCTCCCGTCCTGGATGCTGTGGGCATTGCTGAGGTGAAGCAGGTCTTGAAGCTGTCTCGGCAGGAGTCGATCGCCTTGCTGATGAAGCGTACCGGGCAGGAGCAGGGAACCGATGCCGAACGAACCGCAGCAGCGCAATTGGCGGCAGAGTTTGACGATTTGCCCCTGGCATTGGAGCAGGCAGGCGCATTTATCCGCGAACGGCAGATCCGCATTCAGGATTATTGGACGAGCTATCAGCAACAGCGATTCAAGCTGCTGGAACAGCATCCTGCCGGAGTCAACTATCCCGCCTCGGTGACGACGACCTGGGCAATTAACTTTCAAGCCATCCAGGAAACGGCTCCTGCTGCCGCTGATGTGCTTCAGTGGAGTGCTTTGCTGGCTGCCGATGCAATTCCCTATGAGCTGTTGGTGAAAGGAGCAAAACACCTGGGCGACCGAGTCCAAACTGCCCTGGCAGAGGCGGAGACAGATCCCCTGCAACTGGCAAATCTCCTCAATCCCCTGGCTTGCTATTCGCTGATTAAACTGGAGCCTACTGCCCAGTCCTACAGCATTCACCGCATGGTACAGGCAGTTGTGCGGCAAGGAATGACTGATGACCAGTTGCAGCAGTGGGTGAACCGGGCGGTCGCCGCTCTGAATGCAGCCTTCCCTTTCGTGGATTATGACCAGTGGACACAGTGTGCCCGTTTGCTACCTCACGTAGAGTCGATTCAACCCTATCTCCCCGATGAGCTAGAGCAGGTTGAAGCATTAGCACGATTGCTGAACCAGGCAGGATATTATCTCAAGCAACGAGGACAGTATGCGGAGGCAGAACCGCTCTACCAACGATCGCTAGAGATTCGAGAAGCGCAGTTAGGCAAAGACCATCCTGATGTTGCCGAAAGCCTCAGCAATCTGGCAGTACTCTACAAGAATCAGGGACGCTACTCGGAGGCAGAACCCCTCCTTCAACGATCGCTAGAGATTTGTGAAGCGCAGCTAGGCAAAGACCATCCTGCTGTTGCCGCTAGCCTCAACGGTCTGGCAGTACTCTACAACTATCAGGGACGCTACGTGGAAGCAGAACCCCTCCTTCAACGATCGCTAGAGATTTGTGAAGCGCAGTTAGGCAAAGATCACCCTGATGTTGCCGCTAGCCTCAACAATCTGGCAGTACTCTACAAGAATCAGGGACGCTACTCGGAGGCAGAACCGCTTTACGAGCGAGCAATTTTTATCCTGGAACAGCGGCTCGGAGTCAATCATCCCAACACTGTTAAATGTCGAGGAAATTTGCAGCAGCTCCAGCAGAAACTCTCCGAGTCATTGAGGCCAAAGCCTGAGCCGTCGTGGGGCTGGAACTGGTTGAAACGGTGGCTGTCCTGAAAGGTGGTGTCGTCAGCAGGATGTGCGTTTTTAACCGTCTCCTAATCCTCGTCCTCTAGCAGCTTTCCCAGATTGTGAGTATTCATTAATTCGCTGTATCGCTCAGGCAGGCTCTCCCTAAGAGTGTCCTCGACAATACTGCTCACGGTTTGATCACTAAGACCCGCTAACGTCTTTAACAGCCTATCTAGACTAGGCGAGATATACAGGCGCAGCTCTGCTTTCTTTTTCCTAGCCATCGAAAATTCTTAATACACACCTAGCCTCTGCAACTCAACGATCGTAACGGGGTTTCAGGATTATTCTTTATTTTTGGAATTTCTATATTGTACGAATTGCCGAATTAATTTATATTGAAATTAAGCCAAAAACGCCCAGAATCATTGCTGCATCTGAGTTAGATTCTCATGGAGTTTCAAACATGATTACCCTTTCCGATGATGAGGTTGCCCTCGTCCGTTCTCTGCTGACTTCCATTCGATCGATCAAAGTGCGCGATATCGACAAAGCCCTAGTGATTCTCAGCAAAGCCGAACGTCTTGCTAATGCACGATTACCCCAGAGGGGGAACGGCGAAGCCTCGTCTCAGCAGGAGGATCAGCCATGCTCGTTCTAAATGATGCTCAGGCGATCATCGTCAAAACCCTGCTCACCAAAATGCTGATTAACGATACCTATTCAGTGAGCCAGCTTGAAGAGGCGATGAGTTGGTTTGAGCGGGAAGACGATCGCGTCTCTTGTCCCTTCGAGCAGGTGTGGAGCAAAAACTTAGCGCAGGAAATTGTGCGGGAGTTACGCGATCGACCTTAACCTCCCCCAGCCTTCAAAGTCCCCCACTCGCTCCTCTAGAGCGGCAGTAACCAATGGGGGATTTAGGGGGCAATGCAGGACAGTGGCGACTCCTCAAATAACCTCTTGAGGGAGAATCAATTCATCCTGAAACCAAAGCTTGACTAAAGATCACCTTGAGCATTTATACTTAAAAACGAGGCTGGCGTTCACATTCGCCGCTTAGACCGAAATCCGAAAGATATTAATTCACCTGGGAGTGTAAAGTATCTTAAGATTGTCATAAGCATTTCTCATTTCAAGCCGAAATTAGCTGATCACACCAACTAGGAGGAAACCTATGGCACTTGTGCCAATGCGACTACTGCTGGATCACGCCGCCGAGAATGGATACGGCATTCCTGCGTTCAACGTCAACAACATGGAGCAAATCCAGGCAATCATGCAGGCTGCTGATGCCACAGATAGCCCTGTGATTCTGCAAGCTTCTCGTGGTGCCCGCAAGTACGCTGGGGAAAATTTCCTCCGTCACCTGATTCTGGCTGCGGTTGAGACCTATCCTCATATTCCGATCGTGATGCACCAGGATCACGGTAACGAGCCTGCAACCTGCTACTCCGCAATTAAGAACGGCTTCACCAGCGTCATGATGGACGGTTCGCTGGAAGCTGACGCCAAGACCCCCGCAAGCTACGAGTACAACGTTGCTGTCACCAGCGAAGTCGTGAAAGTCGCTCACGCGATCGGGGCTAGCGTTGAAGGTGAACTGGGTTGCCTCGGCTCGCTAGAAACCGGCAAAGGCGAAGCAGAAGATGGACACGGCTTTGAAGGTGAACTCGATCACTCCATGCTGCTGACCGACCCCGATGAAGCGGTTGACTTCGTTGAGCGGACTCAGGTTGACGCGCTGGCAGTCGCAATCGGAACCAGCCACGGCGCATACAAGTTCACCCGCAAGCCGACCGGTGAAATTTTGGCAATCAGCCGCATCGAAGAAATCCACCGCCGCCTGCCCAACACCCACCTGGTAATGCACGGTTCTTCCTCGGTTCCCGAAGATCTGATTGCGCTGATTAACCAACACGGTGGTACTATCCCTGAAACCTACGGTGTACCCGTTGAAGAAATCCAGAAGGGTATCAAGAGCGGTGTACGGAAGGTGAACATCGATACGGATAACCGTTTGGCAATTACGGCAGCAGTCCGTGAAGCTCTGTCGGCAAATTCGAAGGAATTTGACCCCCGCCACTTCCTCAAGCCTTCGATCAAGTACATGCAGAAAGTGTGCGCCGATCGCTATCAGCAGTTCGAAACCGCAGGCAATGCGTCTAAGATCAAGCAGATTAGCCTGGAAGAGTACGCTGCCAAGTATGTGAAAGGCGAACTGGCTCAGGTGAGCAAGCGGACCGTGGGCGTGTAAGCTAACGTTCTGCCGTTTAGTTTAATCAATCAATCTGATCATCCTTTTCCTTCGATTCCGGGTAGGCTAGTCCTATCCGGTTTTTTGCTTGGGGTGTGCTAAAGCAAATGAACTATCCTGATCCCAAGAACCCGCACCCAATGCCGGGATTTCCTCAGATTTGTTTTATTCAAAACACAGTCTCTAATCCCAATATTTCGATCGGCGATTACACTTACTACGACGACCCGGAAGACTCCGAAAACTTTGAGCGCAATGTGCTATATCACTTTCCTTTTGTGGGGGATAAGCTGATGATCGGTAAGTTTTGCGCCATTGCGAGAGGAGTAAAGTTCGTGATGAATGGGGGAACCCATCGCATGTCTGGCTTCTCGACCTATCCGTTTGAGATTTTTGGGCAGGGGTGGGAACGGGTTGCTTCCAAGACCGATGATTCTGCTTATAAGGGCGATACGATAATTGGTAACGACGTTTGGATTGGCTACGAGGCGGTCATTATGCCGGGCGTGCAAATTGGGGATGGCGCGATCGTTGCAGCAAAAGCGATCGTTACGAAAGATGTGTTGCCTTACACGATTGTCGGCGGCAATCCGGCGAAGCAAATTCGGCAGCGATTCTCAGATGAAATCATTCAGCATTTACTAGAAATTGCCTGGTGGAACTGGGATATTGAGAAAATTACGAGGAATCTGGAAGCGATCGTGAATGCAGATATCGAAGCACTCGCAGCCTGCCGATAAATTCAGGAGAGTCAATTCATGATGCTCAAAAAAAGATTTGCGCTGCTTCAGTTTGCCATTGCTGGGCTGTGCCTTACTGCTGGGCAGACAATCGCCCAGACCCTTGCCCTCCCCGACCGTCTGATTGCGTTTAACTCGCCGCAGGGTGAAGCTCTGCTGATAGAGAGTGCCGCCAGACAGGATTTTTGGAATCTCAGCTCGCAGTTTGTGACGCAGGTGAATCAGGCCTATTGTGGCGTTGCCAGTATGGTGATGATCCTGAATAGTCTGGGCATTCCCGCTCCGATCGCCCCTCAGTATGAACCCTATCGCGTTTTCACGCAGGACAATTTTTTTGACAGTGAAGCCGCCCGACAGGTGATCGCGCCTGAAGTGGTGCAGCGGCAGGGGCTGACCCTGGAAGAACTGGGAAAACTGCTCGAGAGCTACTCGGTGCAAGCCAAGGTTCACCATGCAGGCGATACGTCGCTGGAAGAGTTTCGCAGGCTGGCGATCGAAAACCTCAATCAGCCGCAGAACTATATTCTGATTAACTATTTGCGTCGAGAAATTGGGCAGGAGCGAGGTGGGCACATTTCCCCGATCGCGGCCTATCATGCGGAAACCGATCGCTTTTTGATTCTGGATGTTGCCCGCTACAAATATCCTCCCGTTTGGGTGAGAGCCGATGAGCTTTGGCGATCGATGGACACGCTGGATACAACTTCAGGAAAAACCAGAGGCTTTGTTCTGGTCAGCCGAGGTCTGGTCGGTCGAGAATAATTTCAGTTCAGCGATCGCTCAGGCTGAAAAAGCTGAATCAGCCAGTTATCTTTTAACTCGTCCGTCACGACTTCCAGTGCGGCAAGCAAATCAACGTCTAAATCTCGGTTTTGAATATCGATCACGAGCTTGTACAGCAGCTCAAAATCAATCCGATCGTTTTCCTCCATCAGTCGATATTCACCATTCGCCGCATTGTTCAACTTCTCGATTTCTTCGCGTCCTACTTTGCCTGTAATCGGTGGCTGTCGCCCATCACGCCATAGAAGAAACCGAGTGTCTTTGTGGCTGACAACTAATTCGTTGAAGTTTTTCAAACGGCTCGTGAATCCGCTGCCGTCGATTTGCAGAAATCCGATCGCCACCTTCTTAAGCTCAGACTGAAAAACACGATTTTCAGGCAATTTAGACTTACCTAATCGAAGACAGTCAATTTCAAAGGGCTGGATGAGCTGAAAAGCTTCGGCGATCGTCGTGAGTTTGCCAATATCGTCGCTGTCCGTAATAATTTGCAGTTTGTCATAGTCCTGCAAAAGTTCCGGTCTCTGCGATTTCAGATAGTCTAAAACCTGTCGTGTGGCATCAAGACGGACAATGAGAGTTTCATCAGAGCGATGAGCATTTCCATTCTGATAATGAGTGTTTTGATGAGGGTTGAACTCAGTATTCAGAAACGGCTGAAAAACGGGAGTCTCTCCATTTGTTTCTGTGCTGTAGATTGAGCCTAATCCGGTTGCGATCGCCTGAATTGCTTGCCGAAATTTGCTGAGCTCCTGCTCCAAGCGATCGAGTCGCTGTTCCGTAGAAATCGGGAATTCGGGGGAAGGATAGGATTCCGAAAATTCCTGAGCCGATCGCGGTAGGGGAATTCCGCGTGCCTTGTAGCGATAGTAGTCTGCTGCTCGATTCAGGGCGGCTCGAATCGGACGATGACTGAGAATTTGCTGAAGTTCTCCTGATGTAAATAGCTTTTCTAAATCAATGCCGATCGCCCTCACTTTAAGCTGCAAAATTTCCTTGATCTGCTGATTAGTTGGAGCTTCTAGAAAGACTTTGTGCTGCGAAATGCGATCGATCACTGAACCATCGAAAAAGGTTTGAAACTGCTGCCAGCGATCGGGAAACAGATTGAGAATAATCAAACTATTCGGAACGTAGGTAAAGATTTCTTTGACGGCTTCGCCAAATCGTTCCAGCAGATTTCGATTGCATTCCAGTCCTAATCCCTCAAGCTGATCAAATACAATGATTAGCGGTTCATCGAGCAGAGAAAGCTTGCTAAATACTGAGATTGCTTCTAATGAGAAATCCTCTTTGCTGAAGTCTGCGCTCCAGTTTTCTAAGCCGATTGATTCCGCATCTTCGCGCTCTAGCTCGTGAGCAACTAACCAGCGTGTTGCTAATTCTTTGCGTCGTGGTTCGGTATAGCTGCAAAATTTGATGATGCCTTTAATAATCTGCGCCGAGTAGCCCGATAACCCATATTGGCTTGTCCACCATTCATTGGTGCGTCGCTCAATATGCTGCCAGAGTTTGCGCTTCAAATCGGTTCCTTCTTTCGCCAAACTATAAAGCGCAAGCGGATTTTCTCCAATTCTCGAAAGAATGATTTCATCGTTATTGCTTTGCTGGGAAGTTGCCTGAAGAATTCTAACAAAGCTGTGTGCTAACAAATTCTCAAGCTGGGTAAAGCCATTTCCTGGAACAGTTTCGACAAACGATTTGAGAATGCGCGTGTAGATGTGATAGAGAACACTATCGGGATTATTCGGCTGACCGATAAACAGCAGACGATTCACCTGCAACAGCTCTTTTGCCAATCGCATGATCAAGTGCGTTTTGCCCGTTCCCGGTTCCCCGATCACTACGGCTCCCTGGCTCTGATGATTGCGATCGTCTCGGATATCATCGATCGTTGCCTTTAGCAATTCAAACTCATCCTGATAAATTTGCTTCAGGTCAGGATGGTCTTGAAAAGGATTATCAACCTTGCTGCTGCTAAAGGGATTCGGTTTATCTTTCAACGCCTTTTTCAGGGAGGACTGCGACTTCAGTTCCATAAGTTTCAGATAGAGCTGATAGGTAAATTCGGCATCGTAGCGGGCAGAGTGGGCTTGTTGGGGATTGAAGTATTTCTGGTTAACTTTTAAGTTTAATCGCTTACTTAAGTATTCGAGTGAGTAGCTGGGTAAATCGGGCAGATAATGCTGAGCCAGTTCATAAGTACAGCTAAACTGAATTTTCCTCCAGGTTAGTCCTGCTTTCCGACAGCTTTGCCGTAGAACCTGAATATCGTGATTTGCGGAGTGAAAAATCACCTGCTTTTGCTTTGCGAAATCAAAAAAGCAGGGCAGTATTGCCTGAAGCGGCTGTTTTTTAAGCTGGGTTTCTGTGTAGTCTGGATGGGCTGCGTCAAAAGCTTCGTAAACGAGCTGTCCTTCGCTGTTCAAAATCGCAATTTCGCGAACGATCTCGCTTCCCTCCGTGTCTACGACAATAAACTCTTTCACAGGTTTCTTTCACAGGTTGGCAATAGCTCGAATCAATCGAAGATTCATTTACACGCAAAGTTCTGTAGAGCGCGTACTCAGAGACTTACTGTAGAAGGTGGAATAGATTTCAGCAGTTATTTGTCTACTTCCCTTTATGGCTAAAGTCTTCGATCGCATCACTGACGATTTACAAAAATTTATTCACGCGCAGCAAATCTTTTTCGTGGCGACTGCGCCCTTGAGCCCCGCTGGACACATCAATCTTTCACCCAAGGGGCTGGATAGCTTTCGCATTCTTTCACCCAATCGCGTTGCCTACCTTGACCTCACCGGAAGCGGTAACGAAACTTCTGCTCATCTAGCAGAAAATCAGCGAATTACGTTTATGTTCTGCGCTTTTCAAGGCAAGCCTTTAATCCTGCGGCTATATGGTCAGGGACGAGTGCTGACGCCGGATGCCCTCGACTGGCACACCCAGGCTGACTTGTTTCCCACGATTCCCGGAACCCGACAAATTATCATCGCCGAAATCGATCGCGTTCAGACTTCCTGCGGTACGGGCGTTCCGCTCTATGAGTTTGAGGGGCAGCGATCAGACATGGTGGAATGGGCGCAAAAGAAAGGCGATCGGGGCATGTGGGACTACTGGCAGCTTAAAAATCAAATCAGCGTAGACGGTCTACCCACCCCGCTTGCAGGATGGATGGAGCGTAGCCAGCAGGAGATTGGCGGGAATTAGGCTCGATCGGGGCTAAACGATCGTGATTACTGTTAATTCAGGCGGGCAGAAGAGCCGTCCCGGTGGATAGGTTCCCAGTCCGCGATTCACATAAAGCAGATTAGAGCCGACCTGGTGCAATCCCTGCGCCCACTCCCAGTGCTGCAAGACTTTGTAGCAGTCTTCTTTCATATAAGGAATCCATTTGCGCCAGGTTTTGGGAACATAGCGACGCAGCCGCTGATAGCCTGTGGGAAAGGGTCCGAAACCGGGTAAAGCAATCTGACCGCCGTGGGTGTGCCCGGAAAGCTGAAGATCGACCCGCCAGGGCTGAAGTTTAGCGGCAGAGTCGGGATTGTGAGAAAGAACGATGCGGGGCGTTTCGGGGTGAAGCTGACTTAAGACTAAAGCAGGATTAAACTCACGCGACCAGAAATCTGCCAGTCCGACGATCGGAAGCTGTTGCCCTAGCGGGTAAGCAATTTCATTCCACAGCACCCGAATTCCAGCGCGAGTGAGGGCAGTTGTCACCTCGGTTCTGGATTGGGGCAGTTCCAGGTCGTGGTTTCCCAGCACCGCATAAATCCCCAACCGGCTCTCAAGCCGCTGAAGTCGATCGGCTAAGGCATAAATCGGAGTGGGGTCATCGGTGACATAATCGCCCGTGAGCACCACCAAATCTGGCCGAAGCGCATTGCTAGTTTCGATCGCCTCAGTGAGCATCTGCTCTGAAAGCCGGAGTCCGTCATAATGCAAGTCGGAGAGCTGTACAAACCGGATATTTTGGAGCTGGGGCGGTAACTGGGGAATGGCGATTGTGATCGCTTCAGTCCGAAGGGAGCCGGATAACAGCTTGTGCATGGGTGATATACGTTCTTCTGAACGGTCATCTCAGCTTACCAAATGGAGGTATCCGGCCTGGTGTTTGCTGTATCACAAGCTGCATCCGAATCTGGTTTGCTGCCTGATGCTAGTAACGAGTTCTGAAGTAACAAGTTCTGAAGTGACGAGTTCTCAGAACTGACGGGTTTTTAGTGGGGGTTTTTAGTGGGGGTTTTTAGTGGGGATTGTATGGACAAGAGCAGGCAAACTGGCAGGAGCAGGAATCCAGGACAGGTTGTGTAAAGGCTTTGTGATAAATCAACAAGTATACTTATCAAAATGTCACATTCCCACGTATTTTTAGGAGGATTCAAGTCTCCTACTGTATAAAGTAATTGCAAATGAATTTCGTGCAGTGACGCGATAAGAGTTTTGACAAACTGTTGTCGATGCCATCTAGACGGAACAAAAGGCAAAATGGTAGAGATTCTACTGAGTGTTTTAGCTGGCCCTAATAAGATTTCAGGATTGACCCGAAGTTTTTACCTGAATCTCCGTATCCCTGAGTCGATCGAGAGAAATTAGGGCAAAGTTAAAGTCAAAGGGCATAGCGTGTATCCACAGAGATCCTACTGAGATGACTGTTGTACTACAAATTGGGGATCGATCGATCAAGGCTGAGGAACTGCTGCCGCTGATGGCGGGTTATCAGATGATGCCGCAGTTTGTTCAGGAACTCCTGATTGATCAGGCAATTCAAGCGATCGACTGTACAGAAGCAGAAATTGCCGAAGCACGTCAGCAATTCTACAGTCAAAACCAGCTCGAAGAAGCGGAAGCCCGGCAGTCGTGGCTAGCCTACTACGGTATGACTGAAGAGCAGCTCGATGCTCTGGCAAGCCGGGAAATGCGGATTGAGAAATTTAAACAGGCAACCTGGGGAAACAAGCTAGAGTCTTACTTCCTCAGCCGCAAAGACAGGCTCGATAAGGTCATTTACTCTCTAATTCGGGTTCAGGAACAGGACATTGGCGTTGCCCAAGAGCTTTATTTCCGGGTGTTGGAAGGCGAACAGAGCTTTGCTGAACTGGCACGCAGCTACTCAAAGGGTCCAGAAGCGCAGACCGACGGCTTGATCGGTCCGGTAGAGCTGAGCGTTCCCCACCCGACTCTGGCACAGCTTCTGATGCTCAGCCAGCCCGGTCATATTAGCCCTCCTACCCGTGTGGGCGAATGGATCGTCCTGGTTCGTCTGGAAAAATTTATTCCCGCCCAGCTTGACGAATCGATGCGGCGGAGATTGTTAAACGAATGTTTTAATACCTGGCTCAAGGAACAATTGGAACAAGTCGATTCCCTGAGTTTTAATCCTTCTACGGCTGCCCCCCTTGCCACATGACCTATACCAAATCCACTGTTCAAGACTTTGTCGCGGCTGTTCCGCCGTTCGACCAGCTTTCGCCCAGTGCCTTGTCCTACGCGACTGAGCGGTTTCAGCTCTTGCGTTACCGGATGGGGCAGGCGGTGCTGGTGCGCGATCGACTCCCCAATCAGGTCTGTATTGTTTATCAGGGACAGGTGCGGCTACTGGGCTATGATCCCCGGACGCAAAAGCCTGTGACGCTGCAACTGCTTCAGCCGGGAGCTATTTTTGGCTGGGTGGGGCTGGTGCGCGGTGTCCCTTGTGAAACGGTGATCGCCTCGACGGAAACAATCTGCCTCACCCTATCAGCCACCGATTTTCTGGCGTTGCTGGAGCGAGAACCGACCTTAGCCAGTGCGTTTCGCCAGCGTGCGCCGCTGATGGAAGTCTTTGACCTGCTGGGCACAGAGCTACACCGTCAGGCAAATGGCGATGCTGACTTGAAAGAGCTATCGTTTCAGGCAGAAACCGAAGCGGTGGTATGCAACCTGCCCCCCGGACGGACTCCGATCGCCCAGCTTGAACAAAATCGGATCTGGCTCGTAAGCGGCGGCGGCGAAATTGAAAATTTCCCGGTCGGAAGTCGGCTGACGCTAAACGGTCGGCTCAGCGGCGTTGAAGTGACGGGCAGCCGGCCTGCGCGAATTGTGGGCTTTCCAGAGATCCTGACCGAACAAATTGCTGATGCCACCCCGGAGCCGATCGAATCAGCGGCGATCGAGCCAGAGCTTGAAATTCCCTACGCGCCCGATCGTCCCGGAGAAGCTGATCCCAGTCTCACGGCGGATAAAAAATCCTCTGGGCGGCCCAATTATCCCTTTGTGCGCGGCAAGGGTGAGCTGGACGAAGCAATGGCTTGTATGCAGATGCTCTGCAAGCACTTCAATATGCCGTTCCGCAGCGATGTGGTGAAGCGCGTTTTGGTGAGTCAGTCGCAGCGGATGGGCGCCGTCTCCCTGGAGCTGTGTGGCGCGGTTGCCGAAATGATGGGCTTGAATGCTCAGCTTGTGGTAGCTCCAGCCAATGCGATCGGTCGTATCGAGGGTCCGGCTCTGCTGAAGTGGCAGGATGGAATTGTGCTGCTGTATGAAGCGAGCGAACGTGAACTGGTGATTGCTGATCCCCAAAGCGGCATTCGGCGACGCAAACCTGCGGATTTTGCTGAAACCTGGGGACAGCAGGGTGAGATCCTGCTGCTGAAATCGACCAAGCAAACGCCGCAGCAGCGATTTGGATTGAACTGGTTTTTGCCAGCCGTCCAGAAACACAAGCGGGTGCTGATCGAAGTCTTCATTGCCTCTTTCTTTGTGCAGCTCTTTGCCTTGGCGAATCCCCTGATGGTGCAGGTGATCATCGATAAGGTGATTGTGCAGAAAAGCATCGCCACGCTGCATGTTTTGGGGTTTCTGCTGCTGGCACTGGCACTCTTTGAGGCGCTTCTCACCAGTGTACGAACGTATTTGTTTGTGGACACCACGAACCGGATCGATATGTCGCTTGGCTCAGAGATTATCGATCACCTGCTGCGGCTGCCGCTGCGCTACTTTGAACGTCGTCCGGTTGGAGAACTGGCAACACGGATCAATGAGCTGGAAAATATTCGGCAGTTCCTCACCGGGACGGCTCTGACCGTGGTGCTGGATGCGATATTCTCCGTGATCTACATTGTGGTGATGTTTGTTTATAGCTGGCTGCTGACGCTGGTGTCGCTGCTGACGATTCCCCTGTTTATTCTGCTGGCAGTGTTCGCTTCACCCCTGATTCGTAACCAGCTTCGCGTTAAGGCGGAGCGAAACGCTGAAACCCAGTCTTATCTGGTGGAAGTGGTTTCAGGGATTCAGACCGTCAAAGCCCAGAATATGGAGCTACGGGCACGCTGGCAGTGGCAGCAACGCTATGCCCGATATGTCAGTGCAGGCTTTAAAACCGTTCTCACTTCCACGACTGCCGGGTCTGCCAGCAACTTCCTGAACCAGCTTTCGGGTCTGCTGGTGATCTGGGTCGGAGCTTATTTGGTGCTGCAAGGTCAGCTCTCACTCGGTCAGCTCATCGCCTTCCGAATTATTGCCGGATATGTGACGAGTCCGCTGCTGCGTCTGGCGCAACTTTGGCAAAACTTCCAGGAAGTGGGTCTGTCGATCGAACGACTCAGCGACATTGTAGACTCGGCTCCCGAAGCGGATGAAACCGATCGCCAAAATATCCCGATGCCTCCAATTCAGGGTCAGGTTAAGTTTGACGACGTTTCGTTCCGGTTTGGCACGAGTGGACCGTGGCAGCTCACCAACGTCAGTCTGGAGTTTCCTGCAGGCGCGTTTGTCGGGATTGTGGGTCAGAGCGGTTCCGGGAAGAGTACGCTGATGAAGCTGCTGCCCCGACTCTATGATTTGGAAGAAGGGCGAATCATTATCGACGGCTACGACATCAGCAAAGTCGAACTCTACTCGCTGCGACAGCAAATTGGCATCGTGCCTCAAGATACCCTGCTGTTTGAAGGTAGTGTGCAGGAGAATATTGCCCTCACCTGTCCCAATGCTTCGGCGGAAGAAATCATCCGGGCGGCTCAGGCGGCGGCGGCGCACGACTTCATCATGGAACTGCCCAACGGCTACAACACGCGAGTGGGTGAACGCGGAGCTTCCCTTTCGGGTGGACAGCGGCAGCGGATTGCGATCGCCCGCACGGTGCTGCAAAACCCGCGTCTGCTGATTCTGGACGAAGCGACCAGCGCACTGGACTATGACTCGGAGCGGCGCGTTTGCCTGAATTTGGCAGAGGTGTTTAGCGATCGAACCGTATTTTTCATCACGCACCGACTTAGCACAATTCGCAATGCCGATATTATTTTGATGATGGATAAAGGTTCGCCTGTTGAAATTGGTACGCATGATGAACTCATGGCGCTGCGGGGACGCTACTATGCCCTCTATCAGCAGCAGGAAGCTGAAATGTAGTGTGCATCTATCACGGATGGTTTCTCAGATATTCTCTAAGATGGATGCAGAGGGAGCCATTTCCGCTTTGGAATACACCGAGTCTTGCAGTTTTCCTTCACTCAGTCCCCCTTAATCCACGATCCGCAAAGGAGCTTTCTTGCAATGAACGGAAGGAACGGAGCCGGAAAAAACGGCAAATCGAGCAGTCTTGCCCCCCTGAAAGTGCCCGCTCACCAAAACGGCAACGGCAAACAGAGCCGGGCGGAGCTAGCAGAGACCGGAGCTGCTGAAGATAAGCTGATTCGGGCAGAATCCTTCGATCAGCCAATTCTGTTGCAGCAAACTAGTTTGTGGTCGCGCTGTATTCTCTGGGGGATTATGGGCGTGGCTGGCTTTGTGATCGTCTGGGCAGCGGTTGCTCAAATCGAAGAAGCCGTTCCTGCTGCCGGACAGCTCCAGCCTGAACAAAGCGTGCAGCCCATTCAGGCTCCGGTGGGCGGTGTGGTGCAGGAAATCCTGGTGAAAGATGGGCAGAGCGTGAACAAAGGCGATCTGCTGATTCGGTTTGACCCAACGGCTGCGGCAGCCCAGGAAAAATCGCTCGAACAGGTCAAAGCCTCGCTGACTCGCCAGAATCAGTTTTACCGTTCTCAGTTGGCGGGTTCTGTGGCTCCCAGTTTAGCGACCGCTCAGCAGCTTAATCTGTCTCCCGAAGTGCTGTCGCTCACCGAAAACCGCTCAGCTCTGCTGGCTGAAAATCAGCTTTATCGGGCACAGTTCGGCGGCAGCGGTGCAGGTCTTTCGCCAGAGCAGCAGATTCGTCTGCAAGCCAGCCAACAGGAATCTAGCACCAGAGCGGCGGCGGCTCAGTTTGAAGTGGCTCAGCTTCAACAGCAGCTTACCCAGACCGAACAGCAGCTTGCCTCGACCCGGCAAAGTCTAGCAATCGACGAAAAAATTTATAGCGATCTGGCTCCGCTATTGGTTGACGGCGGCATTGCCCGAATTCAGGTGGTGAAGCAAGAGCAGCAGGTGATTCAGTCCCGGTCAGAAGCCAATCGTTTGGCTCAGGAAGCGGCACGGCTGCGCTTTTCGATCGCCCAGGCTCAGCAAAAGCTGCAAAATACTGTTGCCACTACCAACACTGATCTGCTCAGCAAAATTGCTGAAAACGACAAAAGAATTGCGGACATTGATAGCCAAATCAATAAGGCGATTCTAGACAACGAAAACCGCATTTCTGAAATTGACAGCCAGCTCAGCCAGGCGAAACAAACCCTGCGCTATCAGGAACTTCGGGCGCCGATCGATGGCGTTGTCTTTGATCTGCAAGCTAAGGGATCCGGATTTGTCGCGAACAGTACCGAGCCGATTCTGAAAATTGTGCCGAGCAATGCGCTGGTGGCTGAGGTCTTTATCACCAATCAGGACATTGGCTTTGTTGCCGAAGGATTGCCGGTCGATGTGCGCGTAGACTCGTTTCCATTTAGTGAATTTGGCGATATCAAAGGCAAAATCATCAACATTGGCTCGGATGCGCTACCGCCGGATCAAAACCATCAGTTTTATCGTTTTCCGGCAAAGATTCAGCTTGATCAGCAGTATCTTGCAGTGAACGGCAACAAGATTCCGCTCCAATCCGGGATGTCGATCAGCGCGAACATCATTACCCGCAAGCGCTCGGTGATGAGCATCTTTACCGATTCCTTCTCGCGGAAAGTGGATAGCGTTAGAACGGTTCGATAACTTCGAGAACGGTTCGATCGCCGTTTGGAACAACAATTCGCGATCGGCTTCTCGATGTGCTATTCTAAAAGAGACCTGGACTCATGCAATTACAACGCCCAAACTTTGTCAGGACCGGAAGGTAGCAGCAATACGGGATGCTTGCAATCGGCGTGAACTCCGGGTCTTTTTGTTGGATGGTTATTTGTTGAATAGTTTTAATTAAGTAATTCCATTGATTTTTATTGGGTAATTTCCCCTCAGGTGGTTGGGTAATTTCCCGCTCAGGAGCAGCGACGGAACCGATCGCATTTTGTAAGCTAGAGAAAAACTAGTCCTTGCAAACAGGAAGCTTCAGCGATGGCAGGTCTTGGTGATTTCGTTCAAAAAGCATTTTATTTAGGTGTGGGAGCTGCCTCCTACGCGGCTGAAAAAGCAGGCGGTAAACTAGCAGGTTTGCGGGTTCAGGCGCAAAAGCTGGCAGACGAGATGGTGGCACGCGGCGAGATTACTGCCGAAGATGCGAAGCGGATAGTCGATGAAATGATGAATCGGGCACAGCAAGAGCAGCCGTCTGTGAATGAGCCGCGATCGACCGAACCGCGCCGGATTGAGATTTTAACCGACGACGAACCTGAGCCTGCCGCGGACGCTGCCGCGGAGACGAAAGCCGCTGGACCGGAATCTAATGTCGATGACTTGCGAGCACAAGTTGCAAAACTTCAAGAAGAACTGCGGCGGCTCAAACGAGAGTAGAGTAGTCACAATAGGCAACTCACTAAACATTACCTTCGCAGTTTATGGATGGCTGGCAACAGGATTGGCTCCGGTCTTTAGACTCGGTGACGAAAGAAGTGGAGCAATTTTTTGAAAACGTTGGGCGTGAATTAGATGATTTCGCAGATGCTGTGATTGAGTTTTCCGAAGAAGTGATGGAAGAAGTGGAGCGATCGATCGTTCCGAAACTCGATCAGTTGGATCATCAAATTGCGGATTGGGTTGAACCCGTGATTCAGATAGTTCTGGGCATGGAAACCACGCTCGATCGTGCCGTTGAACCTGTGACGCACACCGTTGAACCCTGGCTGAATCAACATCCGGTTTGTATTGGCTGTCAGCATTACCACGGGCAAGTTTATGGCGGAAATTTGCTGATTTGTGCCATGCATCCCTTTGGCATAGAAGAGGGCGTTGATCAGTGCGCGGATAAGGAACTCGTTTCCTGGTCGTTTCCTGCCCTGCATTCCCAATCCTCTGACCTGACTGATGATCAGTACTAAGCAACTTGCCGATTTTTCTCTGAATATTCCGGGCGAGCTGCTGCTTATCCGTAGAAGGAATTGGTAGATGCACCCTGATTGTTCCCCTGGTTCACCCAGGGGATTTTTTATTTGTCGCCATCTGGGTTCGCCTGTAACAGGTTCAACTTTTAACTGTAACCAGTTCAACCGCAACAAATTTTCGCACCGAGTTAATCAACCCGATTCGATCGCATTCACTCAATTCGCTGATTTGAATCCTTCGTTCTTTCAGCTTGTTTGTTGCCAGCAGTTCTGCGCGATAGGTTCCCGCTAATAAACCCGATTCGATCGGCGGTGTAAAAGCCTGTCCATCTTTTTCTATCACTAAATTTCCAATACAAAATTCTGTAACTTCTCCTCGATCGTTCCACAGCAAGACTTCTTCTGCGGGAAAACAGGCTTGCTTAACCCGTTCATAAATCGATCGTTCTGTGGTTTTGTGATACAGGAAGGGATAATTTGAGTCGATTGGAAAAGGGGCAAGCTGAGCTCTGATCGTATGTTGGGCAGTGGCCCAAGGCCGATAGCTTAATTCAAACTTGCCCGATCGCGAAACGGTTAGATGTACTTTATATTCCTGACCTGCTCCTCTGCTCAACCTGCTTTCTCCATCCTTCATTGAAGAATTGAGAGAACCTATGGAGGACTGCCGACATTCCGCTAACATTCGATCGGCTTGCTCCAGAAGTGCCTGCTCAAGGGTCACAAGATCGATCGCATTGCCAAAATAATCGGCGGATTGTTGCAAACGCTGAAGGTGACGCTCGAGCAAGAAATATCCGGTTGTGGGTGTCCAGAGAATGGTTTCGAGCAGATCAAAAGCGGGCTGCGATCGGGTGAGAATTTGCGCTTTGGTGTAGCACTCTTGCAGTTCGGCAGTGTCGGCTGAATCCCACACAATGCCACCTCCGGTTCCGTATTCTGCGGTGTGTGTGGTGCGATCAATCAGAATGGTGCGAATTGCGACGTTGAACTGAGCTTTCAGCGATGTCCCTGCTCCGGGTTGAATCCAACCGATCGTTCCGGTATAGAGCCTGCGAGGATCGGTTTCCAGTGCTGTAATAATTTCCATTGTGCGGGCTTTCGGCGCACCCGTAATCGAGGCAGGCGGAAACATTGCCTGAAAAATCTCGGTCATCGACGCAGCTGTATTACACTGCACAGTGCTGGTCATTTGCCACAGCGTCGGATATTGCTCCAGGTCAAACAGTCCGGGAACTGAGACAGAACCAACCTCGGCGATCTGTCCCATGTCGTTTCGCACCATGTCTACGATCATCAGATTTTCTGCCCGATTTTTCTCAGACAGAGTCAGTTCAATCGCCTGCTGACAGTCGCGCTCATGCCATAGCCCACGGGCGATCGTACCTTTCATCGGACGCGAAACCAGCCGACGATTCTCCAGGGTAAAAAACAGTTCCGGGGATGCCGAGCAGATATACCAGTCGGGAAGCTGCAAAAACGCGCCATAGCCCGCACCCTGCGCCTGAATTAACTGCAAGAAAAGCTGAAACGGATCGCTCTCGAAAGCCGATCGCAGCCGAAATGTATAGTTGACCTGATAGGTATCTCCGGCGTGAATTCTGTGCTTAATTTGCTGAATTGCCGATCGATATTCTCCATCCCCAATTGATGGCTGCCAATCGAGCGGCGACAGAGAAACTGGATTCGCAGGCAGTTCAACAATCTGCGGCGGAGCAAATAGCCCAAACCAGATCAGGGGAAAATTAGCCGGGTGAACGGTCAGTGTTAGATCAAAGGCAGGAGCGGCTTCATAGGCAATCATTCCAGCAGCGTGAAGCGATTCGCGGGTGACCCGCTGTTCAATGTCTTGCAGCATGGGCACGACCTGATCGATCGCCTGTGTCGTGTAAATTGCGATCGGCTGCTGAAACAAAAGCCACTGACGGCGATCCGCATCGTGTAGCAAAATTGAATGATTAGACAGCGAAAAATCAGGCTGGGCAGCAGTCATCGGCTCTTTCCATCGCACAGGCTTTAATTATGGCGAATTTATAGCGAACCTATGGCGGACAAAAGTCGAATTTATAGCGAATTAATTACAGGTCGATCGTGCATTTTATTCGATCGTTGCTGTGAGTGTATCCGGTTCTACAAGTAATTCTGTTCATGAGAGTTATATCATCTATATTTCGAGGGATGGAGGAGGGATCGAGGATTGCCTAAAATCGCCTCAATTTATGAATCAAATTATTAGATTCAAATTATTAGATTCAAATCACTGATTCAACCTGACGATTTTCAGAACCTTCTAACCCTGATCCTCTGATTCTCTCAATCTGCTCCAAGCCCTATGGTGATTTGCATTGCAGAAGATCGTCAGCGCGAAGAAATTGCAGTCAAGCTGCTGCTGCTCAGTCTGGCAAAACACTGTCCCCATGTGCCAATTGAACTGTTCTTTCCGCCTGCTACGGAAGCGTTTAAAGCCTGGGCTGCTGCCCTGCCGCAGGTTCATCTCAGAACTACGCCGATCGCCACGGCTGCGGGATGGGATATTAAACCCTACGCGCTGCTGAAGCTGCTAACAGAAGGACACCGTGAAGTCTGGTGGATTGATTCCGACATTATCGTGACCCGCGATTTTCGACAAACGATCGCCCCCCTGACCGACGCTGATTTGGTAATTGCGGAAGAGGCGTTATACGGTCACTATCGCGATGAAGGCTATCGGGCGCGGGCGTGGGGATTTGCGATCGGGCGCAGCTTGCCCTTCAATCTCAATTCGGGTGTGATGCGAGTGACGCAGGCGCATCGATTGTTGTTGCAGCAGTGGCAGCAGTTGCTCGAAACCGAGGTGTATCAGCAGGCACAGCAGCAGCCCTACGGTCAAAAGCCGTTTCATCTGTTTGGCGATCAGGACGTGTTGACTGCACTGCTCAGCACTCAAGAGTTTGCCCATATTCCACTGCGGATTCTAAAGCGCGGCACAGCCATTATTCAATACTTTGGGCTTGCCGGATATACGATCGCCGAGCGGCTGCAAAATCTGGTTGACGGAATGCCGCCGTTTATCCACGCGCAGCGCGAAAAACCCTGGCATCGATCGCTTATTCCACCTGGGCTTAAGCCGTTGCGGCCCTATTTAGACTTTGTGCAAATGGATATTTCGCCCTATTGCTTTGCCGCAGCCCCGTATCGATCGCAGCTTGCCGAAGATCTGCCCTGGCTGGACGCGCACTCGCGCCTGGGCAAAATCCTACGTGGATTAGGCTTGGGAAATGCTGCATTCACAGGTTTGCCGATCGCCCTCGGCTACAGTGTAATTCGTGCGATTAAACAAATGCGGGGAATCGACGATCGGTTCGATCCGCAGCAGGCGTATCAGCGAGTGATTCTTGCTCAGACTGATGAACAAACAGCGGGAAAGGCGAGCGTGGAGAAAGTGGAAACAATATATTAACTGCTCTGGAGTTTCAGTCGGGTTTGGATCAGGTTAAACAAATGGTTGAGCTGCACAGGCTTCGTCAAGTATTCATCGGCTCCGGCTGTAAGACAGCGTTCGCGATCGCCCGGCATTGCCAGCGCAGTCAGCGCAAATATCGGAATATTCGCGGTTGCAGCATACCGACGCAGAGCATCGATCGCCTGTAGACCGTTCAGGCGGGGAAGCTGAATATCCATCAAAATCAGGTGGGGCAAATAGGATCGAGCGAGATCGATCGCCTCGATACCGTCTTTTGCCAGCAGGATGTGAAAGCCCTTTGCCTGCAAATAGTTCATCAGGGTCATAACATTATCGGGATGGTCTTCCGCCACCAGAATCACGGGCTGCATTGCACCCTGAGCACTCGTCGCGGCGGCGCAAACAGGTAAGCCCGAAGCCCGCTCAGCCGAAGACGAATGGGATTGCGAGAACCGCCAGGGCAACAAAATGGTGAAGCAGCTTCCTTGTCCCGGTTGGCTATCGACTAAAATTTGACCGCCATGCAGTTCCACAATTTGTTTGACCAGAACTAGCCCCAGACCCGTTCCTTCATAGCGACGAGAGAGGCTGCTATCAATTTGGACAAAAGCCTGGAATAGCTTTTCGAGATCGGCAGGGGCAATGCCAATTCCTGTATCGGTAACGCTGCACTGCAACCACTGCGTGGCTGGACTGCCCTTGGCCTTTAGCGTGACCGAGCCGCCCTCTGGTGTGAACTTGACTGCATTACTAAGCAGATTGATGAGCACTTGACGTATGCGACGTTCGTCTAATTGAATCGATGCAGAAGGATTAGCAAGCTCAAGGTTGAGCGAAATGCTTTTCTCGTGTGCCTGATGCCTCACAAAGTCAAGACTGTCTTCGCAGAGTTCCTCGATCGAAACCGGAGCAATTTGAAGTTCAAGCTTGCCCGCCTCGATTTTTGCCAGATCGAGAATGTCGTTAATCAGCTCAAGCAGGTGACTGCCGCTGTTTTGAATTGTGACGAGAAACTGTCGCTGCTTGTCATTAATCGCTCCAAAAACTTCGGTTTGCAGCACTTCAGATAAGCCCATGATCGCGTTGAGCGGGGTTCGCAGTTCATGGCTCATATTCGCGAGAAATTCATCTTTCAGGCGGGTTGCTTGGGCAAGTTCCAGATTGGTTACTGCTAAATGCTCATTAGCGCGTCGGAGCTGTTCTTCAGCCTGCTGTCGCTGGTATTGCAGTGCCTTCTTCTCGGTAATATCTTCTGACATGCCGAGACTGTAAAGTGGATGACCTTGAGAATCACGCATCAGTGCGACCGTTACATTGCACCAGATGACTTCGCCCTGTTTACGAATAAAGCGTTTTTCCATTTGAAAACTGGTCTGTTCGCCGTTCATCAAGGTATCAACCCGCTGGAGATCCGGTTCAAGATCTTCGGGGTGAGTAATATCCCTCAGGGTAAGACTGGACATTTCCGCATCGTCATAGCCTAGAAGCTGTCGGTGCGCGGGATTGTAGCGCACCAGTTTGTACTGATCCTGCACATCGAAGATTATGATTCCCATCGGGGCATTTTCAAAAATGCTGCGAAGCTGCTCCTCGCTCTGCCGAAGGGTCAATTGGGAGCGTTCCAGGGCGTGAGTGCGTTCCTGAACCCGCCGTTCTAGCTCTTGATTAAGCTGCTGGAGGTCGGTCTGCATCTGCTCAAGGGCTGCTTCGCGCTGTTTGGCTTTAGTAATGTTGACGCCAATTCCTAATGCGGCATAGGTGTTGCGATCGGCAAGGAAAAGGGGGCGCTTTTGCCATTGATACCATTGCTGCTGCCCATTGATCGCGATCTCCTCTTCGGCGATAAATAGGGGCTGTCGGTTTTGAATGACTGCGGCATTCTGGGCCATAAATTCTTGCACGAGGTGCGGATCTTCGACCAGATCTGCAATTTTTTTGCCGATTAAATCTTCGACTGTAGTGCTGTAGTAATCTGCTAAGGCTTGATTCGCAAGCACATAGCGTCCTTCCAGGTCTTTCACAAAGATCAGGCTGGGATCGGTATCAATGACGGTACGAAGAAAATCTTGCTGCTGCTGAAGCTGTGCTTTGGCACGAACGCGATCGGTAATATCCTGCAAAATTCCGACCAGACGAACAGATTGAGCATCGTAGTACCAGCATCCTTTTTCACAGAGCCATTGAACTCGGTTGTCGAGGTGCTGCACCTGATATTCAATGCTGTAGCTCGATCGATCGGTGAGTGCAGTATTAATCGCGCGATTCACCTGTTCTTGATCGTCTGGGTGGAGTCGATCGCGCCATTGGCAATAAGAGACAGGGGAAATTACGGGAGAGATTTCGGCAGAGAGTCCAAGCAGGCGAGCAACTTGAGGATTCCACAAGACCTGATCGCGATCGAGATGCCATTCCCAGCAGCCAATTTCTGCCAGTTCAATCGCAGCCGCACAGGTATCAGACAGAAGGCTTTCGGGTCGGAAGGGTGCTTGATCAGTGAGACGATAGGAAGCTGGTTCTCTGAGCAGGCGATCGTTGGGAGAAGACATTGCATTTACGTTAGCAGGCAACTTGCGGTACTGCGAGGGCTAGGATAGCGAAAATCATCAGTTCTTGCGGTGCCTAATTTCCCTGTGAAAAATTAAAAAGTGACTCAAAAAATCATTAGCCAAGGCAAGACGACCGGGCAAGAACTGAGATCGATCAGGAAACGTTTCTCATCAATTTCGCAAAAACTCATTGCGGGCGATCGATTAAGGCAACATATCAGGCAACCTACTAAGGCAACATGTCCAAGATGCCCATCCGCCCAGGCAGAATTTCGAGCAATGCTCAGGGAGAATCATTCTGAGCGAGAACTTCCTGAAGCTTCGTGCGAAACTCACCCTTAGGATGCGCCCCTTTCACTTCTCCGATGATTTTGAAATCTGCTTCGGGCGACGCACAAATCAGGTAGGTGGGCCAGCCCATTTCTGCTTTATCAGGATATTGCGCCAGGAGAATTTTGCGATATTTGCGGTAGGTGGCAGTATCCTGCATCTTGACATCTACAAAGTCTAAACCCAGTTCTGAGACGACTTTCTGGTCATAAAATGCCATTTTGTGGCACAGTCCACAATCTTCTGAAGAAAATTTGATAACGGCTACACTCATAGATTTTCTCTGGTTCTCAAAAACGATCGAATTCGCTTGGGATAACGACTGTGCAATGACTCCTTCGATTCTATTGAATCAACCGGGGTCTGAAAACCAGTTTACAGGGGAGAGACTGCAAAGGCTTGGGGTGGGGAAGCTTGGGATAGGAAAGAGGGTTTGAGGAATCGCTTGCCAGAGCAGCAATGACTTTTCCCCGTTCAGTGATGTTGCCGATCGAACAAGGAAAACAAGAATGAGTCAGCCCCACGTGAGCGTTGTCATTCCTACCTACAACTGCGATCGATTCTTGCCCAAAGCGATTGAGAGCGTGCTGCGGCAAACCATGACTCAGCATGAAGCGATTGTGATTGATGATGGTTCAACGGATAACACAGCCGCTGTTTTGCAGCATTATCAGGACAGGTATGCTGTTTCGGCAAGATTGGCTGCTGCAATCAGGCGGATTCGCTCGGCGATTGTCGATGTCTGAAGAGACGAAACTGGTGCTCTGGCTGGCGCGATCGCGCTGTGAGGCAGAGTGGCTGTGGCAGGTGACGGTTAGCTATCGGCAGCGCGAAGACAACGCCACCCATAAAGAACTGCTCCAGGCAGAATCTCTGTCTGCCATTCTGGCTGAATTTTTTTCCCAGGGTGAGCTGCCAGAATCAATTCGGCTGCTAGAGAACTCGGTGTGCTACAACATGCTGGTCTGGCTTGCCTAGTATCTCTACCACACCGGACATTTGGCAGAGGCAGTGCGCTTTCTTAAGCAGGCTTATTTCTATTCCGCCTATTCTCCAATAGAGGCGATCGTTCACTAGGCAAATTGCTTCGCCGAGTTTTCTAAAAGCTGGCACAGCAAGTTTGACGTGCAGCAACTCCGGCGATCGAGCGAGTGGCGGCAATTAATCCAGTAGATTGTAGGAAGAAGTTCGGGGTGCTTAAAGGAAGCACTTGACCTGATGCCAGTTTTGCTGCTCATCCTGGCAGTAGTAGCAGCCTTCCCACCAGATGCACTGACGATAAGATTGCTCGACTTCTCTGCTTTTCCTGGGCTGCTCATCGCTCAACAGCGCAACAATTTCCTGCTTGCGATCGATCGTTTTGGCAGCAGCAGCATCGAGCGTTTTTTGCAGAGAGTGCTCAGTCAGGTTTGATGGGATCACAGTAAACCTCACAAGAAATGGCAGTAAACAAATATCAACAGCAGAGGAAGATTGAAGAATCTTAATCCCTTTATGTTCTGTTGTAACTCGCGAACCAAGGGCAAAAATAGACTCTTTAGTATTATTTAATTTCTATGATTGATATGACTAAAGCTCTATTGATGCGGTTCCAGGCTCTCGCGAATTTTAGACCCAGCCTTATATAAAGCTTGAACAGATAAAGCTTGAGCAGATAAAACTTGAACAGTAACCGCAGCCCGATCGGGTTCTGATTAAATCAGCGGCGGAGCAATCGTCCAGCCTGTTTCGCGCACAATTTTGCTTTCGGAGGGCGCAACCTGATTCCAGCGGTAGCCCATGTAGTGAGCGATCGCCATGACGTAAGGCTCCCAGCGACGGCGCATTTTAATATATTCCTGAACCCCTGCTTCGACATCGGGCACGGTTTCAATGTCTTCCTGGCGTAGCCGCTCGATCGCCTGAAGATATCGCTGTCGCAAAATAAAGTCATCCTCTCCAGCCATTTTGAAGCTGCGCTGGGGCAGAAACGTATAAGACAGTTCCATCAGCAAATGCTGTCCGCCGTTTGCCAGTCCTGCAACAACCGTGGAACGAATAAAGGCACGATAGCGATCGGGATGAAGAGCCGTATTAATCAGCGTCACCGTATCCATTGCCAGCCAGACAATTCGCGCGAG
Source organism: Leptolyngbya sp. ST-U4 (assembly GCF_039962215.1). NCBI lineage: Bacteria > Bacillati > Cyanobacteriota > Cyanophyceae > Leptolyngbyales > Leptolyngbyaceae > Leptolyngbya > Leptolyngbya sp. ST-U4. The sequence continues at coordinate 66,487 of NZ_JAMPKZ010000005.1, forward strand.
GGAATACAGGTCATTCTCAAAGCGAAAATAGTGAACGACAGGATAAGCATGGTGTGATTCCAGCAGGGTCAACAAGCTTTCGGCAATTTTCGCCACATCGTCGCGGGCATCGTTAAAGTCTCCGGCTGCGCCCATGCGGGCAACCAGTTCGGCGGCATCGGCTTTTCCCATTGTGCGGTGGTGCAGCATCAGCGCAAGGATATTTCGCTGACTCAACGCGCTGTAAATCGCCATCAGGTAGGTAATAGTGAGCGTAAAAATGGCAAATCCCAGCCCTGCTTCGATCACGGTTACGATCCGAACCCAGTCCGATCGCGGCACCAAATCGCCCACTCCTAGCGTCGTAAAGACATAGCCGCTGTAATACAGCGCCGTGCTAAAGCTAATCGGCGTCAGACCTTCGCTCGCCTGAATTTCCATCCCCAATTCTGTCCAGTACACGCAGGCAAAGCCTACAATCAAAAGCACAGTCCAGGCAGAAACCACCAAAATCAGCAGGGTTGGACCACAAAACGATAAAATTGCTGCACCGAATCGCTCCGATCGCTGAATCGCTGCTCCAAGCCTGGCAATTCGCTGAAATAGCCGCCAGGTTCCTTTGCTGATCGCCGTACTCAGCCATCCCTTACCGCTGCGGGGATAGAGCACGATCAAATAAATATCAATCAGCGAGATTAGAATCAGGACAACTCCAACCAATTGGATTAGCCTATCGAACAAGGGGTGCATAGTTACGGTGCGATACGATAACGGTGTGACGGCGCAAAATCAGCATTCACAGCCTAGACTGCCGGACTCAACTGCAAACCCTGCCGCAGGACTTAAATCATGAGTGCCCCTGTCTCTAACTCCTTTCGTTCTCCCGTCCCCATTGCCCCTCTCGATCAATACAATCAGCGTCTCGTTGAGCGGTTGCATCCACCGGACTGGATCAATCCTGAACCTGCCCGACGCTATGACCTGGTTGTAGTTGGCGGAGGCGCAGCCGGACTGGTGACGGCAGGGGGAGCGGCTTTGCTGGGTGCAAAAGTGGCTCTTGTTGAAAAGCATTTGCTGGGCGGAGACTGCACTAATGTGGGCTGTGTGCCTTCTAAAACGCTAATTCGATCGGCAAGAGTGGCAGAAACTGCGCGATCGGCAGCAGACTATGGCATCGAAACCGGAGCGGTAAAGGTTAATTTTGCGGCAGTGATGGAGCGGCTACGGCGCATTCGATCGGACATTAGCGTGCATGATTCTGCCCGTCGCTTTCAGGATGAGTTTGGCGTGGATGTGTTTTTTGGGATGGCAAGCTTTGCCGACTCAGACCGTATCACCGTTGCCGGAAAAACACTGTGCTTCAAAAAAGCTGTCTTGGCCACCGGAAGCTACCCCTCAATTCCCTTGATTCCCGGACTGGATGCCGCAGGTTATCTCACCAACGAAACCGTCTTTTCAATCACCGATCGCCCTGCAAACCTGGCAATTATCGGCGGCGGCTATATCGGCTGCGAAATGGCACAGACCTTCCAGCGGCTAGGTTCACAGGTGGCGCTGTTTGTGCGGGGCGATCGCCTTCTGAGTCAGGAAGATCCCGATGCGTCTGAGATTATTCGGCAGCAGCTTGAACAGGCGGGAATTCAAATTCTGCTTAACAGTAAGATCTTGGGTGTGAATGGTTCGGACACAGGTAAGACGATCGAATACGAACAAAATCAGCAAGCCCAGAAGATAACCATTGATGAAATTCTGGTGGCAACCGGGCGATCGGTCAACGTAGACGGCATGAACCTCGATCGCGTTAATGTGGAGTACAGCGATAAAGGCATTGTGGTGAATGATTATCTACAAACCACCAATCCCAGAATTTATGCGGTCGGTGATAGCTGCCTGAAATGGAAATTTACCCATGCCGCAAACGCAGCCGCACGAGTTTTATTACAGAATGCGCTGTTCGCAGTTGGCGGCATTGGACGCAAAAATATTAACTCTTTGGTGATGCCCTACACCGTTTACACTGAACCCGAAGTCGCCCACGTGGGAATGCATCTTGCAGAAATTCAGGCACAAAATATTCCCGTTGAAACCCTGTGCCAGCCTCTTACCAAAGTCGATCGCGCCGTGGTTGACAGTGAAACGATCGGCTTTGCCAAAGTCCATCTCAAGCGCGGAACCGATCGCATCTTGGGCGCAACGATTGTCAGTCCTCAGGCAGGTGAACTGATTACGCTCTTCACTCAGGCAATGACGAATGGATTGGGACTGAAAGCGATCGCCAAAACGATTTATCCCTACCCGACGCAGGCAGAACTCATTCGCAATCTGGCAGATGAGTACAGTATCCGGCAGCTTCAGTCGCTCAAGCCGATTACGTCTCGCTGGCTTGCCTGGACGCACGGCGGCTAGTGCAAATTAACGCTCCAAATCCTCGATCATCTTCGGCACACCTGCCGTCAAATTCTCATATCCTTCCGGTGTCACCAGCACATCATCTTCAATGCGAATGCCAATGCCGTGCCAGCGGGGATCAACGGCAGGCTGTCCTTCCGCAGGTTGAATGTGAGGTGAGATATAAATTCCAGGTTCCACAGTAAGCACCTGTCCCGGCTCTAGACTATGGGGTGTTTCGCCGTGCTGATAAACGCCCACATCATGCACATCCAGCCCCAGCCAGTGCCCGGTGCGGTGCATATAAAACGGCTTGTATTTCTCTTCTTGGATGATCTCCTCAATGTTGCCCTGAAGCAGTCCCAGATCAATTAATCCCTCTACGATCACTCGCACTGCAACATCGTGGGTTTGCTTGTAAGGATTGCCGGGATACACCTGGGCGATCGATTGACGCTGAGCCTCCAGCACAATTTCGTAAATTGCTTTTTGCTCCTCAGTGAATTTGCCGTTTACCGGAAAGGTGCGCGTGATATCGGAGTTGTAGTAGCCGTAGGCGCAGCCTGCATCAATTAACAGCAAGTCATCGTCCTGCATCTGGCGCGTGTTTTCGGTGTAGTGCAGAATGCAGGCATTTTCCCCTGATGCCACGATCGATGGATAAGCCGGACCGATCGCCCCCTGCAAACGAAAGGTATGCTCAATTTCCGCCTGCACCTGATATTCATAGTGACCCGGACGCGCAAAATCCATCGCTCGCTGGTGAGCCTCGATCGCAATTTCTGCCGCTTTTCGCATCAGATCCAGTTCGGCTGCGCTTTTAATTTGCCGCATCGGGTGGAGGAGGGCGATCGGATTTTCGAGTGCAACGGGACCGTAGCCCTTGCGGGGGTAGGTTCTCAAAAGCTGCTGCCAGTGCTTCAGAATCGTTTCGTTAAATGCTTTGTCGCGGCCAATCGAGTAAAAGATGCGATCGGCTGGCTCGAGATACTGGGGCAGTTTTTCTTCAAGTTCATCGATCGGATACACGATATCTGCGCCGAACTGTTCTTTGGCAGCTTCCACTCCGACTCGATAGCCCGACCAGGTTTCTTTCTCCAGATCCTTCGGGCGCACAAACAGAATAAATCGATGCTCTTCATGGTGCGGCGCAAGTACGGCAACGGCTCCCGGCTCATCGAATCCGGTCAGGTAATAAAAGTCGCTGTCCTGCCGAAAGTTGTACTCTACGTCATTGTGCATTGTTGCCAGCGGCGCACTGCGAAACACTGCCGTTCCTTTTCCCAGCTTTGCCATTAGGGTTGCGCGACGCTGAGCATATTCCGTTGCCGTAATCATGGGATTTGAGGATAGGGATTACATCAAGATTGCTAGTGTTCTCTACTTTAGCGAGTTCAGCTTTCAGATTCCAATCATCATGGACGATCGCCGCAAGATAGATTTATATTGATGGATAAAGCATTTGCAATTGATTTCTGCTTAAGCATTTTAAGCTTGTGCAGTGCGTAAGCCGGGTCAAACGACTTTTTATGAAACCCACCCAACCCTATCAGCCCTTCCTGCTCCGCATCCTCCACGGACTCATCGGAATTTTTGTGATTGGGGCGATCGTCACTGCCTACTGGACTTACGACACTTATGACAAACGCTGGGGCGGAATTGGACTGCCTCACTTTCCCGAAATCGAAGGTATTCATGGCACGTTTGGACTATACGCGCTGCTGCTGTTCCCGGTGTTTGCCATCTACGCACTGCGACGCGGACAAAAACGCCTGCTTCAGCCTGATTCCCTCACAAAACTGAGTCAATTTAATACGCCGATTGGGTGGTATACGCTGCATCGCGGTGCGAATACCCTGTCGCTGCTGGCTCTCACGTTTGCGCTGTTTTCCGGCAAGATGATGGACTCAGGCTGGCTACCTCGCGGCGAACTGAATCATCCTTGGTACTCCGTTCACCTCATTTCCTGGGTGGTGATGGTGCTGACGCTGGCAATTCATCTGCTGATGAGCGCGAAAGTAGGCGGTTTGCCTTTACTGCTCTCAATTTGGCAGTGGAAATTTCGCCCTGAAGAAAGCCCAAAACAGTGGCGATCGCACATTCAGAAATGGTGGTTTCAGATCCGGTCAGGTGATACCAGCAGTTTGCTTTGGGTCAGGCGATCGATGCTCTATCGAGGGCTGGAGGCAGCCATAATAATTAGCCTGATTTTTGCCTGGATTATTCCGCTGCTAAAGGGTTAGTAGCTGTTTTAAAGCTCGAAGAGGCTAGACAGAGATTCGTGGATCGATCGCTTGTCAAACTCATCAACTACAGGGGTTACGGCGATCAATTACCATTCTGATAGGAATAAATTCTTATCCTATCAACCGACTTGTCCTGAGAGTACGCTATCCTAGCTATTTAAGAGATTGATTGCCCATTGGAGTCTATGTTTCTGAACGTTCACGATCCTCTTGAAAATCAAAGCTGAGCTATCTTGATTTCACTCCTAACTCCTGAATTGCTCCAGACCCATTTGTTTCCAGCGCAGCAGTATCGATTTAGTAACGGGCTAACGCTAATTCATCAGCAAACGCCAGCCGCCCCAGTAGTTACCGTTGATGTGTGGGTGAAGGCGGGGGCAATCTTGGAGCCGGAACCCTGGTCGGGGATGGCACACTTTCTAGAACACATGATTTTCAAGGGAACCCATCAGCTTCCACCCGGCTTGTTTGATCAGATTATTGAAAGTCGCGGCGGCATGACCAATGCAGCAACGAGCCACGACTACGCCCATTTTTTCATTAACACAGCAGCGATTCACCTGCCCGAAACCCTGCCTCATCTGGCAGATTTGCTGCTGAATGCTCAGATTCCAGACGAGGAGTTTGATCTGGAGCGCGATGTCGTTTTAGAAGAAATTCGGCAATCGCTCGACGACCCAGACTATCTCGGCTATCAGTCGCTTGTCGAAAACATCTATCAGCGGCATCCCTACGGGCGTCCAATTCTGGGCGATGCTCAGCTTTTGCTCGCTCGCTCGCCCGACGAAATGCGCCATTTCCACCGCACTCACTATCAGCCGGAAAATATGACAGTGGTGATTGTCGGCGATGTGGCATGGGAACCGACGCTGGAAATAGTCAGCCGTTCCTTTGCTCAGTTTGCGCCGCGATCGAACTGTCCTTTGCCCGAGGTCGAAGCCGAACCGCCAATTACTGAGATTCGCCGACAGGAGCTTCATCTGCCTCGATTAGAGCAGGCGCGGCTGATGATGGCTTGGATAGGACCGGGCGTGGACCATTTGCGGAGTGCCTACGGGCTGGATCTGCTTTCGGTGCTGCTGGCAGGCGGGCGAACCTCGCGACTGGTGCGCGAACTGCGGGAAGAACGCTACCTGGTGCAGGACATTATGAGCAGCTTCTCGCTTCAGCAGGATTCGAGCCTGTTTACGATCACTGCCTGGTTAGAGCCGGAGCATCTGGGGCAGGTCGAGGCAATTATTGGCGATCGCTTAGCAGAGTTGGCTGAGGTTCCCCCGTCGCCCAGCGAATTAAACCGCTATCAGCGATTGCTCTGCAACGACTACGCCTTTTCAACCGAAACGGCAGGACAACTTGCCGGACTCTACGGTTACTACAGCACGATCGCCGAACCGCAAATCGCGACGGCATATCCGCAGGTGATTCAATCCTTCCAACCGGAGGAACTGCGAAACATTGCCCGTCAATACCTGTCGCCGCTACGCTATGCTGTAACGGTGCTGAAGCCCTGCTAAAGTCAGGAAAATTAGGGTCGGGAAAGAGAGAAATTTAATGCAAAATCGTATTGTGCATCGTGCTGTCCTGCCCAACGGGATGACCGTTTTGTGTACTGAAAATGCGGCAGCCGATATTGTGGCAGCGCGGGTGTTTATCCGGGCGGGTGGACGCTATGAGCCGATCGCTCAGGCAGGGCTTTCGCACCTGCTGGCAGCCGTGATCACCAAAGGAACCGATCGCCTTACGTCGCAGGAAATCGCCGAACGGGTTGAGTCCGTTGGGGCAAGTTTGGGAACCGATGCGGCGTCAGACTACTGTTTGCTCAGCCTCAAGACTGTGTCGGGCGACTTTCCCGAAATGCTAGAGCTGGCGGCAGAACTACTCCGATCGCCTGCCTTTCCCGAAATGGAAGTCGAGCTAGAGCGGCGGCTCACCCTGCAAGGAATTCGATCGATGCAGGAACAGCCCTTTTCCGTGGCAAACAATCAGTTACGGCAGGCGATGTACGGTGAGCACCCCTATGCCCTCCCCGGATTAGGAACCGCCGAAACCGTATCTAGCCTGACTCCGGCAGACCTGCATCATTATCACAAAACTTACTTCCGTCCCGATAATGTGGTGATTAGCATTGCCGGACGCATTCAGCCCGATGAAGCAATGGCACTGGTCGATCGCACGTTGGGCGACTGGGAACTTCCTTTGCAAACAGACGGATCGCCCTTGCCCCTGCCCACCCTGGAGCTGCCGCCCGTGACTCCAAACCCACAGTGGCTTGTAACCCTCCAGGACACACAGCAGGCGATCGTGATGCTGGGTTATCTAGCAAGCGAAGTTCACAATCGAGATCATTTAACCCTGAAGCTACTCAATACTTATCTGGGAAGCGGTCTATCGAGTCGGCTATTTGTCGAGCTGCGGGAAAAGCAAGGACTGGCTTATGAAGTGTCTGCCTTCTATCCTACCCGGATCGATACCTCCCACTTTGTTGCCTATATCGGCACTGCGCCAGATAATGCTGCCGTTGCGCTGGAAGGACTACGATCGGAAGTTGAGCGGCTGCAAACCGTTCAGCTCACCGACGAAGAACTTCAGGCGTCAAAAAACAAGCTGCTGGGACAATACGCCCTCGGCAAACAAACCAACGCTCAGCTTGCCCAAATCTCTGGCTGGTACGAAACGCTGAAATTGGGCATCGACTACGACGATCGCTTTCAGCAGCAAATCCCGACGATCACTGCTGAAGACATTCAGGCAGTCGCCAACCGCTATTTCACCCAGCCCTATGTGTCCCTTGTCGGGTCGGAAAAGGCGATCGATCAGGTGGAGCAGGTGAAGCGGTAATGGGTTTTTAGACGTGCCGCACATCGGTAGGGGCGTTTCGCGAAACGTTATTTACCGCATCCAGGCATTTACTGCATCCAGACAGCCCGCTTGCAACAGGAGATATTTTTTGCCGTTCCGTAGGGTAATCTAAACAAAAATCTGTCGTTCATTTGCTAATGGGGAATCGCAATGAGAATTGCCGTTCTATTCGCAACTGTAATCCTGGCACTTTTTTGTTTCTTGTCTCCTGTTTCTGCTGATAATGTCGTGCCAACGGATCGAATTGACCCTAAAATGCAGCTGCTTGAAACGCGATCGTGCATTGGCTGCAATCTCCAAAATGTTGATCTGAGCGGTGAGGATTTGAGAGGCGTTAACCTGAGTCGTGCCAACCTGGAAAACGCAAATCTAAAGGGCGCAAAGATGATGGCGGTCGTACTGCGCGATGCTGACCTAAAACGAGCCGATTTGCGACAAGCCGATTTGTTGGCGGTCGATTTCACCGGAGCTAACCTGAAGGGCGCCCAATTTTCGCGAACTGATCTGGCAGCCGCTCGCATTTGCCGGACGATCGATCCCAATGGCAAGCTATCGCAGAGAGACTGCTAAAGTAGCTCATGCTTGAGATCTCGGAGGCTCGGTTTGGTCAAGGTTCCTTTTGTGAACGGCATCCTGAGCCTCAAGGGAATTCCCTTATTTGCGGTATCGCTGTGCTGCCAGCATCGTCGCGTATGGCGTTTCGTGCAGGTGTTCCTTGTTTGCAGAGCCAAACAGCTTCATTTTTTCGGTAATCACGTCTTGCATCGCAGCGATCGATTCTTCCATGCAGGGCAGCAGGTCGGCTTTGGGGGCAGTGCAGGCTTCAGAGCCGATCGTCGTCATGTAGGCCTGGCGTACTTCGGTATTGACGTTGAATTTGCAAACGCCCAGTTCGATCGATTTGCTGATCATTGGGGCAGGCAGTCCCGACGCGCCGTGCAGCACCAGCAAGACATGACCGACTCTTTCTCGAATGCGAATTAGGCGATCGAAGTCCAGACGGGGTTCGCTGCGGTATTCGCCGTGGACGTTGCCAATTGTGACTGCCAATGTATCGACCTGGGTTTGCCGCACAAATTCGCCTGCCTGAGTTGGGTCGGTCATTTTGGCTTCTTTTTCAGAAACCGACAAACCATCTTCCGTGCCGCTGATTCTGCCAATTTCCGCTTCAACGATCGCGCCCTGAGCATGGGCAAGCTGAGTCATTTCACGGGTAAAAGCAAGGTTCTCTTCGTAGGGCAGATGGGAGCCGTCTGCCATGATCGAACTCATTCCGGCCGTTAGGGCAAACTCGATCGCGCTGGCAGAAGTGCTGTGATCGAGATGGACAGAGACGGGGACAGAGGCAGTTCGGGCAGATTCTAAACAAAGTAAAACCAGGGGCGATCCGCCATACTTCAGCGCACTGGGATGGAGTTGCAGCATTGCTGGACTGCGGTTTGCTTCTGCCGCACCGATCACTGCCCGTACTCCCTCCAGGTTATAAACATTGAATGCTCCGATCGCGTAAATATTGCGGTGAGCGGTTTCTAATAGTTCCAGCGTAGAGGCAAGCATGGTAGTTTCCTGGCGTGAGAATGGATTGCTTGAGGCAGTGCGGTTTTTCCTGGGAGGGAAGCGATCGTTTCTTCAGCATATGTCGTCTGAGCGGGCGGAAAACGGCAGGAGCGAAATCATGGCTCTTATCGTCAGGAACTCTTATAGAACGGGCGCTTCACCACTGTTGCCGGATAGCTCTTGCCCCGAATCTCGACTTGCAGCACTCGATCGAGTTGCGCCAGTTCAGCCGCCACATAAGCCAGCGCGATCGGATAGCCCAGCGTTGGAGAAAGAGTGCCGCTCGTAATTTCGCCGATCGGTTTGCCTTCAGACAGTACCGGATAGCCGTGACGGGCAATATTGCGTCCTTCGGTTCGCAGTCCGACCAGTCGCCGCTGCAGTCCGTTTTGTTTTTGCTGCTCCAGCACCGATCGCCCGATAAAGTCCCCTTTGCGATCGAGATGCACCAGCCAGCCTAAGCCTGCTTCTAGAGGCGTGGTGGTTTCGTCGATATCCATGCCGTAGAGTGCCATTGCTGCTTCTAGCCGCAGGGTGTCTCTTGCGCCCAAGCCACAGGGAACGACACCCACTGATCGCAGTTCTTCCCAAAGTGCTTCACCTACGCCCGGCTCAACCATCACTTCGTAGCCATCCTCGCCTGTGTAGCCTGTTCGTGCCAGAAATCCTGGCTGTCCCAAAACTGTGCCTTCGAGATGCCCGAATCGTTTTACCTGAAACAGGTTTTCCTGCACAAAGGCTTGCAGTTTTTCGATCGCCTGTGGACCCTGCACTGCAACCAGCACTTGGTCAGCTGACAAATCGATGAATTCAATCTGATTCAGGTCAAGATGCCTTTTGAGCCAGTTGCGGTCTTTTCCGGTTGTTGCGGCATTGACGATCGTAGTCACGCGCTGCACTCCGTCTGGGGTTTCACCCTGGTAGTAGATAATCAAATCATCGATAATGCCACCACGATCGTTCAGCAGCACTGTATATTGAGCTTCTCCCGCCTGAAGCCGACTCAAATCAGAGGGCACAAGCAACTGCAATTGCTCAATCAGCCTCTTTCCCTGCAAGACAAACTTACCCATGTGGGAAATATCAAACATTCCAGCCGCCTGTCGGACCGCCTGATGTTCTTTGCTAATGCCCTCGTACTGCACAGGCATTTCCCAGCCGGAAAAGGGAACCATTCTGGCTTTTAGCTCCAGGTGGCGCAGGTGCAGCAGGGTTTTGAGGAGTGCAATATCAGAGGTAGGGTCTGCCATAGTGGAGAAGAGAAACAACGATATCTTCTTCCATTTTTAACGCTGATTCAGTCATGCGAAAGATCGAGGGGGCAAACCTTTCGCTACACTGCTCTATCAAGCGACCACAGCAGGCACAAATCTGTTTTGCAATTCTTTCACCGCGATCGTCTAGGGGTTCATACCTTACGATTTTCGATGATTGATCTCGATTCAAATACAACCTTGTTTAGCAACGTTTAGCGATATTTGCTCTTACGATCGCGAATAAAGCCGAAACATCAGTTGACTGCTCGCAGTTGCCGACTTGATCACCAGCGACAGCACACTGCGCCAAACCGTTAGATTACTGGGCAGTGCCAACGCCGATCGCATTCCCGCAACTAGAGCCTTTGTCAGTTGTCCAGCTTGATAGCTGCGCCACGCCTCCCCCAGTAAAAAGTTTTGCAAATGCTGCTTTGCCGTCATAGGCGGCTTGTCGTGTTTCTGGGGTAAGGCAGGAGGACAGCCTCGTTGCAGCGCATCGTGACCCTGCTGCTGTCGCTGTCGCTGAAATTCACGGGCAATCTGGTCAAAAAACTCGCGCTCGGTTGAACTGCGGGTATGGGTGATCGAAGTTTCATGCAGGCGGTAGTGATAACACATTCCGGGCAGATACCAGACGTTTGTGGCATCGCCCAGCCGGAGCTGCAAATCAATATCTTCAGCCGTGACGAAATAAGAGCGGAAGCCCTCGATCGATCGCACAATGTCCGTTCGTATCACAAAGGTGCAGAGATGGGTGCGCGCGGTTCCGGCTTGCAGTTCGCCCGTAATGTCTTCGATTTCCTGGCTCCAATTAAACGCGGTGACGGAAAGCCCTTTGGGATCGATCACGCGATATCCCCCACAGACGGCTCCTGCTTCTGGGTGCTGCATCAGCCAATTGATCTGCCTAAACAGCCGCCCGGCCGGATAGTAATCATCGGCATCACAGCGAGCGATAAACTTGCCCCGTGCTGCCGCAAGCCCAGTGTTCAGCGCGGTTGCAATGCCTTTGCCCTGGTTGTAAAGCACCACAAGGCGATCGTCCCGAATTTGTTTGAGGACTTTCAGCGATCGATCGGTCGAGCCGTCATCCACGACAATCAGCTCTAGCGGAATGCGGGTTTCCTGCAAGATCGATCGCACCGCCTCTCTGATGTAGGACTCTGCATTATAGAGCGGTAGGATGACACTGATAAGCACAGGCTGCGAGTTGGTAAGCACCACGGGTTTTTCCTCAAATTGGGCGGCTCTGAGAGGGATTGAGATCCTGGGAAATGACTGACAGGTTGTGGAACACACGCGGACGTTGCACAGCAAACGATCGAGTTCGGCTTCAGGGTTGTTTTATCAAGGTCGTTCGTCAAAGCGCAAGGCTTGGGGATCGGGGTTGGGTGGATCTAGGTTTGGTTCTGGTTGAGCGATGCCTCCTTTGATTTCAGCGATTTCAGCAGGGCGCAAGCCAGCAGCTTCCAGCCTTCGAGATAGTGCGGCAGCAGGCAAACTGCTTTTAAGCCGTAGAGCGCAGCCGTCGATCGATTGCCGCTTTCAAACGCCCACCAGCCGTATTGCAGCATAAACTGATGGCGCGATCGGCGGTCTTTTCCCGGTCGCCACAGATCGTCTGCTTCAAACCTGCCCTGAATCTTGCGGCGTTTCCAGGCGAGTTCGCAGGCTTTGCGGGCTTGCTGACGCTGAATTGCACAGGCTTGGGCACTGACTGAGCCAGGGTGCAGGCGATATCTCAAAACTGGAGCGGAGAGATTGGCAAGCTTCCCCAATTCGCCCAGCTTCAGCCACAAATCCACATCTTCCGCAGGCAGCAGGCTGGCGTCGTAGCCGCCGATTTGCACCAGTGCCGATCGCCGCATCATGGCTGTGGGGTGACAGATGCTGCCATGTCCGGCGAGGGCAGACTGCTGAATTGTGGGATCGTCAGAGGCAACGCTTAGCGTGGTCAGGAACCGTCCGCGATCGTCGATCATCTCATACGAACCGCCCACACAAACAACCTCCGCGTGATCCACTAGGAAAGAAACCTGCCGCTCGAACCGATCAGGAAGGGCAATATCATCGGCATCCATGCGGGCAATCAACTCGCCCCGGGCGGTTTGCAGCATTTCGTTGAGTGCTACGGCAAGTCCAGTATTAGGGCGGCTGTGGAGGCGAATTCGCTGATCCCGGGCGGCATACTGCTGCAAAATCTTCAGCGATCGATCGGTGGAGCCATCATCAATGATCAGGAATTCAAAATTGCTGAACGTTTGATTCAGGATGCTTTCGATCGCCTGCGCGACGTATCGCTCTGCGTTGTAAACGGGCATCAGCACAGAAACCAAGGGAGCTGTCATGATTACAGGTGAGGGATACATAAGGATGGAGAACATCAAGAAGATGCGGAACATCAAGCAACTGGGAACGGTTTAATCAAGGCACAAGCCAACAGGTTCCAGCTTTCCAATGAGCCTGGATTAAGGGCAACGGCTTGAATGCCGTATTGCAGAGCCGACCGCCGCTGTCGATTGCCAAATGCCCACCAGCCGTATTTGACTGCAAATGCATGGCGGGAAGCGCGATCGGGCGTGGGTCGCCAGCCGCAAACCACCGTAGCTTGAGGTTTATCGCGAATCAGTCCCTTTTGCCAGGCGCGATCGAGCACGGTTTGAACTTCGTGGGGCGGCAAAGCCTGATACCGATCGCAAATCGAATTGCCGTGCAGCCGATACTGAACTACCGCTTTGGGCAGATTGGCGAGTGCGCCAATTTCGCTCAGCCGTAGCCACAAATCCAGATCTTCCGCCAGGGGCAAGCTTTCGTCGTAGCCGCCAACCTGAAGCACTGCCGATCGCCGCATTAGCGCGGTGGGATGTAAAAAGCTCACTTGTCCCGCTTGCAGCAGTGACCTGATTTCCTTGTTTCGCTCTGCCAGCGGGATCTCGGTCATGAGCCGTCCCTCGCGATCGATGAGCTGAAACGCGCCCCCGACCCAGACGACATCCGGCGACTGCTGCAAAAAAGCGACCTGGCGGGCAAGCCGATCGGGAAGTGCCACATCGTCGGAGTCCATCACCGCAATGAACTCGCCCTGTGCCTCACGCAGCAGCTCATTCCGCGTCTGGGGAATTCCACGATTTTCGCGGCTGATCAGCCGAATCCGTGAATCTTGTGCTGCATAGTGCTGAAGAATCGGCAGCGATCGATCGGTTGAGCCGTCATCTAAAACAATCAGCTCAAAATCGCGAAAGCTCTGCTGCAAGATACTTTCGATCGCTTGTCCCACAAAGCGTTCTGTATTGTGTACCGCCATCAGAACCGAAACGATCGGGCGTGTCTGCTCCCGGTGGTCTGGCTGGTGTTCTGGATGCTGCGGCAGGCGATCGATTGATTTCATACTGTCTCGACCTCTGGCAGTGGTTTGATCAGCGCGCAGATCAGCAGCTTCCAGCCGTTCAGGTTGAGCGGTAGCGTTCGCACTGCTTTGATGCCATACACGATTGCCGCCTGTCGATCGCCCCGGAGAAAGAATCTCCAGCCATAGTCGGTCACAAACTCGTGGCGCGAAGGACGATCGATCGGTCGCCAGGGTGGAGCTTCTTTAAACTTGCCGCTGATGCCACGCCGCTCCCAAGCACGCCGACAGGCTTCTCGCCGATCGTCGGTTTGCCGCAGCTGATTGCTTTCGCTAATCGATTTTGGATGCAGCCGATATTGCAGCACGGTTTGCTTCAGGTTCGCCAATTGCCCCACTTCGCCCAGCCGCAAAAACAGATCCAGATCACCAACCGTTGCCATTGTTTCATCGTAGCCCCCGACCTGAAGCAGAGCCGATCGCCGAATCAGAGCGCAGGGGTGATTGATCGGGGTAATGCCCGACAAAGCGGAGGCTTGAATATCGCGATCGTGTTCTAGCACCTCGCGGTGAACCAGGAAGCGTCCGGCTTCGTCGATCCAGTCCTGTGAACCGCCTACGCAGACAACCTCTGGGTGAGCTGTTAGAAATTCGACCTGCTGTTTCAGGCGATCGGGCAGGGCGATATCATCCCCGTCCATAACCGCCACAAATTTGCCCCGTGCCTGATCAATTAACTCGTTTCGAGTTTTGGCAACGCCCCGATTTTCCCGCCGCGTTAAGCGAATTCGGGCATCTTGCGCGGCATATTTTTCTAAGATTTTTCCCGCTCGATCGGTAGAACCATCGTCAATAATCACAAACTCAAAATCTGTAAAAGTTTGATTCAGAATACTTTCGATGGCTGCCCGAAGAAAACGCTCATTGTTGTAAACCGACATCAACACGCTAACGGCGGGAGGGGAAATGTTCATAGTCCTCCTGTAAGCCCTTCTTCTGTAAACCATCCTCTTGTAGCCTATTCTCCTGTAACCCAATGGATTGCAGATGAGACTGCGGATTGGGCTGCGGCATTCCACGACCCAAAAGCTGCCACTGGCGGGGCTGATAAAAGAACCCCCGATTCAGGTGAGATGCGCTCTCGACCGTGAACGGCAGCGACTCGTAGGAGTCTAGAAGATAGAGTAAACCGTCCTTAATAAAGGCATTCAGCGTGTAGGAACCGGGAAGCAATCCCAGATAAGGCAGTGCCAGGCGCAGTTCATAAATTCCGGGCGCAACTTCAAACATTTCATCGTCGTATGCACTGCTTAGGTGAAGTGCCAGGCTGTTATCCCGGGCGGGTTGATAGACGGCAAGAAAAAGGCTGAGCTTTTGAATCGGTTTAACGACGCGACAGCGCACACAAAAGGATACAGGCTCCCCGCTAATCGGCGCAGCGATCGTGTTTCCGGCGGCATCGCGGCAATCGATCGATAAGATATCGGCTCCGGCACTATCGGTTTCAGGTCTTGCAGGTAATACCAGCGGAAAAGTGTCAGACGATCGCTGAATCGAAAACAAATCTTGCTCATAGCGATCCATGATTTCGCGGGCATTTCCGGCGGCAATTAAACGCCCCTGGTTGAGATAAATCCCAGAAGAACAAATGTTGAGAATGCCCTGGAAGAAATGGGTGACCAAAACAAATGCCGTTCCCTGCTGGAGTAGATCCGCAAGCCGCCGCTCGCACTTGGCACGAAATCGCGCATCTCCGACTGCCAGCACTTCATCGATCAGCAAAACATCGGGGTTGGTGTGAACCGCGCAGGCAAATCCTAACCGCGCTGCCATGCCAGAACTGTAGCTGTATACAGGCGCGTCAATGGCTTCGCCGATCTCGGCAAATTCGACCACCTGCTCAAATCGTGCATCGATCTCGCGGGTGGATAAACCCAGAATCGACATATTGGCATAGATATTTTCGCGCCCGCTCAGAACAGGGCTGAAGCCCGCTCCCAGTGCCAGCAGTGGGGCAACTCGTCCGCGCACCCAGATCGAACCTGTATCGGGCCTGATCAGACCGCTAATCATTCTCAGCAGGGTGGTTTTGCCGCTGCCGTTTGCCCCCACCAAGCCCAACGCCTCGCCGCGTCGCAGTTGCAGGTTAATGTCTTGCAGTGCCCAAAACTCTCCGGCGCGAAGCCGATCGGGTCTTTTCGTTCCGGTTAGCTCGGAGCCAATGTCCTGGATGCCGTAAAACAGCGATCGTTTCAGGCTGCGGCAGAATTTTTTTGACACGCCCTGCACCGACAAGATGACATCACTCGATTCATCTGTGTCCCCAGCGTGGTGTATCCCGTTCTGGAAATGATTTTGAGTCCAGTCCATCATGCGCTAATTCGCTCGATCATAAACGGCATCGCAACTCGATACACGAGCCAGCCTAGCAGCAGCACCAGCAGCGCGGTCAGGCTTGCCAACCAGAAAGCCCCGGGGTTAGACACCGTGCCGATCGTTGCCAGTTCTCTTGTCGTCATCAGTAGGGGAGTGACAGGGTTTAGCTTCACCAGCATGGCAAACAGACCGGACTGGGGCAAGGGATACAGCACCGGCGTGATAAATAGCCACCCCGTCAGCAGCAGGGTTAAACCTCTGGAAATATCCTCATACAGTCCACCAAACGGAGCCAGCAGCAGCCCAATGCCTGTCCCGAAGCCAACCAGGTGGAGCAGTGCCACGGGGGCGACGATCACCGCCCAGGTAACAGGCATTTTGAACCAGAGGAACAGTGCCACAATCAGCACCAGCTTGATTAAAAAATTGAACCCGACTTGCCCCAGTTGAGAAAGCACCAACGCTTCGCGAGGAAAGTTAATCCGCGACAGCAGATACTTGGCATTCAGGATTGCTTGCACCTGCCCGGTCACAGATTCAGCAAAGGTTTGCCAGAGGGCCATACTCAGCATCACATACGCTGGATAGGGCAAGTCGGTCGCGCCCACGTTGAGCACTTGGGCATTGTTTGCCAGTGTCAAACCCGCCGCAGTGGCGATCGGCGGCACAAACGCCCAAAAAATGCCAAGCAGTGACTGCCGATACTGGGCACGGATATCGCGCACCAGCAGCCGCCATGCTAGCTCTCGCGCTGCCAGCAGATCCCGCCTCATTGCACCGATCAGCTTGAGCGGATGGCGCAGCAGGCTATCAGCGGAATAGAATGCTTCAGCGGAATGACCTTCAGCGAAATGATTCTTAGCCAAAGAATCGGGTCGCAATCCCGGTAGATGCTCGCTCTGCTGGGGCATAAGTATATGAGTATAAGTACGGAGGCAAAAGCGATCGCTACGAGAAAATTAGCAGTGATATTCCTGACACCGCAAGCGTAACTCAGAAAGTTGACCGTAATTCTGCTGAAACTTCATCAAAAGTTCAAGAAGTCTTTACAGAAATTTCTTTAAGTCGTGCAGCACGGATGTTTGTACCGCAATCCTTGCGACCGAGTGAGCAACTGTTAGGGCAAATCAAGGCTGGGCACACTTATAGATAAACTTTGTTAGTCGTTGTCGTTTATGAAACGCCGCCCAATTGTAAGGTACACGGTTGCTGCTGCTGTTGCCGGGGTTGCTGCGACGAGGTCGATTACCCCGCAGGGGAAACTGCTTCGCATCGCTCCCGATTCAGCCCTGGGGCAAACTGCTGCGGATGCACCTTCTGATTCAACATCTTCTGATTCAACATCTGATCCGGCATCCACGGTTCGCTGGCGCATCGCAACGAGCTACCCGAAATTGCTTGACCTGCTGTATGGAGCCGTCGAACTTTTCTGTCAGCGCGTTAGTGAACTAACCGACGGACGCTTTGTGATCACGCCCTATCCTGCGGGTGATATTGTTCCAGCCCTGGAGGTGCTCGATGCGGTTTCTCAAGGCACGATCGAGTGCGGTCATACGTTTAGCACTTATTACATTGAACAAAGTCCTGCATTAGCATTTAGTGCTGGAGTTCCGTTTGGTTTTACGGCGCAGCAGCAAAGTGCCTGGCTCTACGAAGGCGGTGGGTTAGAAGCGATTCGTCGGGTTTATCAAAGATTTAACGTGATCAATTTTCCGGCAGGCAATACAGGGGCTCAGATGGGCGGCTGGTTTCAACGCGAAATTCAGCGCACTTCGGATTTCAAAGGATTAAAGATGCGGATTTCCGGGCTAGCCGGGCAAATCATGAGTCGCCTGGGTGCAGAAATTAAAATGTTGGCGGCTGATGAGATTGTTCAAGCCTTTGTTCAAGGAGAAGTAGAAGCGGTTGAACTGACTGGACCCTACGACGATTCAAAATTAGGACTGCACAAAGCTGCTCGGTTTTACTACTATCCTGCCTGGTGGCAGCCGAGTGAATCGGTGGATGTAATTATCAATCTGGAGCAGTGGAATCAATTGTCGCCGCAGTTTCAAAAGGTCATTGAGATTGCTGCGATCGAAGCAAACATTTTGACACTAGCAAAATACAATGCTGGAAACACCAAAATGTTGCAGCGGTTAAAAGCAGAAGGAGTTCAATTAAAGTCTTTGAATACAGAGATTTTAGAAGCGGCTGAGCAAGCAACATTCGCGTTCTACGAGGACATTGCCAGTCGGGATCCTGAGTTCAGTCAAGTTTATCAGCCGTGGAAAACTTTCCGCGATCGAATTTATCAGTGGCATCGCATCAACGAACTTAGCTTCGCCAATTTTGCGTTCACCCATGATGCTTAGCCTCATCATTTCCGCTTTTGAATGTGCTGCCTTCTCTGTTCTTCCAATCGTTTTTCTCTATTGCTATGAAACGTCGTCAATTTGCGCGTCAGGCTGCGATCGCGACTGCAAGTGCCACGCTAGCTGCCTGTACTCAGAAAGCTGCCCCAACCATCTCTTCCCAGGCTGCCGTTTCTGAAACCCCTATGATCCGCTGGCGGATGGCAACAAGCTGGACAAAATCGATTCCGATCGTCTTTAGCGGTGCTGAGATTATTGTTCAACGAGTGGCTGAAATGACTAACGGGCGGTTTGTCATCACCCCTTATGCCGCCGATGAAATTGTTTCCGGGTTGAAAGTGATGGATGCCGTTCAGGCGGGTACGGTAGAGTGCGGTCATACCTTAAGTTACTACTACACCCAAAAGAATCCGGCTCTGGCATTTGCTTCCACGATGCCGTTTGGTCTTACGGCTTATCAACAAAATGCCTGGATGTATGAAGGCGGAGGCTTGGAAGCCCTGAATCAAGTCTATGCAGCCTTTGGATTAATCGGGTTTCCTGCTGGCAATACCGGAGTCCAAATGGGAGGTTGGTTTAACCGCCAGGTCAACACCGTCGCTGATCTGAAAGGGTTAAAGATGCGGATTCCTGGCTTAGGCGGACAAGTTTTGGCCAAGCTGGGAGTCGAGGTGAAGCTTCTGGCAGGAGGGCAAATCTACGCGGCTTTAGAAAAAGGCGAAATCGATGCCGCAGAATGGCAGGGTCCAAACGATGACGAAAACCTTGGATTGGATCGGGTTGCGTCTTTTTACTACTATCCGGGCTGGTGGGAACCCGGCACAAATTATGCGGTGCTGATCAATCTCCAGGAATGGAATCAATTGCCTCAACGATATCAGCAGATTTTTCAAGCCGCTGCTGCTGAAGCAAACCTAAAAGTTCTCGCCCAATATGATATGGCGAATAGTGAACGGTTGAACCAACTGCTGGCAAAGGGAACCCAGCTCCTTCCCTTTAATTCTGAAATTCTCAAAGCGGCTCACAAAACTGCTTTTGAAATCTATGAAGAACTGGCGATCGAACACGCAGAATTCAAAAAGATTTACCAGAATTGGAATGAATTTCGATCGCAAATCCATCAATGGAATCGCATCAATGAATTGAGCTTCTCCAGTTTTGCCATCAATCGAAACCAGCCTTCTAGCCTATCGTGAGAACTCTTCATGCGTTACAAATATTTTCAGCCCCTTGAGGCATTGATTCAAAAAGCGACTGGCGTTAAACCAAGCCTAAACAATCGAATCAAGCATCTCAAGTTAGGAGAAAAGCTGAATTTGGGATTTGGAACGCTGGTCGTGCTCACTTTTCTGGTGGTTGGTCGCACGTATTTAAGCAGTGTTCAGGCAACAGCCAATATCAATCAAACGCAAACGGTTAGAATGCCTTCTGCTTTGGCTTCTGCGACAGCGCAGACCAACTTGCTGAGAATGCTTTCTGATGTCCGGGGATATCTGGCAACCGGAGATTCCGAATACCGTTTTCGCTATCAAAAAACGCGCCAGTCGTTTGAAACAGACTTGACGATGCTGAATGATTTACTCAGCGACCAGGCGACAAGTAAAAATCAGCAGCAACTGCAAAATCTGAAGCAAATTTACCAGCAGTGGTCGGTGCTGCCCGATCGCCTCTTTAAGCTCTACGACGACACGATCGAAAATCAGCCTGCCCTGAAGTTATTAGATCAGGAAGGTGAACTTTTAATTGTCGGTATTTCTAACCAAATGCAGCAGATGCTAGAAGAGCAGGAAGGTCAATTAGCCTCTGCGGAAGCTGCAATTTTGTTCAGGGACATGCTGGAGTTTCGCAACTCTTTTGCGCTCTTAGTGTCGGCACTGCGAACCTATATTGTAGTTCGTGAACCTACCTTTCGATTTGAATACGGCAGGAATTTGCAAGCAAATCGACAAGCCTGGGAGCGGTTAACCCAAAAAAAGAATGAGATGACCCTCAGCCAGCAAGCGTCGCTGCAAAAGATTGCTCAACAGCGGCAATCCTTCCTCAATCTACCGGAAACGATGTTCAAGGCGGTAGCAAGCGATCGCTACCGGAATGATTTATATCTGTTTAATTCTGAAGCAGAGCCGCTGGCAACTGAAATGTTGTCTATTCTGAATGAGATTGTGCAAGATCAGCAGACTGCACTGACACAAGAACTAGAAGTCGGAAATGCCAGTCTCACCGATGCTCAATGGAAAAATCTTTTCACCGGATTGATCGCCGTAGGTTTAAGTGTTGGCATGACGGTATTTTTTCGACGGCACATTGCTCAACCCGTGCAGCGATTGACCGAAGCCACCAGTCGAATTACAGCAGGCGATTTTGACGTGAGTGCACCCGTTGAATCTCAGGATGAAATTGGACAACTTGCCCTGACCTTCAATCAAATGACAAAATCGCTCAAAGAATCCCGCGATCAGCTCGAACATTACAATCGCAACTTAGAGCATGAAGTCAGGGATAGAACGCAAGAATTGCAGGAAAAAAACCAGCAGCTCGAACAGGCATTTGATGATCTGAAACAGACGCAAGCCCAACTGGTGCAAACCGAAAAAATGTCCAGTTTAGGGCAGCTCGTAGCGGGCATTGCCCATGAGATTAATAATCCGGTCAATTTCATTCACGGCAATGTGAATTTTGTTGATCAATATGCCCAGGATTTGCTGGGATTGGTTCATCTTTATCAGTTGCAGTATCCAGAACCCGGCTTAGAAATTCAAGACAGACTAAAAGACATTGATTTTCAGTTTCTCGAAACGGATCTCACTCGAGTGCTGGCTTCGATCAAGGTCGGAACAGAACGCATCCGAGAAATCATCAAATCGCTGCGCCTGTTCTCCCGGCTGGACGAAGCAGAAGTCAAAAACGTTGATTTGCATGAGGGTATTGATAGCACGCTGATGATTTTGCAGGGTCGCTTAAAAGCAAAAACCGATCGTCCTGCAATTGAAGTCATTAAACACTATGGTGCGCTGCCAAAAGTTGAGTGCCATGCCGGACAGCTCAATCAAGTGTTTATGAATCTTTTGAGTAATGCGATCGATGCACTCGAAGAATCAAATCACGATCGCTCCTTTACAACGATTGAGCAGCAGCGCAATACCATCTGGATACAAACTGAAGTAATGAAGAACGATCGCGTTAAAATCACCATTGCGGATAACGGAATCGGGATGTCAGAAGTCGTGCGATCGCGCCTGTTTGACCCTTTTTTCACAACAAAGCCGGTTGGCAAAGGCACAGGCTTAGGGCTAGCCATCAGCTACCAAATCATCACCGAGAAACACAATGGGCAACTGTACTGTGATTCTACACCCGGAAAAGGAACCAGATTTTGCATTGAAATTCCAAAGCAACAGCCCTTTGCATGATCGGAGGAATCTTTGAGTTCTCCCTGGCTGCTAAAGAACCCTACTTGCCGCCGCTTTTTTTCGCTTTGTAGCCCATCTGCGTCAGGAGTTCGACGAGCTTTTGAGTATGGTCGCCCTGAATCTCCATTTCGTTGTCTTTCAGTGTTCCGCCTGTGCCGCACTGGGCTTTGAGCTTCTTTAATAAATCTGCCAGCGTTTCAGGCTTTGCTTGAAATCCGCTAATAACGGTGACGGTTTTGCCGCCTTTGCCCTTGCGGGTTGCCTGCACGCGAAGATTTTGCTGGTTGGGCAGCAGTTCCTGAACCGGACGCTCGAAGGCATCGGTGTTGGGGTTGCCGAACTCGGAGTAAACTACGCGATTGGTTGCAGGGCTGTGAGCAGATGAATCTTTGCGTTTGGATGACATGGGCGTGATGAAATCTGTGGCTTTTTTGGTGGCTTTTCTATAAGAACCAGGGAGAAGCGAAGCGACCCAGTTTCCCCTTTCGAGGCGATCGTTTTTTGCAGACCCGGAACTTCTTTATAATAAGGACTGTTCCATTATCCCATTGGATTCCGTGACCTACACTCCCGTTCCCCCCTCCCAACCCCTTGACACGACCCAACGCCCAGACACCCTGGGACGCTTCGGTAAGTTTGGCGGCAAATATGTCCCCGAAACGCTAATGCCTGCCCTGAGCGAACTGGAAACGGCTTTTTATCAGTACCGCAATGATCCAGAATTCCAGGCAGAGTTTCAAGGCTTGCTAAAGGATTATGTGGGCAGAGCAACACCACTCTATTTTGCGGAACGGTTGACTCAGCACTATGCCAAACCCGACGGCACGGGCGCCCAAATTTACCTGAAGCGGGAAGACCTCAACCACACTGGGGCACACAAGATCAACAATGCTCTGGGGCAAGTGTTGCTGGCAAAGCGGATGGGCAAACAGCGGATTATTGCAGAAACGGGAGCCGGACAGCACGGAGTCGCTACGGCAACGGTCTGCGCTCGGTTTGGTCTGCACTGCATTATCTACATGGGCGTGCATGACATGGAGCGGCAGGCGTTAAATGTGTTTCGGATGCGGCTGATGGGAGCAGAGGTGCGTCCGGTGGCATCAGGGACGGGAACCCTGAAGGATGCCACGTCTGAGGCAATTCGGGACTGGGTAACGAATGTGGAAAGCACGCACTATATTTTGGGGTCGGTGGCGGGTCCACATCCTTATCCGATGATTGTGCGCGACTTTCAGGCAGTGATCGGGCAGGAGACGCGGCAGCAGTGTATGGAGAAATGGGGCGGTCTGCCAGATATGCTGCTGGCTTGTGTGGGCGGCGGCTCAAACGCGATGGGGCTGTTTCACGAGTTTGTGAATGAACCCTCGGTGCGGCTCATTGGAATTGAGGCAGGCGGAGAGGGTGTCGATTCTGAAAAACACGCAGCAACGCTCACGCGGGGCAGAGTCGGCGTTTTGCACGGGGCGATGAGCTATTTGCTGCAAGACGAAGATGGACAGGTCGTAGAGCCATACTCAATCAGTGCCGGACTAGATTATCCGGGCGTTGGACCCGAACACAGCTTCCTCAAAGATGCCGGACGCGCTGAGTATTTCAGCATTTCTGACCAGGAAGCTCTGGAAGGACTGAAGCGACTTTCCTGCCTGGAGGGAATTATTCCTGCGCTGGAAACGGCTCACGCGATCGCCTTCCTCGACCAACTCTGTCCCCAGCTCACGGGCAGTCCCCGGATTGTGATCAACTGCTCTGGACGCGGCGATAAGGATATGCAGAACGTAGCCAAGTACCTGAGTTTGGGTTAAAGCATGACATTCACCGAGTTTCAGGTCTGCGATCGAGACATCTCAGATGAAATTTTGGCAGGCTATCTTGAGTCCGATGCACTGGCAGTGGATACCGAAACAATGGGTCTGCTGCCGATGCGCGATCGGCTCTGCGTCGTGCAGCTTTGCGATCCGCAGGGACGAGTGGCAGTGCTGCGAATTCAGCAGGGACAAACCGAAGCCCCTAATCTAAAGCGGCTTTTGGAAGCGGAGCAGGTGTTGAAAGCCTTTCACTTTGCCCGATTTGACCTGGCAACGATTCGCTATCACCTGGGAATCGAGGTCGCTCCGGTGTTTTGCACCAAGATTGCCAGCAAGCTTGCCCGCACCTATAGCCCCCGCCACGGACTTAAGGATGTGGTGCTGGAGCTAGAGCGGGTCGAACTCGACAAAACGGCACAAAGCTCCGACTGGGGCAATGCCGTAAATTTATCCGATGAGCAGTTGCGCTATGCCGCGAATGACGTGCGCTATTTGCTTAACATTCAGCAAAAATTAAAGGAGATGCTTCAGCGAGAAGGACGCTGGGAACTGGCGCAGGATTGCTTTCGCTGCTTACCCACGATCGTCTCCCTGGATCTGATGCAGTACCAGGGCATTTTTGAGCATTAGTTTCGAGCAATAATGTCAAGCAATAGTTTCGAGCAGCGGTAAAGTTGCGCCTCAGGGCTGGATTAGCGTTTCTTTGATCTTCCGGATGATTGGGCAAATTAACTGGCTCTCTTTGGGCGGCAGAGCCGATCGCAGCAGGTTCTCCAGTGCTGAGTACACAACCTCGCATCTGGGCTGAATTTTGCGTGATCGAGTAATAGTCTGGAACCAGATCAGTAAATCTTCCTGAAGCCAGGCTTCACCCAGCAGCATTGATTGCACTGCATGATGAAAGGTGTAGCGGACATCGTGCCGACACTGCACCGAAACATCTCTGCCCTCCATCTGAAAAATTTGGGGATGGGAAGCAGAAACGCGCTGATAAAGCTCGTTGAGAATTCGCTCTTCTGCTTGTGCGAGCTTGCTATAGAGCTGAAAGCGATCGATTGTCATCTGGGAAAGCTGTTCCAGTTCGACTAGCTCTTGATCTGTAGCGTAGCGACCATCAATTTCAGCAATGCGATCCAGTACATCAAACATCAAATGTTCTCCAGACCAGGTAGAATCACAAATTTATTCTTCCCGCTGCCATTTTGAGTGATTCGATCGGGTTGAAAAACTTAACACGTCTAAAAAGTGCCTTAGAAGGTTAAATGGGCGATTGGGGTGGGAGTGTGCTTGAGGCATAGGATAGGTTCTACATTGCCCCCCTAATTCCCCCCTAATGGGGGGACTTTGAAAGCAAGGATGATTCTTGAGGAAACTGATAATTTAACGCTCGGTTCCTCCCAGAATTAACCCGCAGGGGGCAGTTCGGCAGGTGGTTAACTCAGCAAACCGGAATGCTTCAACGGCTATAAATCTCCGTCATCTGACGCAGCCGATCGCTAATCTCCTGGGTCAGCAAGCCCGAGTCCGTGTATCGCCATCGCCACTGTCCGGCATTGGTGCTGGGATCGTTCATGCGGGCGCGGTTGTCCAGTCCCAGCACGTCCTGAAGCGGCAGGATTGCTAGATCTGCGACCGAGAACAGAGCCGCTGAGATAAATAGCCAGTTGATTTCCTGAATGTCTTCTGGTGTCGCGTAGCCCCAGTATTTTGTGACAAACTGCTTTTCGTGATCGCCGGCTTTTTGCCACCAGCCGATCGTCGTATCGTTGTCGTGCGTGCCAGGATAAACGACGCAGTTGGGGATATAGTGATGGGGCAGATAGGCGTTATCAGAACCGCCGCCAAAGGCGAACTGAAGAATTCGCATTCCGGGGAAGTCGAAGCGATCGCGCAGTTCCTCTACTTCGGGGGTAATGATGCCCAGATCTTCTGCCATCACCGGTAGAGAACCGACTGCCGCCTTCAGCGCCTCAAAGAATTTTGCGTCTGGGCCTTTGACCCATTTGCCATTAATCGCCGTAGTTTCTCCGGCAGGAACTTCCCAGTATGCCTCGAAGCCCCGGAAGTGATCGATGCGGACAATATCGACATAAAGCAGTGTTGCCTTAAACCGCGCAATCCACCAGGCAAAATTGGTGCTTTCGATCTGATTCCAGTCGTAAACCGGGTTGCCCCAGAGCTGACCCGTTGCGCTGAAGTAGTCCGGTGGCACTCCGGCAATATAGGCAGACTCTAGCGTTTGTGGATCGAGCTTAAAGGTTTCGGGGCTAGACCAGACATCCGAGCTGTTGTGGCAAACATAGATTGACACGTCGCCCACAATTTGAATGCCTTTGCCGTTGGCATACGCCCGCAGTTTGCGCCACTGCTCAAAGAACTGGAACTGCATGAATTTTTGAAAGGCAATGCTGTCCTTTAGTTCTTGCCGTTTGGCTTCGAGGGCATTGGGTTCGCGACGGGCGATCGATCGCTCCCACTGGCTCCAGGGCTTGCCGCCGTTTTCTTCCAGCAATGCCATAAACAGCACAAAGTCATCTAGCCACCAGGCTTGCTCCCGGCAAAACTGCTCGTATTCGGGATTCGGTTCTTTGTTGAGTTTTTGGGCAAAGCGATCGAATGCCTGCTTCAGGTAGCCGTACTTAACCGGAATTACGCGATCGAAATCCACGCGGCTATAGCCCGGTTCGCCTGATTCAGGGAGCGGCTGAAGCTGGTCAGCCTCCAGTAAGCCTTCTTCTGCCAGGGTTTCGAGGCTGATCATCAGCGGATTTCCGGCAAAGGCACTGAAATTCATAATGTAAGGCGAATGCTCGTCTCCGGTGGGTCCCAGCGGCAACACCTGCCATAGCTTTTGTCCGCTGCGCTCCAGAAAATCGATAAACTCATAAGCCGATCGTCCTAAATCCCCAATGCCAAATCGTCCGGGAAGGCAGGTGGGATGAAGTAGAATGCCACTGGCGCGTTGAAAGGTCACGGTTTTTTCCTGCTAGCGACTGATATTAATGAATGCAAAAGATTGTAGAGTTTGGAGCCGAAAATTTCCTCTTACCTGAGTTGATTTGCAGTGGATTTGCGATCGAATTCAGAAGGGCGATCGCATCTCTTCCAGGGCAAAATACCAACCTAACCAGTGAATTTACCGGGTGTAAAGGCAAAAATTGTAAGAATATCGAGATATTACGGAAAGGCTTTGCAAAGTTCCGGTGAAATCGGCGTCCTCCTCTAGGAGGATTGAATTTTTCATTTTTAGAATGGGCGCATCCAGAAAGCGCGGTTAAGCAACAGCCTTTTAAGCGGGTATTTGAGAAGTCTCTGAGGTTTGACATTGACTCTGCTATTTCCCTTTTTGCCCCCGCCGCTGGGGACTTTGAAACCTAGAGGAAGAGAGGTTCCCCTAGAATTCGGGGGCTAGGGAGGCGGATCACTGTTAGGATTTTTCAAACATCCTGCAAACTTCCGATTCAGGGTATTTCAAGCAGAGTATTTCACAAAATACTTTTATCAGATCTGCGGCTCTTTTCTGGAGAGTCGAGATCATCGCTTCAATCGCGAATTGGCTCAAGCGATCGATCGCCGCTCTGGTCATTTTCTTGAGATTGTCAGTGATGGCTACCACAACTTGAGCTAGTGAACTACGCTTGAATGAAAAGTCTGATTAACACTCCATCAGGGTCGCAACCCCGGAAATGTATCGCATCTACCCGCTCAGCCACCGTCTCCAGGTCACCCACCTGCTCTAGACTTACGATTTCCGCTTGATTGGTTGGCTCTCTGCCTTCAGTAAGACAGAGAGTTGGCTTGCAATTGGCACAATCGATCGAGAAGGTGAAAAACGGTCAATCCATTTTGCTCAGATGATCTGGCTGCACAACTGCTGCACAACCAGATTGCCAAGGACTTGCGACAGAATCCAGCGAACAGCCGATCGGTTTTTAGGGAAACATACTATGCAGAAGACACCGCTCAACGACGATCCCCTTTGGTTTAAAGACGCAATCATTTACGAAGTGCCCGTGCGTGCCTTTGGTGACAGTGACGCAGACGGCATCGGCGATTTTCGCGGCTTAACTGAGAAGCTGGATTACATTCAGGATCTGGGAGTAACTGCCATTTGGATTCTGCCGTTTTTTCCGTCTCCCCTGCGCGACGATGGCTACGACATTTCCGACTACACCAGTGTTAACTCGATCTACGGCAACCTGGAAGATTTTCAGGCATTTCTGGATGCGGCTCACCAGCGCGGCATTCGCGTAATTATCGAGCTAATTATTAACCACACTTCCGATCAGCATCCTTGGTTTCAGCGTGCCCGCAAAGCACCTCCCGGCAGCCCGGAGCGCGATTTCTATGTCTGGAGCGACAATCCCCAGAAATACAAAGGGGTGCGGATTATCTTCAAAGACTTTGAAACCTCGAACTGGACATGGGACCCGGTGGCTCAGTCCTACTACTGGCATCGCTTTTATTCGCATCAGCCCGACCTTAACTTTGAGCATCCAGAACTGCAACGCGCCCTCTTCGATGTGGCGGACTTCTGGCTGAGCATGGGTGTGGATGGCATGCGCCTTGATGCAATTCCCTATTTGTACGAGCGAGAAGGCACAATTTGCGAAAACCTGCCCGAAACCCACGAATTTCTGAAGCGGCTGCGGAAATATGTAGACGAAAATTATCCCAATCGAATGCTGCTGGCAGAGGCAAACCAGTGGCCCGAAGATGCGGCGGAATATTATGGGCGGGGCGACGAGTGCCACATGAACTTCCATTTTCCGCTGATGCCGCGCTTGTTTATGTCGCTGCAGATGGAAGACAGCTTCCCGATTATCGACATTCTTCAGCAAACGCCGCAAATTCCCGATAACTGTCAGTGGGCGCTCTTCCTGCGAAACCACGACGAACTCACGCTGGAAATGGTGAGCGACGAAGACCGTGACTATATGTATCGCGTTTATGCTCAAGACCCGCAGGCGCGGATCAACTTAGGAATTCGGCGACGGCTGGCTCCGCTGCTGGGCAATAACCGACGGCGGATTGAGCTGATGAACTGCTTGTTGATGGCACTGCCAGGTACGCCTGTGTTGTACTACGGCGATGAGATCGGCATGGGCGATAACATCTATCTGGGCGATCGCAACGGGGTGCGAACTCCAATGCAGTGGAGCGGCGATCGCAATGCCGGATTTAGCCGTACCAATCCACAAAAGCTGTATCTGCCTGTAATTGTTGACCCGGAATATCACTACGAAACGGTGAACGTCGAGGCACAGCGGGCAAACCCGAACTCGCTCTGGTGGTGGACGAAGCGGCTTCTGGCAATTCGCAGCCGTTACCGTGCCTTTGGGCGGGGAACCTTTGAGCTGCTCTATCCCGAAAACCGCAAAGTGCTGGCGTTTACGCGCACCTATCACGATGAGCACATTCTGGTGGTGGCAAACCTGTCGCGCTTTGTGCAAACCGTGGAACTCGATCTGTCTGCCTTTAAGGGCATGGTTCCGGTCGAAATCTTTGGACGCAATGAGTTTCCAGCGATCAACGACAAGCCCTATTTCCTCAGTTTGGGTCCCCACGCTTTCTTCTGGTTCACGATTCAGGTGCCGCAGGGTCAGGCTTCGATTCAGCCCATGAAGCAGCCGACCACGATCGCCGTGAATGGCGACTGGCGCGATGTTTTCCTGAAAGCCGAAGCCAGAAAATCTCTGGAAACTGCTCTGCCTGCCTATCTGCGAAGCTGTCACTGGTTTGGCAACAAAGCACGGCTAATTCAAAATGCGACGGTGGTGGATGCTGTGCCGATCGAGCCGCCCCTGGAACTGTCGGACTCGCCCTATCCGCCCGTTGCTCCGTCACCTTACTATTTGCTGCTGACGCGGATCGACTACACCGAGGGAATGTCCGAAATCTGCGTGTTGCCGGTCGCCTATGGGGTAGGCAATGAACCAGGGCAGGCAATCGTTTATCTGGAAGGCAAAACTAGTTCTGGTGTGCTGTATGACGCGATGCACCAGCGCGACTTTCTCTCGATTCCGCTGGCGGCAATTACTCATAAATTGCAGTTTCGCGGTAGTGCAGGTGATATCGTTGCGGTGCAGGCAGAAGCCTTTGCTCAGATTGCCGCTACTCCCACCCATCCGGGCATGAACTCGAATCTAGAACCGCATCTGATGCGCGGCGAACGAAGCAATGCGATCGTGTCTTACGGCGATCGGTTTATCTTGAAGCTGTATCGCAAAACGGATCAGTGCATTAACCCAGATCTGGAGATCGGGCAGTTTCTTACCCGCAGTTCGGCATCGGTCGGGCTGCCCAACCCGGATAACTTTGCTCCGGTGGCAGGCTGGCTGGAATATCGGCGCAAAGGGGCTGAACCCATGACGATTGGCTTGCTGCTCAAAATGATTCCCGAAGCGCGAGATGCCTGGAGCTACACGCTCGACTCGATGCGCGACTGGTTTGATAACATTCTGACGCTGCCGCTGGAACAGATTACGCTAACTTTCCCAGCAGAGTCGATCGAAGAGGCTCTCGAACAAGACGTGCCCGACCTGGCTCATAAAACCATGAGCGGCTATCTGCTGGCAGCGGAACTGCTGGGACGACGCACCGCCGAAATGCACCTTGCCCTCGCATCCGAGCCAGATTATTCCGGCTTTGTACCCGAAGACTTCACGGCGTTTTACCAGCGATCGATCTACCAGTACATGAGAAACCAGGCGGGACAGGTGTTGCTAGAGCTGAAAAAGTACGTCGGACAGTTGCCTGAAGACTTGCAGCGTCAGGCCCAGTTCATTCTCAACTACCGGGAGCAGCTTTTAGGACGATTCCGATCGGTGATCGATCAGCCGATTGCGACCATGCGGATGCGCTGTCACGGCAACTATCACCTGGAAGAGGTGCTGTACACAGGCAAAGATTTTGTGATTGTGGACTTTGAGGGCGAACCCACCCGACCCCTCACCGAACGCCGCATGAAACGATCGCCCCTGCGCGACATCGCCGGAATGCTGCAATCGTTCTACTATGCGTCCCAAATTGCGCTGCGACGCGAAATCGAAACCGGACTGATCCGCAACGAAACGCTGCCTGCAATGCAGGAATGGACTCGTTTCTTCTGCGCCTGGACGAGTGTAACGTTCCTCAAGTCCTATTTGGCAAGAACTGATCACGCGCCTTTCCTGCCGCGAACCTACTCAGAAATGCAGATTTTGCTCGATGCCTATCTGCTCGAAAAATCGGTGTACGAACTTGGCTATGAGCTGAGCAATCGCCTCGACTGGGTAGATATTCCGATGCGGCGCGTTTTGGAGCTGATGCGCTTGCCGCAGGAGTAGGTGGGTGGATGGGAAATAAGGTGATGGAAAGGTGGGGAACGGTAAACAGCAAAGGCTCTTCTGCTCCTTTCTTCCTTCTTCATTCCTTTATCTCCTTCTTCCCTCTCCCGCCTTTTCTTCCCAAACGTTCACCAATCGATCGATCGCCTGTTCCCAGGAGTGTTCTGCTGCAAATGTTCGAGCCTGTTCTCCCATTTGTTGACGCAGTGAAGGGCGATCGATCAGCGTTTTGAGTTTTTGGCTGAAATCGTTGATATTATCGGGTTCAAAAAGCTCGCCTGTTGTGCCGGGCTGAATGCTTTCGATAATGCCTCCGGCACGAGGGGCAAGGACTGGAATTCCTGCGGCGGCGGCTTCCAGAACGGTGAGACCCTTGGTTTCCTTCTGGGATGCGGTAATGTGCAGATCACTGTTGATCAGCAGAGCAGGGACATCTTCTGGGGAAATGCGTCCCAGTAAATGCACTTCGGGCAAAATCGCTCGGAGGCGATCGCGGATTTCAACTTCCATGGGTCCGTCTCCGGCAATCAGCAGGGCGATCGAGCTTCGATCAAGTGATGGAGCAAGCGTTTCAAATGCCTTGAGCGTAAATTTCCAGCCTTTGTCCGGCGTGAGGCGACCTAAAAAAGTGAGCTTGGTTTTGCGATCGACCGAGGGCAGATGATATTTTTCGGCAAAGAAGCGATCGTGTTTCAGTTCAGGACGATATTGGGAGAGATCAATTCCGAGAAACTCACCTCGAACAATATTTTTGATGCCCATTTGAATCAGTTTTCGACCTGCATCTTCACTGCTGACTAACGTTGCAGTATAGGAATTGTAGATGCCCCGCACAATCCGACGCGAAATCCGCTGAAGTATCGCGATGATGAATTTTGGAAGCGGCAAATAATCTTCGATGTATTCAATCAGATTGGTATGAAAGAAGCTAACGCAGGGAATCTGGTGCTGCTTTGCATACGCAACGCCAACCACTTTTTGCATACTGAGATGCAGGCGATCGGGTTCGTCCACGTGAATGATTTCTGGCTGAAACGCTTCTAGTTCTCGCATCAGTGCCGGATATGCCTTGCCGCTTATATTGCGCTCAAACTGCAAATCGAGAAACGGCTCACTCTGGAGCGGCACAATTTTCACCCCCGGTAGAATGTTGCCCACATACTGCTGCCAGTGGGGATATAGGGTGGCGATCGGCTGATAGTCGGGACACAGCACCAGCACTTGATGTCTATCCCGGCTCAGTTTTTGCAGCCTCTGCCAAACCGTTACCGTTACGCCATCGACCACAGGCAAAAATCCAGACGTGATAATTGCAATTTTCATCTAGAATCGGGTCAGCTAACTGGGTCAGAGCCTCGTTCAGAATATCACGGTGATTCATGCTTGAAGTTTGTTCCTGGACAGTGCCGCCTTCTAATCTGCAGCTTTCCGATCGGGAGGTTCACATTTGGCAGGCGGATTTGACTTGCTTGGATGCCGAAGTGGAAAAGCTGGCTCCCTTGCTGAGTGCAGACGAACAGCACCGTGCCGCCCGATTTCGATTTGAGCGCGATCGCAGAAAGTTTATTCTCGCTCGCGGCATCCTGCGAAACCTTTTGAGCCAGTACCTTCAGTGCGATCCGAGCACCCTCAGCTTTGAATATGGAAAATACGGCAAACCCACTCTCATCGGATCTAATCTGCTGTCATTTAATTTGGCGCATTCGGGCGATCGAGTGCTTTATGCCGTGACCCAGCATGACCCGATCGGCATTGATATCGAGCAGTTGCGTCCGGTGCAGCAGATTGAACAAATTGTCAGCCGCTATTTCTCGCCCGAAGAACGGCAGGCCTTTCAGTCGCTTCCGGTCAACCAGCAGCCGCTTGCTTTTTTTCGTGCCTGGACGGGGAAAGAAGCATTTTTGAAGGCGATCGGGAGCGGTTTATCGTTGCCGTTGGATCAGGTGGCAATCACCCTGTTACCCGGTCAACCTGCCGAACTGCTGGGACTTCCTGCCGACCATTCGGTCAAACAATGGAAGCTGCATCAATTCGTGCCTGCTGCGGGGTATGTCGGGGCGATCGTCGTGCCGCAAAAATCTTTGCAGATTGGTTTCTGGCAGCTGTAAGTTTACACGTAATTCAATGTAAGTCTAATCGATCTGCTGAAGTCAGGTCATGGATTGAGTCACGACGATTGAGTCACTACGCCTTCTAACTCTTCGTCGGTTTGCTGGTAAAGCTGCCGCAGGTGTGCCAGAGTTTCGGGGTCGGGTTGCCAGAATCCGCGTCCCTGTGCCTCTAGCATTCGTCCGACGATGTTGCGAAACGCTTCTGGATTTGCCTGCCGCAGCCGTTCTACCATTTGAGCATCGAGCGCGTAGGTTGCGGCTGCCTGATCGTAGACCCAGGTTTCCTGAAAGTCAGTGGTTCCTGCCCAGCCTATCAAAGCTGTCATGCGCTGAGAAATTTCATACGCCCCGCCCGAACCCTGAGCGATCATTGCTTCTGCCCATTTGGGATTGAGCAGTTTCGTGCGATATTCCATTCGCAGCAAGTCTTCCAGCTTTCGGGGGGTGGTGTCGTTCGAGAAACTTTCCACAAAGCTGGCGGTCACGTTTCGATCGCCCTGCATCTCAGCCGCTTTTTTTAGTCCGCCCGTGTTCGCGTAGTATTCCTGAATGTCGGTCAAGCCATACTCGATTGAGTCAATCTGCTGCACAATGCGATCGGTGGTTTTCAGCAGCGTTTCCAGAATTTCTGGACGAGCCTGCCCTTTGTCTTGGCGTCCGTAGCTAAAGGTATTGCGCCCTGTCCAGGTTTGCCCCAATTCATCGCCCGATTCCCAGTTAGAATCTGTAATGCGATCGTTCACAAGTGAACCAAAATCACCGGAAGGGTTTGAGAACAGTCTTGCAGATGCGTTATCGATGCCCTTGGCTTGCAGAGCAAGAGCGTGTTTACGAATAAAATTTTGGTCGATCGGTTCCTCGATCGTGGATGCTCTGAGGAACAGATCGTCTAATAGCTCAATCACATTCACAAAGCTATCGCGAAAGATCCCAGAGAGGTTTCCCAGCACATCGATTCGGGGATGGTTCAGTTCTGAAAGCGGCTTTAGCTCATAGCGCACAACCCGCCCGGTTCCTTCTTTCACAGGCTCCGCCCCTACCAGTTCGAGAAGAATGCCGATCGATTCTCCTTTTGTTTTGATTGCGTCCAATCCCCAGAGCATGACGGCGATCGTTTCAGGGTAAGTGCCGTGCTCTTGCAAATGCTGAGCGATGAGCGTTTGGGCGATTTTTCGTCCCCGCTCGTAGGCGGCGGCTGAGGGCATCCGGTAGGGATCAAGCGCATGAATGTTGCGTCCGGTGGGCAAAACGCCGATTCCATCTCGCAGCAAATCACCGCCCGGAGCCGGAGGAATGTATTCGCCGTTGAGTCCGCGCAGCAGATTTGTGAGTTCGTCGGTGGTTTGGCTCAGCAGAGTTTTGATCTGGAGAGCGATTTGAATTTCAGAATCAGTCAATTGAGCTTGAGTTGGGTTAAGTGAATCTGTGCAAACGGCATGAATGATCTCATCGGGTAGTCGATCGCCAAAATAAGCTTGGAGATAGCTTTGCAATTCTTCAGCACCAGGAGTTTCCCCCAAGATGTGTAGACCAGAAGAAAAGAGCCGATTTTCTAACACCTGCAAATATTCATAAAGCCGAATCAGGTAATCATCAAACGCATGATTGCTAAACAGCCGAATATTTTCTGGCGTGAATTCAATTCCCGATCGCTTGGCTTCTGTAAAAGGACAATCTGTATCCAACCCTGAATCCAGAATCTTCTTGCAGATTGCCTCCTTCAGCAGATAATTCTTTTCTGGATCTTCGCGATACTCTGCAATGAAATCTCGCAGCGCAACCAGCTCCTTATACAATCCGGCTCGACCATAGGGTGGCACGTTGTAAGACACTAAAACTCCATAGCCACGCCGCTTTGCCAGAATCGACTCTGAAGGATTATTCGCAGCATAAAGATAGAGATTTGGCAGATTTCCTAACAAAATATCCGACCAGGAATAGCCTGTATTGCCCAGCGGAGAACCAGGAAGCCATTCGACCGTGCCGTGCATTCCAAAATGAACGATCGCATCTGCCCTAAACTCATTTTGGAGCCATTTATAATAGGCAGCATATTGAGGATGAGGCGTAAGATCTCGCTCAAACATCAGCCGCATTGGATCACCCTGCAATCCTAAGGGAGGCTGCACGCCAATCCACAGATTTCCTAACTGAATGCCGCCAATCTGAAAGCGATCGCCGCTTGTTTTAATGCCACTTGCGATTAAAGACTGCCACTGTTTTTCAATCCGGCTTGTGAACAGATAGCCGAGCCATTTTTCCAGCGTTCTGGCATTAACTTGAACTGTATCCTCCTGCTCAGAGGCAAACGCTTCATCGGCCTGTTTGACCTGGCGAATTAATTCCTCTCCGTCTTCGGGCAATCGGCTGTCACCAAGCCAGTAGCCTTCGGTTTTCAGGGCCTGCAGCAGCTTGATCAGCGACTTTGGCACATTCAGCAGGGCTGCCGTTCCCGCTGCGCCGTATCCGGGCGGAAAGCCGTAGAGAATAATGGCAATCTTGCGTTCTGCGGCGGTTTTTTGTCGCAGCGCGATCCAGTTTTTGACCCGTCCGGTGAGCCGCTTAACTCGCTCTGGAATTAGATAAATTTCATCCCCCACCAATCCGCCCAAGGGCACGGTATCGATCGCTCCATCCAGCTCTGGCAGCGCGTACAATACCACACTCTGCAAACCGCCAATTCCCTGCCTTGTCCAGGAATGAATATCCTGAATCAGCAAGGGAGCCGCGACAAAATAAGGCACGTTCTTCGCGCTGAGAATTCGCTTTGCCACCTCTACCTGCCGACCCGCCTCCATCGAGCCTGCCGGACCTCCTACCAGCGGAAATCCAATGGTTGAAACGATCGCGTCAATTCTGGCGGCTTCTGGCATCAGCGATAGAATTTCCCGATTTCCCTGCTGTTGTTGCCGTTGCTCATCATCGGTCGTGAGCCAATCCCGCACTGCCACATGGCCCTCGACCCCGTTGATAAAAATCGGTAAGGGAATTAAACCGGCCGCTTCAAAGTGCCGAATCAACTGGGGAATATAGGGCTGCTTTGTAATAACGTGCTTGCGATAAAGCAAAATGGCAACGATCGGAGAACCAGCGCAAATATTTTCAGGAATCTCTGAATGAATATTTTTGTGAACCTCTGGGTGAATTCCTGGTTGAACCGAACTCGATCGCCCTAAATTATCCTGAAAGTACCAGTTTAGATACGCCTGCGGTGATGCAAAATAGCCTGAATAATCCGGGTGAAGCAAACCCATATTCGGCGTTTCAATGGTTTCTGGAATTTCTCCCACCGAAAGCCCCAGATATCGCTCCGCCAGAAACCAGAACAGAGCCGCAACGTTCCCAGAACCACCGGCATTCCAATAGCCGTAGATAATTAGCCAGTTGCGAAGATCCTGCACTTTGCCGATTGGTACATACTTGAGCAGTTTCGGTCCCACCTTTAAAAAGCTGAGATATCCGGCAAGTTTATCTTCTTCGCGCTGCGTGCCGCCAAATTTGCTGAGGATAAACTGTACAGGTTTTGGCATTCCCTTCGGTTTGTCGCCAATGCTGAATTTGCCGATTTGCGTCAGGCTCATCAGCTCCAGCGCAGACTCAAACACGAGCCGAATCGGAATGGATGCAATTCGATCGCGTAGCCACAAGACCTGATCATAATCAAACAGCAAACTGCCAAAAAAGACATCTGCGCTTTGTAATGCCTGTTCGACTTGCGCTGCCTGAGACGTGAGATCTCGATCGCTAAAGACCTGAATCTCCAGATCGGAACAGCGAGACTGCGCCTGCTGTGCTGCCTGACGGTATAAATCAGCGTTAAAAGATTCAAACCCCGCAATTAGAACAATTCGTTTCATGTCTCGCTTCGTGCCCTACTGAGTGCCATAGCAGAATCGCCCTGCCTTTAATTCTAAAGGGATGTTTGAGAAGTCACGATCGCGGCCTGACCTATCTCTCTGTTGCTTCTCTCTGTTGCTTCTCTCTGTTGCTTCTCTCTGTTGCTTCTCTCTGTCGCCTTAGTAAGGATGTTGACAAAACCACGCCCTCAACAAACAGGTGATGAAAAATAACCCCTCACCGGGCTGGGAAGGGGCTGTTTAGGAATCTACAAAGTAACGAATCTCTGCAAGGGGGCGAATGAGTTGAGCGACTAGCCGTTGAGCCAGCGAGCTGCATCCTTCGCGTGGTAGGTGAGAATCAGGTCTGCGCCCGATCGCTTGAAGCCAGTTAGCGTTTCCATCACGACGCGCTGTTCATCGACCCAGCCGTTTAGCGCCGCCGCTTTCACCATTGCATACTCGCCAGAGACATTGTAGGCAGCGACAGGCAGATTGGTTGCCTGCTTCACGCGCCAGATAATGTCCATATACGCCAGAGCAGGCTTCACCATGAGCATATCTGCACCTTCAGCAATGTCGAGTTCGATTTCCTTCAGGGCCTCCTTGCCATTTGCCGGGTCCATCTGATAGGTGCGACGATCGCCAAACTGTGGAGTAGACTCTGCTGCATCGCGGAACGGACCATAGTATGCCGAAGCATATTTTGCAGCGTAGGACATGATCGGAATATCCTGATAGCCTGCTTCATCCAGACCCGATCGAATTGCCTGCACAAAGCCATCCATCATCCCGGAGGGCGCAATAATATCAGCTCCTGCTTTTGCCTGCGCCACAGCCGTTTTTTTCAGCAGTTCTAGCGTGGGATCATTCAGCACGCGCCCGGTCAGGTCGCCCACTTGCAAATAGCCGCAGTGACCGTGGGAGGTATATTCACACAGGCAAGTGTCGTTGATGACGATCAGATCAGGGACGGCTTCCTTTACCGCAGTGGTTGCGCGTTGAACAATGCCGCACTCATGCCATGCGTCGGTGGCATCGGTGTCTTTGTCGGCGGGAATGCCAAACAGAATAATCGCGGGAATTCCCAGGTCGTAAACTTCTTTTGCTTCTTCGACAATTTTGTCAACCGAAAGCTGATAAACGCCCGGCATCGATCGCACCTCGTTAGCAATCGACTCACCCGGAACCGCAAAAAGCGGATAAATCAGATCGCTGGTCGTCAAAACGTTTTCCTGCACCATGCGGCGGAGCTGCGGATGGCTACGAAGGCGACGGGGGCGATGGGTCGGAAACATAGATTTACTAAAAGGAGTCTGCTTGCTGATTCTTAAAAGTTTAGAACCTGAACGCCCCCCTTACCTCTACGGGAGTTACAAACCGTAAAGATAGCCTTGATCAAACGCGCTTACTGCGACCTGAACTTCACAAACTGAAACGTAATCGTTCCAGCGATCGTTCTCAGCAGCGAGAGCATTAGGGCAAAACGATTGGAGCAAAACGACTGGGGCAAACCGAAAAAATCCTGCCTAATCTCCTGAAAGATGAACAACCAGTTCCCTGCGGTGGCCGTGATCTCGATGCTCCCACACATAAATACCCTGCCAGGTTCCCAGTACAAGACGACCGTTTGCGATCGGAATTTGCTCTGAAGTGTGAGTCAGGACGGTGCGAATATGGGCAGGCATATCATCCGGTCCTTCGGTGCTGTGAATGTAGTTGTACCCGTCGGGCACCAGTTTCGCCAGAAAGTTAGACAAATCTTTTAACACGTCTGGATCAGCATTTTCTTGAATAATCAAACTGGCAGAGGTATGGCGAAGAAACAGCGTACAAAGCCCGGTTTGAATTCCCGCATCAGCAACGATCGCCGCAACTTTTGAGGTGATTTTATGGAGAGATTTGCCGTT
Organism: Leptolyngbya sp. ST-U4; assembly: GCF_039962215.1. Lineage (NCBI taxonomy): Bacteria > Bacillati > Cyanobacteriota > Cyanophyceae > Leptolyngbyales > Leptolyngbyaceae > Leptolyngbya > Leptolyngbya sp. ST-U4. Next base: position 105,248 of record NZ_JAMPKZ010000005.1, read on the forward strand.
GGTCTGAATGGTAATCGCTTGCTGATAGTGAGACATAGCGGGGTGTTAAGAACCTGTTTCTATTTTTGTTGTCTGTCTTTATTGTAAAATTTCCGCTGCTCATCTTGCTTCATTTCGATATTCTGGTGGGCTTCACTGATTCTTAGCGTCTTATCCAGCAGGTCCTATCCAGCAGTGTCATGAAGCCATGTCCCTTTTGCTTGTTTTTGATCTAGCGGTACACTATCTAGCGATACACTTCAACTCGTTTGCGCTAGTGTTGAGATTTTTTAACAATTTACAGTTTTAATTCATTGTGGCATCACCGATTCTCAAACGTTTTTCTTTCATCGTCTGCTCGATCGCACAATGGCTTTTCAAGCTGTAAATGCTTGGAGACGACCCAAATTCAGCGAGATGACTGCGAATTTCAGAACCTTAAAAAGGAGCGTCAGCGATCGGGACGTTATTACGCGAGATTTAGACGTTATTACGCGAGATTCAATTTAAATATTTGCCAGACCCGACAAAAAGGTCGATTTAACCAGCCGTCGTCTTAACTCAGGAACTTTATTACAAACAGCACCGTCAATACACGATGGAACCTACAGAATCACTGTGATTCTGCACTCATTTGAGGCTGTTGACCCATGCTGTTCAACTCTTCGTCTCGTCCCGCTAATCAGGACAACCCATTTGCCAATCGCACCCGCTTGTTTAACTTCTTATCTGACTATGGTGACAGCCTGAAGAATGCCGAAAATATTGGCAGCATCAAGCGCGGCAAAAGCTACGACTATTCCGGGGACGTAGGCGGTGACGATCTCGATTTCTTTAAATTTAAGCTCGATCGCCGGGGCAAAATCTTTGCGACGCTCAATAACAAAAGCGATCGCGATGAACCGATCGCCATTAGCCTGCTAAATCGTCAGGGCAAAGTGGTGAAAGCCCAAGATAACTTTCTGTTTGCCAACGTTGAAGCAGGGGAGAGCCAGACGATCTCCGTGAGAGGACTGGCAAAAGGAACTTATTTTCTCCGCATTCAGAGCGAAAACGGACGGGACGAAGACTATGATCTGAACTTATCCCAGTCTGGCTCTTCCTCACCGACCCCGGGATTTGATCAGTCGGTCAATCTCGGTACGCTGCGACCGGGCGATCTTTTCTCTGAATCGGGAACGGTGGGCGGCAGCGACGTTGACTTTTACCGCTTCAGCGTAGACAACACCAGCCGCATTTCTGCCCGTCTCAGTAGCTCAGATTTCAACGCAGACCCGATCGCCTTCTCGATTCTAGACAGCCAGCGACGTACGGTAATGACCGAGAGCGGCAGATTTTTGTTTAGTAACGTGGAAGGCGGTGATAGTGACACGCTGTTTGCGCCCACCCTGGCTTCGGGAACGTACTATGTGCGGGTGCAGAGCGAACAGGGACGCAACGAACCCTATCAATTGTTGGTAGAGCGATCGACAGTGACGGTGACTCCAATTTAGCGTTCCTGCTCTGACTCGTCCCTCTAGGACGTGCTTTAACGCTTTCTAATGGTGGTTTACTTACCGATGGTAAGTGACTGATCCGAGCGCTTTTACAGCACATTCTGGGGGGACAGTTCACCGCTAGCTGATTTTAAACGTCCTCCTATCGAACGGGGGAAAATTTCCTGCGGCGATCTGCACAAACTCCTTTACTCGCTTCATGACTCGATCGCTTAAATCTGGCGCATCCGCATCAAACCATTCGATCGATCGATCGGCGTGAAACCAGGTACGCTGCTGCTTGGCAAATTGTCGGGTATGCAAAACGACGCGCGATTGTGCCTCTGTCAGGGAGATTTCACCGGAAAGAAACTGCCTGATTTCCTGATAGCCCAGGGTGTTGAGCAACGGTAAATCGGCTCCATATTTCTGGCAAAGGCGATCGACTTCTTCGACAAAGCCATTGGTAATCATCTGAGCAGTACGCTGCTCAATGCGTCGCGTGAGCTGCTCCCAGTTCGCATCCAGCCCAATCTGCAAAATCGGATACGGGGGCGGTTGTTCGCCCTGCTGCTGCGAAATCGGACGACCCGTGACATAAAACACTTCTAATGCCCGCAAAGTTCTGACCCGATCGTTGCAGTGAATCTTTTCGGTCGAAACCGGATCAACCTGCCGCAGCATCGCATAGCACTGAGGTTGACCTAACGCCTGAAGCTGCGATCGAAGTTCGGGCTGCGGAGCTACTCTGGGAATTTTTAAGCCGCGCACGATTGATTTAATATAGAGCCCCGTACCGCCCACCAGTAGAGGAATCGCGGTTTGCGACTGGTGCAGACGATCGATTTGTTGCTGTGCCAGGGTTTGATAATCTGCCAGAGTCAGCGTTTCGGTGGGGTCACAAAGGTCGATCAGGTGATGGAGAGCCTGCTGACGTTCGGCGATCGTGGGCTTGGCAGTGCCGATGTCAAACTCCCGGTAAATCTGCCGCGAATCGGCACTCAAAATCACGCCCGGAAGCTTTTGGGCTAAATCGATCGCCAAACTTGATTTTCCGGTTGCCGTTGCCCCACCGATCGCGATTAAAATAGGGACAGAAGCGTTTAGTACATCTGTATTTCTCTGACTCATTCTGGCTTGTTCAGGGGGGTCACAGGGACAGCAGCGCAAGTGGGGTGATTAGAAGGAGATTCGATCCCCTTTTAAAAGTTCGCCTCAGACCGCTCAGAAACCGTCTGAAACCCTTTTGTGCTAGAATTTCTGTATGATCTGATGTTTTGAGGTAAAAGTGGGCCTCAAGCAATTTTAGGAGCACTTCATTCATGACGACAAATTATGGTGCTGATCAGATTCAAGTCCTGGAGGGCTTGGAAGCAGTCCGCAAGCGTCCGGGCATGTATATCGGCAGCACAGGTCCGCGAGGTCTGCATCATCTAGTCTACGAAGTTGTGGATAACTCCGTTGATGAGGCGTTGGCAGGCTACTGTAAACAGATTGAAGTCAGCATTAATGCCGATGGCTCCGTCACCGTTACAGACGATGGACGCGGCATTCCCACCGATGTCGTCGCTCGCACAGGCAAATCAGCCCTCGAAACCGTACTCACCATTCTGCACGCAGGCGGTAAGTTTGGCGGCGGCGGCTATAAGGTGTCTGGTGGTCTGCACGGCGTGGGGATTTCGGTCGTAAACGCGCTGTCGGAATGGGTCGAAGTCACCGTTTGGCGCGACAAAAAACAGCACAAGATGCGGTTTGAGCGGGGCATCACCGCAGGCGAGATGCAGGTGCAGCCGACCCAAGAAAGCCGCACGGGAACATCGGTGACGTTCAAGCCTGATACTGATATCTTTACCACGGGCATCGAGTTTGACTACAACACGCTGGCGGGTCGTTTGCGGGAGCTGGCATATCTGAATGCCGGAGTCAAGATTACATTCAGGGACGATCGCCTGGAACTGCAAAAAGACGGCGAGACGCGGATCGAAACCTATTTCTATGCAGGCGGCATCCGCGAGTATGTCACCTACATGAACCACGACAAGCAAGCCATCCACGAAGAAGTGGTCTACGTGAGCGGCGAGCGCAATAACGTGCAGATCGAGGTGGCGTTGCAGTGGTGCGCCGATGCCTACACCGATAATCTGCTGGGCTTTGCGAACAACATTCGCACGATCGACGGTGGCACACACCTAGAAGGACTGAAAGCCGTCCTGACTCGTACCATGAATGCGATCGCCCGCAAGCGCAACAAGCTCAAAGAAAACGAGTCCAATCTGGCAGGCGAAAATATCCGGGAAGGTCTAACGGGCGTGATCTCGGTGAAAGTGCCTGACCCCGAATTTGAGGGACAAACCAAGACCAAACTGGGCAATACCGAAGTGCGTGGCATTGTCGATTCGCTCGTGGGTGAAACCCTGACCGAGTATCTGGAGTTCCGCCCCGGTGTAGCAGATTCGATTCTGGAAAAGGCGATTCAGGCGTTTAATGCGGCAGAGGCGGCGCGGCGTGCCCGTGAACTGGTGCGGCGTAAGTCGGTGCTGGAATCCTCGACGCTGCCCGGAAAACTGGCAGACTGTAGCTCTCGCGATCCCAGTGAATCTGAAATCTTCATCGTAGAAGGTGACTCCGCAGGCGGCTCGGCAAAGCAAGGGCGCGATCGACGCTTTCAGGCAATCCTCCCTTTGCGCGGCAAGATCCTCAACATCGAGAAAACCGACGACGCGAAGATCTATAAAAATGCCGAAATTCAGGCACTGATTACCGCGCTCGGTCTGGGCATCAAGGGCGAAGAGTTTGACGCTTCCCAGTTGCGCTATCACCGCATTGTGATTATGACCGATGCGGACGTAGACGGCGCCCACATTCGCACCCTGCTCTTGACCTTCTTCTACCGCTATCAGCGATCGATGGTCGATCAGGGCTATGTCTACATTGCCTGCCCGCCGCTTTATAAGGTGGAGCGGGGACGCAACCATTACTACTGCTACAGCGATCGAGAGCGAGATCAAATCATTGCCGGATTCCCAGAAAACGCCAAGTACGAAATTCAGCGATTTAAGGGTCTGGGTGAAATGATGCCGCAGCAACTCTGGGATACCACAATGAACCCGGAGACGCGTACCCTGAAGCGAGTCGAAATTGAAGACGCCGCCGAAGCAGACCGAATCTTTACCGTACTAATGGGCGATCGGGTGGCTCCCAGACGCGAGTTCATCGAAACCCACGGTTCGAAGATCAACCTGATGGATCTGGATATTTGATCTGGATATTGAAAGCTGATGGATTCGCGCAGGGTTAGGGATTCGCAGAAAAGCTAACTGTTGGGTTCGGAGTCGGATGAGTGTCGGCTCAGCGTCGTTTCACAGCAAAATTCAGCAATAGCACGGGTAGGATGACCTCAATCCTTTGCCCGTGCTGTTTTTATGTTTCTAGGTCTACAAGCCTTCTGGGAACTCACCGCTTGAGAAAACCATCAAATATAGTTCAAAGATCAGGCAGCGGCAAGCGGAATGCGCCGAATGCAGGGATAACTTCAACAAAGTGCAAAATTTCAATACATTCTTTGTAAAAGGATGGGAAATCGGGGGTAGTTTTGGGCAAGCTATTAAGAGAGCGATCGGAATCTACCTTAGGATAGATGTTAAGCTCGTATAGACCGAATCCCCGTTCCGTTTTCGTCATCCTTACACGCAATTCATCATGACTTTCAAGAGCCGCAATTTCAACTTCCCGATTTGGCAGTATCTCAACCAGCACGTCTTTGATAGCAACCGTCCGCTTATCTTGAGCCCTCACCGCTTCTGGAGACGGCATCATATCCACCATTTGGAGCGTTGCTGGTTCAGCTCCCATCCCGAAGAGCATTTTCGGAACTGAGCGGCTCAGGGTAAAAATCACCGAAACCTGCTAGGGCTGTATTTTCTTCACTACACAATACTAAAACGGAAAGGGGCTGATGCCCCTTATTTTTTAGCTTATCACGATTTAATTGAGCGCGATCGTTTATTCATCAGTTCCCGGTAGGACGGAGCGCAGAGGGCTGCTCCCTTGGTGAAGGCAGTGCTTCTCTAGCGGCGTATTCCTGCTTCGATCGCTGCTCTTGTTTCGTTTATGAACGCGGATGAATGCAGATTAGTTCTGCAAAACCGCTTTGCGCTACTTGAGCTGCAAACACTGTTTCGTCACCGACTTTGCCAGGGATCGCAGCATTTCGGTCGTCGCGCTCCAATTGACGCAGGCATCGGTAATGCTTTGCCCATAGGTCAACTGGCTGAGGTCTTGCGGAATCGACTGCTTGCCCTCCACCAGATGACTTTCAACCATGACGCCCATAATGTGCTTTGAGCCCGCGGTAAGCTGTTCGGCAATGTTTTCTAGGACGAGGGGCTGGCGTTGGTGGTCTTTTCCAGCGTTGTCATGGCTGCAATCGATCATCATGCGGGTGTTGAGCTTCAGGCGTGCCAGTTCCTTCGCCGCGTGCTGAACGTGATCGGTGTCGTAGTTGGGACCGTGCTTGCCGCCGCGCAGCACCAGATGCCCATCAGGATTGCCCGTGGTCGTGACAATGCTTGCCAAGCCGTCTAGATTGATTCCCAGGAAACGATGGGGCTGACTGGCTGCCAGCATCGCATTTGCCGCCGCTGAGAGACTGCCATCGGTATTGTTTTTAAAGCCGATCGGCATGGATAGCCCCGATGCCATTTCGCGGTGAGTCTGGCTTTCGGTGGTGCGTGCGCCAATCGCCGTCCAGGAAATCACGTCTGCAATATACTGCGGAATAATGGGGTCGAGCAGTTCGGTTGCAGCGGGGAGTCCGAGCTGTGCCAGGTCGAGCAGGAGTTTGCGGGCAACACGCAGTCCAGTGTTGATGTCGTAGCTGCCGTTTAGGTGAGGATCGTTGATCAAGCCTTTCCAGCCGATCGTTGTGCGCGGCTTTTCAAAATAGACTCGCATGACAATTTCTAGATCGTCTTCGAGTTCCTTTCGCAGCACTGCTAGCTTTTCGCCATATTCCAGCGCAGCATTCACGTCGTGCACCGAGCAGGGTCCGACAATCACCAGCAGTCGTCGATCTTCTGCCTGCAAAATATGACGGATTCGATCGCGGGTTTCGGCAACCAGGGTGGCAGCGGTTTCAGTAATGGGTAGCTCGTGATGGAGCATCGCAGGACTGATCAACGGGCGGGTTTCAACGACGTGCAAATCAAAGATTTTGTGCATGGTCAACTCATAGGGTCGCGGTTCGCAAGAGCAGATGAATATGGGTGGCTGCGGTTCCTTTGAAGTTGCGCGCAGCACTAATCGAACTGATCAAAAGCCTGATTAAAACAGTTAGCCCCAAACATTCTACCGAATCCTGAGGGGTAACCTTGAGGGTTTACTTCAGCCTGAACTAAAGTTTTTCCAAGCTTCAAATTCGATCTCTAAAGAGATGAGAAGGGGAGGAAACAGGGGGATGAGGGAGTGGGCAGTTGGTTTGGGTTTGAGGAAAGTGGGTGAAGGAACTGGGATTGGTGTTTAGGATGATTGAAGATTGAGGGATCTACGTTGATTTATCGGTGGGTTGAGAAAGCGCGTCAGGGGGTTAATCTGACTGTGATTTGTCGGGTTTCGGTGGGGCGAGTTGGGGGATGTTCGGTTTTTGCGGGGGGATTCGCTGTTGCTGTCTAACCTTGTCGTGCCCGACCTGAATGCTTTCCTGGATGGGTGAAATGGCGGCGGTGATCGAGCGATACCAGACAGCGATACCAGACAATGAGTTAAAGGCATTACCATCGGGCGATCGGTGAGAAATCCGATAGGGTCGCTTTGTGAACCATTGTGAATTGTGAGCCATCTTGAATGGGCATAGAGGAGCAGCGCATGAGCCTGACTGAGCAAGTTTTGTCGCAGATTCCTGGCAATGTTTTAGCGGGGTTGCGGCAGGCCGATCTCCTGTGGCAGTCCTACAAATCTAATCAAACCGTGTTGCCCGTAACCGAAGTTGTGCGCGTCAATGCGAGTGCTCTGGAGGCGACAGCGTGGGATGTAGTGATTTGTGGGGGGACGCTGGGAATTTTGCTGGGAGCAGCACTGGCACAACAGGGGTGGAAGGTTGCGCTGATCGAACGGGGAACACTGCGGGGACGCGACCAGGAATGGAATATTTCGCGCAAAGAGCTGCACGTTCTGACGGAAATGGAACTGCTGACCGCAGCAGAATTAGAACAAACGATCGCTACAGAATTTAATCCGGTAAACATTCGCTTTCATCAAGGCGTTAATCTTGCAGTGAACGACGTGCTGAACGTGGGCGTTGATCCGGTGTATTTGCTGGAGCGACTCAAGCAGCGATTTCTGGAAGCCGGGGGATATTTGCTGGAGAATACTGCTTTCATAGGGGCGATCGTTCACAAAAACGGGGTAAAGATTTCCGTTGAATCTCAAGATAAATTTCAAAGCAAATCCGAAACCGAATCTCGGACTGAATTCGAAAATCATGCAGGTGGGAATTCCAGTTTGACAGCGCGTTTACTGATCGATGCGATGGGGCACTTTTCGCCGATCGTCCGTCAGGTTCGCAGCGGGTCTAAGCCGGATGCGGTTTGTCTGGTGGTGGGAACCTGCGCGGATGGCTTTGTGGAAAACCAGACGGGCGATCTGTTTGCTTCGATGACACCCATTCAGAATCAGTGCCAGTATTTTTGGGAAGCGTTTCCGGCGCGAGATGGACGCACAACTTATTTGTTTACCTATCTGGATGCTCATCCCGATCGCCCCAGCTTAGAGCAGCTTTTTGAGGATTACTTCACTTTGCTACCGAACTATCAACAGGTGGATCTGGCGCAGCTTCAGTTCAAGCGGGCTTTGTTCGGCTTTTTTCCCTGCTATCGGGAGAGTCCGCTACAGTCGCCCTGGGACCGGTTTCTGGCGATCGGGGATAGCAGCGGGGCACAGTCGCCTTTGAGCTTTGGCGGATTTGGTGCGATGATTCGGCATTTGCAGCGATTAACAGCGGGAACCGATGCCGCCCTGCGAAGCAATCAGCTCGATCGCCGATCGTTAAATCTGCTGCAACCCTATCAGCCCAGCCTCACCGTCACCTGGCTCTTTCAGCGGGCAATGAGCGTGGGCGTGGAGCAGACGATCGATCCCAACCAAATTAATAGGCTGCTGTCTGCCGTCTTTGAGGAAATGCAGCAGCTTGGCGACCCGGTGCTGAAGCCGTTTCTTCAGGATGTGGTGCAGTTTCCTGCGCTGTTTCAAACGCTGATGCAGGTTGGGATCAAGCACCCGGCGATCGTGCTTAAAATTATTTCCCAGGTGGGAGTCGCTGCCCTACTGGAGTGGACAAAACACTTCGCTAATCTGGGACTGTATCATCTTCTGTCTTCTCTCCCTGCAAACCCCCTGATTTCCGCGACTCCCCTCGAAAAAACTCAGTCTGAGGCGTGGCAATATCGGCTCGATCGCTGGCAGGATGCCTGGAAATATGGCTCAGGAAAGGATTATTAAAGACCGGTTAAACTGAATAGGTGAGATACGTTTTGAAAGGATACCCGCATGGACTTTCCCCTGGCGCGGCAGCGATTTTACCAGGAAATCCATCAGCCTGATGAAGAGATTAATCTGGCGCGTGCTGCCCTTTATCTGGCGCAAGAGGAATACCCGGATCTGGACGTTGAGGAATACCTGAACGCGCTGGATACGATGGCATCAGAAATCACTGAACGGCTGCCTCAAGAGGCTTACCCGCTTCGCACGATTAAAACTATCAACCAGTACCTTTACGAAGACCTCAAGTTTCACGGCAATACAGACGATTACTATGACCCGGATAACAGTTACCTGAATCAAGTGATCGATCGCCGGGCGGGAATTCCGATCACGCTGTCGCTGGTCTACCTGGAAGTGGCGAGGCGGCTAGGGTTTCCGATGGTCGGCGTGGGCATGCCAGGGCATTTTTTGATTCGTCCCGTGGTGGGTGAAATGCAGATTTTTGTCGATCCGTTTCGGCAGGGCGAAGTCATGTTTGCGGAGGACTGTCAGCAGCGGCTCAGCGAAATTTACGGCAGACCGATCGAACTCCGTCCCGAATTCCTGGAGCCTGTGACTGCCCGCTATTTTTTGGCGCGCATGCTGAACAACCTGAAAGCCATCTACCTGACCCGAAGCGACATTCCGCGATCGCTGGCAACTATTGAGCGAATTTTGCTGCTGTTTCCTGACTCACCGACCGATCAGCGCGATCGAGGCTTGCTGTATTACCAAACCGGACGCTGGACTGAAGCCAGCCAAGATCTCGAAGACTATCTGCTGCAAACTCCCGATGCTCAGGATGCAGTCGTGGTGCAAGAGCTGCTGCGGCGAATGGGACGAGAGGTTTAGTCTGCTGTGGGAGCGTCTGCGGCGTTGAGATCCTGATAGGCAGCTTGAGTCAAGTCCTGTAAGGATTGGCGAGTGGAGGCAGGGTCGTCACGGAGGCGATTTCTGGATGTCTCTGAAGGTTCTGCGCTGAGCCAAAGCAGATATTCAATGTTTCCGGCGGGTCCGAGTAGGGGCGACCAGGTAAGCCCGCGATCGTGCCATCCCAGAGCTTCCGCACACTGCAACACTTGCTCGATCGCCCCTGCCTGATCCTTGAGATCGCGCACAACGCCTTTTTTGCCAATTTTCTCTTTGCCCACTTCAAACTGAGGCTTCACCAGCAAAATGGCTTCGCGTGGGGCTTGCAGCAAATCCCAGAAAGCGGGCAGCACCTTGGTCAGGGAAATAAACGAGACATCGATCACGCCCAGATCCGGGTAGGGGCGATGCGAAGCAGTTCCCCCTTCGGGGTAATCGTCCCCATATAACTCTTCCGGTTTCAGATAGCGCAGGTTGGTGCGTTCTTTCAAAATCACCCGCGGATCTTGCCGCAGCCTCCAGGCGACCTGTCCATAGCCCACATCAATGCCGTAAACCTGTTTTGCCCCCGCTTGCAGCAAACAGTCGGTGAAGCCCCCGGTCGAAATGCCGCCATCCAAACAAACGCGATCGGCGATCGGAACTTGAAAAACCCGCAGTGCTTTTGCCAGCTTTTCACCCCCCCGCGACACGTAGGGCGATTTTTGCTTGACCTGAATCTGGGCTGCGGTGTCAACTTCGGTTCCTGGCTTATCCACTCGCTGCTGATTGACCATCACTTCTCCCGCCCGAATCAGCCGCTGTGCCTGCTGTCGAGAAGTGCAGAGATTCAGTTCAACTAAAAGCGCATCAAGACGTTGTTTTGGCAAGGGTTAATCTCTTAGAACGTCAGGTCGGTGGTGGGCTGGCGGTTAATCGTGAGACGGACGATCGACAAGGTGAGAATCAGCAAAAACATCGCTAAACCGATCGTGCAGGCATAGCTAATTTCGAGATCCTGAAAGGCTTTCTCGTAGACGTAGTAAACCAGGGTTTTAGAGCTGCTGCGTGGTCCGCCCTGGGTCATGATAAACACTTCTTCAAAGACTTTGGTGGCAGAAATGGCTGAGATGACCCCCACGAGCAGCAGATAGGGACGCATCAGGGGAACCGTAATATCCCAATGTTTGCGCCAGCCGTCGGAGCCGTCGATCGCCGCTGCTTCATACAAATCACCCGGAATGCTTTGAAGTCCCGCCAGATAGATCACCATGTAGTAGCCCAAGCCTTTCCAGATCGTGACGATCATGACGCTGATTAGGGCAAACCGAGGACTGGTGAGCCAGGGAATGCCGTCCTGAGAGAGGTTGAGCCACTGCAAAAACTGATTGAACAAGCCGTTCTCAGCATAGAGCCATCGCCACGCAATTCCTGCTACCACCATCGAGATCACCACAGGAGTATAGTAGGCGGCACGAAACCAGCGAATGCCTTTGATTGGCTGATTCACCAAAATGGCTAAACCGAGGGGCAGCATCACCAGGATTGGGACAACGCCGACCAGATAGACGATCGTATTTCTCAGGGTTTTCCAAAAGATAGGATCGGTCAGAAGTCGCTGAAAATTCTCGAAGCCAATCCAGATTGGCGGCTCGGTAATGTCGTACTCGTAGCGGGTGAAGCTGAGAAAAAACGCTTGCAGTGCCGGATAAAACACCGTCAGCCCCAGCAGCAGCAGCGCAGGCAGCAAAAACAAATAGGGCGTGAGACGATGCCAGGACGGTTTGGACGAAAAGGCACTCCAGGATTTCAACATAGGAGGCAGGCGTCGATCGATTAAAGGGGCGACAGATAAGGGGCGATAAGATTAAGTTGGCGAATCAAGCTGGCGAATCACGTGGCCGAATCTTCCGCCCGATCATAGCCCGTTTCGGTGGATCTGGCGATGTGAAGCAGTTCCCCTTTTGTTAAGCATTCCTTGAGAGAAAACGGCATCGAGAAGAATACGCCACAATAGAAGGGTTAAGCCTCGATCGAGATGAAATTGAAAGGTTATTTCCTATGGAAATGCACGAACTGATTACGCTGGCACTGATGCTGACTCCAGGGCTACTGCTGTCGATCCTGGTGATGGGCATTTTTGCCTTAGGCGGTTAAGCACTAGCGATCGGCTGCGATTCGGTGTATTTGTGGGATATTCCTTCTATATGCAAATTTCTGGGTTGCAGCTGACGCGGCTTGATTATCAGCAGAATGAATCATCTACCCCTGGGAAAGCCAGTTCCCGGCAATCGTCCCGCCCCCACGACTTCCCCGACCGGTTCGACCGAGATTCTCCATGTTCTGAAGTACAACATTACGGCTTTGGAAGAGGGCGTGTTGCTTAGCATTTGGGAACCCGCCGCGAGAAACGACACGCGGGTCAAGCCTTTTCTATATATGGTGAAATATCGATTGCCTTCTGAAGCAGATGCGCGAAAACTGCTGGCTCACTACATTTCTGCCTATAAAACGGGCAGCCTAACCGCTCATGGATTTTAGGATGACGATCGATTTGCCTCAGCATTGCGCCTCAGCATTTCGGGTTTAATTCGCCGCAGTGCAGAAGCCGGAAAGCGTTGATCCCATTCTTCGTCTGAGAGGTGGGCGATCGTCTCTAATTCGGGAGCCACGTTCCAGGGATAGGGCTGAAACTCTGCAACGTCGGTTTCCTGGGCGAAACGCTGATTCCAGGGACAGACATCCTGGCAGATATCGCATCCGGCAATCCAGCCCTGCATTTTGCTAGCGATTTCGGGTGGGAGGGTGTCGGCGCGATTTTCGATCGTGTGATAGGCGATGCAGCGATTCGCGTCTACGACAAAGGGTTGCGTAATTGCTCCAGTCGGGCAGGCTTCTAGACAGCGGGTACAGGAGCCGCAGTGCTGCGTATGGGGGCGATCGGGCGGCAGTTCCAGATTGGTTAAAACCTCGCCCAGAAATACCCAGGAGCCATACTCGCGGGTGATCACATTGCTGTTTTTGGCAATCCAGCCGATGCCCGCCTGCTCTGCCCAGACCTTATCCTGAATTGGTCCTGTATCGGCGTAGTATCGCGCCTCAATGCCTTCGCCCTGCGCCTGAAGCCACTGAGAAAATGCCTTGAGTTTTTTGTGCAGAATGCGGTGGTAGTCTCGTCCCCAGCCGTAGCGCGAGATTTTGGCGTACTGTTCGCCTTCGGGTCGCTGCTGGGGGGTGTAATAGTTCAACGCGACGCAAATGACCGATCGCACCGAGGGCAACAGCGATCGCACGTCCTGCCGTCGGGGGTTTGCCATCCATTCCATATCTGCTGCATAGCCGCGATCGAGCCACTGTTGCAGCGCAGGAGGATGAGGCTCTACGGCATCAGCAGAGGCAATTCCTGCTTTGTGAAAGCCAATTTCTAAAGCTTTTTGCTTGATTGTGTCGCTATCAATGCAAATCATTACAGAATCCTGGGATTGAATGAGGCGTGAAAGAATGGGAAAGGCAATCGATCGGGCTATCCTGGAAGTAGCCTGAGTAGGATTACTCATTTAAACAGCTCTACCAGAGCTACAGGCATTCACCGATTTCCATTTTTTGATTCCCATTGTCATGGACTTCTTCCGCCAGTTTGCCAAATCTTTTCGCAGTGCAGCCAGCGATGATAGCTTTCTCTCTGGGCTGAAGCGCGTGGAGACGATCGTCGCCAAGATTTTGTCGCTGGCAATGGTGGTGGTCATTTTTGTCAGCGTGCTCGAGCTGTGTCTGTTTATTGGCAAGGAAGTGTTGCTTAACGACAAGCTGGCAGACCCCGAGCAGTTTCATACAGTGACGCTGATCAAGGTGTTTGGCTTGTTTCTCAACATTCTGATCGCGCTGGAAGTGCTGGAGAATATTACGGCGTATCTGAAAAAGCACGTTGTTCAGCTTGAATTAGTGGTGATCACATCATTAACCGCCGTTGCGCGAAAAATTATTATCTTCGACTTCTCAAAATCTGGCGGCCTGGAGCTGATGGCACTTGCGTTAGCAATCTTTGGATTGTCGATTAGCTACTGGATCGTGCGCCGCACCAATAAAAGCACCGGATCTTCCCACTAATTGAATCGGTATTCCTCCTGCTTTTTTGTGAACAGTTTTCTAGACAGATAGGATAGACTGTCATTTTGTGAATTTCTATAAACTGCGGGAGCATTGAGAGAATGGGCAAAAAGCCGATCGATCAAGGTATTGGCGTTGACAAACTAAACGGAAAAAAAGCGGACAAGGCAAGCAAGAAGCAGCGTGAGATTTTAGCTGAACCATTGGTTGCCCCAATTGCTGTTGCTCAGGAACCGCAAAAGAACCAGGACATTAAACCCGTCGCGCCAAAGAAGACCTGGACGATCGAAGATAGCGAGGAACTGTATCGCATTAATGGCTGGGGCGAGCCATATTTCTCGATTAACGCTGCCGGACACATCACCGTATCTCCGAGGGGCGATCGAGGCGGTTCGCTGGATCTGTATGATCTGGTTCATGCGTTGAAACAGCGCAATCTCGGTTTACCCTTGCTGATTCGCTTTTCTGACATTCTTGAAGACCGGATCGAGCGGCTCAATGCCTGCTTTTCCAAGGCGATCGCCAAGTATCGCTATCCGGGTGTGTATCGCGGCGTGTTTCCCGTCAAGTGTAACCAGCAACGGCATTTAGTCGAGGATCTGGTGCGCTTCGGCAAACCCCATCAGTTTGGGCTGGAGGCAGGCTCGAAACCAGAATTGCTGATTGCCCTGGCAACGCTGGATACGCGCGGTGCGCTGCTAATTTGCAATGGCTACAAAGATCGCGAATATATCGAAACGGCAATTCTGGCACAGCGATTGGGGCATACGCCGATTATCGTGCTGGAGCAGCTCGAGGAAGTTGATTTTGCGATCGAAGCGGCACGTAAACTTAATATTCAGCCGATTCTGGGCGTGCGGGCAAAACTGAGCGCAAAGGGCATCGGTCGCTGGGGAACGTCGGCAGGCGATCGGGCAAAGTTTGGCTTGACGGTTCCCGAAATTATCCAGACGGTGGAAAAGCTGCGTCAGGCAGGAATGCTCAATGCGCTACAGTTGCTGCACTTCCACATCGGTTCCCAAATTTCTGCGATTAGCGTCGTCAAAGACGCCCTGCGAGAAGCCAGCCAAATCTACGTCGAGCTTGCCCGCCTAGGTGCAGACATGAAGTATCTGGATGTGGGCGGCGGTCTAGGCGTGGACTATGACGGCTCCAAGACCAATTTCTACGCTTCCAAAAACTACAACATGCAGAACTACGCGAATGACGTAGTGGCAGCAATTAAGGACGCTTGCGAAGGTGCTAGTATTCCGGTTCCGACCCTAGTGAGCGAAAGCGGACGGGCGATCGCCTCTCATCAGTCAGTATTGGTATTTGACGTGCTGAGTACAAGCGAGGTTGTGGTCGAACAGCCAGAGCCGTCGCAGGAGCAAGACCATCTGGTAATTCGCAATCTCTACGAAACCTATCAGTCGATCAACGCTGATAATTATCAGGAGATGTATCACGACGCGACCCAGTTTAAGGAAGAAGCCGTAAGCCTGTTTGGTTTTGGCTATCTCAGCCTGACCGATCGCGCCCGGGCAGAACGACTTTACTGGTCATGCTGCGGCAAAATTCTGGAAATCGCCCGACAGCAGGACTATGTGCCCGACGACCTGGAAGATCTGGAAAAGATCATGGCATCGATCTACTACGTCAACCTATCGGTGTTTCAGTCGGCTCCCGATAGTTGGGCGATCGATCAGCTTTTCCCGATCATGCCCATCCATCGTTTAGACGAAGAACCGACCGAGCGCGCCACGTTAGCGGATCTCACCTGCGACAGCGACGGCAAAATCGACCAGTTCATCGACCTGCGCGACGTGAAATACGTCCTGGAACTGCACGACCTGGAGCTGATCGAGCAACCCGACCACCCAGACGGCACAAAACCCGTCTCCCGCTACGAGCCATACTATCTGGGAATGTTCCTCAGCGGTGCGTATCAGGAGATCATGGGCAACCTGCACAACTTGTTTGGCGACACGAACGCAGTGCACATCAAGCTAACGCCAAAGGGCTATCAGATTGTTCATGTGGTGAAGGGCGACACGATGACTGAAGTTCTGGGCTATGTTCAGTACGACTCAGAAGATCTGGTCGAAAAGATTCGGATGCGATCGGAGCAGGCTCTCCAGGAAAACCGCATCACCCTTCAGGAAGCACAGCTTTTGCTGCAAAACTACGAGCGCAGCTTGAGCGGCTATACCTATTTGTCCCTATAGAGTTTGTGCCTGTAGCTGCATTGTCAGAATGACCCAATTTGGGTCAAATATCTGTTTGAGAAGCCGTAGAGGTTTTGCATTGCCTCCTCTATTTGCGACTTCTCAAACATCTTTTCGTAAGGGCAAGCGCAGTGTGCCCCAAGTTTGAACTAGCTACAAAATGCGATTTAGTAGACTCTGCGGCTAGCAAAAGCGTAGTACAGCCAGAGGGCAATAACTGCACCAATTACAGCGATCGCCAGTCCGGTAAAGGTGAAACCGACTCCGCTTAATGCGAGAGAACCTGTCGTGAGCAGGGTGTAGAGTGTGCCACCGACAAAGGCACCAATAATTCCTAAAAGCATGGTTCCCAGGATACTGCTGCTCTGGTAGCCCGGATAGATTGCTTTTGCGATCGCACCCGCCAGTAGACCCATCACAATCCAAGCTAAGATACCCATACTGAAAATTCTCCTTTCCAACGAGATTTTAATTCAATATTCAAAGCTGCTTATTGTTGCTTTGGCGTGTTTGCTTTGTAAACCAATGTAACCCATGTACAATTGCAGTTTACCTAATCAGAGTTTCTTAATCAGACTCTCTAAAGAGTGAAAACTAGAGCGAAAACTTCTCCAGTCGAAGATAGAGCTGTATTATTCTTCTCTCTCTTGCGATACAAATACAATTGAATTGATTGGTTAGAAATATCTAATTCATGTCAGAAAAAGCCAATATAGATGGCAATTTAGCAGATGTTAACCTTAGCGTGACAGATGCTTCGTATCGCGACCTGCCTCCATCTCAGTCCAATCCCCCGATGGAACAAATGATGCGGCATTTGCAGCGATCGAACCAGATTGCCTGGCGAGCACGCCAGTTTGGACACCATCCCTTTGGGGCGATTCTCGTTGCGCCGGATCACGAAACCATCTTGCTGGAGCAGGGCAATGTGGATACAGTGAACCATGCTGAATCTGTCCTGATCCGCAGTGCTTACACTAACTTCAGCCCCGAATATCTCTGGGACTGTACGCTCTACACTACGGTTGAACCCTGTGCAATGTGTGCAGCAACACTTTATTGGGCAAATATCGGTCGCTTAGTGTATGGCATTGCCGAGGAGCAGCTTTTGCAGCTCACGGGAAACCACGCCCAAAATCCGACGCTGAATCTGCCCTGCCGTGAGGTCTTCAAACATGGACAGAAATCCATTCAAGTTTGGGGACCGATCGCCGAAGTGGAAGATGCGATCATCGAACTCCACCGCGATTTCTGGAATTCTCTTTAAGCGATTTCCTGGTTAATTCGATCGCCCTCAGTTAAGTCATGCTTTTACAGGTTAACTGAAGACGATCGCGGCAAACCCCTATCGTTCTAGCACGCTCATAAACTTCCCTCGCGCAAACGGAGCCGGAATGATGGGCGTAAATTGCACTCGGTCAGTTGCAAGCCGCTTGACGTAGAACTCGTTGATCTGGTGATTCACCCATTCCCGTGAACCAATAATCCAAATCTGACCTTTTTCGTCAGGCGGAAGCGGCAGTAGTTCAGTGAACTCTGTAGACATGATATTTGTGCCTCGCTGTTGCGTGAATTGAAGGGAAGAAAAGCTTAAGGCGTGGTGTCCTAACCACTTGTTTCGCTTCAGCAAGGCGATCGATCGTAAAATCAACACAGCCTGCCTCCTGCTCACTCCAGGAGTTAGGTTAGCTGGTTAGTGAGTGTGCCACCACTCCTAATCAGCGTTTCACCTTAAGCTTTATCTACTGGTACAAGCATAACCAGTATCGTTCAGCATAAAGGAAGGATTTGCTGCACGCAAGCGTAGTGAGAGAGTTTTTGGAGCGATTGTCCAGAGGGCTACTTTGTGCAGGGTTTTGTTAGAAGCCGATCGTTGGAGATAGTTTCTGTTTCCGTTTTGTCATATTAGACGGAAAGGAAAGCACAAACAGGTGAAGAAACGCTAAAAAATTAGCTTGGGAAGGGCAATCGAACTATTATTCGGATATGCAGAAAAGCGATCGGGCTAATGTCTGATTGGAGCGATTAGACGGAATTCATTCAGTCCAATTACCTCTATGAGGTGAATAGTCCGAATCAGTTCAGCTTAATTAAGGGTTAGCAGTCCATGTGCTAAGGCACCTTCAGGATGAAAGAAATAATACAAGTACTTTGCGTAATGCAATTCCTAACGTTTATTAGGTGACAGAAAAACCCTATTTTGCGTCAATGGATAGGTAGGTCACAAAGGATATTTGCAATGAAACTTGCCGCTAGAGTATTGTATCCTGCTTCAGTGGTAGGTGGGGGCATTTACCTGGGTGTTGTCTGTTAGGTTCAAAATTACTCACCATAGGTTTATCTATAAAGATTGAAAAGAGAGACATGCACAAGATCTTTCGGTAGTTTCAGCTACAAAAAGACATATCAAATTATTTAAGTGCTTTACTCACTTTTTACTTTTTCTATCCTGATAAACAAATTCATCTGCGTAATTTCTTTGGTAAGTCTGTTTTCAGAACCTGTACGTTTGCGAACCAAGGGCGAAATGTAAGTCGTATTTGTTAAAACTTAGCGTTACATGTAGGAGACTCAACGATGGGAATTTTTGATGCATTCAAGGAAGTTGCAAAAGCTGTGCAACCTATACATGAAATCATTCCTGATGAACTTCAGAATATTGTGGAAGTTCCAGAAGACATAGAAGATCTTCTAGATTCAGAGAGTGTTGGCGATGTGATAACAGAATTTGATCCGACGAACCCAGACGCTGTTTTCCGTGATGAGATCAGAGTATTTGGTGACGTAGGTGCAAATATTGTAACTGGGGGAGCAGCAGGAACAGCTTTTTCAGATGGGGCAGAAGGAATTGAGACATTGAATGATTTCAGTGACAATGCATTCACTGCCGGAAATATCGGAGACGCTGCTAGCGATTTTGCTGATGATTTTGGGTTTTGAAATCTAAACTCAACAAGAATCTGTAACTGGTGTGGTTCTACTTACTTCACCAGTTATGCATTCTTATATGCTTCAAGTTGAAAGAAACTAAAAATCGATGTAGAGACATATGAAAACATACAGGATTTTGATGCTTGGATCTTCAGGTGCAGGTAAAACTGTATTTCTAGCCAGTTTGTTTAAGCATTTGATGATTCAGGGGGAAAGTCGCTTCTTTGTGGAAGTTGAAGACGAGCGAAAGCGAAAATCTCTAGGTGACATTTATGCAAAAGTCGTTGCTCCGGAGGGTTGGCCTCCTGCAACTCAGTATCGCGAATTTTCTGAATGGACGTTTACCTGCTGTGTGAAAGTAGGTATTTCTATTTATCCAGCTTGCCGTTTTACATACTTGGATTATGCGGGCGGCAGAATAACTGATGTAATAGAAGGGCAAGATGCAAATCAGCTAGGCGAAGAAGTCGGAAAAGCGGATGCACTACTTGGGCTGTTGGATGGTCAGAAGATTGATGCTCTTCTAAGCCAAGGAGATTCAATGCTGAGCAAGATCCTGTTAGAAAAAGATTTGCCCAGTATGCTACGCCTCATGCAAACCTCAAAGGCTCCTATCCAGTTTGTGATTAGCAAATGGGATTTGTTGGAGGGCAAACATACTTTAGAGCAAATCCGTGAGCGCCTCATGCAAATTCCAGCATTTAGAGAGATAGTTGAGAGCCGCAACACTATTGTCCGCTTAATTCCGGTCAGTTCAGTTGGCTCTAATTTCGCTACGCTGCAAAACGGGAAAATGAAGAAAAATCCTGCTGCTTTGCCCCACCCCGCTCATGTTGAAGTCCCCCTTGCTTGTGTTTTCCCAGATAGTTGGCTTACCAGGATCAATCAGTTGAAGGCAGCGGAATCTAAATTAAAGAGCCAACCTGTTCAAAAAAACGCTGCAAAATTTATCCAGTTTGGACAGTTTGGACAATTTGTTCTTAATCTGTCGGGACGGCTTTTACCAGCAGATCTTGCTGAATTTCAAATTGCGACATTTGTAACTCAAAGTGTTATCGGTGTTTTAACTAGAAATGCTGCTCAAAGAAATGCTCAAGCCACTGCAAAGCTTCGACAAGAGAGAGAAGCAACCCTCAAGGCTGTAAAAAATGAAGAAACGGCTCTAAATCATGCTGTTAATTGCTTTTTGGTTATTCAGGATGAATTTCTCAATCTCTTCCCTGATTCTGAGCTGGTTGCACCAACACAAGGTGTGGATGCACAAGTGGAAGTACCCGCATTATAGAGCTTAGAGCAATTTTGTTTTCTTACTTGTCAAACATTTAGGCTTTAGGAGGTCATCTTGGCAGCTTTTCTAGTTATTGGCTAGGTGTTATCAGAGATTGCTTGTGTAATAATTGCAAACGGTAAGAATAGACAAACAGGAATTTGGTTTATCTTTGGACTTCTTCTACCTTGGCTGTCAGTTCTAATTGTCATGGTCTTGCCAGGAAACTAGTAGTTCAAATAGATAAAACATAGACTCACGCTCTAGTCTAGATACTCGCTCCTTCGGTGAACTCGTCAAAGATGAAGTTATGAGAACTTACAAAGTGATTATGCTAGGGTCTAGCGGGGCTGGCAAAACTGTTTTTTTAGCCAGTATGCATAAAAAGTTATCGATTCAAGGTGAAGAGGGATTTTTTATTGAAGTTCAAGATCCAGTGAGACGACAAGTCTTAGAGAATATCTATGCGGAGGTTGCAACTGGTGATAAGTGGCCTATGCCTACTGATCTATCTGACCAAAGTCAAAGTGGATATGAATGGACTTTTAGATGTTGTGTAAGGATTGAAGACCGCTCAATTCATCCAGCCTGTCAATTCACATATCTCGATTATGCAGGAGGCAAGTTAACAGATGCGAATGTAGCAGGAGAAGATCTCGTATCGGAAGCTGAAACCGCAGATGCAGTTTTGGGATTGCTAGATGGTCGAAAAATTTATTCTTTTATGGATAACAACGCTGACCAGTATAGAAACGAGCTTTTTCTTAAAGATATACCTGCTATCACTAGAATTATGCAATCTTGCAAAGCGCCTGTTCACTTTGTAATCAGCAAATGGGATCTGCTAGAAGGAAAATATACGCTGGGGCAAATCCGCGATCGCTTACTAGAAATTCCGGAGTTTAAAAATTTAATTAATCAGCTTACAGATAATACAGTTCGACTGATTCCAGTTAGTTCAGTGGGTGCTAACTTTGCTACACTACTTCCCAACGGAAAAATGCAGAAACATTCAGGTGCAATACCACGCCCATTCTATGTAGAGGTTCCTCTAGCCTGTGTTTTGCCTGATGCACTATTAAAGCGAGTTGTAGATCTGAAACAGCAAGAAAAAGAAATTGCTGATAAGGTTGTCGCGGTTAAACCAAGATTTGGTGGATTCCTAACTGTAATCGATGAATTTTTGGCTAACACTGTTGTTAGATTTCTGAAGAACAACTTGCCTGACAACTATCAATTCAGCCCAGATGTACTAAATTGGGCGGAACAGAAGATTCAGAAAGCGCAGGATCAGATTAATCAAAGAGAGTTAGAGGCTGCACAAATAACTCAGGAACGGATCATGCAGCGTGACAAGTTGCTAAAAGAAGTGAAAAATGAAGAAACTGCACTGAATTACCTAATGAATCAATTCCTGACAATTACATCTTCTTTAGACACTGATTTTCCAGCCTCTAAGCTCTCTAAACTTTAAAAAGGAGAAAACCGTGGCAATTCAAGCCCATCCATTTTTAGTAAGTCGAAATCGCTCTCTAGATTATCGAACTGTAGTTGCTCCTTCATTCTTGATTAATGAAGGTATTTCCAGCGTGCTTGCTAGAGCCGCAGGAGGGAATTTAACGTTGCCTGGGTATGCGATTTGCAGAGAAATTCAAAGAACACAGCTTGGAGATCTTACATTAATATTCCACGTCATTGAAGCAAATCAAAAAGACATCTACCCAGACAAAGCAGATGAAGTCCTGATTGATCCATTTGGGCGAGAGATTGTCTTTATTGAAGGCGTAGTCCTTAAAGAAAGACCTGATAAATTTGTTGTAACCCAAGAACTATTTGATTCTATCCATGAGCGAATATTAAATAGCTATCGCTCATTTTGGGAAGACACAAACTTATTTGAAGCTTCTGTTGTTTCAGTTGATCATTTAGATTTGAATGGCAACCACCAATCAGGAAGAATCTTAATGTTAGATGAAGTTGAGCCTTTTATCCTTCGAAATAAATTAAATAAACAGCCTGCAACTACAGAGCCAAAAATATCCGATATTGTTCAACCATCAGTATCAAAGCAGTTAGAGATGAAAGATGTCCTTGATTTCTTAAGGTCTTTACTGTCTGAGAAAATGACTCTTCTTCTGCTTGTTGGAATTTCTGGAGTGGTTTTGTTGGTTCTTCTCATTATCAAACTCTCTAAGTTGGTTTTTCGCTAACTAGCGTTTTGCAATGAAAATTCAAGTTTATCCATTCTTAGTTAGTCGCAATCGAACTCTTGATTATCGCACTGTAGTTGCTCCCAGATTCCTGTGTGACAATGGAGCTGCTCACGAGCTTGCTAGGGCAGCAGGGGGTAGATTAACTCCACCAGGACATGCAGTGTATCGGAAAATTCAAATTATTCCACCAGAAAATTTGATATTAGTCTTTCGTGTTATTGAATCGAATCAGCAAGAAATTTATTCCAATGCTTCTGATGAAACATTAACTGATCCTTTTGGTCGAGAAATCCTCTGGATTGAAGGTTTTATAGTAAAAAACAAAATTAATTTACTTAATCTTACAGTTGAAGCATTTGAGATAGTTCATAAGCAATTACTGTCCAGTTATCGTTTATTCTGGGAGAGCACTGATTTATTTGAAGTAGCAGTTATTCCATCAGAAGTTATTGATTTAGATATCACTGCTAATAACTTAAAAAAAATTATTTGTAAAGAAATATCTCCTTTCCCAGATTGGAGCGATATTGGAATATGTTAGGCTTGTCTAGGTAAACCTTCTGAGATTGAACTAACGAGTCCGGGCTTTCGGTTAATCTAGCAAGTGTGTGTTCTCCAGAGCAATGTGCTAAGTTGTTTCGCAAATGTTACGGGATTGCGAGTCTTGAGATCGGCCGTGTTAAAGAAATTGGTCTAGATGTAAAACAAGGCTCCCTAAATCACGCGAATATCACTGGACTGCCATATCAAGAAGATAACTTGGTTGAGACTGAACGGTTAGCAGGTCTGTTAGCAAAGCGTTCATGTATTGTGTGGAAACCAGAATAAAGCAATAGCTACGTTTGTAAAAGCGTTGTTTGTGATCGCTCCAGCAGGATAACAAATCGATGGAGCAGACGGAATAAAGCTCTCGGTGTTGAGTTCAAGGTTGCTTGCCGCCGCTCATCTCAATCGTTATATAGCAGATTCAGATGATAAATGAATTCTAGTAACCGTCTTCGCTTCATTCCTCCTGAAACTTCTGCTCATTGCCAACGTTGCGATCGCATCCTCTATCTCTACAGCCAGTTTCAAGTGAAGCATTGTTCCTTATTTCTGCCCATTCCGTGGGTAGAACGGTTTCCACTGGTTTAAGTTCATATTAATGCCGATATGCATTATTGCCCAAAACGGTGAATACTAAGCCCGATCGCCTTTATCGGGAGAGTTCACATGGGGTTCATTTCGTCTCTGATCACAACATTAATTGCCATCCTGCTTTTCTTAAACAGCAGCCGAATTTCGCAAAAGCAGAGCCGCACTGCAATTCGGGTTGTGACGGGTTTGATTGCAGGAATTGCCGCCTTTTCGACGATCGCCAAGAGCCTTGTGGTGGTTCCTGCGGGGTCGGTGGGCGTGGTGCAGTTTTTTGGCAAAGTGGATCAGCGTCCGTTGAATCCAGGAGTTCATCTTCTGAATCCGTTTTCAGATGTCGAAAAGCTATCAACTCGTCTCAAAGATGTGAAAGAAACGATCGAATCGACATCCCAAGAAGGGTTGGCATTCACAATGGATGTGAGTTTGCAATATCAGCTCGATCCGCAGAAGGCATCGGATGTGTTTGCCAAAATTGGCACGGATGAATCTGAAATTTTGATTTCTCAGTTTCGATCGATCGTGCGTGAAATGACGGCAAGCTATCCCGCAGAAGCCATCTACTCGAATAAACGGCAAGAGGTCGCTAATCGCATTCGGGAGCGGTTGACCGAGCAACTGTCGCCGCTGGGCTACACCGTGCAGGATGCATTTTTGCGAGAAATCAAATTACCTGAGACGCTGCAAGCTGCCATTCAGGAAAAACTCAAAGCAGAACAGCAAAGCCGACAGATGATCTTCACCCTAGAGCAGACCCGGCAAGAGGCAGAACGCAAAAAAGTGGAGGCACGCGGCATCGCTGAGGCGCAGGCGATTATTGCCCGCAGTTTGACCCGTGAAACCCTGCAACTCAAGGCGATCGAGGCAACGCAGCAGCTCGCAAGTTCAGACAATGCCAAAGTGTTGATTTTGAACGGTGGTCAGAGCGGTACACCCCTAATGTTTCAGCTCGATTCAAGCACTTTACAAAACGCTAGACAATAAACGTTTTAGCCCCTCCAGTGCTACTTTTCTTTAGCGCGGTGTCCTCTCAATTTCTCAGTCGTTTGTCCTGTTTTTAATCCTCTTTTTGGATCGCCCGATCGGGTGAGATGGAATTGCCTAAACGGGCGAGGTGTTAGCGGATTCGTAGCGAATAACCTGGTACACGAACGAGGGTGAAAAACACCTGAAGCCAAGTTAATCAGGGTATTACTTCAGTTTTGATAATTCAGGTGAAGTTAACTTTTATGAATTGATTGAGCTAGCTTTAAGGATCAACACGCCGATCGCTTTGTTAACTCATTAAGGTCAATTCGACGTTTATTCGATCGAATTTTGAATTGGTGAACTTGTCTTTGTATTGAGTCAATAAGCTAGACAAATCCGAAATTCAAATCTTGCAATTCCAATTATCCTTTCCATCCATCAACAAAGGGGAGTTTTTATGACAGCTTCTAAAGCATTTAATCCGGCTCAGGCAAACGCTGCATCCGATCCGATTTTGCGTCGGGGCGATCGAGGAGCGGCAGTCATCGAGCTGCAAAAACTGCTGAACACGAAAGGAGCAACGCTGGCAGTAGACGGAGATTTTGGTTCGGCAACTGATGCGGCAGTTCGTAAGTTTCAGCGCGACAATCAGCTGGTAGCAGACGGAATTGTGGGTCCAAAAACCTGGGTAGCTTTGCGATCGGTTCCGGTGCAGCCGCTTCGCCTGGTGGATGTTGTAACCTACTACGACCCGGCAAAGCATCCGCATCAAAGAGAAGCCTTGTTCTGGCTGCAAACGCAGATTCCGCTGCAAACCCTAGCAGAATTTGCTCGTCGCTGGCGTAATGCTCCGCCCATTAGCGATCCGACCCTTCAGCAAGGCAGCAGTGGCGCGGCCGTCGTCGAACTGCAAAAGCTGCTGAATAAGTTTAATTCTGGTCTGACCGTAGATGGTACATTTGGTCCGGCAACTCGTGCGGCAGTTGTGGCATTTCAAGCAAAGAATGAGCTTGAGGCAGACGGCATTGTCGGTGCTAAAACCTGGATGGTGCTGCGGTTTATCCCGATCATGCTTGTTGATCTGAAAGCGAATTACAACCCGCAACAAAATCCTCATCAGCCTCAGGCATTGAACTGGCTGCAAACCCAGCTCTCCGCCGCAACGCTGAGTGAATTTACTCGCCAGTGGCGCAATCAAGCCTAGATTTAAACATGAATTGAATGGCTCGATCGATGCCTTAATAAGACAACTGAATGATAAGAACTGTCCTCTTGCTTATAAAGTGAGGGGACATTTTTTGGGCGTTGCTGAATCGGGATATGAAGGGTGCAAATTCAGCTTCTGTATCGCCCCCTAAATCCCCCAATGCTGAGGGACTTTGAATCCTGGTTCCCCCCAACTTTAGGTGGCTAGGGGGGCGTATCATACTCAAATTCAGCAACGCCTTTTTTTCTGGGTAATTCAGCTTGGAAGCGACGACCATTCCTGCCTGCATTTCTATTCAACCTGTTCAGGGCAGGCTTCAAATTCAGAACGTATCTAAGGTTCTGCTTCTGGTGCAAGTGGCTCGTCTGAAACGCGCATGGCTTCGATCGTGCTTTTGATGGTGGCGGCGATCGGCATTGCTAGCACCACGCCCACAAATCCGGCGACTCGTCCACCAATGAGCAGGGAAATAATAATCCAAATAGGATTGAGTCCGGTGAAATCACCTCGTAGCCGGGGCGCGACAATGTTGTCGATAATTTGCTGATAAATGACGCTGGCGGCGAGCACCTGAACCGCAGGCACAAAGCCCTGAAGTCCCCAGATCAGAAGACAAACCAGGCTAATGCCGATCGTTGGACCAATCAGCGGAATGACTTCAAATAAGCCTACAATCAGCGTGAACAGCAGGCTGAACTTGATCTGCAAAAACAGCAGGGTTGGAATCAGACAAGCCACCATAATCAGTGCCAGCAAGACCTGACTCAGGAAAAACTGGTGAAACTGTTGCTGAAGCGAGTGGCTAAGCGCATCGCCAAATTTCTCAGGCAGCAGCCGGATCAAGCCTTTCCAGAACCGATCGCCGTACAGCAGCATATAAAACGCCAGCACAATCCAAAATACCGACGCAAACAATTGTCCCAGCGTGTTGAGGGCAAGTTCGGGCAAGCGGGCTAGAATTCCTTGAATCTGGGTGGCAAGCTGATTGGTAATTTGAGCGAGATCTAGCGGCAAATTGTTGCGATTGATCAGCGATTCCAGCCAGGTGATGTTTTGATTGCTTGCCCGTAACAAGTCGGGCAGTCCTTGCAGGAGTTGATTGGTCTGATCGATCAAAATGGGAATCAGCGTCGATGCCAGCACAATCAGCAGCACTATAAACAGCATCAGCACTAGAAAAACTGCCTGGGTTCGGCTGGAGCCAAGTTTCTGAAAGCCCTGCACCAGATAATTGAGAATCAGTGCTAGCACTGCACTCAGAACAACCAGAGTGATCAAGCCCTCAAAATACTGAAAAACCTGCGCCAAAACCCACAGATTCAGCACGATCACAGGACCGCTCAATCCGTAGAGCAAATAGCGGCGCAGCAGTTCAGAAGTTCGCATCGATCGCTACGAGGTTTCCAGGCTTCAAGACTGCATCACTTCAAGTACCTGCCGAATCACCTCAGCCGTGGGCTGATCGGTCACTGTCACCGAGCCGATCGCCGTCGGTAGCACAAATCGAACGCGCCCATCTTTGACTTTTTTGTCGCTTTGCAGAGCAGTGACGATCGCTTCCAGATCCATTCCGGCAGGCAATCGGGTGGGCAGTCCTGTTTTCTGAATCAGCGCATTCTGGCGATCGGCGGACTCCTGATCCCACATTCCCAGGGCAACGGCAATTTGTCCGGCAGCCACCATGCCGATCGCGACTGCTTCGCCGTGATTCACCACTTTGTAGCCCGTTAGACTTTCGACCGCATGACCGATCGTGTGTCCGTAGTTGAGAATGGCACGCAGTCCGGCTTCTTTTTCGTCTTTGCTAACAACGTGTGCCTTTGCCTCACAGGATGCCGAGAGAATTTGGTGCAGCAGTTCCTCGCTGACATAACGCTGCTGATCCAGTCGCTCGGCGGCTTCAAGCTGCTCAAATAGCCCCGCGTCCCAGATGACGCCATATTTGATAACTTCTGCCATGCCTGCCCGAAATTCCCTTGGCGGCAGGGTTTGCAGTACTTGCGGATCGATCATCACCAAGCGCGGCTGATAAAATGCGCCAATCAGATTCTTGCCCTGCGGATGGTTCACGCCCGTTTTGCCGCCGATCGAGGCATCTACCATTGCCAGCAAAGACGTGGGAACCTGAACAAAGTGAATTCCCCGCATCCAGGTCGCTGCCGCAAAGCCTGCCATATCGCCAATCACCCCGCCACCTAGGGCGACAATTGTAGACGATCGCTCCAGTCGATTTTCCAGGGCAACGTCATAAATTTTCTGAATCGATGCCAGCGTTTTGTAGCGTTCGCCCGCAGGCAGCATCACCGTCGCTACATCAAACCCGGAAGCGGTGAGGGAGCCGATCGCCTGCTGCCCATACTGCTTAAAAATCATGGGATTCGATACCAGCAGCACTTTCTGCCCCAGCTTGAGCGGCTGCATCCAGTGTCCTAGCTGTTCCAGTCCGCCCGACGCGATCGCGACTTCGTAAGACTGCTGCGGTAACTCCACTCGAACGATCGACTTCATGACTTGCTTCCACAAATGCCTGTGGGCTGATCTTACTCCACATTGATAGGGACTGTTGGGCAGTTCGGCGAAAGGAGGGGGACGAAAAATGCTTGAATAGGGATGTGATGTTTACTGCTTTAAAGACGGAGAAAGGTCAATGGGAGCAATTGCATATCTGCTGATTGTGGGTGGTACTACGGGATTTGCACTGGCACTGTATTTTGGACTTCGTGCTGTAAAGCTGATCTAAGCGATCGTTGTCATCGTTTGAGCAGTAGCAGCGATCTGGCATCGCCCCCCTAAATCCCCCATTCATGGGGGACTTTGAGTTTTAAAAGGCGGATTCTATTTCACCAATGGTATTGTCAGGTGTTGCTTGAGCGGCAATTCCAAGTCGGCTCACGTTGAAGCTGCATTTTCAGTTCCATTTTCAATCTGTGTTAGTTCTGGTGTTAGTTCCTGGGTTAATTCGATGACGTTTCCATCTGGGTCTTGTGTGAAGGCAGCCGATCGCCCGGAAGCACTCATTTGCAGCGCGTATCCGTGTTGTTGAAGCTGTGCTTTTGCGGCTTCGAGATCTGCGACGGCTAGAGCCAGATGCGAATTCCGCCCCCATTTTTCTGTGTTGGGAATCGTTTGGCTCAGCTCCTCATGCACAATGAGATGAATCTGCACGTCGCCAATTTGATACCAGCGTCCTGGAAATTTAAGCGATCGATCGACCTGAGGCAGTCCCAAAACGGTGCCGTAGAAGAAATCGGCTTTCTCCAGGTCAGAGACAAGAATTGCGGTGTGAAGGTAGCGGCTAATTTGAATCATTGCTTTGCTGAAAGAACTCGGTTGAACTGGCAGATGTGGCGAGCCTCTGCACGTTTATCTTGAAATTCTCTTCTGCCTTCCATTCTAAAGAACAGGGCAAAGCCTGGATCGCTTTCTGGATCGTTCTAGAGAAGTCCTCTGGCTCTAAAGAACTTGTTAGGATAAAGTCTGAAATCGATCGCGCTACCCTTGCCTGCGAGAGTTCCTGTCAACTTACTCCTTTTCCTGACGCTGTTCATGAATATTTTCACCGATCTCCTGTCCAAGTCTCCCGCGTTGTCCGTTCGTCCTCAAAAGCAGCGACGCACGGTGGAAATCAAAACGCCTCAAGAAATTGAAATTATGCGGCAGGCGGGGGCGATCGTTGCCACAGTTCTCAAAGAAATCTCTGAGCTGGTCGAGCCGGGCATGACAACGGCGGATCTGGATGCCCATGCGGAAAAGCGAATTCGCGAAATGGGCGCAACGCCAAGCTTTAAGGGCTATTACGGGTTTCCAGCTTCGATCTGTGCCTCGATTAACGATGAAGTGGTTCACGGCATTCCCAATCCCAAGAAGGTGATCCGGCGCGGGGATGTGCTGAAGGTCGATACCGGGGCATTTTTTAACGGATTTCACGGGGACTCCTGCATCACGATCGCCGTTGGCAAAGTCACGCCTGCTGCCCAAAAGCTAATTCAGGCGGCGGAAGCAACGCTTTACAAAGGCATTGAGCAAGTGAAAGCCGGAAAGTGTCTCTTAGATATTGCCGGAGCGGTGCAAGACCACGCCGAGGCAAACGGCTTCAAAATCGTAGAGGACTATACGGGGCACGGTGTTGGGCGCAATCTACACGAAGAACCTTCGGTGTTCAACTTCCGCACCCACGAAATGCCCAATGTCCGCCTTAAACCCGGTATGACGCTGGCGATCGAACCAATCATTAATGCAGGCTCCAAGCACACCCGCACCCTTTCCGATCGCTGGACGGTGGTCACGGTTGATCGCAGCCTCTCTGCCCAGTTTGAACATACGGTGCTGGTCACGGAAGAAGGCTACGAGATTTTAACCGATCGATCGAAGGTGTGATTGAAGGCGTGATTGCTCGGGGCTTGGATTGAGCGTCGGGTCGGGGGCAGTTTGAGAGCCATTTTGATGATTCAAACTGCCCCTTTGGAAGGGTTTATTCCTGGTTTGTCTTAACTTGCCTGCCCAACTCGCGCTTTTGCGGCTGCAAGTGCCTGTCTCACCTGCTCAAACCCCGTTCCGCCGTAGCTATTGCGCGCTGCAACCACCTGACGCGGGGCGATCGCCTCATAAATGTCCGACTCAAACTTGGGGTGAATGCTCTGCCATTCTTCGAGCGTTAGATCCTTAAGCAGTTTGCCTGCGCTGAGCGAGGTTTTGACGACTTTGCCCACAAGATTGTAGGCTTCGCGGAAGGGAACGCCCTTGGCTGCCAGGTAGTCGGCGACATCGGTGGCGTTGGAGAAGTCTTCATCCACAGCGCCATTGAGGCGATCGACCCGAAACACTAAGCCTTCCTGCATCAGAATGGTCATTGCTTCCAGGCAAGCCTGCACCGTTTTGACCCCATCAAAGAGGGCTTCTTTGTCTTCCTGTAGGTCTTTGTTGTAGGCGAGGGGCAGTCCTTTCATCAGCACGAGCATGGCTTGCAGATGCCCAAACACGCGCCCGGTTTTGCCCCGTACCAGCTCCGGCACATCGGGGTTTTTCTTTTGCGGCATAATGCTGGAGCCTGTGGCGCAGCTATCGGTGAGGGTGACAAAGCGAAACTCCTCTGATGCCCAAAGAATCACTTCCTCCGACAGGCGGGACAGGTGAACCATGATCAGACTCGCTGCCGCCAGAAACTCGATCGCAAAATCTCGATCGCTCACCCCGTCCAGGCTGTTGGCATACACGCGACCAAAGCCGAGCTGTTCTGCTGAGTAGTGGCGATCGATCGCAAAGGTCGTTCCCGCCAGTGCTCCGCAGCCCAGAGGCGAGATATCCACTCGCTTGTAGACATCGCCAAGCCGTTCCCAGTCGCGATCAGTCATTTCCACATACGCCAACAGGTGATGCGCCAAACTGAGGGGCTGCGCCCGTTGCAGATGGGTATAGCCAGGGATCAGGGTTTCGATATGCTGGTCTGCCAGGGTGAGCAGCACGGTTTGAAACTGGCGAATTTGCTGCCGGATGATCTGGATCTGGTCGCGCAAATACAGCCGGGTGTCGGTTCCGACCTGATCGTTCCGCGATCGAGCCGTGTGCAGCTTTTTGCCCACATCGCCCACCAGTTCGGTCAGCCGTCGCTCGACTGCGAAGTGAACGTCCTCAGCATCCACTCCCGGCTTAAAAAAACCCTGCCGATGCTCCTGCCGGATTTGCTCTAGCCCTGTGACCAGGGTTTCTCCTTCCTCGGGGGAAATAATGCCTGTTTTTGCCAGCATTCTAGCGTGTGCTTGTGACCCGGTGAGGTCGTACTCGATTAGCTCAAGATCAAAGCTGATACTGGCATTAAAGCGGGCAATTGCCGGATGGAGAGCCGCCTCAAACCGCTGGCTCCAGGTTGCAGGTGGAGAAGATAGATTACTCAAAGCGCGAATCTCCAATCAAGAGCGGGTCAATCATCGCATTCAGGGTGCGTTCAAATCGCGTTCATTGCGAAATCCTAGCGATTGTACCGCGATCGGTTTTGCGAGAACTGTTCGCTGGGAAACGAGCAGATTAGAACCTTGTATTGCGCCTAACTGCGAAAAACAATTTCTTAATGCTGCCCAACTGTAGTTTTGCCCAACCAGAATGCTGCCCAATCGTAGTTTTGCTCAACCTGATGCTGACGAAGTGGGACTTTTAGCCGTAGGTGGTGAGTCCCCGGACGATATAGCCAATCACAAACCCGGCGAGCATTGCCCAGGCTTGACCCGATTTGACAAAGTTATTCAAAGTGGTACGCGTTCCCTTAAACACATCGGTTTCAAACTGCTCCGCCAGGAGTGTCTGCATGGCATCGAAGGGATGGTGGAAATCGATCGAAACCTGTCCGAGCAGGTGATGGCTAGCATCGCTCCACGAAGCATCAGGCAACCAGAGCAGGAGTGGGTCGATCAAATGATCAATCATGTGAATAACGGACATAAGCAGAGATAATCGGGGAATAGAAGGAAATGAAACGAACCTAGTTTGCCACAGTTCTGGAATTGCGGCACAGGAATTTGGGAAAGCGTTGCAGAAGGGGCTGCCTTAACCAGGTCTGTTCCTGATTCTTCCTCATTTCTGCGGATTTCTGCGGAACGGTTCGTGCGATTGAAGGAGTTCGGGTCGATGAGTTTCAAAATGGCAACTCTCAATGGGCGATTTGGGATGGCACTTTAGATAGCCTGGATGATGAGATAGTCTGGATGATGCCGCGAGGTTCTGTTTGCAGCGGTGCGATCGCCTGAGCCCTCAGAGTGAGTCCTGCCGCAATCGATTGGTTAGGGCAATCTTTCTGATGAAATAGGCATCTTTTTTAAGCAGTTGAGTAGACGGTTGAGGACAGCCAACCCTCGATCGCTTGAATCTGCACTTCGTAATTTGTGCCTTACGGAATTGAAACTCCCTATGGTTTCTTTTACACGGTTTTCCTTTATATAGGCTTTATTAAGGAAGGATGAGGTAACGATTCTAGGGAGAAAAAACGTGGAAGCAATCCGTAAAAATCG
The DNA here is from genome assembly GCF_039962215.1 of Leptolyngbya sp. ST-U4. Taxonomy (NCBI): domain Bacteria; kingdom Bacillati; phylum Cyanobacteriota; class Cyanophyceae; order Leptolyngbyales; family Leptolyngbyaceae; genus Leptolyngbya; species Leptolyngbya sp. ST-U4. The sequence goes on from NZ_JAMPKZ010000005.1 coordinate 138,099, forward strand.
TTAGAAACGATACATTTAGAACGAAAAAAATTTCACTTTTTCCACTTAGTCAAACGAAATTTATAAAGATACTTCTATTCGCTTTCACCTGCTATAGTAAGTGCTCGTTGCTGCCGGATATTTTGAATTCAACTCCGCAACCTATGTAAATTCCGAATAAAAAGATCCGTACTGTGCTGAAGTTACGGATTGTTCTCGTATAAACAAGTAGACCGAGCCGATCGACTGATTCGTTGTTTCTACACGAGTTCACTGAAAATCATGGCTACTTCACGCTCCTTGCTCCTTTCCGTATGTCTATCGGGCTTCGTTTTTTCGGCTGCAACGCTGCCCCTGCTCTTCCTGGGTTCTCGTCCGATTACCGTTGAAGTTGAGGAAAAACCGCTGCTGACGGGTCGAATTCAAGACCTGGCATCCCCTTATCTGGGGCTTGTGGCTGGGCTGAGTGCCGGAGTTGGGCTGCTTGCTCTGTCGCTCACTGAATGGCGAAACACGGCTCGAACGCTGAATCAAACCCGCGATCGGGTATCTGCGCTAGAACAGCAGCTTCGACAGCAGGAACACCAGGTTGAAAGTCTCAAGTTTTCTGAGTCCAGGCTTCAAAGTCAAGGACTCAGCTTTTTTTTAGATCCGGGTGATGCTGTTTTGCCGGGGGCAGCCTCCCTTCATTCTGCATCTACCTTTGCACCGGTTCATGCAAATCCGGCGCACTATGCTGCCTCGCATAACTCGAACTCACACAGCTCCAATTCACACAGCTCGATCGCCCATCAGTCCGGTTTCCACCATCAGGCATCTGCTCAGATCGAGGAATTAAAGACTGCTTTAAAGCAGTTAACGAATCAGGTTGAACAGCTCCAAAACCCTGAATCCAGAGATTCGATCGCTCACTCGATCAATCCTTCGGTCAATGCTTCGGCTCGTGCTTGAGTCAGGAAAAATAATTACTTGTGTTCGTTGAGTTAGGTTTGCGATCGTCAATTTTTGCTGCTTACTTCTGTTGATTTTACTGATAGTCTTCGGTCTACACTCCATTCTGTTCGCAATTGCCATTTAATTCGATTTATTGGATTGGTTTTTGTTTTGCTTCATGTGATTTCACGGTTTCATTCTTCGACTGTTTTGTGGCGAATGTCTAAATCATGTGCTTGAGTTAAGACAACAATAAGTGGAGGCGATCGTCTTGGTCATTGGTCGCTGGTCATTGGTTATTCGTGACTGATAACTGATAATTGATCTGTTGTTGCTCAATAACGATTTCATTCTTTTGGGTTTAATTGGGTTCCCTGCTGGGTGTGCTGCAAAACTTCAGTGATTCAGAATTAATAGATTTCGCACTGATTCGTTGCGTCCATTCAGGAATTGTGTCTTTGGAAATTTATTCCAACTGGAATTAGCCGTATGAATTCCTCTCTTCCCTTTCGTCCGCGACTACCCCGGAAGGGGAACCGCTTCGCCTCAAGTCTGCCCCATCGCCTGTCCTATCGCCTCGCCTGGAGTGCGGTTTTGAGTCTGGGACTCTGGAGTATGGGAAGCTCGACCCTTGCTTTGCTCAGTGCCTCTGCCCAAACTGTTCCTTCTTCTGTGCTCAATGCCTATACGCTGCTGGATCAGGGCTTAGTGAATCAGGCAATTGCCCGGTTTGAACAGCTACTTCAGCAAATGCCCCAGTCGCTTGAAGCACGTTTGGGTTTAGCGATCGCCTATCGTCGTGCCGGACGGGATGCTGATGCGTTTCAGGCATACGAGCGAGTCTTGGCGATCGATCCCAATAACCGCTTAGCCCGGCTGAGCCTGGGAACGTTAGGCGGCTATCGTCCTGAATGGCACGAGCGCGGCATCGCTGCCCTGAGCGAACTGATTCAGCGCAATGCAGAAGACGCGGAAGCCCTTGCCCAGCGTGCTTTGCTATATATCTACCAGGGACAGTTTGACGCTGCCGTCGCAGACTACGAAAAAGTGCTGCAAAAAGACCCCACTCCCGAAGTGCTGCTGGGAGCGGCGCAGGCATACGGCTATCAAGGTAACTTTACTCAGAGTCTTACGCTGTTCGATCGTTATCGACAGACGGGTAAACCGCTTCAGGGCGATCCTGCGATTGCCTATGCCAGGGTTTTGCGCTTGACCGGAGAACCGACCGCTGCCGTTCAGGTGCTAGAAAATCAGCTTCGATCGCAGCGCAGGCTCACGCCGGATGCCATTCGTATGCGGGCAGAGCTTGCTTTAACCTATGCCGCCCTGCAACGGTTCGATCGCGCTACAACTGCGCTGGCCCCTCTGCGGGAACGATCGGATTCGCGCATGATACTAGGGCGGACTTTGATGGCGATCGGACAAATCCCGACTGCGCCGATTAGGAATCGAGAAGCGTTCTTGAATGAGGGAATTGCGCTGTTTCAGTCGGTGCTGACAGATCCAGAAGTGTCAGTCCAGACGCAGCGAGAAATTGCGGACGTGCTGGCAGGTGTTCCTCAGTCCCAATCCATTGCCCTTGCGGTTTATCAGCGATTGGGACAAATTCAGCCGGATGATCGCGGCTTGCAAACTCGGCTTGCGGTGCTGGAGTATGAGAGCAGCAAACGTTCCGAGGCGGATCTGCTGACGCGGCTGACTCAGCTATTGCAAACGCTGCCCCCAGAAGCAGACCAACAGCAGACGATCGCTGACGCATTAATCCAGATTAAGCAGCCCAACCCGATGCTGCTGCCGCTTTACGAAAACCTGGTGCGATCGGGCGTGGCTCAGCCAATGCTCTATTTCCGAATTGCTCAGATGTATCTGCGGCAGGGCAAATACGACACGGCGCGATCGGTGCTGGCGACCTATAAGCAGGCATCCCCTGAGCAGCCCAATCTGGTCGCAGAACTGCTGCTGGCGGCGATCGATCAGCGCGAGGGCAATCTGGAAGACAGTATTCGCCGCTATCAAGCCATTATTGATAGCAAACCCCAGAACCCGGACATTCTGGGTGGGGCACTGCAAGGGTTAGCCGGAGTGCGGCAGGCAGAGGGAGCGTACCGGGAGGCACTGCTGCTTTATAACCAGGCGATCGCTCTCAATCCTCAAGACCCAGCCCAGCAGCTTGGACAAGCCAGCCTGCAATATCAGGCAAATATGCTGTCGCGATCGGAGGCAGAAGCGATTCTGCGGAGCTGGTTAACCAGTCAGCCGCTCACGAATACTCCGCCAGAGCTGTATAGTCTGGTTGCCGCGCTGCCCGCGAACCCGGCTTACGAAATGCTCTATCGGGCTTTGGTCCAGGCAGACCCAACCCAAATTGGGGTACAGGTGCGGTTGGCGGAAGTCATTGCAAAGCAAAATCAAACGGCGGCAATGGCATACGTCGATCAGCTAATTGCCCGCGACCCTGATGATTTGACCGGTTACTTTCTCAAGGGTCAGATTGCTCAGCAGGTCGATGATTTGAACCAGGCAGCCGCCGCCTATGAGGAGATTCTCAAGCGGGAGCCTCAAAATGTGGACGCTCTGTCTGCCCTGGGCGGGGTGAGATTTCAGCAGCGACGCTATTATGCCGCCGTGGATCTCTACAGTGAAGTGCTGGCAATCCGACCCAATCACACGATCGCCCGCAATGCCCTCTCCAGCCTGGAAGGCGTTTTGAAGCGCAGCATTCCGGCACTCCGGCAGGCTCAGCAAAGGCGTCAGGCAGAAAATCAAATCCCTGTCAGTCCTGTGCCGACTCCGCTACCCTCCGCCGAATTTCAGCCGCAGGAAGATACGCCGCTGCCGTGGGAAAGCCGCTCTTGATTGATCTGTTGATTCGCTGTTGATTGGTCTGTTAATTCACCTGTTACTTCATTGCTGATTCATTTGGCGATTCACGCATGACAAAACTGCTGCTTTTCCTAACAGGAATGACCGCGCTGGTGCTGGGTGGATGTACGCCCGCTGCTCCACCTGTGGCAGCCCCTTCGCCGATTCTGATTGTCTCGCCTGCTGGCGAACCCGATGCGTCTGCGAAACGGGCAGAAATTTTGTCGCAAAGCTGGCAAACCTATAAGCAGCGATTTATTCAGGCAGATGGCAGAGTCATCGATCGCGAAGCAAACGATCGCACGGTGTCTGAAGGACAGGCATATGCCATGCTGCGAGCGGTGATGATGGACGATCGCCCTACGTTTGAGCAAACCCTTGCCTGGGCGGAGTCCAACTTGCAGCGTCGGGATGCTCAGGGTCGTCCCACCGATTCGCTGTGGGCATGGAAATGGGGCAAGACGGATCAGGGCAGCTGGGGGACGATCGACGGAAATTTTGCCAGTGATGCGGATATTGATGCGATTACTGCGCTGATTTTGGCGGCGCGGCGGTGGAACCGTCCTGAATATTTGGGTCTTGCCCGTACCAAGCTAGAGGATTTGTGGGAAGTTTCGACCTTCTACGTGCCTGCGGCTTCTTTCAATCAATCTGGTCGTCGCTATCTGCTGCCGGGACCGATCGCCGCCTTTCTGCGGTCGGATGATCCTACAGGGTCTACTGCGCCCGATCGCTTGGTGCTGAATCCGTCTTATTTTGCTCCGGCTGCGTTTCGGCTATTTGCCGGGATTGACCCGGAACGGGACTGGATGAGTCTGGTAAACAGTAGCTACGAAATTCTCAACGATGGGGCAGCGATCTCGAAACTTGGACTACCGAGCGACTGGATTGTGTTGAACCTGAGTACGCGAAGGCTAGAACCCGCCCCGCCCAATTTTTCCCTGCGATCGCTTTATAGCTTTGATGCCTACCGGGTGTGGTGGCGCGTTGCGCTTGATGCGGTCTGGTATCAGGAGCCGCTTGCCCAAAGATTTCTGCAAACCCATCTAGAACCCTTGAAAAAACAGTGGCAGACCGAGCAAAAAATTCTGGCGCGGATTGATCTTGAGGGACAAGCGATCGTCTCTTATGAATCGACCGCACAGTATGCCATGCTGTATGCCGCTTTTACTGCCATTGATTCATCGATCGCATCCCAGATTGAGCAGCAAAAGCTAATTCCCACTTATCAAAACGGTTTTTGGGATAACGATATCGCTTATTACACGCAGAATCTTGCCTGGTTTGGGCTGGCGTTTCCCTATGGTTTAACGGTCGATTGGCGCAAGGCGCAGCATGGTTTCACTCAGGCTCTGACTTCAGGTGTTTAGTTTTGTTCTTCAGCTTGTTCTCTAGTTTGTAATCCGCTTGTGGTGTGTCGGTTTCTGGTTTTTTCACGACTTTATCAACGAATCGAATGTCAGTTAATTAGTTCAAGCCTGTAGTTGATTTTTGCACTTTCCAAGTCACTGTGCATTTACTGTTTGATTCGATGGTAAGTGCATCATTCATTTACCCTTCCTAAAATCTATGATGTCTGACTGGTTTAATTTGTTTCGATTCTGGTTCTCTCGAAAATCATTCCGGTTTGCAATTTTGCTGCTGTTATTTTGCTGTAGCACGATCGCTGTGAGCTTAGTTGCGGTTGGCGATCGCGCCCAAGCAACTCAGCCACTTCAGCAAGCAGAAGAACAAGTGATTCGCAAATTTGCTCTGCCTGAAGATCCTGCCCCGGCTCCGGTATATCGTCCTGCCCCAGCTCCGGTGTATTCCCCTCGCTACTCACCCGAACCTGCCTATTTCCCGGAACCGCCTGCTCCTGTTTACTCAGCTCCGCGTCGTGCGATGAGTGCGCCTGCTCCGGTTGCCCGGACGGAAAGCAGCGATGTGAAAAAGGCTGACACTTCTGCAAAACCAAATCCGGTGGAATATGTGTGGGAGTTTAACCGTAGCCCGGAAACCGGAAATCGGCTGCGGCTAGAAGGCGTTTATCCTGAAGTGCGGCTGGGCTTTACCCGCGCGCGCAACTGGCAGGTGCAGTCCGCAAAGGCAATTATCGAGTTTCGCCAGTCAGCATCGCTGTTGCCCAAAAAGTCGAATCTGACGGTGCGGATTAACGATACGACGTTGGGCACCGTGCCGCTGAATCGCACAAATAATCAGACGGGAAAGGTTGCCTTTAACATTCCAGTCAATTTAATCCAGAACCAGAATGAGATCTCGATTCTGGCAGAGCAGCAAACCGACGAAAACTGTACCAATCCCAACACGCCCACGCTATGGACAGAGATTTTGCCCACGTCGAAGATTGTGTTCAGCTTTTTGCCGCAGCCCGTCACGCTGGACTTTAGCCGCTATCCTTATCCGATCGCCGATGAGTTCAGTCCTGAGCCAAACCAGATTGCTTATCTGCGTCCAAAAACGATGCAGTCTGACTGGTTGACGGCGATGACTCGCTATCAGGCAGAGCTGGGACGGCTGATAGGCTTTCATCCGCTCAAAACCCGCGTAGTAGACAATATTAGCCAGCTTAAAACCGAGGAACGCCTCGTGATTATGGGCACACCCGCAACCCAACCTTTGCTAGTGACCTTGAAGCTACCTTTTACGCTGAAAGAGGGACGTATGCTCGACGGGGAGCAAAAGCCGCTGCCCGATGATGTGGGCGTGTTGATGCTGACCACGCTGCCCGAAAAGCAGATTCCCGTCCTGGTGGCTGCCGGAAACGGCACTGCTGGAATGAACAAAGCCGTTCAATTTCTGGTACAGACCAAAGATCGTCAGCTCGGAACCGGGCAGGCTCTCTTAGTAAACAATCTAGAGTCGCCCCAATCACCAGAACCAAGGGATTGGGCAGGCTATTTGCCCAACGCCGATCGCTTTAAACTGAGCGATGTCTCGATCGATCGCAACGCATTCTTCGTGGATAAAACCGTACGGGGAACCAGAGCGGCTCCTGTCGAGATTCCTTTTCAGACCTTACCGGGCGATCGGGTGCTGCGCGGCAGTACAGTGACGCTGAATTACAGCTACAGCCCTCAGGTCAACCCCCGCAATTCCACGGTGGAAGTCGCGCTGGACAATATTACGCTGGGCGCAGAGCCGCTTCGCGCTCGAAATGGAGGTCGCCATTCGTTTACGGTGAATCTGCCTGATGATGGGGTGCGTCCTGACTCGAAACTGTATGTCCGGTTTATGCTGCATCCGCAGGACAATCAAGTGTGCGGACTGGAAGCCGATCGCCAGCTTTGGGGTACAGTTCACAGCGATACGGGTGTTCATCTGGTGCGTGATACGGTGATTCGCCTGCCCGATCTGAATTTGGTAAAGGCGGGCTTTCCCCTGGCTGCGCCGCAGGATCTCTCGACCACCGCAGTGGTTTTACCCGATCAACCCTCGGATGCTGAAATGAATTTGCTGCTGGCGCTAAGCCGCAGACTGGGGCGCATTACCCAATCAGAGTCAATCCAGCTTCAAACCTATCTTGCTAAAGATGTGACGCCGGAAGTGAAAGCCGAGAAGAGTTTGGTGGCGATCGGGCTTAGCGATCGACTCCCAGTTCCCGAAGCTCTCACTAGCAAAGGCTTAAACCTGAATACGGCTTTTCTACGGGAGTTTGGCACAACCCAGGTGCAGGCACTGCCAGACGGCGAAGGCGTGGTGAAATCAGTGGTGTCACCCTGGAACGATCGCCATGTGCTGCTGGCTCTCACGGCTCAGCGTGAACAGGGTTTGCGAGATGTGCAGGATTTGTTTGAAATCGATCGTCTGTTTGGGCAGCTTCAGGGCGATACGGCTCTGATCCACCGCAATCAGCCGAACCCTTCTCCATTCGATCCAGATGACTACAGTCTGGAGTTTCTTAACCGCGCTCCTCGCGAAAAAGTGGTGACGCAGGCAAGCCTGATGGGACGGATTGTGCTGTTCCTGCAAGACCACTGGCTGCTGCTGCCCCTGGGAATTGTGCTGCTGCCGCTGCTGATGTACGGCTTTTCTCAAATCTTCTTGAATCGCGTTGCTGACCGAGGTGCAGAGTCATGACCCATTCACCCAATTTTGCTGCCGAAGCATTTATCAATTCTCGCTTTCCTTTGCTGAAGCGGCTATTTCTCAACGTTCCCATTGCGATCGATCGCTTATTGCCCAACGCAGGTAAATGGACACTGTTTGCGATCGTGATCGGGCTGCTGATTGTATCTGTGCCGCTGATTGTCACGCCTTTAGCCCCAATTCAGCAAGGCATTATTGCCGCAATTCTAATTGTGATCGGCTGGACGATCGTGCAGTCTGAAGAGCGGCAGATCAATCGGCGGGTCAGTGAGCATCTACACCTGTTCCTCGCCTGGATCAGCGTAATTACAACGCTCCGCTACCTTTATTACCGCAGCAGCTACACCCTGAATCTAGATGGCTGGCTTAACGCTACCTTTAGTATCCTGCTGTATGCCGCCGAACTCTATGCCGCTGGAACGCTGCTAATTTCCTACTTTCAAACGCTGCGATTGCGCGATCGATCTCCTGTAGACCTTTCTGCTTTCCCGGAAGCAGACTGGTTCACCGTGGATGTGTACATCCCGACCTATAACGAAGAAGTGGCGATCGTGCGAAAAACGGCTCTGGCAGCGATGGCACTCGACTATCCAGCAGACAAAAAGCGGGTTTATGTGTTGGACGACGGGCGCAAGTTTCCAGAGCGGCGGCTGAAGCTGCAACGAATGTGTCAGGAACTCGGCTGCACGCTGCTGACTCGCGACAACAACGACCATGCCAAAGCCGGAAACATCAACACGGCACTGCGGCGTACAGCGGGCGAACTGATTTTGATTCTCGACTGCGATCACGTTCCATCGCGCCAGTTTCTCAAGCACACCGTCGGTTTCTTCTATCAGCCCAACGTGTCGCTGGTGCAAACGCCCCACTGGTTTTATAACGCCGACCCTTTCGAGCGCAATTTGCTTACTGGGGGACAGGTTCCGGTTCACAATGAGCTGTTTTACAAAGTGATCCAGAAAGGAAATGACTTCTGGAATGCGGCTTTCTTCTGTGGCTCGGCGGCAGTGATTCGCAAGCAGCACTTGCTGGAAGTGGGCGGCATTGCCGTGGAAACCGTGACCGAAGACTGTCACACCTCACTGCGGCTGCACGATCGCGGCTATCGATCGGTTTACTACGACAAGATCATGGTGGCAGGTCTGGCTCCCGAAACCTTCTCGGCGTATGTAGGGCAGCAGGTACGCTGGGCGCAGGGCATGGCGCAGATTTTACGGCTAGAGAATCCGCTGCTGAATCCCCGGCTGAATCTCTCGGTTCCGCAAAGACTGTGCTACTTTTCCGCCTGCTCGCACTTCTTTTTTGGCTTTCCGCGCCTGATGTATGCCTTTGCGCCAATTCTGTATTTGCTGTTTGGCATTAGCCTGGTACGCGGCTTGGGTCTGGAAACCCTGGCCTATGCCATGCCCCATGTGGTGCTGGGCCTCTACGCCAACTACATCACCAACAAAACGACCCGCTTCTCGTTCTGGAATGAGGTGTTTGAGAATGCGATGGCGTTCCATGCTGGAATTGTCACCTTCCTAGCACTGCTGAATCCGCGCATGGGGTCGTTCAAAGTCACCGACAAAAGCCTGCAAATGACGAATCGCCGCCATTTTGACTGGCGATCGAGCTGGGTGCCCCTGATGGTTTGTGGCCTGCTGGTGCTATCGCTGCTGGTGGTTCCCTTCTGGCTGATTGACTATCCAGCGGCAAAAGAAGCGATCGTCATCAACGCTTTCTGGGCGTTCTTCAGCCTGACGTTGCTGGGTGCAGCCCTGCTGGTCGGCTTTGAGCAGCCCCAGGTGCGGCGGGCACATCGACTTCAGCGGCAGTTGCGATCGGCGGTTTACTGTGGTGAGCAGCTTACCTGCAGCGGCATTACGCTCGATGTCAGTGAAGCGGGAGCAAATCTTCTGCTCGATCGCTGGACGGATCTGCCGGATATTGTTGAGCTGGAGCTATGGGGTGATTTTGAGGCGCGGGTTTCGCTCAGTGCCCACATCACTCGCATCACGCCCATGCCGCAGGATCAGGTCAAGGTTGCCGTGGAGTTTGTCGATCTGAGTCAGGCCCAGGCAGATGCCCTCGTGCGCGTAATTTATTCTGATGTGGCAGAGTGGTACGCCCAGGAGCGAACCATTATTGATCATCCGCTTTCCTCCTTCGGGTTCTTGCTCACTGGACCGCTGCGTGCCCTGACCGATCGCCACCCCGCTGAAAAATCGACCCGATTCAAATCCATTCAAACGCTGGCACAAATCTATTGGAGCGGTCAATTTTATCCTGCTGTCGCAACCGGAGTCAACTCGCGATCGATTCGCCTGGAACTCCTGCCCGATGCCCCGATCGATTCCAGCCTGCTTCAGCTCAACCAGCCTGCGGTCGGATTGCTGCTCGGTTCTCCCAATCCTGAAGCTCAGCCGATTCGTCTGGTGGCTCAGGTGGAATCAGTCATGTGTAGCGATCGAGCTTTTAACGGGGCGATCGACCCCAGCGGCAACCCGGCAACCCAATGCTTGCAAACCCCCGGACTCCGCCTGGAACTGACCTTTCCCCAGCAACTCGACCTCCAACAGCAGTCCAAAATTCGCCAACTGCTCAGAACGGTCTAGCTGTGAGCGATGCAAAGCACTTTCCCGCTTAGGGCGATCGGGGTTTTGATATCCATTCCCTGAGAAATCAAAGGGGCTACATTGCCCCTTGAATGCCCCAGTTTTGGGGAACTTTGAAACCCGCAGGCGAGCTACCTTTCGCTCAGAGAGCGGTAAATTCCCCTTGAATTCAGCCGCCCAAAGCGTGACAGCTTGTGCCTTGCCCCCAGATGCAGATTACCTGCTCATCAGATGCTCGACCACTGCCTGCGCGATCGCCTCATTGCCGTGTTTGGACACCGTTTTTCCGGTGCGGGGCGGGTTCAGCGGCTGGTTGAGAAAATCCCAATTGCTGTTAAAGAATTCTTCGGGCTCTAGAATTCGATGGGTCGCGTAATCCTGGAGTCCATCGAGCAAAATGGGCGATTCGGCAAAGTCTTGTCGCGTGATAGTAACGACGGGCAGCTCCAGGCGGCAGGCTTCTGAGAAGGTGCTGAATCCGGGCTTGGAGACGACGCAGCAGCAGCAGGGCATCAGGTCTACCGGGCGATACTGGTATTCGGTAATGGCAACCAGATTCGGCAGGGCGGGCGCATTGCGATCGAAGGTAATAAACTGCCAATCGGGAAAGCGCGTCAGGCTGTCGTAAGGGAGACGATCGATTCCTAGTCCGCCAAAGGTGAGCATAACGGTGCGTTCTTTGGGGGCAGTCAGGTTAAATTTCTGCCGCAGGTCTTCCAACGGAAAGCGAGGTGAGCCGCCTGTTAATCCGACATCAGTAATGTGCGGAAAAGCGGACATTGGCTCGTGAAACGGTAAGCGAAACAGTCGATCGCACTGGTTAAACTGCTCAGCGATCCAGTCGGCTTCTGCCACAAAGTCGCCGCCCCAGGCACGATAAATAAAATCCCAGCCGAAGTTGCTCATCATCCAGCAGGGTACGTCAGCCGCTTTTGCGATCGCGCTTGCTAAAGGCGGAATATCTGCCAGCACTAAACCAACTCGATTTTGCTTAATGAAATTCACTTCGCCTGCGATCGTCCGGTTTGCCTTTGCCCGGATCTGCCGCAGCTTTTCCAGGGTGGCAACTTTGTCCATTGTCAGGCTGTCGGATTGAATAATGCCAATATCCAGCGCGACAGGACGGTGAATAAAATCCTGCGTGATGTAGCATTCCAGCAGCCAGCGCGGGGCAGTGGTGGCAATCATCACCAGCACGTCTGGGTAAAGGGTTTGAATCGCGGCAATGACAGCAGCGGTGCGGGTAGCGTGTCCAAAGCCGTGATTCGTGATGGCAGCGTAGAGAATGGGCTGAGGCATTGAGCGGCGTTTAGTGTAAATCTTTATCCCACACTGCAATATAAACCCGATCGCGATCGTTGCGCTCTACAATGCCTTCTAAATTGCCGCGCTTGAAGGAATATTGATTAGTTTGTCGATCGCGCACTGACATCAGTCCTGCCGCAATTTCTGAACTCATCTTGCCATCGAGCATGCCATCAAGCGTAGACTCCATGATCTCTGGGTCGATCGACTGGTCAAAAGAAGCTTCGGTCTGGCGAATTCGATCGCTGTCCTGGTCATAGATATACGCCAGCGTGATGCGATCGGGCACGACGGTATAAAGGGCAGTTCGCGTGTTGTCCCAATAGCCCACAGAATTTCGCACGGTGGGTTCTCCCAGTTCACGCACAACCGATCGCTCGTCGGTTCCCACGGGAATGCCGGGAATGTTGCGGGCATCATTGGCGGGTGCGGCGGGTCGATCGCTATTCATCGCATCCCGGTATTCTTGCTCGCGTCTGACACTGTTGGATGCCAGTCGTCTGGGCTGGTCTGCGTTCTGGTCTTGAGCCTCTGAGTCAGAATTTTCTCCAGATTCAAACAAGTCTCGAACCAAGCCGGGCAAGTTAGCCGTGGGCGTGGCACTGGGAGAAGCTTCTGGTGTGGGAGACGGGTCAGGAGCCTCAACCGAAGCAGCAGCTTCAGGCGATTCGGCCGGAGCCGGAGCCGTCGTCACCTCAGTCTCGCTTGCTGGAGGCGTTTGCGGAGAATAGTTCCTTACTGCTATCACCGAGACAAGCGCAATACTGGCGATCGTGACTGAACCCAAAAAGGCAAGCGCTCTGGGATTAAATCGACGGGCAGCCGGACGGACAGGGGTGGAGGAAGGGGCAATGGGAGCCGGAGCGGTTGGCTCGTTGGCATTGAAATAGGTGGGAAAGGGAGGAGCCGTGGGCGCAGCAGGCGGGGTCGGAGTCGCAGGGGTCGGATTCGCAAGATTTGGAGCCGCATAATGAGGGCTGACTGCTAGCGTTGCCGCAGTTGAAGGACTGGGCGGGACTGCCTGCGGAGTCGTTTGAGAATTTGCCTGCGTTACATGGGGCAGCATTGCCAGCCAATCTGCGACCGATGCGGGACGATAGTGAATATCAAGTGCCATGCCGCGCATCACCGCTTGATTGGTCGCCGGACTGATTTCGGGACGCAGATCGCGAGGTGCAGGCATCGGCTGACGATCGCGCAACACCGAAGACACCGGAACCTGAGTTGTGAGCAGGGCATAGAGCGTTGCTGCCAAGCCGTAAACATCAGTTGCGGGAGTTCGTTTTGCCTGCGCCATGTATTGCTCGATCGGCGCGAATCCTTCGGTGATAATGCTGGTGTGAACCTGAGTTGCGCCTGGCGTAAATTCTCGCGCAATGCCGAAATCAATCAGCACGACTTGATCGGTTCCTTCCCGCAGAATTATGTTTTGCGGCTTCACGTCTCGATGCAGCAGTCCGTTTTGATGCACGGCTTCCAGGGCGGCTCCCACCTGCCGGATGTAGTTAATGGCGATCGTTTCGGGCAAGGGCTGATTGGGAAGGACGATCGCATCTAGAGTCCGCCCCGGCACGTAGTCCATTACCAGATAGGGCACTTCGTCCTCGATGAAAAAGTCATTCACCCGCACGATATTCGGATGCACACAAAGCGCGAGCCGCCGCCCTTCGTCCTGAAACTGCTTTTCGAGCTTGGCATACTGGGGATGCTGCCGCAGATTGGGGTTCATGGTTTTGATCACCACGACGCGATGCAGGTAGTGGTGGGTTGCCTTGAACGTAATGCCAAACCCGCCCTGTCCTAACGGCTGATCAAGGGTATATTTACCGCCCTGTAAGGCTTGCCCGACTTGGATCGTCATGAGTCTTTAGCCGCTTCTCCAAAACACCAATCTGAAGACACCCATTCGAAGACACTCATTAACTGATCCACTCTAGCCGATTGTGTCGAGCGATGCCCCTTCACCGGGACAGATCGATCGGCTGGATTAGAGCCGTTCTGTTCCTTGTTGTACCATGTTTGTCGAGCAATTCGGCTGTATGGGGATGAGTGCTGCGGTGAGGTTGCTCGCTCTAAAATAAACGCATGAATATCGACTACGATTCGGCTTGATGATGCCGGAATGATGCCGAACTCTGGAGAATCTTAACCATAAAACTTCCAGGTTTGCTGGAACCGATATAGGCATTGCTGCCTCCGCTACCGCATGCTTAAAACAGCAAATCCTTGCCTGTCTTTGACAAAGCGATTGGGAAAACTAAATCTTAGCAGTACACTAGTTCTCAATCTATCTAAAGGATTCGGGCAACATTAATTTGCTAAATGCTCTGCTCCTTTGCTAAGTGCTCTGCTTCACTGCTCAGAACCAGAACCCTGCCAAAGTTGCCTTATCCCATTCGATCGCCACTAAGCCGTTTATCTGCCTATGTCGCTTGATTTGAACCCGGCGGGTCTCAATTCTGAATTAGATCCCCAATTAAATCCTCTATCAGATTCCAAGCTCAGTTCCGAACAGCTTCAAACGCTGGCACTGAAACAGCAAATGCTTCAGCGATTGCGATCGGGTCTGCGATCGGGTCAGCAGCGGATGGCGGATTGGAAAAGCGGGTCATTGGCAGTTTCAGCGGTTCCGGGATCGGGAAAGTCTACGGGGATGGCGATCGCAGCGGCGATTTTGCTGGCAGAGCGATATTTAAGGTTGAGCAGCACTGCACCGCTTCAGGCAGGAATTCTACCGACCGAACCGTTACCAAATGGGCAGCCCTTTCCCACCGGACAACTGCTGCTGGTGACGTTTACGCGATCGGCGGTGGCGAATTTGAAGGGTAAGATTCGGCAGTATTTGCGCGAACTGTCTTTGCCGTCGCAGGGGTTTCAGGTTTATACGCTGCACGGATTGGCATTGAATATTGCATCGCGGCATCCTGATTTATCGGGCATCCATCTAGAACGGCTGATGCTGATTTCGCCGAATCAGAGCAATCGTTTGATTCGGATTTGTGTGGATCAGTGGATTGGTGCAAATCCTCAGTTTTATCAGCGGCTTCTGGAAGGCAGACAGTTTGACGGCGAAGAAACCGAGCGGCTGCGGCGGCAGTCTGTGCTGCGAACTGAAGTTTTGCCAGAATTGGCGTTTACGGTGATTCATGAAGCCAAAAGCTCTGGCCTGATGCCTCAGGATTTGCTGAAGCTAAGTCAGCAGGGACGATCGATCGGGGAAGTTGACGACTACAATGTGCTGGAAATTGCAGCAGGCTTATACGATCGCTATCAAGATCTGCTGCGGCTACGCGGATTTATTGACTACGACGATATGATTCTGGCAGCACTGCGGGTTTTAGAGAATGAAAGTGCCTGTCGGTTCTGGCGATCGCAAATCTATGCGGTGTTTGAGGACGAAGCGCAGGATTCTTCTCCTTTGCAAACGCGCCTGCTGGAGATTTTGGCGGCTGATGCGATCGATCCCCATGCGCCGCTTAATCTAGTGCGGGTGGGCGACCCCAATCAAGCAATCAACTCCACCTTTACGCCCGCTGATCCGCTCTTTTTCCGGGAGTTTTGCGAACGCTGTGGCGCAGAAGGAACGCTGGCAGAAATGGATCAAGCCGGACGCAGTAGTCCGATCATCCTTCGCGCGGCAAACTTTATGCTCGACTGGACGAATCAACGCTACAAAGTTGAGCAGTCCCGCGAACCGAGCCTTCCCTTTCGTCCGCAAAAGATTCAGCCTGTGCCGCCAGATGATCCGCAGCCTGATGCCAATCCTGCCCCGGAAGGGAACGGTCTCGAAATTCGCTTTCCGGCGGACACCTACCACACGGTTGATTTGATCGCGCAGCGCGTCGGCGATTTGCTGACTCAGCATCCAGCGGCAAGAGCGGCAATTCTGGTACGGGAAAATCGACAGGGACGGTTTATTGCAGAACGCTTGCGCTATCCGCAGGAATTTGGCATTGACACCGACCTTCAGCAGCTTGGGATCACGATTTACGATGTGGGCGATCGCGATCGACAGTCTCATATTCCTGCTGAAATTCTGGCGTTGCTGCAATTTCTCGATCGTCCTCACTCGCCGGATTTCCTCAAAGCCGCGTTGCAGGTGTTTGTCGATCGTCAGGTGATTCCCACGCAGGATCTCAATTTGCTGGTGAGTTTGCCGGAACAGTTTCTTTATCCGGGACCGCTCGATTCCCCTCAGCCCGAACCTGTCCTGAAAGCTCGCCGCTACTGTACTGCGCTGCTGCGGGCCCGTCTGGAACTGCCACATTTTCAAATCATTCCGTTTCTGGCGATGACGCTGCAATACGAGCAGGCAGAACTCGCTACCGTCGATAAACTTGCAGAGCGACTGGCACAGCAAACCGCCGCCAATCCTTCGCTGTCTGCCGTGATCGAGGCATTGGGGGAAATTGTGCGATCGGAGCGGTTTGAGCCCGTGGAAACCGATGACCCGGAGGAACGCTACATTCGTGCCAAACAGGTGACCATTATCACAATGCACAAGGCAAAGGGTCTGGACTGGGATTTTGTGTTTATTCCGTTTCTGCATGAGCCGCTCATTCCCGGTAGTATGCGCGTGTTGCCCCAGTCGCAGTTTTTAGGAGATTTTGCCCTGCCTGAAATTGCCAGAGCGCAGATTCGCGCCAGCATCCACGGCGAATATCCTTTGCCGGAAACGATCGCTGCCTGGGAACGGGCAAAACAGCTCAAGGTGGCAGAAGAATTTCGCTTGCTTTATGTGGCAATGACCCGTGCTAAGCGACTGCTGTGGATGTCTGCCGCCCGCAAAGCTCCCTTTACCTGGAGCAAGCCGGATAATTTGCAGGATCAGGTTCCCTGTCCGGTGCTGCCTGCCCTTTGTCGGCAGTTTCCGCAAACGTAATTTCCAGCAATGTTTCCAGTAATATCTTCAGCAATACTTTCAGCAATGTTTCCAGTAATACTTTCAGCAATGTTTCCAGTAATACTTTCAACAATGTTTCTAACAGTAGTTTCAACTATATCTTCAACAATCGTTTCAGTCCTAAAGTCGCCAGTTTTCTCAGAGTAGAATGATCGATACCTTCTTTAGGAGTGCGAACCGTGAACCCGACCGATCGCGATTACACCCTGCTCATCGACAAAAGCGGCAGTATGTCTACACCCGATCAGCGCGGCGGAAGAACTCGCTGGGAAGAAGCTCAGGAATCGACGCTAGCACTTGCGCGCAAATGCGAACAGTTTGGCCCGGACGGCATCACGGTTTACCTATTTTCGGGGCGGTTTAAGCGATACGACGCTGTTACCTCCAGCAGGGTCTCGCAGGTTTTCTTAGAGAATGACCCGATGGGCACGACGAATCTGGCAGCAGTGCTGTATGATGCGCTGGAAAATTACTTTCAGCGAAAGTCTGCCGGACAAACAAAACCCGGAGGAGAAACAATTCTGGTGATTACTGATGGAGAACCAGACGATCGCAAAGCGGTGATGGAAGTAATCGTTAACGCAACGCGCAAAATGGATCGCGACGAGGAATTAGCCATTTCTTTTGTGCAGGTCGGTGATGATGTGCAGGCAACCCGCTTCCTGAAAGCACTGGATGACCAGTTGCAGGGAGTTGGCGCAAAGTTTGACATCTGCGATACCGTCACGATCGATGAAATGGAAGAGATGACGATCGCAGAAGTGCTGTTGAAGGCGATCGAAGATTAGGAAAAGACAGGGAACTCTCTTGTTTGTAGAGCAGCTTTATAGGGCAGCTTTGTAGAGCAGCTTCAGGGAGCGGCTTCGTGGAGCGGCTGGAACCCTAATCCCTCGAAAATTCCCCCTCTCCTCCAACCCCTTTTCTCACAGTCTTTTCCTTCAAGGGGTTTCTTGTGTAACGACTCCGACACACTGACCCTCAGGGAGGCAAAGTGAAATGTCTATACTGAGGACATTACTGAGGACGTTACTCAGGATATTACTCAGGACGTTACTTAAGGCGTTAAGGCGGCTTTGCCTACTAGCACGGGAAAGGGAATAAGGGTAAGGAAATAACCGTATGGACGACTTTTTTCGGGAACTAGAAGAGCTGGTCGATCAGGGATTTGAAGGATTGCTGGAGTTCGTTCGCGTGATCGAAGGCAGAGCCGAACCGGACGACGTGCGAAACGATCGCAACCCCGATGGCAGCAATGTGCAGGTTCAATCTCGCCCAGACACGCAGACAACCCGCCCCACCGCGCCGAGCCAAGTGCCGACTGAACGAACCCCTGTCCCCTTTAGCGACTGGTTTTCTCCGCCTACACAGTCACCGACCGTTTCGCTTTCGGGCATTGGCGGACTCTCTGAAGTGCTACGCGAACTGCGTGAACTGGTCGAACTGCCGCTCAAGCGTCCCGAACTCCTGTCCATGCTGGGCTTAGAACCGACCACAGGCGTACTGCTCGTCGGACCACCGGGCACGGGAAAAACCCTGACGGCTCGTGCCCTGGCAACCGAACTGGGAGTGAACTATATTGCGATCGTCGGTCCTGAAGTAATGGGCAAATACTACGGCGAAGCAGAACAACGACTGCGAAACATTTTCCAGAAAGCGGCTCGCTCTGCGCCCTGTATTGTGTTTATTGATGAAATTGATAGTCTTGCGCCCGATCGCGCCAGTGTTGAAGGCGAAGTCGAAAAACGGGTCGTGGCTCAGCTCTTGAGCCTGATGGATGGCTTTGGCAAAACCCCTGGTGTGATTGTGCTGGCAGCTACCAATCGTCCCGATCAGCTGGATATGGCATTGCGTCGTCCAGGACGATTCGATCGCGAAGTGCAGTTTCGAGTGCCCGATCGCCGGGGACGCATGGAAATTCTGCAAATTCTGACGAAGTCGATGCCGTTAGACGACACGGTCAACCTGGAAGAGATTGCTGATTTGTCGGTGGGCATGGTGGGCGCGGATTTGAAGGCACTCTGCCAGAAGTCGGCATATTTGGCACTGCGGCGACTTCTGCCAGAGTTTGATAGTCCTGTTCCTGCCTGGATGAAGGTGACCCAGGCTGATTTCATGCTGGCGATCAAGCAAATTAAGCCTGCGGTACTGCGATCGGTTGAAGTGGAAGCACCGAAGACAACCTGGGATGACATCGGCGGGCTAGAAACAATCAAACAAACCCTTCAGGAATCCGTTGAAGGGGCACTGCTTTATCCAGAGCTGTATCGCCATACAAAGGCAAAGGCTCCACGCGGCATTTTGCTCTGGGGTCCGCCGGGAACCGGAAAAACCCTGCTTGCTAAAGCGGTTGCGGCTCAGGCACGGGCAAACTTTATTGCGGTCAATGGTCCTGAACTCCTGAGCAAGTGGGTTGGTGCATCGGAACAGGCAGTGCGAGAGCTGTTTACGCGGGCGCGTCAGGCGGCTCCCTGCGTTGTGTTTGTCGATGAGATTGATACTCTGGCTCCGGCACGGGGCAGCTTTATCAGCGACTCCGGCGTGAGCGATCGCGTTGTGGGACAACTCCTCACTGAACTCGACGGCTTGCAGGATTGCCCAAATGTGCTGCTCGTTGGCGCAACGAACCGACCAGAGGCACTTGATCCGGCTTTACTGCGATCAGGACGACTCGATCTGCAAATTAAGGTCGATCTCCCCGATCAAAATAGTCGTCTCTCAATCTTGCAGGTGCATAACGGCGATCGCCCCCTTGCCGAAGAAGTGGAGTTAAACCACTGGGCAGCCCATACCGAAGGCTGGAATGGGGCAGATCTCGCGCTGCTGAGCAATCAGGCAGCTCTGGAAGCAGTCCGCCGCTATCGCAACGAGGGACAAACCGATCCCAGCAGTCTGCAAATTATCACCGCAGACTTTACCACTGCCCATCGGCGATTAGCAGATCAGAGAGGTGAGGGGGTTGCTTCGGGAAGTTTGTAGGGCGGAAAGTTTATTGTGAAAGCAAGGCAATAAAAAACCCGATCGCCTCAGATCGGGTAAAGCTTGATTTTGCAGACCGCCCTGATTCAAACAGGATGACCTGAATCAATTTCTAGCGGCTCATCGAATCATTTAGCGCATCCGTCGATTCGTCGATTAGTTCAGTTCCACTTTGACGACTTTGTTGCGCTCTTCCTGCTGTTTAGGCAGGGTCAGGTGAAGAATGCCGTCTTTGTATTCGGCTTGAACCTGCGTATTTTGAATTCGTGCAGGCAGCGGAATCACGCGCTGGAATGTTCCATAGTAGAACTCGCTGCGGCTCATTCCTTTATCTTCAGAGCGAGTCTCAGACTTGCGCTCACCTTTGATCGAAACTATATCCTCAGTAACTTCAACGTTGAGGTCTTTGGCATCCACACCCGGAACTTCAAGCTTGAGCTGAACTGCATCTTCGGTTTCGCTCAGTTCTGCCGCCGGCATTCTGCCAAATGTCTTCCAGTCGTCACCAACTGTGGGAGCGATCGTATCCGCAAAGAGGCGGTCGAACTGACGTTGAAGCGTGTCAATTTCCTGCCAGGGATTCCATCGAATGATTGCCATAGGGTTCTTCCTCTAATCAATTTTTCAATGGTTTAGTAATTGAACAAGCGTTTCACCTGTTCCTTAATTGTTATTCTAGGCAGTGTTTTCATTGAGGGCAGTACGGTCAAACCGATCAGGTTATTCGAGATTGCCGAACTCCTGCATTACTTTAGGCAAGAGTGGCTGAGAAACAGAGCTGGTCATGGTAGGAACTCGGTTCTAATCCATCTCTGTAATTTGCACAAAGCGTGATATTGGTGTATCCACACTCTCGCAGACACATCATAAATTCTTCGCGCCCAAACCAGTGCAGCGGAAGATGCTGTAATTCTGTATTGATCAGCTTTCCATGTTTCCATTTCTCGTATCGAATGAGCGTATGCTCAACTTGCGCTATCCAATCAATCCAGGATGATGTTTGCATGACAATGACTGCGCCATCTAAGCAAGTAATGGGCTCTCGCTGTTGCACAATGTTTTCTGTTTTGAAAGAGCCAACAGGTAATTCTAAATCGATAAAGATTTTTCCATTAGGTTCTAAATGCCTAGCAAATGCTTGTAATGCCGCGATCGCTGCTGTGCGATTTCCTAGCAGCATAAACGAACCAAAAGTCACAACAATCGCACTAAACTTACCCGGAAGATCCAGGTTTTCTATCGAACCCTGATAAAGCGCAGGCTTTAAACCTCTGGCTGCGCAATTTCGTTTGCAAGCGGTAAGCATATCGGCTGATGCGTCAATTCCCTCGACATTCAGCCCCGCCTCTAGTAGAGGAATGAGTAAGCGTCCTGTACCAACCATTCCCTCTAAAATTCTTCCGTCAATTTGGGAGAGATGCTGTATGAAATAAGGAACATCAACATATTCCCCAGTGACAGGTTTGGTAAGCTCATACACTTCTGTACAAAGGCTTCCATAGGTAGTTAGCGTCATCCTGCTATCATCCTGTCGCGATCGCCAGAGGGTTGATCCTTCACCGCTTCACTCGTCTCCTTCGTTCTCTTCGTTAACCTTCCACTGTCCAGCAGTTTCCGCAGCGCGGTATGGCGCAACCTCATAGGGCGAGGCTTCGCCGTTCTCCCTCTGGGGTAATCGAGTGGGGACTAGCTCTAGCTGTGTGGGTGGATTGGGCTGATAGGACGGGGCGGGCGCACGGCGACGGCGAGAAACGTTTTCTTCGGTGGTTTCTTCCGCGACAACTTCATAGAGAATTGCTCGCTTTTGATCCTGTCCTTTTCGCAAAATCCGTCCTAACCGCTGAATATACTCCCGCGCTGAACCCGTTCCCGATAGCAGAATTGCAACGCTCGCTTCAGGAACATCTACGCCTTCGTTCAGCACATGGGAAGCGACCAGCGTTTTATAGGTTCCTTCGCGGAAGTGCTGCAAAATCTCGTGGCGTTCTTTCACAGGCGTTTGGTGCGTAATTGCCGGGATCAGGAATGATTGTGAGATTCGGTAAACCGTCGCGTTGTCGTTCGTAAAAATCAGCGTTTGCTCAGGATAGTGTTGCGCCAGCAAATCGGCTAACACGCGCAGTTTGCCTTCGGTTCCTAGAGCGATCGATCGCGCTTCTCGGTGTGCCAGCATTGCCCGCCGTCCCGCCTGAGATTGGGCACTTACCTGCACAAATCGCTGCCAGCCATCCAGCGACCCCAACCGCACATTCATCCGCTGCAAAAAGCTGTTGCGCGTTTGAATCAGCGTATCGTAGCGGCTGCGCTCCTGCTCCGAAAGTTCCACCTTAATTTGCACAATCTCATGGTGTGCCAAAGCTTTTCCAGCAAGCTCTTCGGCTGTGCGGCGATACACTACCTTTCCCAGTAGCAGATCCAGATCCGCGTGTCTACCGTCTGATCGATCCGGAGTTGCCGTCAGTCCCAGCCGATAGGGAGCGATCGTAAATTCTGCAATCACTCGATTAAAGTCGCTCGGCAAATGGTGGCACTCATCGCAAATTAGCAGTTCGTAGCGGTTTCCCAGTGATTCGGCATGAATTGCAGCACTGTCATAAGTGGCAACGAGGATAGGCGATCGATCGCGGGAACCGCCCCCCAGCAATCCGACTTCTGCATCGGGAAACGCCGCTAGCAGATGGGCATACCACTGGTGCATCAAGTCCAGCGTTGGAACTGTGATCAGCGTACTGCAACCCGTTGCCTGCATCGCCATCTGCGCCAGATAGGTTTTTCCCGCCGCTGTGGGCAGCACGACCACTCCTCGCCGCTGAGCCGCAATCCAGGCAGAGAGGGCCTCTTGCTGATGCGGATAGGGCTGACGCTCGAGCTTCGCCGCCAGATTCACCGAAGCAAAATCAGGCACAGAATTATTAAAGGCAACCGCTTCAGCCTTGAGGCGATCGATCAGCTCAGAATACTGAATTGCCGGAATCCGAAACTTCTCAATGCGATCGTCCCAGGTGGCAAAGTCAACCCAGGCTTTTCCACGGGGTGGCGGATGTAAAATAAGCGTTCCGCGATCGAAGGTCAGGGTAGGAGTGCGACCCATAGGAAAGAAAGTTGCAGATGGTTATGAATTCTATAAAGCTAACAGTTTAGAAATTGGAATAACGTTCCGTGGCTCGGTAATCTTTACGGAAGAGATTAACCGGATAAATATTAGAGACAATTTAGTCTTTAGCAAAGTAGATAAATTGCCGCCAGAAATACAAAAATCTTGGCAAGGAATTCAAACGAACGAAACCGAGGCTCCTTCCCATTTTGCCGATGAACCCCGTTTCGTTAGCTGATTCAAGCTTGTTATTTTTCTAGGTGTAATCAGATTTCTTATTTTTCTTCTGAGATAATCGTGAGAAAGCGCAATGACGAGGGGTGCAAGAATGCAGCTTAAAAGTCGGGCAAGTGGTTTGAGCAGGGCTGTCCTGAGTGTTTCGATTCTGAGTTTATCGATCGCCGCATTCGTTAACCGCGCCGCCGCCCGTCCCGCAGAACTTTTTTCACCCTATCTAGAGCAAATTCGGCAAGCAATCCCGCCCCGTGCCGAAATGCGTTTACCGTCCCAAATTCTGCTCGGAGGTCTGGGTGAGCTAGATCCAAATACCTTAATTGTGAAAGTGTTGCCCACCACAACACCGCCTCGCCTCACAATTAGCCTGTTCACCTGCGAGCGGGGACAATTTCCCTGCTTGGTGGGGAGCTTTGCCGCCGAACTGGCTACCTCTGCTAATGCGCAGCGCGAACTCAGCCGACATCAGGCAATGGCAGCCCCGATTACGCTAATAGAAGGTGTGCGTGGATATTTAATGGAAGGAAGCAACCAAGCGCCGCCCTCAGATTTCTCTTCTTTAATGTGGCAGCAGGATGGGATGACTTACACCGTGAGTTTCCTCGCAGCAGAGCGGCAAAATATCCTTGATATGGCGCGTCAGATGGCAACCGCCCCGCCTCTCAAATCGCTTCAAATTCAGTAACATAAAAAAAGCTTATCATTTGAGCTAGCCTTCCTGGTTCACCCACGGCAGAACGGCAGCGAGTATTTTTACCTAAAATTTTTTAAGAGAGCCGATCGCCCCAAAAGCCTTTACCTGCGGTCGATCGCCGATTTTCTCTAGCTCTGATTTATCCTGCTGCCACATTTTTTACTATTTTTTAGTGATCCCTTGGGTGATAAGCTGAGGTTGGCGAATTTCAAACGTTCAGGCTGTTTTCAACCTTTTATTAAGCTGATCACACGATAGGCGCAAGCATGGTCACCACAGCAGAAAAAACCAACGTTGGTTACATTACACAAATTATTGGTCCCGTAGTCGATGTCCGGTTCCCGGCGGGACAAATGCCCCGGATCTACAACGCGCTGCGCGTGACGGGCAGAAACACCGCAGGCGCAGATGTTGCCGTTACCTGCGAGGTACAGCAGCTTCTGGGCGACAACCAGATTCGTGCAGTGGCAATGAGCACCACCGATGGCTTGGTGCGCGGTATGGAAGCGTACGATACGGGTGCGCCTATTAGTGTGCCCGTGGGTAAAGCCACCCTCGGTCGAATTTTTAACGTGCTGGGCGAACCGGTAGACAATAAAGGTCCGGTCAACGCAGAAGAAACTTCTCCGATTCACCGTGCAGCTCCCAAGCTGACCGACCTGGAAACCAAGCCCTCTGTGTTTGAAACAGGCATCAAAGTGATCGACCTGCTGACCCCCTACCGTCGGGGCGGCAAGATCGGTCTGTTTGGCGGTGCGGGCGTGGGCAAGACCGTCATTATGATGGAGCTGATCAACAACATTGCAACCCAGCACGGTGGTGTGTCTGTGTTTGCAGGGGTAGGTGAGCGGACTCGCGAAGGCAATGACCTTTACAACGAAATGATCGAGTCTGGGGTAATCGACAAAGAAAACCCTGAGAACTCGAAAATCGCGCTGGTCTACGGTCAGATGAACGAACCGCCGGGTGCTAGAATGCGCGTCGGTCTGTCGGGTCTGACGATGGCAGAATACTTCCGCGACGTGAACAAGCAGGACGTACTGCTATTCGTTGACAACATCTTCCGCTTCGTTCAGGCAGGTTCCGAAGTATCGGCTCTGCTCGGACGGATGCCTTCTGCGGTAGGATACCAGCCGACTCTGGGAACGGATGTGGGCGACCTGCAAGAGCGCATCACCTCCACCACCGAGGGTTCGATTACGTCGATTCAGGCAGTTTACGTGCCTGCGGACGACTTGACCGACCCCGCTCCGGCAACCACCTTTGCTCACCTCGACGGAACCACCGTACTCTCTCGTGGTCTGGCAGCAAAAGGAATCTACCCGGCAGTAGACCCGCTCGATTCCACCTCGACCATGCTCCAGCCCGGCATTGTAGGCGATGAGCACTACAACACGGCGCGATCGGTGCAGTCGACGCTTCAGCGTTACAAAGAGCTTCAGGACATCATCGCAATCCTGGGTCTGGATGAGCTGTCAGAAGACGATCGTTTGATTGTGGCCCGTGCCCGCAAGATCGAGCGATTCCTGTCGCAGCCGTTCTTCGTAGCAGAAGTATTTACCGGTGCGCCTGGTAAGTACGTCACCCTGGAAAAAACGATCAAGGGCTTCCAGATGATCCTCTCCGGTCAGTTGGATGATCTGCCAGAGCAGGCATTCTATCTGGTGGGCGACATTGATGAAGCGGTCGCCAAGGGTGAAAAGCTCAAGTCTGAAGGGAAGTAAGGGTGAAACGGTTCGGGCATTGGAACACTAGCTCTGATGCCTGAATCTGCCCGATTGAACGCTGAGGAAAACTATGCCACTAACAGTTCGTGTTGTCGCTCCAGATAAAACGGTTTGGGATTCAACGGCAGAAGAAGTGATTTTGCCCAGTACGACCGGACAGCTTGGAATTCTTCCTGGTCACGCTCCCTTGCTTTCTGCGCTTGATGTTGGCGTAATGCGGGTGCGGGCTGGCAAAGACTGGACTGCGATCGCACTCATGGGCGGATTTGCTGAAGTCGAATCGGATGAAGTCACGATTCTGGTGAATGCTGCAGAGCGGGGGGATGGGATCGATCGTGAGGCTGCCCGGACTGCTTACAGCGAAGCCGAGGCAAAGCTCAATCAGGTGCGCGGTAGCGGTTCCCGCCAGGAGCAATTCCAGGCAGAAAGAAACGTTCGTCGCGCTCGTGCCCGATACCAGGCAGCAGGCGGAATGGTTCAGGTTTAACTTATTCTCAAGTAATCTGAATAATCAATTAGGGCGTAGAGCAATCTGCGCTCTTTTTGTTTTACTAAGCTGCAACCGAATCCATGAAGAGTGATCCGCCGAAGCGGCTGCGCGAAGCGATCGCCCCCGATCGATTAGAGAATGTAGGTAGCCACCCTTCACGCCATCAGAGTTTTTCTTTGGTCGCAATACTACTGTTCGGGCGAGGCGATGCAGTTGCTCCAGCGGGCGATCGCGATCGATCAAAATCATCTACTGTGAGGCGATACAAGTATTTATGCTCGCTAAAAATCTAATTTCTTAGGAGCCCTCATCTCATTCTTTTAGTGAGAACAATACATGAAGCTTCTGTTTTGGTGCACCAAGTTGAGCTAGTTTGAGGTTGCGGGTAAGGCAGTATTTGGAGGGTTAGGATGGGGCTTTTTGTCTATGTTGTTGGAAAGCTGCACTGCCTCCGTTGTCATGCTCAATCTGAAGCTAGGATTCAAACAAAGCTATTCACCGTAGACCGACAGAACTCTGCAAGAGATTACTGTGTTGGTAGCTCGGCAGAGGTTGAACTTAGTCGGATGAATGACTATGCACCTCTTTACCCTTGGAGTAACAACGATGATTTAGTGGTTGTTATGGGCGACTGGGATTGTCAGCGTTGTTCACTCAATTGGCAGTTTGCAAAGGTGACAATTGGGATCAGCTACTCCCAAACGGGTCGTATATTAGGAAGCATTAAGTCCATTTCAGCCTTTGCACCTACACAGTTGCAAGATTTTGCTGGAGTACACCGGGTAGAGGGAGATTTTGTTCGACACGGTGAGTTTCTAAGTCACCAGAACTGGATAGATACAGTGATTGAGGTTCGCTGTGCGAGAATGCTGTTGGGATTTCATCGTTGGTGTCGTGAGGTGGCTAGCGTAGAATTTACGGGCTAACCCCTCGATGGAGCGGACAGCCCGGAATTCGTGGAGCAAGTTTAAGTTTATCTGTTGCCGCTCATCTCAATCGTTATGCAGACTTGTAGATCTGCGGTTGAAGTTGTTGAACTTTCTCACCCGATAAGCCTATGGCAAGCATTGAAGGCTTTGTCAGTTTTTTAGCTAAAGTTGAGCCAAGGAATATTTAATTTAGATTCTGGATGGAATAATCTAGCAAACTAGCCATGCCCGAAACTGACTCGATCGACTTCAACCAATGGATCAATCAAACTGTGCAGCAACTGCGCGATCGCCGCTGGCATGAGATTGATATTGAGCATTTGATCGACGAGGTTGAAGATTTGGGCAAGCGGGAACGGAGAGGAATAACGAGTCAACTTGTCCGTCTTTTGCTCCACCTACTCAAATGGCAGTATCAGCCGCAGAGACGATCGGATAGCTGGCTCGACTCAATTACTGATGCGCGGACTCAGATTAACTTGGCGATCGAAGATAGTCCCAGCCTGAAAAACTATGCAGCAGAGCAGCTTCAGGCAAGCTACGATCGGGCCCGACAACAGGCAGCGAAGCAAACAGGTCTGGCAATTTTCACCTTTCCCGAAGAATGTCCTTACACGATTGAGCGAGTTCTCAATGAGGATTGGTTGCCGGAAGATGAATTGTGACGGCTGCCGATTTAACCGCCTCAATTAACTAGTAACCGCCTATATTAAGATCTGACTTTCATTCAAGATCATCATGAGCATCGCGGCGGAACTTTGGGAAGCTAATCAGGATTTGGCGATCGGCTGTCTCAATAACGCTTTTGTGCAGGGAATTGGCAACGGCAGTTTACCGAGGTCAAACTTTGCCTATTACGTGGGACAGGATGCTTTTTTTCTAGAGGCGTTTGCCCGTGCCTACAGTATTGCGGCGGCAAAAGTGCCGGATTGGAAAGGATTTGGCGTGTTTCACGGTTTGGCAGCAGGCGTATTGCAGGAATTGCAGCTTCACCAGAGTTATGCGACGCAGTGGGGCGTGAATTTACAGGACGTGCAGCCGGGAACTGCGACTCGTCGATATACAGATTTTTTGCTGGCAACAGCCTGGAGCCAGGAAGTGGGAGTGACGATCGCCGCGATGCTGCCCTGCATGAAGCTCTATGCGTTTCTCGGACAAAAGCTAGCCGCGAATGGCATCCCTGATCACGCCTACGCTGACTGGGTTCGCATCTACAGTAGCAATGAGTTTGAGCCGCTTGCCGATCAGCTTGCTGCCCTTGCCGATCGCTACACGGTAGACTCTCCGCTTGCCCGATCGACCTATCGCTATGCGATGCAGTGTGAGCTGGACTTCTTTCAGGCAGCCTGGGAAGTGGCATGAATCGGGAAAAATCGATGCGTAGCAGCTTCCCTGGGCGTAATCATAACGAGTTTGGTAAGAAATCGCTAATTTTCTGTTGTATGCGTTACCATAACAAGTAAAGGTTACTCATCTGCACAATGGTAGATGAAGAACCAAATTAGCTCATTGAATGGGGTAAAAGAAACGCTCTTTGTTCCTTTTGAAGTGACCTTTTAGGGTGCATTGGTAGCTCTTTAAGCATTAAGATTGCTGGACAAAATCTCGCTTCAAGACGTAGTTCACAATTTTATCGTGCTGCACCTTTTGATGATTGATTGCTATCAAACTTCTCTCCCTTTGAGAAATTAATTCAGGAAATGCTTACTGCTTTTTAATTGGGCTAATTACACTTCAAATATCAGTAGTACTCCACGCAGAAACCGTAATTAACCTTTTCGAAAACTCTTTTTGAAAACTATAGTATTTAGGTTTAGCTCTTGAATTATTACTCAACGATACGGTTAGTAATCAAGGCATGATCTCTTTCAAACGGAACTTGCGAAAATGAATTAGTTTTTACAACTCAAATTTTGAAGTCGATGCGTAAATTGCCTTGCTCAAATCCTTCAGGCTTGCCATCATTCCCCAGTAAAACTTGACCATTATCCACGAAGATAAAAGCTCATTGAGGATCCCTATGTCGCACTCTGTTAACACAATTTCTAAGCAAGAATCTGTTATCAGTGCTGGTCGATCGGCTCAACAGATTAAGGCAGAAATAGAGGCAACATTTGGGTTCATTCCTCCATTTTTTGAGCCAGCAGAGCATGCTCCTCAGGTATTAGAAAACCTTTGGCAGCACACGCTCACTGCTTACGTTTATAATCCTTTACCTGCTCTGTTTAAGGAAAAGCTTTCTGCTTACCTTTCGCGATTTTGTGGCATTCCTTACTGCATGATTTGCCATAGCTGCACTCTGCGTCCGCTGGGGCTGGCAGCACAGCAAGTTTTAGCATTACTGGAGGCACCCCCACCCTCAACAGAGGAGCTAGAAGCTCACCTCAGAAGACTTTCAGCCCAAACTTATCCGCTGTTGGACTGGTCAACCTTAACTCCATTGATGGAAGAGAGCCTGCTACAGGCAGCAATTTTTATTGCCCTCGACAGCGAGCAGTCAGAACATTGTCGAAGTGCTTTACAGGATTTTCTAGGTGCTGCAAATTATAAGCATTTGGTTGCCTTTATTGCTTATGTCAAAACTTGTCATACCTGGATGGAGTTTCATCCGGAGGTGGCATACGAAGCAGACCAGCGCGTGCAGGACAACCTGAGCGCACTACTCGCAGATGAGCCGAATTTGGCTGACTTCTTTCGCAATTATCGAGAGCGGGTGAAGCAAGAGCGCCAGAGCCGGGCGGAACAGCTTGCCGAGCTTGCAAGGCAGCAATGGCGAGAAAAAATGCTGCGTCAGCAGGTTGAGCGTGAGCGGA
Organism: Leptolyngbya sp. ST-U4; assembly: GCF_039962215.1. NCBI lineage: Bacteria > Bacillati > Cyanobacteriota > Cyanophyceae > Leptolyngbyales > Leptolyngbyaceae > Leptolyngbya > Leptolyngbya sp. ST-U4. Next base: position 167,724 of record NZ_JAMPKZ010000005.1, read on the forward strand.
TGATGACGAAAATTGCTCAGCGCATTCGTCGATCGCTCAATCTAGAAGAGATTTTAAGAACTGCCGTATGTGAGGTTCAGCAGTTTCTGCAAGCGGATCGCGTGTTTATCTACCGCTTTGAACCTGATTGGAGCGGTGAAGTAACGGTCGAATCCGTTGTTCCAGAGTTTTTATCGATCGAGGGAACCAAAGTTACCGATTCTTTCTTTATCCAGCCCGGCAACCGCAAGCTATATCAGCAAGGGCGTATCCAGGCGATCGATGATGTTCGTGCTGCAAATCTCTCCCCATGCCATCTTGAGCTGCTGACTCGGCTCCAGGTGCGGGCAAATTTAGTTGTACCGATTGTGCAGGGCGAACAGCTTTGGGGCTTGCTCGTTGCAAATAGCTGTATCGATGCTCGCCAATGGCAGACGATCGAGCTTGATCTGCTCAAGCAACTCTCCACCCAGTTAGCGATCGCCATCCAGCAGTCTGAACTGCATCAACAGGTGCAGACCGAACTGATTGAACGTCAGCGATCGGAGGAGAAAATTCGTGAGCAGGCTGCTCTGCTGGACATTACAACCGATGCAGTTTGGGTATTAAATCTAAACAACCAAATCCTATTTTGGAATCAGGGAGCTGAACAGCTATACGGTTGGCAGAAAGCCGAGGCATTCACCATGAGTGCCAGACATCTTCTTGCTCCGAATAGTTCTCCTCAGCTTGAAGACATCCAAAAAGTAGTGTTTGAAACTGGAAAGTGGCAGGGAGAGCTGCGCCAACTGACCAAAGATGGCAAAGAGATTTTGGTCGAGAGCCGCTGGACTGCGGTGTTTGGAGAGAACCAGCTAAAATCTATCCTCGTCGTTAATACAGACATTACTCAAAAGAAACAGCTTGAAAAACAGCTCCTTCATGCCCAGCGATTAGAGAGCTTGGGAACGTTGGCAGGCGGCATTGCCCATGACCTGAACAACATTTTGACGCCGATTCTCGCGATCGCCCAACTGCTTCAGATGAAACTAACGGACGCGGATGCATCGACTCTTGAATTCCTGAAGATGCAGGAAACGAATACGAAACGCGGAGCCGCATTAATTAACCAAATTCTGGCGTTTGCGCGCGGGTCTGAGGGTCAACGCCAAGTACTTCAATTGCAGAATTTAATTTCAGAGGTGAAGCAGGTTACTGCCGGAACTTTTCCAAAGTCGATCGGAGTTCATACCCATATTGACCCTGATCTTCATCCGATTTCTGCTGATCCAACGCAATTGCACCAAGTGCTGATGAACCTTTGTGTCAATGCTCGTGATGCCATGCCCACAGGAGGTTCCTTAAGCATCTCTGCTGAAAATTTATTCATTGACGAAAGCTATGCCCATGTTCACTTAGATGCCAAAGTTGGTCCTTATGTGCTGATGTCTGTTGTCGATACGGGGATGGGTATCTCGCCTGAAGCGATTGATAAAATCTTTGATCCTTTTTTCACCACGAAAGAATTGGGAAAAGGAACAGGACTCGGACTATCAACGGTGAATAGCATTATCAGAAGTCATGGGGGATTTTTAAACGTTTACAGCGAAGTTGGACAAGGAACCCAATTCAAGGTTTACCTCCCCGCAATTCAGGGAGTGGAAGCCCAATCGGCAGCAGATCTGGAACAACCGCTTGGACATGGAGAACTCGTTCTGGTCGTCGATGATGAAGCCCTGATTCGAGAGGTGACAAAAACGTCCCTAGAAACCTCTGGCTACAAGGTTTTAACTGCCAGTGATGGCATTGATGCTGTTGCTGTCTTTGCGGAACACAAGGATAAGGTAGACATCGTCTTAATGGATATGATGATGCCGAATATGACGGGTTCAGCAGCAATGCAGATCCTCAGAAAAATGAACCCGCTGGTCAAAATTGTTGCGTTGAGTGGGCTACCTTCCAGTGAAAAAGTGAGGGAAGTGATGAATATGGGAGCGACTGAATTTCTCGCAAAACCCTACACAGCGCAGGAATTACTGAAAACAATGCATGTCGTTCTTCAAAAAAATCGATCGCCCGAAACTCCAGATCTAAATTGACTTGTGGCACATTGAGCAGCAGCATTTTTCCTTTATCGTGCGGCCAATGCTTAGACCGATCGTTTTTCTAAATAATCATTTTTCTAAATAATTGTGTTTGCGGGCTTTAGCGTCTAGTAGATGAAAGTGCCTGTAATGCACAATTATTTTTTTGCGGCAATGCTGCTAGCGGGTGCAGGTTAAGACAAACTCTCTGGCATGAAGAAGGTTAATGTCTTGCAGGACTGTTAACAATTTGCCGCACACCCTATAGAACTTGGACATCCTTAGTTTCAAGAATGCTCGGTGAACGAGTATTGATATTCGGATTTCAAAAGCTTTAAGATCGTGCAGGAATCGTAGTGGATAATGCCGGGAACTCTCTGAATCTTATTAAACAACGCTAACAGGTCTTCGTGGGTGCCAAAGCAGGCATCCATAATGATGTTGTAGTGTCCGGTGACGATCGCCACAAACTGCACTTCTGGCAGGGTAGATAGAAAATCTGCAACGGCATCAATGCGATCGCAGGCGACGTTGATTCGCATCGTGACAATATGAGGGACACCGAGCTTGCGGGGGTTAAGCTGGGCACGGATTTGCATTACGCTCGACTGAAGCAATCGCTGCACCCGATAGCGGACGGTGGATTCGGGCAGGGACAACTGCTTGGCAATATCGGTAAATGCCTTGCGTCCATCCTCCTTCAGCAGATTAATAATGTCTTGATCAACCTCATCCAGCGGCACAACTTCTAGCGGAAACGGGGTTTGAGTCATGAGTGCAATCCTACTTGCAATCCGGAATTAGCCAAAGTCGCAAAGTGATTCATAAATGCTTGCGATATCAACAATAAATCAAAGATGAATTAACTTTGTATCAATTAAAACGGTTTTCGGTTACGGTTGTCACTAAGTTGTTGAATGTGACTAAGTTGTTGAATGTCACTCAAATGTCACTCAATCGTAAAAGTGTAAAAGTGACATTTCTCCGAACAGTGGAGCGTTTGCCCCTGCCGTCTTCTTTCTAGAGGCATTCGCTTCGATCCCACCTTCAAAATCAGGAAAACTGCTGTGCCGCGCTACCAGCCTCTTAATGCCCTTGAATTTGCTCGCTTTATCGGGATTCGTACCTTTGCCCGTCTGCCCCACATTCAAACTCTGGATGCAGTGGATGTGGCGATCGTCGGGCTGCCGTTTGATACTGGAGTGACCTACAAGGTCGGAGCACGGTTTGGACCCGAAGCAGTTCGCAGCGCGTCGGCAATTTTACGTCCCTACAATCGGGAACTCAAGGTAGATGTGTTTGACACCCTATCCTGCATTGACTACGGCGATGCGCCTGTCGTGCCGGGTTACATTCACGATAGCTATGCGGCAATCGCAGACACCGTTCGGCCGATCGCTGAAGCAGGTGTGATTCCGCTGGGCATTGGCGGCGATCACAGCATCACCTTAGCAGAACTGCGGGCACTGGCAGCCGTCCACGGACCCCTCTCGCTGGTGCATTTTGACGCCCACTGCGATTTGTGGGACAGCTACTTTGGGCATCGCTACACCCACGGAACTCCCTTTCGGCGCGCGGTGGAAGAAGGCTTGATTGTGCCTGAGCGATCGATTCAGATTGGAATGCGTGGACCCGTTTACGACGAAGACGATGTGCAGTTGTCGACGCAGTTGGGATTCCTGGCTCTGTCTACCACGGAGCTGCTGAGCTACACACCAGCGCAAATTGGGGCGATCGTGCGCGATCGAGTTGGTGATACGAAAGCGTTTCTTTCCTTTGATGTGGATTTCTTTGATCCGGCATTCGCTCCTGGCACAGGCACTCCTGAAGTTGGCGGACCCACTAGCTTTCAGGGACTTGCTTATCTGCGATCGTGCGTTGGCTTAAACTGGGTCGGGGCAGACGTGGTAGAAGTGCTTCCCGCTCAAGATCACGCCCAGATTACCGCTCAGCTTGCCGCTCAGGTCGGCTATGAGTTTCTATCGCTGGTTGCCCTGAATCGACTCAAGCAACAGACCGCCGATCGCCCAACCGTGCTGGCAGAGTTCTAAAAGAACACGATTTTCCGGCGTTGCTGAATCGGAGTATGATACGCCCCACTAGCCACCTAAAGTTGGGGGGAACCAGAATTCAAAGTCCCCCAGCATTGGGGGATTTAGGGGGCGATACAGAAGCTAAATTTGCACCCTTCATATCCCGATTCAGCAATACCAATTTTCCTTATCCCCTCATCTCGTCATCTTTCCATTTCCTGATCTCCCTACCCCCTTATTTATCCACGCACCCACCTACCCCTATGCCCTCTGTTTGCGAAAGCTGGTTCTCGACCCAAAAAATTTCCGATCGCCTTTATCTGATCACCGAGCCGCACTATTACTGGTTTAATCGAGCAAATTTGTGGCTGATTAAGGGACAAAAGCAGGACTTGCTGATTGATACGGGGCTGGGCGTTTCCAGTTTGCGGCAGTACATCGCGTCGCTGATCGATAAGCCGCTGCTGGCGATCGCCTCCCACATTCACTTTGATCACGCAGGCGGAATGCACGAATTCGATCGACGGGCAATCCATGCGGCGGAAGCCTCTGCGCTGCGAACTGGAGATGACTATGAGGCACTCTGTACGCCTAATCAGGGCTGGGTGCGGCAGGAAGATTTTCACTGTTTGCCTCATACCGGATTCACCGTGGAGCAATATACACTACACGGCACTGAGCCGACTGATATTCTAAACGAGGGAGACGTGCTGGATTTGGGCGATCGAGTGTTTGAGGTGCTGCATCTTCCAGGGCATTCTCCGGGTTGCATCGCCCTATACGACCCACAGGCAAAAGAGCTGTTTTCTGGCGATGTGGTCTACGATGGCGAACTGCTCGATCAGCTTCATTGCAGCCATGTGTCCACCTATCTCTCGACTTTTGAGCGGCTGAAAAAGCTGCCGATTGAAACGGTTTATCCGGGGCACTATACGGTCTTCAATCGAGAACGCTATCACCAAATTTTGGATGAATATCTGGCGGCAAAACGTCAGCCCGGATGTCCGTCTGAGGTGCGTCAAATCAGGATGCAGTCGGTTTAGTGCCATTTTCATCCGTCCTGCGCTTGTGTCTTTGAGGTCAATCAATGCAAAGAAGAAATTTCCTGAAGTGGATCAGCTTTTTTTCGGCAGGTGCGGCATTGCCCAATTTTCTGGCTGCCTGCAATGCTCAGCCTTCGGTAGGGACGGGTGCAGGTGAAAATGCGGCAAGCAAACCCCTAACTATTGGGGTGCAGCCCTGGGCGGGTTTTCTGGGACAATACATTGCGCTGGACAAAGATTTCTTCAGTGCCGAAGGGGTAACGGTCAATGAGGAATACTTTCAGGTGGCGACGGATACGAATACTGCGCTTGCTGCCGGAAAGGTTGATCTTGCCTGGGTCGGTGTGCCCGATTTGATGACGCTGGTGGCGCAGGCCCCCACACTGAAAATTCTGATGATTTCGGACTACTCGAATGGCGCAGACGGCATTCTGGGACGCAATATCAATCGTGCGGCAGATCTGCGCGGTAAGAAAGTCGCTCGTGAAGATGCGCCCTACGCCAAGATTTTTCTCGGTAGCTATCTGAAGCAGGCGGGACTCAGCGAAAAAGATGTGGAAGTGGTGTCGCTCTCGGCGAGTGATGCAGCGACGGCGTTTGCGGCTGGCAGGGTTGATGCAGCAACCACTTATGAACCGTGGCTAAGCAAGACAGTCGAGGAAGCGAACGGGCAAATTTTGTTCACCTCGAAAGACACTAACGTTATTCCAAATGGTTTGGCGGCAAGCGCAGAAACGATCGCCTCCCGTCGTGACGATATCTTGAAATACATGCGGGCGATTGACAAAGCACTTGCCTTTGCCAAAACCAACCCTGAAGAAGCCAATCAGATTTGCGCCAAAAAGCTGGGCATTACGGCTGCTGAGATTCCGCCGCAGTTATCGGGCATCCGCATCTTTGATGTGAAAGGCAACCAGGAAGGCCCAATGAATCTGTCCAGCCCCTATAGTTTGGTGAAAAGCCTGCAATCGGGAGAGCAGATTATTACTCAACTTGGCTTGATTTCCAAACCCATTGATGCCGCTTCTCTGGTGGATGATTCCCTGGTGAAGTCTCTCTAGTAGCTTGGCCCAGGGCAAAACTTAATGCAGTGATTTGATTCATTCGTACCTCACGATACGGAATCGATCGCTTCATTTCGATTACCACAGCATAAGATTTGAGGTGTCATCAACTCGCTTGCCCCTCTAACCCTTTGCCTATGAATCGTCCTCTTCGATCGCTGGGTGTGCCCCCCAATGCCTGGGCAGTCGATGCTCAAGTCGCCGATATCACTCGTCCGCTGATTCCCCCGCGCCCGATCGAGCTGCCCACCGATAGCAAAACCCTGCGCCTCGATCTCTCAAAAGCTGCGCTGATTGTGGTCGATATGCAAAACGACTTTTGCCATCCTGATGGCTGGTTAGCGCATATTGGTGTGGATGTGACTCCGGCTCGTGAGCCGATCGCCCCGCTGAAAACCCTGATCCCCGAACTGCGATCTGCGGCGGTGCCAATCGTCTGGCTTAACTGGGGCAACCGTCCCGATTTGCTCAACATCAGTGCAGGGCTGCGTCACGTCTATAATCCGACCGGAGAAGGCATCGGCTTAGGCGATGGACTTCCAAAAAACGGTGCGCCCGTGCTGCAAAAAGGAAGTTGGGCGGCGGCGGTCGTTGATGAGCTAATTCAGGAATCGGAAGACATCTCCGTCGATAAATACCGCATGAGCGGCTTCTGGGATACGCCTTTAGACAGTATTCTGCGAAACCTGGGCAGAACTACGTTATTCTTTAGCGGCGTGAATGCCGATCAATGTGTGCTGGCAACGTTGCTTGACGCGAATTTCCTGGGCTACGACTGCATCCTGCTGCGCGACTGCACTGCCACCACTTCGCCAGACTATTGCCTGAAAGCGACTTTTTACAATGTGAACCAGTGTTTTGGCTTTGTGGCTGATTCTGCGGCTTTACTGAGTGCCCTGTAAGTGCTGTTTGAGTGTGATATTTGCCCTTCCCCTGACCTGTGCTTTGCAGTTCCCCAACGGGTAATTACCTATGGACTCCTCCTGCATCATTCCGCTGATCAAAACGCCGAAGGACTATCAGGCTTTTCGCATCAGTCCCCAAGATACGAATCGACTGGCGATCGTCTTTGACCCCTCCAGCGCGAATATGTCGCTAACCTACTGTGTCGAAATCTTTGACGTGGGCGGAAAAACGCCACCCAATCGCCATCAGCTCGCAGTCGAAATGTTTTTTGTGCTCAAGGGCGAAGGCGCGGCAACCTGCGACGGCAAAACCGTTCCGATTCAGGCAGGCGATAGTCTCCTCGTTCCCCCCACCGGAACCCATGTAATTGAGAATACGGGAAGCGATCGGCTCTATGCTCTATGCATTATGGTTCCCAACGAAGACTTTGCTGAACTCATTCGGAGCGGCATCCCGGTCGAGCTAGACGATCAGGATATGGCGGTTTTGCGGCGAAGCGAAGCAGTTCCCCCGGTGGGGTAAGCAGAATGAGTTGGTGAAAGGGTAGTGATGCTGCTTAATTTACGGGCTGTGACAGTTGCCTAGAATGTAAAAGGAGAAGGAATAACACGAGTGGAGTTTGCTATGCCTGATCTTGCTACCTTTGGTCTCTTCCTGACAGCCGCTTTCATTCTCAGCATTACTCCAGGACCGGGTATTCTTTATACCCTGATGCGTAGCCTCAATGGGGGTAGATCTGAGGGAATTTTGTCTGCTCTCGGTCTATTTGTAGGCGGACTCGTTCATGTTGTTGCTGCTGCGATCGGTATTTCTAGCCTGCTGATGACTTCTGCTGTTGCATTCACAATTGTGAAGTATGTGGGAGCAGCTTATCTCATTTACTTAGGACTACGAACTCTTTTGAGTCACGATGCCTTATCAATCAATACTAATGCAGTAGTACAGCCAAAACGCCGCGAAAGTGCATTTTACCAGGGCGTAATGACCGAGGTTCTCAATCCTAAAACAGCATTGTTTTTTCTTGCGTTTATTCCTCAATTTATTCATGTTGCAAATGGAAACGTTTTAACTCAGTTTTTATTTTTAGGTCTAATTACAGATTTTTTGAATCTTACTGTTGATATTGTTGTTGCTACATTTGCAGGATCGATTGGGCAGAAATTGCGAACAAGCTATAGGTTCAGGCAAGGTCAGCGCATTACTTCAGGCTGCACCATGATTGGGCTTGGTGCGTATGTTGCTGTTGCTGAACAGAAGTAGCGTATTTCAAACAAAAAAGCTGTCGTTTCGCAGCATAGTGTTTCCATCGAGCGGCTGCAGGAATTCCCGATCTTATGTAAGCAGATGTTCTCCCTCAGGACGCTTTTAGAAAGCTTATTGAGTTAGGAATTTGAGAACGCAAGGTCACTAGCGGCAGATGAACCGGAATGTTAAGTAGAAAAACTCATGCTCTACTCAGTTCGTCATAAACAAACCCTGTCGATGCAAACTAGCAATCGGGTTAGACTCGATGCAGATGTGTATTACCCCGACAGCGATGAGTCGTTTCCGGTGCTGCTGATGCGTCAGCCCTATGGACGATCGATCGCCTCCACGGTGGTTTATGCTCATCCGTCCTGGTATGCGGCACAGGGCTACATTGTGGTGATTCAGGATGTGCGGGGGCGCGGTTCTTCAGAGGGCGAGTTTGATCTGTTCGCCAACGAAATTGAGGACGGTTACGAAACGGTGCAGTGGGCGGCGGGCTTACCCCAAAGTTCCGGACAGGTGGGGATGTATGGCTTCTCCTATCAGGGCATGACCCAGCTTTTTGCGGCGGCAAAGCGTCCACCTGTGCTAAAAACAATCTGTCCCAGCATGGCAGCCTCTGACCTATATGCAGACTGGGCCTATGAAGGCGGCGCGTTTTGCTATCAGCTCAACCTGGGCTGGGGGATTCAGCTTGCCTCAGAGACCGTGCGGCGACAGGGCAACGAGGAAGCTTTTCTAACGCTCTACAGCGCGGCACGCAATCCACCGATTTACAATCCGGTCTGTCCCCGATCGGGCATTTTGGAGCAGTTGGCGCCCGACTGTCACTATCACCCCTGGCTGCACGAATCGAACCCCGAAGCGGAATACTGGCAGAAACGATCGCCCTGTACCTACTTACACGAGGTCGATCTGCCGATGCTGCATATTGGCGGCTGGTTTGACACCCACCTGCGCGGCACGATCAAGCTTTATCAAACGATGATCGCGCAAACCGATTTGCCCCAGCACCTCATCATCGGACCGTGGGCACACCTCCCCTGGAGCCGCAAAGGGGGCGCAGTTGATTTTGGCGAAGCGGCACACAGCCCGATCGATCGCCTGCAAATTCGCTGGTTTGATCACTTCCTCAAAGGCATCGACACCGGGTTACTGGAAGAACCTCCGATTACCTGGTTTGAGCTGGGCAGCAATCAGTGGCGCAAGTTCGATCGCTTTCCCACCTCCAATCCCCAAACTTTCTACCTGCAAACCACCGGACTCGCCGCCATGTCTGAGCAGGAAGGCAAGCTGTCAATCGATTCCCCTAATTCTCTTCTACCCGATACGCTGATTCACGACCCCTGGCGACCTGTTCCTTCTCTAGGCGGACACGCCGCATTTCCCGCCGGCAGCTTCGATCGCAGTGCAATTGACGGACGATCGGATGTGCTGACCTACACGACTGATCCACTCACCGAAGATCTACACTTCGCCGGGGAAATCTTTGTCGAGATCTGCGCGACTGCCAACACCCCCAGTTTTGATCTTTGCGCCGTCCTCTCCGAAATCAAACCCAACGGCTCCGCTTTCAACCTGACTCAGGGCTATCTGCGAATTTCATCCCCCGCGACCTCCCATCGCATCGCCCTCCAGCCCGTCTGTGCCCGCATTGCCGGTGGAAACTCGCTGCGACTCAGCCTCAGTGCCGCCTGTTTTCCCGCCTATGTGATGAACCCTGGAACAGGCACTCTTCCACAAAACAGCCACTTGATCGAGGCACAGGTGATTACGATTACGCTGAAGAGTGATAGTGAGGGACGATCGCAACTCCTCTTGCCCGTAGGTACAGCTAAATCTTTGCCGGAGGCGTAATCCCAAGCTGCACCAGTCCTTCTTCTAGCTCCTTCAGAAACTCAAAATCTTCTGGCAGCAGTCCGCCCTGATGCGGTTGGGGATCGAGAAAGGCAAATGCCTGACGAAATTCCTGGGGAGTGGCGGCGATCGGTGCATCAAAATGACAGGGAATAATCTGCTGAAAATCCCATTGGGCAATTTGATCAACCCAGGCAAGGGTTTCCTGTGGAGCACGGTTGAGGATCAGCGTTTGCAAAATCGGCGCGACAAATAAGCGTCCTTCTCCCCGGAGTGCCTCAAACGATCGCTCCCAGTCTGCTTGCCAGGCGAAGGGGAACAGACCAAACAAGGCTTTGCGCGATCGATCCTCTGCCTGCTGTGCTTCACGCCATGCCCGACCTAAGGGAACCGTTTCCAGTGCGCTCGGACGAAAGTAGAAGGCAAACAGGCAAACGCGATGCCAGCCTTTTTGTCTTGTCGCTTCGCTGTCCGTCACGCGATCGAACCCGTTATCTCTGGCATGAAATAAAAGTGGATAGGGATCAAGCTGCACCATATCCGGCGGGTCGTTGGGAATCGACAATACCGAATCTGCGACCAAAAGCGTACCTGTTGCCCGATGGTGCAATGCCACTTCGCCAAACGATCGCTCTTTTAGCGGCACATGCAGCAGCGCATAGTCAAACTCATCGGTAAAGGGAACGTCTGCCGGATTTGCAGACAGAATGTGCGTTCGCCTGACGGGAAAGCCGAGCCAGCTCAGGGGCAAATTGACCGGAAAGCTCCACTGATTGGGCGCAACGTAAATCTGAGCATCGGGAAAGTAACGCGCAAACGGTCCCACAAATACCTTATGTTCCAAGCCAGAGACGGTCGGCAGAATGATGTATTTCACCGCGCCGTGCTGTGCCTCAAGCTCTCTCACCAAGCGAATACATTCCCTGGTCGGCGCAACCGGAGCATACACCAGCAATCCACCTGCCGCTAAACGCACGATCGTCATCCGAATAGGCACCGCGACGTAAATGATTCCCTGAATCTGGTCAAACGTCCAGACTGTGTCTTTCACAATTTCTTTGCGAAGGGTGCGCCGCCGCCGATAGGGATAAAGCGGCACGGTCCACCAAAACCGCCAGACCCAATCAGCCGGGTCAGCGGAAGACTCTAAAGGGAAATGATTTGATTGCTGCACGACTTGCGACATAACCTTTTACGCCTGCACCAACGAAACACTGCGATCGATAGAAGCGATCGATAACAGTGAGCTAACTCTGAATCTAGTTTAAATAGTTACGGGACAAGTCAAACGAGCCATACTCACAACCTGCCTCTTGACTCGTTGTTTGTAACATCCTCCTGTAGCAGTAGTCGTTCTACCTGTGGCTGATGTAAACCGGTTGTTGCCTTAATAAAACAAACGAAATAAGCCCTAAATAATCGTTCAGGTAACCCGTTTTCCTAGACTCATAAATTTGCGTTACTTTTAATCCGGGAGAAAACGTAATCCCGGAGAAGATGAAATGACGCTTACAAAACGCTGTATTGCTGAATTTATTGGCACTTTCTGGCTCGTGTTTGGCGGGTGCGGCAGTGCCGTTTTTGCTGCCACTTTTACGGGAGCTGACCTCGGCAATAATGTGCCGTTTCCGCTTGGAATTGGCTTTGCTGGGGTTTCCCTTGCCTTTGGTTTAACCATGCTGACGATGGCTTATGCGATCGGGCACATTTCGGGCTGTCACCTGAATCCAGCAGTTTCCTTTGGCTTGTGGGCAGGCAAGCGATTCCCCGGTTCTGAACTGCTGCCCTACATCGTGGCTCAAGTGCTGGGTGCAAGCGTTGCTGGAGGCTTGATTTACCTGATTGCTAGCGGTGCGCCAAACTTTGCGCTCACAGGTTCCAATCCGCTAGCGACGAATGGATTTGGTGAGCATTCTCCGGGTGGCTACAGTCTGCTGTCCTGTTTGCTGATTGAAGTGCTGCTGACCTTCATTTTCCTGATGGTGATTCTAGGCGTCACCGATGAGCGTGCGCCTCAAGGGTTTGCTCCGATCGCGATCGGTTTGTGCTTGACCTTGATTCACCTGATCAGCATCCCGGTGACGAATACTTCGGTGAACCCGGCACGCAGCACGGGCGTTGCTCTTTTTGCAGGTGCAGAGCTGTTCAGTCAGGTGTGGTTGTTCTGGCTGGCTCCGATCGTGGGTGCGATTCTGGCAGGGCGGGTGCATAATGCACTCTTTAGCACTCCTGGTCTGGAAGAAGCAAGCCGTCTGCGGGAACCGGTTTAATTTGGTTTAATTTCGAGTTGCTTTAGCTGTTCGCTGTTACTCGATTGCTCCTCATCTCCTCATTCTTCTGCACGGAGCTGCCCCAGGATGGGGATTTTTTTGTACTGTTCAGGACGAATGCTATCCCACACTAACCCGGCTGGGCGCGGGAAAGCAGCATGAGTTTCGATCGCTCCTTCGGGTGTCACAATCCAATTCACTGCCCAATCGTGGGGCTGCATGGGCAACCGATCGTTCTCAACAATTTGTAGCGAGTGAACCGTCGTGACGATCGGTGTACTGTCCTGAACCCGGTTAAATCGTTTCAGCATTGCGAGTTCCAGATCGGCAAACCCTGCTCCTTTTCCCGTGCGTCCCCCCGATCGCGTCACGGCAACACAGCCTACTACCACGAGATCGATCGGCTCCATTTCGTCAAAGCTGACATACTTTCCGCATTTCAAAGCATTTCGCGCGATCGCAGCCTCCGCCAGATCAACCCCACGAGCTTGCAGTGCCTCTGCGGTTAGCTCCACAAAACAGCGACGGTTCGTAAGACGTGGAACTGCCATATAAAGCCGCTTGCCTTCCTCCAGTGCCCGCTGCCTGACCGGGATATGGGGTGCATCGGGATTGCACTTGATTACCTTTGCCTGCTGCCAAGCAGATAAACCTGCAAGCTGTTCTGCTGCTTCGCTCGCCCCCATAAAATTCGGAATATGTCCAGTGGGGTCACGCCGACAGATGCCCTGCTGCTTTAGCCTTGCCCAAATTTCTGCCCGAAGCTGGTCTTTGTCAGGATGGTAGCCGCTCCAGCCCGTTTGTCCTTCAAATTGATTTTCTCCCGTAGCCATCAGATCTCCTGCACCCAAAACTAGCTTTTAATCCATTTTCCCAAGTTTCCAGGAAACGCCACTTTCAAAGTCGCTTGCTCAAAATTAAAAGAGATTTAGAGGGAATTTAGCCAGAGCTACCCCTACGATTAAAAAATCCAGCCCCCGCAGGAAACTGGATCACCTCTGAAATATGTGAAATAGCTTGATGATGAAACTGGCAAATTACTGGAGCATCAGCAAACTGACGATCGCCAGCACCGCACCCGCCAGATAAAACCGACCCACAACCTGGGTTTCCGTCCAGCCCGACAGCTCAAAGTGATGGTGCAGCGGAGACATTTTCAGTAGCCGCTTGCCAATTCCGTTTGCGTCTTTGGTTGCCTTGTAATAGCTTACTTGCGCAATCACTGAGAGCGTCTCTGCAAAAAAGACCCCGCTGAGCAGGAACAACCCAAACAGTGATTGCGTCAGGATTGCCACTGCTGCCAGGGCACCGCCCAGAGCCAGCGATCCTGTATCACCCATAAACACTCGTGCCGGATGGTGATTATGCACCAGGAAACCCAGACAACCGCCGCTCAAACAGACGCAGAAGGTTGCTAGCTCCGGCGAGTTAGGCGCAACCAGGGCTGCCAATCCTAGAAGGGCGATCGAGCCTGTTCCGCCTGCGAGTCCATCTAAGCCGTCCGTTAGATTAGTCGCGTTGCTTTCTGCCACCAGCACAAACCAGGCGAGCGGAAAGAACAGCAGTCCCAGTGGCAGCATGAAACCCAGGGGCAGTGTCAGAGTCGTGATCGTTGCAGGCTGGGTCAAGGCTGCCCACAAACAAAATAGCCCGCCAAAACCGACTTGCAGTGCCAGCTTCATCCGGGGAGAAATGCCTTTATTCGATTTCTTGCTGAGAATTTGCCAGTCGTCGTACCAGCCGATCGCCGCATAAGCCAGCGTCAGAGCTGAGACTGCCACCACATTTGGCTGAAATCCTGTCCAGACGAGAGCCAGCAGCACCGCAGCCGGAACAAAAAACAGACCGCCCATGGTCGGCGTACCCGCTTTCTTCAGATGCGCCTGCGGACCTTCCTGACGAATAATTTGCCCTGCTTTTAGGGCACGCAGCAAAGGAACAACCCAGTAGCCCAGCGCACCTGCTACCAGCATCGAAACCACCAGCGGCAGAATCAGGCTGTCCTTCGCTAAAAATGCTCGCTCCGCAACGCTATCTAGAATGAGCGCAGCTGCACCCAGCCCTGAACAAAGCGTTAAAAAGGTTCGATAGCCTCCAAGACCCAGTGGTCTATCTGGAATTAATTTCGCGTCCACAGTTTGAATCACTCCACACCACACACTACCGCAGCGTCTCGCCAATTTTCGGAAACAAAGTCAGGAGTTTTTACTCAAGCAATGTCCAATCCAGATTCACACCACACTCCCTGACGCTGCTTCGGAATTCAAGATACCTCGTATCTCTGCATTCTTTTACCGAAAACACACCTGAAAGACATAATTCCTCAGGAAAAAGATAGAAAACTTTATCTTTCTCCTGTGAAGACTATATGAAGGTTAGTCGTCGAGGTCAAGCACATCGTCATCGTCGTCATCTAGGTCAAAGGAATTGTCCTCACCTGCCATGAGCGCGTTGATTTCTTCTTCATCGTCGCGGTAATCGTAGTCAGACCCATCGCGAGACAGCAACCGACCTGAACTTTCCAGCCAGTCGAGAATCGAGGCATCTCGCTGGAGGGGAATCACCGGAGCGGGCTGATCGCGCGGAACTTCGTGCAATGCTGGATTACGCATACCAGAAACCACCAATTAAATTACTAAATAAACTGAACCATTTGCTCAGAAGCAGAGCTTAACGCAGTCGGACGCTTAAACGCGACGAGTAGAGACCCGGATGAGGTTCCACCAGATTTCACACTTCAGGTCACCCCTAAGAATGAAATCCGCCTGAAACTTACTTCGATCGCTATCCCGACTTACAGGATAGTGGTAGCTTAAATCTCACCGTGGGTCAATCAGAGAATCCACTATCGAAAGCATGATTTTTGCCCTGATTGGGGCAATACGACCGAACGACGCAAGCTCAAAAGTTCTCAGCGTTTCATTTCCTAGTGTAAGGTGCGGAGGAATCTGTATGTTTGGCAAAGCGACCCTCCTGGAAACGATCGCCGGAAAAAACCGCGGCATTCTGGCAACGGCAAACGATCAGCAGGCAATTTTGGCAGCGATCGCTCAGCTCGAAGACCGCAACCCCACCCCCGAACCGCTCCAGGCACTCGACCTGCTCGACGGCAACTGGCGACTGCTCTACACCACTAGCCAGGAGCTACTGCGAATCGACCTGATTCCTTTTTTCAAGCTGGGGCAGATCTATCAGTACATTCGCGCCAGTACTGCCCAGATCTACAACATCGCCGAAATCTACGGCCTGCCTTACCTAGAAGGCTTTGTCAGCGTTGCTGCCCGGTTTGAGCCGCAGTCGCAGCGTCGGGTGAAGGTCAACTTTGAGCGATCGATCCTGGGACTCCAACGCTTGGTTAACTATCAATCTCCCGAAGCTTTTATTCAGCAAGTCGAAGCAGGGCAAAAATTTCCGGCGATCGACTTTCAGATTAACCAGCAGGACCAAAAAGGCTGGCTCGAAATTACTTATCTGGATGAGGATTTGCGGATTGGGCGCGGAAATGAAGGTAATGTATTTGTACTGACCAAGGCGAAATAGAAGTCCTTGTAGTCACGACCCGCCGCATGCCTGAGTCTAAGCCAAATTCTCCTCTTCCAGACAGGAGCCAGCAATGGAGTCAGAAATCGAGCTAGAAGTACAGGAAAGAACTTATTTGCGCCTATCGCAAGGACAGCTTCAGACGCTCTCAACCTGCCCGCGCAAATTTCAGCATCTCTATCTCGATCAGCTTGGCTTTCCGCCTACCCCTGAAGAGCAGGAGCGACTGACCTGGGGAAATCAGTTTCACCTGCTAATGCAGCAGGATCAAATGGGGCTGACCTTAAAGCCTTTGCCTCAAGCAACCCCTAAAATAAGCGAACAGGCAATGCAGCGATCGATCGAAGCATTCCGGCAGGCTGCCCCTGAGCTATTTGATCATCGTCCAGAAATCCTGCGCCTGAGCGAACATCGCCGCACCCTCCAGCTTTCCGATTACCTGCTGACCGTCATTTACGATCTGCTAATTCTGGAAGACGATCGCGCTCAAATCCTCGACTGGAAAACCTATCCGCGCCCGCAAAATGCCCGTTGTCTGGAGCAGCACTGGCAGACCCGCCTCTATCTATTTGTGCTGGCAGAAACTAGCCACTATCCCCCCGATCGGCTTTCGATGACCTATTGGTACGTGCAGGCAGGCGACTTTGAAACGCCTCAACCCCAGTCACTGAATTACGCTTACTCGATCGCCCAACATCGCCGCACTCAGAAAGACTTACTTCACTGGCTTGATCATTTGGCTCAATGGCTGGCGGCATACGATCGAGGGGAACTGCTGCCCCAAATCGAAGCGAAAAACCCCTGTCAAACCTGCGCCTTTGCCTTACGCTGCCAGCGAGAATCAGACCGCGCTTCAACTCATCCTT
This sequence comes from Leptolyngbya sp. ST-U4, assembly GCF_039962215.1. Lineage (NCBI taxonomy): Bacteria > Bacillati > Cyanobacteriota > Cyanophyceae > Leptolyngbyales > Leptolyngbyaceae > Leptolyngbya > Leptolyngbya sp. ST-U4. The sequence goes on from NZ_JAMPKZ010000005.1 coordinate 184,593, forward strand.
TCCCAACCGTAGCTGAGATCGAGGAAGTTAGCCTGCACGGTGACGGATAGCCCGTTGTCGATTTGAGACGACTTTCAGGAGGATGTGCGCAAGGGAACAGATGAGAGTTGAGAGTTCCTGGGAGATCCTTCCTAGCCTTCCTTAAAAAGGGGAAAGCGAACCGATGCGGGTGTTCTTTTATAACCGATAAGCTACAACAAACCGATCGCCCTTTGGAATTGCTTCCTCAAAGACGATCGGCTATTTGCTGTGCTGATTTTATTGAAAGGAAATGCCTATGCTTCCCGACCCAGGAAGGTACGTACCTGCTTCAGGGCAGCCGCACCGATATTAAAGGCAGCCCAGCTACCTGCAATCAGCACCGGAGCCAGAACAACTACTACACGCCAATCCATATCGAAAGTCCTCCCTAAAGATTTATCAAAAATCTCTCATGATGAGATCTATTTTGCGGTCAATCGGCTTAATTTTCCAGACCTAACTTAACAAAATCCTAAATCTGTTCCTCGACCTGCGTGAACCAGTGCCAGTTTCTCATATTTGCGGGCGTGTTCAATCAAGTCTTTTGCTTCGGTTTCGGACACTTCGCGCAGCACTTTTCCCGGTATGCCCACAACCAGCGATCGCGGTGGAACATCTTTGGTTACCACCGATCCAGCACCGATAATGCTGCCTGCCCCCACGCGTACCCGATCCAGCACGATCGCTCCAATGCCAATCAAACAGCCGCGCTCAATGTAGGCACTGTGAACCACAGCTCGATGTCCGATCGTGACAAACTCCTCCAGAACGGTCGGTTCACCCGGATCACCGTGTAAGATTGCGCCGTCTTGAATGTTGGTCGATCGCCCGATCGAAATTTGCTCTACGTCTCCTCGCACGACTGCCCCATACCAAATACTGACTCCAGGATGAAGTTCAACGCGACCCATTACGGTAGCATTAGGAGCAATAAAGGCGGCTTGAGACAGGTCAGGGATATCCCAGATTGATGGACTTCCCTGAAAATCATCAGAATTGCTCACTCGTCCCCCCTCTCAACAAACCTCTGAGAATACAGGGAGTATAATAGAGCCACTAGAATCGGCTCAAACTGCCCGTCCTAGTCGCATACCCCAAATGATGAATACAGCTTTACAATATCCAATTTTCGGTCCCGAAATTCAGTGTCCCCACTGTCGGCAAACGATTCCGGCACTTACGCTGACGGATACTTATCTCTGTCAGCGACATGGCGCGTTTGAAGCCAATCCCAAAACGAACGAGCTGGTTCATCTCCAGTCTGGACGGCACTGGCGGCAGTGGAACAACGAATGGTATCGCCAGCATACCCACCCTGACGGCATTCGCTTTGAAATTCATGAGGCACTCGATCGCCTCTACACGCAGGGCTATCGCGCCACTCGCGTTATTATTGCCCGTCGCTATAAAGATTTAATTAGCACTTACTTGGAGCGCAGCACCCCTTGGCGTGGTCAGCCGGATGCGCCCCGTCCGCGTCTCTATGGGTTGCCCGTCGAATTCAGTCCCGATCCGGCAGAAGAACCCTGTTGGGACGTGATTAACTTCGACCTGGAAAAGGAACCCGGCGCGCCTGTCCGTTATCCCTACTTCCGTCTGTTTGAGTAGGATTCTACGAATCTTGCCCTATGCACCATGCCTCGATTCGCACGGCAAATATCTATCGGGCGATCGCCTTCTACGAGCAGCTTGGCTTTGAGGTCTGTGAACGGTTCACAGCAGGAATCACGCTTGCCTGCTGGATGCAGGGTTTAGGCGGTCGAATCGAGCTGCTGCAAGTTCCCCAACCTCGTCCGGCGGCGGATGCGTTTGGCGACGAGCATTACACAGGCTACTATCACCTGTCGTTTGACCTGACTGGGTTGACCGATGACCTCCCGGTCTGGCTCGACCACTTGAAAGGCCAGTTTGACAAAGCAGTGTGTGATTCCGATCAGCTTCAGCCGCTCCAGGTTTTGCTAGAACCGACCCAGCAAATAATTGGCGATCGGGTGTACGAAGTTGCCTTTATTGCGGATTCGGATGGTTTGCCTTTGGAGTTTCTCAGGATGATGTCTCAGCGCACAGGAGTATAGCAAATTTTGCTCCAATGTTTAAAATTGTATTTAGCAGTGCTCCACTCAACCTTTGAGTTGGGCTAGTTTATAGTCATCCGCCAATTGATCTGTTTGCCCATTAACTTTCTCACTTTTTTTATGGAATCTGGTAGTCAAGCAAGTGAACCTCCGGGACGAGCGGCTTTGCGAGTTGCAGATGTTGCTGGTACGCTCATCGCGCTCCTGACCCTTCTCACCCCGATTGTGACCATTGCTTATTTCTCCTCCGTCAATGCTCAGAGCTTACAATCGCCACCCATGACGGTAGAGAGCAAATAGGGTTCACCAGAGTTTATGCTTTGCGTTAGCGACAGCTTGCATTCGCCTGCTCGGACAGGCAGTGAAGCGGCTGGGCAAATCGCTCGTGTAAATCTCCTAGAGATCCCCTAGGGGAGATCCTGATGATTGCGGAATCCCCTTCTCCCCTACAATGCTATCGAGGGACTTTTGCGCTTTCCCGGAGCTCAATACGAACTGCCGGAAAAGTGGAATGTCTCTGTACCCGTCGATTTGGAGATACGCTGTGGATTTATCGCGCATTCCCCCTCAGCCCAAGCCTGGACTGCTCAACATTTTGATCGAAATTCCGGGTGGCAGCAAGAACAAGTACGAATTTGACAAAGATCTGAATGCCTTCGCGCTCGATCGCGTCCTCTATGCCTCGGTACAGTACCCCTTTGACTATGGCTTTGTGCCCAATACTCTGGCAGACGATGGCGACCCGCTCGACGGTATGGTGATGATGGATCAGCCAACTTTTCCGGGCTGTATTATTGCGGCGCGTCCGATCGGAATGCTGGAAATGATTGACGGTGGCGATCGCGATGAGAAGATCCTCTGCGTGCCCGATAAAGACCCCCGCTATGCTGGAATCAAATCGCTCAAAGATGTTGCACCCCATCGGCTAGACGAGGTTGCTGAATTCTTTAGAACCTACAAAAATTTGGAGAAGAAAGTGACAGAAATCCTGGGCTGGAAAGACGTTGACCAGGTGATGCCGCTCGTCGAGCAGTGTATTCAGGCAGCAAAGTAGGCTTGAATTGGGTAGACCTTTAAGCAGGTAGACATTGATTAACCGTGGAATGTGCTGGCGTAGAATTGGGTCTAGATCGTCGCAGCGCACCACGCACCGGATTGATGCTCGGTCGTCCTTCTAACTGTTGGGCGGCTGAGCTGTTTTTGATCTAGATAAGCCAATTTTCAAACTGTACTAATCATTCGATTTACGGCGCGATTTCAGCGGATTATTTTTTTCCAGGGTGTTTTAGCAAGCAATTGAAGTATCAGAGGCGATCGAGGGCATACTCTGGAGGAGGTAGCCTACAGGCTGCCCTACTACCGCTCTTGCCTCTGGATTTTTGTCTTAAAAATCTAGAATTGAATGACTCGCCCACGAAATTACTGAACCCTCACCTGCAATGTCAGTCGTTGATCCGTCTGATCGTCGCACGTTACAGCCGCTCGATAGCAAACAGCCCAGTAGTGCCGAAGCGTTAACGGTACGGTTTTGGGGTGTGCGAGGCGAAGTGCCTACACCAGGAAATGACATGGTCGGCTATGGCGGCAACACTGCCTGTGTAGAGCTAAGAGTAGGTCAAGAGCGGCTGATTTTTGATGGAGGTACGGGGCTGCGCGTTTTAGGCAAACAAATTCTTCAGGAGATGCCAGTTCGGGCGCATCTCTTTTTTACGCACACCCACTGGGATAGGATTCAGGGGTTTCCTTTTTTTCAGCCCGCCTATCTGGAAGGCAACGGCTTTGAGATATACGGAGCAGTCGCGCAGAATGGGGCATCGATCAAGCAACGGCTTTCTGATCAGATGCTTCGTCCTAATTTTTCGATTCCGCTGCAAATGATGCGATCGGAACTGCGGTTTCACGACATCTCGCCCGGTCAAGTCATCTCGATCGACAAAGAAATTCAGGTCGAGTCCCTATTTATCAACCGCTCGACGGGTGGCTTAGGCTATCGCGTGACCTGGAGAGGGCGTACCGTGGTCTACGCAACCGATATTGAACCCGACTGCGAGCATATTGAGCAGAGCTTACAATACCTGGCACAGGAAGCCGATTTGCTGATTTTTGATGTAGCAGGCTCAGACTATACTACCTTGCCTCAGCAGACCCCAGAAAACCGTTTTGCCGATCGGCTCGACGAGCAGCAGATCAAGCTCTGGACAGCAGGAATTCAGGTTGCGATCGCAGTACAGGTCAAACAAGTTGTTCTGTTTCACTATGATCCTGGACATGATGACTCTGTCCTGGCTCAAATCGAGGCATCGATTCAGGCTCAATTTCCTGATGTGCAGCTTGCCCGAGAAGGCATGGTGCTAATCATTGGGAGTTGACCCTGGGTTGACCAGAGGTTGACCGCTCAATGCAGTCTCTTCTGGCAACCCGTCTACGCTTGGAGCGGAGCAAGAATTTTCAGCGCGATCTGGAAGACAAGGATCAGCAGCGGAAAGGCAATTCCTAATAGTCCTAGCCAGCTTAATACTTGAGATGTAAGCTTCAGCCTTCGCTTTCGCTTTCGGGGAGTGCCAGGGGTGGTCGGGGTTAGGGCAATCTGAGTACTACTTGCCATCAAACAGGCACCGCCAAGCCCAAGCAAAATACTCAGCACAAATAATTTCTGAGGCTGAATTGCTACTGGGGTAACTGAAATTGCAGACACGATCGCAAAGCAAACGATTTGGAGAATCAACCAGATTCCCAGGCAAATCACGAAATCGTGCTGAACGGGATTTCGCGGGAGAAATCGCCTCTGACGTGAGAGAAATTGCTTCATAAAAGGTTAAAAGAGCAGATGAATTAACCCTGCTGGCTTCCGTTGATTAATTTAGTCTGTTCCTGCCCACTAAGTAAACTTTAATTGCCGTTTTGTCCTGCTCTCCGATAGACTCTGTTAGCCTGCATAAATAAGCCTTATGTCTTTAATACCTTATGTCTTTAATAGAGGCTAAGCGATTTTTGCGAACTCGTGACGCTTCCTGCGTTCAGTCCATAAGTTTTAATTAGCAAATCTGCTGTCTCTATGACTGTCGGTGTCCCCTGCCCCTATTGCAAGAAATTTTTCATTGTCCTTATGCGGCACTACTGCTATAGCTGGATCGAAAACTGGTGCAAGGAAAACGGTTGGACTGACCTATTTGTGGTGGATCGGAACGAATATTGGGCGTTCCCGCCTTTTGGGGTGATGCCGCTGCCGATCCCAAGTCAAACGCTTCGCACTCTAAAACAGCAGCATGGGTTTAGCCCGGATGAGCGACGCTGGTGCTCGATCGCCGTTGGAGCTACACTACTTGCATCGATCGCGAGCTATTGGTTGCAATGCCCGATGCCGCTTGTAGGTGCTTTTGCGCTGGGGGCGGTCACCGTGGCCCAGCTTGAGGAAGATTAAAATTCAGAGAAAGAATTCAAACGTTGTATGTCGTATTCCTCAGTGTCCCAGTATCGCGATCGTGCGGTAGCCTGGGACATTTACTTTTTTGTGTTTTTGTGACAGGTTTCGTGTGAAACAGGCGGTACGTTCCAGGAAACAGGTTTCAGGAAGCAGGACTGAGGGGCAAATCGGCGGTCTTGTCAAATTCACCTGCTCGGTCTGAAGCAGGCAGCCGATCCAGGTAAACCGCAGCAATATCTTGAGGTAACGCCGCTTCCAGAATTTGATGGCTTTCCTCAATCTGTCGCCGCACTTCAGCCGGAGCAATAATTTGTCCTTCTGCTTGCAGGTAGGCGGCAATCCGAGTTTCGCTCCAGTGAAAAGTCTGCGACAGCAGCAGCATGAGTCGCTGGGCGGGCTGAAGCTGTTCTAATGCCTGCTCCACAAAGCACCAAAGCGGGGGCGAGGCTTCCCGCAGGGAATATTGGATCGACTCTACAGGCGGCAGCTCAACACGATTAATGCAAATTGCCGTAACCTGAATTAGCCAGCTTTGCAGCGTCGGGTTTTCGGCTTCGGGGGAGTTTTGGAAGTGCAAGTTCAAACCACCCAGTTCGTAATAAAGATGTCGCCAGGTAATGGCAAACAGATAATCTGCTTGGGCAGGCGATCGAACCGAGTGATGGATCAGAGAATAGACGATCGGGCTGTAGCGGCAAAAGATTGCCAAAAAATATTTCCCGGCGTCGGGGTGTCGCTGAAACAAAACCAGCAGTTCTTGATCGCTGTGGTGCTCCAGGGAAGTGACGATCGCGTGATTGCATTCAGGAAACTTTGGAATCTGCACAGTTCTTTACCCCACTCTTTACCCCATACAGGCAGGTGACAGCATTTTTTGCACCTTCAGGTTTTTTGCACTTGGTTTTTTGCACTTTTAGAAAAATTGCGGCAGCATCCTGCCAGCACATCATAACCAAGTCCGGCAAAATTTAGCGACAATCATGGCGTAAATAATTGATTCTGTCTAGGTGGGTCGGGGGACAACGCACAAAACGTATTAAGGCAAGCTTATCCTAGCCATAGGTATTCTTCTCGATCGCGCTTCAATTTCCATATCCTCACAGCGATATACTGAAGCTGTAGGTTTTGCGAAAAATCTTCATGAAGTTGGCGATGTTTCCCTTTGGAACAGTGGAGGCTGCTGCATCACGGGTTGTCGTATCGAGAGAAGCCCGGTCTAGCCGACTAAATTAGCTGTAGTTGCCCTATTCGTAGCAATTAGCGAAGCCCATGAGTTCAGGAATTGATTTGCAAGCAAGTTTTATCCAGCTAACCACGGATTTCGGTTTGTCTCCCAGTATTGCCAAGCTGCTGTGGATTCCCCTGCCGTCGATCCTGCTGTTAGTTGGTGCCACATTTGGCGTCCTTGTCACCACCTGGCTAGAACGAAAAATTTCCGCCGCCGCCCAACAGCGAATTGGTCCTGAGTTTGCGGGTCCGTTTGGAATGTTGATTCCAGTCGCAGACGGTCTGAAACTGCTGGTGAAAGAAGACATCATCCCCTCCAGGTCTGACTCGATTCTCTTCACGCTTGGACCTGTGCTGGTGGTGGTTCCCGTCTTCCTCTCCTTTTTGATCGTGCCCTTCGGACAAAACCTGCAAATCACCGATTTGGGAATTGGCATTTTTCTCTGGATATCGCTGTCGAGCATTGCGCCGATCGGTCTACTGATGGCAGGCTACGCCTCCAATAACAAATACTCACTGTTGGGTGGGCTGCGGGCGGCCGCGCAATCAATTAGCTATGAACTGCCTCTGGCGCTGTCGGTGCTGGCAGTGGTGCTGATGTCGAATTCGCTTAGCACAATCGACATTGTGCAGCAGCAGGCGGGCTACGGGATTCTCGGCTGGAACGTCTGGCGGCAGCCGCTTGGCTTCATTATCTTCTGGATTGCAGCACTGGCAGAGTGTGAGCGATTGCCCTTTGACCTGCCCGAAGCCGAAGAAGAACTGGTTGCCGGATATCAGACCGAGTATGCAGGCATGAAGTTTGGGCTGTTTTACCTGGGGTCTTACGTCAACTTAGTGCTATCGGCTCTGCTGTTTGCGGTGCTGTATCTAGGCGGCTGGGAGTTCATTATCCCGGTTGGGGTGTTAGCAAACTGGATCGGCGTCAGCGAAACGACTCCTTGGCTGCAAGTTCTGACTGGGACGCTGGGCATTGTGATGACCGTTTTCAAGGCGTATCTGCTGATCTTCCTGGCAATTTTGCTGCGCTGGACAGTTCCCCGTGTGCGAATTGACCAACTCCTTGACCTGGGCTGGAAGTTTCTGCTGCCTGTTTCGCTAGTGAACCTGCTGCTTACGGCTGGGCTAAAGCTGGCGTTCCCAATGGCGTTTGGTGGCTAAGCTGGATTGGGGGTTAAGTCTTGCGGGTTCAAGTTCTACCCTGTTTTGATAAACTTCATCCCGATCGCCCCAATTCCCTACCATTGCAATCCCTGAAATTCAGAAATTCAACCTTTATCCAAAACTATGCTGAAGTTTCTTAAGCAAGTTGGCGACTATACAAAAGAAGCGATTCAGGCTGCGAAATATATCGGTCAGGGCTTATCCGTTACCTTTGACCACATGCAGCGTCGCCCAATCACGGTTCAGTATCCCTACGAAAAACTGATTCCCTCAGAGCGTTTTCGGGGACGGATTCACTTTGAGTTTGATAAGTGTATTTCCTGCGAAGTTTGCGTTCGCGTGTGCCCGATCAACCTGCCCGTGGTGGATTGGGAGTTTAACAAGGAAACCAAGAAGAAGAAGCTCAATCACTACAGCATTGACTTCGGAGTTTGCATTTTCTGTGGCAACTGTGTTGAATACTGCCCAACGAACTGCCTCTCAATGACCGAAGAGTACGAGCTGTGTACTTACGATCGCCACGAACTCAACTTCGACAACGTGGCAATGGGACGACTGCCTGCTAACGTGACCCAGAACCCAATGGTGACGCCGCTGCGAGAGCTGGTTTATCTGCCCCAGGGCGTGATGGATCCCCACGGTCTGCCCGATGGCTCAAATCGAGCCGGAAAACTGCCTGCGGAAATTCTGGAAGAGGCGGAAGCTAAGTAATCAATCAAGTAACCAATACAGTTAGTGGGCGGCAGTTTCGCGCCAATGAGTGGTGATTGCTTCCCCGCTACTATCTTCGATCGAGCTACTGTGACTATGGGAGGTTCATAACGTGACGCTTGCAGATGGAGTTCAACTTGTTTCCTTTGGAATTCTGGCGTTCCTGATGATCGGGGCTGCCTTGGGGGTCGTGCTGCTGCAAAACATCGTATACTCGGCTTTTCTGCTGGGTCTGGTGTTTATCAGCATTTCGGGCTTCTACATTCTCCTGAATGCAGGATTTGTCGCAGCAGCGCAGGTCTTGATTTACGTGGGAGCCGTCAACGTGCTGATTTTGTTCGGAATTATGCTGGTGAACAAGCGACAGCCGTTTAGCCCATTGAAAAATGCCTGGGTTGGTCAGGCGTCAACGGCAACCGTTTGTCTCGGTCTGTTTGCACTACTGAGCACGATGATCCTGGCAACGCCGTGGGCAATTTCAACTGCGGTTCCGGCAGGCGAACAAGCGATCATTGTGATCGGCAAGCACTTTTTTAGCGACTACCTGCTGCCGTTTGAGCTGGCATCAATTCTGCTGCTAATGGCACTAATTGGGGCGATCGTCCTGGCACGTCGGGATTACTTGCCCGATACGCTGGCGGCACAGGATAGCAGTCAACAGCCTTCGCTTACTTTGCCAGAGCGCCCCCGCGAGCTCATTCCGGGCAGTAATAAGTAAGCGTAAGCGCAGTATTCCTCTCTTCCTTTTTATCCTCTCTGTCTGAACGATCGCTTATTTTTTCAACTCCTATGCAACTGCAATACTTTCTTCTTCTCGCAGCCGCTCTGTTCTGCATTGGTGTTTATGGTTTGGTGACGAGCCGCAACGCAATTCGCGTGCTGATGTCGATCGAGCTAATGCTGAATGCGGTCAACCTGAACATGATGTCATTCTCAAACTACCTCGATCCTCAGGTAATTCGGGGACAGGTGTTCACTGTGTTTATCATTGCGATCGCAGCAGCAGAAGCGGCGGTGGGTTTGGCGATCGTGCTGTCTATCTATCGCAACCGCGGTACAGTGGATATGGAGCAATTTAATTTGCTCAAGTGGTAGCCGATCGAGAATAGTAAACGATTGCAACTCAAGCAAGTTATTGTCGCCTACAAAGCCGGGGATGCTCTGAGCCAACGCACCGCCGAAAAGTGTGCCGATCAGCTTGAGCAACGCGGCTGTTATGTTCTAATTGGACCGAGCGGCCCCAAAGATAATCCCTATCCCGTTTTTCTTGCGTCGGTGCAGCAGCCAATCGATCTAGCGGTTGTCCTGGGCGGTGACGGTACAGCTCTCGCAGCCGCAAGGCATCTTGCCCCAGGTAGTATTCCGATTCTGGCAATCAACATCGGCGGTCATCTGGGCTTTTTAACGGAGTCGGCGGAGGAGCTTCAGCAGTCTGAGAAGATTTGGGACAGGCTGGCAGGCGATCGGTTCGCGGTGCAGCGACGCATGATGCTTCAGGCAATGGTGTTTGAAGGCAATCGTACTAACTTGGAACCGATGAGCGACCGCTATTTGGCTCTCAACGAGATGTGCGTCAAGCCTGCTTCTGCCGATCGCATGATTACTTCGTTTCTTGAAGTAGAAATCGACGGCGAGGTGGTCGATCAGTATCAGGGAGACGGCTTACTAGTGGCAACTCCCACTGGGTCGACCTGCTATACCTTGGCGGCTGCAGGTCCGATCGTTCATCCCGGTATGGAAGCGATGATTATCACGCCGATTTGTCCGCTGAGTTTGTCGAGCCGACCGATCGTGCTGCCGCCAGGTTCTGTCATTAGCATCTGGCCCCTGGCAGATCGCGACTTGAATACAAAGCTATGGATGGATGGAGTTCTAGCAACAGCAATTTGGCCTGGTCAGCGCGTAGACATCCGTATGGCAGACCGCCCGGCTCATTTTATTATCCTGCGTGACAACTATTCCTACTACCAGACGCTCCGGGAAAAGCTGCAATGGGCAGGGGCGATCGTGCGTCACAGCAATAATCATCGGAATTAGGTGCTTTCGCACAAAAGCGTAAGCCCAAATTAGAACATGAGCATGGTTTGAATTTAGCGATCGATTGACTGCTCTGAGCGGTCGGGTGCTGTGCAATCTTGCTTCCTGGAATCACTTCTTTGTGAAAGCAGGACTTGAACATCTCATGAGCCTATGCTAAAGTATTGAGGTTTGCTTGACACAAGGCAAGGGTCGCTAGCTCAGCGGTAGAGCACTCGGCTTTTAACCGATTGGTCCTGGGTTCGAATCCCAGGCGACCCATAAAATTTCTGCAGTCCCTGCTTTTGTAGAGTTCGCTAGCTTGTAGCGTAACTCCGGTGCGAATTCAAGTATCTAGCTTCGCATCCATCTTTTGCAGCGTAGAACTCAAAAAAAAGGCTTAGCCGCGCCAAGCCCCCATGTCTGATGCAAAGTCAAATTGAGACAAGCAAGCGGGATTAGACGATCGCGCCTAAGCTTTGTAAAATTCCTTTTGCTGCCCGTTGTGCGGTTTCGCAGGCACCGTTCATGTAGCCTTGAGAACCGACTGAGCAATGTTCTCCGGCGAACCAAAGATTGCCGACTCGCTCTCCTTCTACGCCGCTAAATTTTGTCCACTGTCCCGGCAGATAGCAGGAGTAGGAGCCAAGCGCATAGGGTTCTTGAGACCAGACTGCTCGAACTGCCTTACCACGCTGAACCTGCGAGATCCCAGGGAAAATGCGATCGAGCGAGTCCACCACGGCTTGAGCCTGATCTTCCGGGTTCCCTTCTCCAAGCTTTAAGCCTTGCTGCCCCCCTCGTAAATCGGTAAGCCATCCATTGGGTCCTGGCGAATAGCGGGCACTTTCCCAGGTATTCTGAAACGCTTGATCGGTGTAAACGCTGATCGTGCTGGCATATTGTGTGCGCCAAATCCGCTCTTGCATTGGTAGGGATAGCTTTGCCCCAGACCCATATCCCAACTGATCGATCGCCTGTCGCTTCAATGGAGGAAGATCGATCGCCAGATCTACCTCGCGCAGCACCGTAAATGGAATCGCAAACAAAATGTGCTCATAAATGCGCTCCTGACTAGCATTGCCCTGCCGCAAGCTGACGAAATAGCGTCCTGCCGGGGTCATTCGCACCGATTCCAGAAAGACTCCGGTTTCAATCGCGGCATTGAGGCGATCGGCTAGCCGTTTGGGAATCAAATCATTGCCGCCAATGACGTGCCAGCGTTCGTCGCTTACTCCGTAGGTATTCCATTCGCCGGTATCTGCGCCGATCAAAAACAGCATATTGAGGCAGGTTTGAGACTCAGCATCCCTGGCAAACTCGGTGATGTAAGCGACCCTTACCAGTTCGTTAATTAAAGGAGTTGTCGGAGCCGCTGCTAAATACTCTGCCAGGGACAGGCGATCGAGCTGGATGGCTCTTGGGCTGGGATTGTGATACGTGATATCGCAATTGCCTAGCTTCTTCAAATCTTGAGCAATGTGCTGCGCTAGAGGTTTAAACTCTTCGATTACCTGCGATCGGCGAATCTTTTGTCCCTGAAAGTACAGCACTTCCGGCTCCAATCCGGTATCAGCAGCGTGCAGATCTGCCATTCTCAGACCCAGTTCTGCCGCCAGTGATCGGACGCAGGTATGGCGCGAATCGATAAACTCTCCGCCCAACTCCACTACACCCGGATAACCGGGCTGCTGCGACAGACTTTTTAAGCGTCCACCAATTCGATCGCTTGCCTCAACGATATCTACCGCAACGCCTGCCTGTTTCAGCCGATAGGCGGCGGTAAGTCCGGCAATTCCCGCTCCCACAATCAGGGCTTTCGCGCTCCGCTCCTTAAAGCTAATTGGAGAATTTCTGCCCCCTGCTTGAAACTGTCGGCGCAGATCGATCGCTCCAGGCTGGATTGAGCTTATTGCTCCTGTAAGCACTAATCCCCCTAAAAACTGTCTGCGGTTGCTTCGGAGTTCCCCGAGGCGGCGATCGTCTTGCGTTTGAAGCCAGCCTTCGACTTCATCGGGCGGTATCTGTGTTGTGGTTGAAATGCGGGCAGTCTGATAAGCCCGTCGTAACAATTCAATTAATCCTGTTCTCGGCATACAAGTTTATAGAACTCAGTAAGTCGGCATGGGAAAAACAGCAACCCGTGGGAATCGACCGCACTCCAAGTTTTGATTCGATTCTGATTAACAAGTGACGCTGATGCCTCGAGGTCTGAGGGCTTGTCATTTGGTTAACAATGGGGTGAATTGGCTCGCTGAGTTTCCCGGCTCAATCTCCCTTGATCAATGAAAAAATCGAGCTATCCTGGAGGTTCGATCGAGCGGAGTGAGTGCATGCCTTGGTTTGTCAAAATTGAAAAAGGTGTCGTTGACAAGTCTACCTTTGACCAATTTGTTCCGGCACACAAAGCCTATGTCCGGACGTTAATTAACCAGGGGCATCAAGCAAAAACAGGCTATTGGGGTGATTTGGGGGGCGGCATGATGCTGTTTCAGGCAGCCAGTTTAGAGGAAGCTAAGGCGATCGTCGCTCAAGATCCGCTGATTCAAAACGGCTGCGTTGATTACCAGATTCATGAATGGCGCATCGTCGTCGAGTAGCAGTACCCCATCGCAAACCCCAAAAGCCTTTTTCAGGCAGGCTTCACCCCTGGTCAAACTAGAGCATTCTATAGAAAAGTACAGATAGATAAAGATGAGTGATAGCAGTGACGGTTATAAAGTAGTTGCAGACAATCGAGAAGCTCGGTTTCAGTACGAAATCTTAGAAACTTTTGAGGCAGGCATTGAGCTGCGCGGAACCGAGGTGAAGTCAATTCGCCAGGGCAAAGTGAACCTGAGAGACGGCTTCGCTTTGGTCCGAAATGGAGAAGTCTGGCTGCACAACGTTCACATTTCACCGCACGAAACCACGAACCAGGTGTACAACCATGACCCTCGCCGAACGCGCAGGCTCTTGCTTCACGCTGAGGAAATTCGCCGGCTGATTGGACAGGTCGAACAAAAGGGACTGACGCTGGTACCGCTCAAGATGCACCTGAAGCGCGGCTGGATTAAGCTTTCCCTGGGTCTGGCACGAGGCAAGAAACTGCACGACAAGCGGGAGGATCTGAAGCGTAAGCAGGCGAAACGCGAGATCGAGCGGGTAATCAAAAATTACTAGACTGGCGGGGAGAGGGGTGGCGATTTCTCTCTGGGAAACGGCGGAACGATCGCACCTCAGGCTTCTTGCAAAGGCAAAAAAATAAAGTGTTAAGAAATTTTGCAGTAATTGCTCCGCCTGTGTTAACATTACTTCACAACGCGACCCTGGGGCATCCAGAAGCGGTTCAGAGCTTGGGGTTTATCTGAACTCTAGTATCAGGATGTGCCGTAGGTATCGGGTTATCTCCTCCCAACACAGCGAGTTTGCCAGCCAAGGGGCTGGCATTTATTTAAATCTTGCTCTTGCCGAATGCCATGATAGAAAGAGCTATTCAGCCAACAGGAATAAATTTGCAGTGAATTCTTTTTTTACGATCGTCGCTGTTCCGTCTGCGTGATAACTTAGTGAATGGCTGTAGGAAAGCCGCTTTGCCCAATCTCCTGCTTATTTAAGATGCTCTTTTATTCAGCAATGTAAAAGTTGTGGTCAATTCGGTCATTTGAAGGATAAACTTTTAGGCTGAAATTAGGATATCGAGCAGGATATTTTGCCGATTATATTGTTAGCATTTATAGGTACATTAATTAGACGCTGGCTAGGTTTGGGTGGAGGGTCAGTTTGTTTCTAGCAGGACGTTGCAAACGTTTATCGCCTCCCATCAGCAGTGGAAGTAAGGGTTTTTAAATTGTTTTGTTTTTGAGCCTTCGGAGGGTTTCATGTCAATTCGGCTATATGTGGGCAATCTGTCCAAAGAGTTGGAGCGTCAGGAGTTAGAAGCCGTTTTTGCTGAGTTCGACGACTCTGTTTCAACCAAGGTGATTACCGATCGCAAAACGGGTAAATGCCGTGGCTTCGGTTTTGTCACGGTGAAGAGCGAAGAACAGGCAGATGAAGTGATTGAAAAATTTAACGGTTATCTGTTGAAGGATAGCCCCATTAAGATCGAGCGGGCGCAGCCTCGTACCAAAGGCAAAGAAGAGACCGCAGAGCAGGCTCCGCAGGGCAATCCACCCAGCAATCGTCGGAGTGGTGGCAGCAAAGGCAACAATAAGTCTCGCAAAGTGACTTCAACCGAACCGGAAGCAGTTCAGCCCGATCCGCGTTGGGCGCAAGACCTGGAAAAGCTCAAGCAGCTTTTGGCAGCTCAAGCCGCAAATCCCTAGTCTGCCAATCGTTTGCTAAACTCAAGGCTTTTTGATCGATCGCAATGACCATCAGAAGCCATTGTTCTGATCGAGCGGTTGCCTTCCTGAGTTCGGAGATACAAACCCTTAAAGGAACGTGCCAACTCAATCAAACAAAATCGTTGCCTGTGGCATACGGGGTACAGATATCTCGGTTGCGACAGGCAATTTGTTTGGCAATTTTCGCCAGGATGTCCAGCAAAACTTAGGGAGAAATCGGCTCTTTTGCAGCAAGCAGCATGATCATTTGCAGCAGTTGCTCTGGCATAATTGGGTCGTGCAGCAGGTCATTTGCGCCGATCGCCTGCCATGCCTCTCGCTCTTCTATCTCTGGTGCAAGCGCAACAATTTTAATTTGTTTGGTGACAGGATTACGGCGAAGTGCGTGAATCAGGGTCTCTCCTTTGATGTCTGGCAGATCAACGTCGGCAATGATCGCAAAGGGACGCATTACTTCAATTTGACGCACTGCCGTTGCCCCTTCTAGCATCCAGACGAGCTGGTAGCCTGCTGCGGTCAGGCTGTCGCAAATCACTTCCGCAATTTCTTCTCGATGCTCAATCAGAATAATCTTGCCTTTTGGCGGATCGATCAGGCTGCGAGTTTCGATCGGGGAACTGGCATCGATCGATCGGAGAATGGGTAAGCGAACGGTAAAGACTGACCCTACTCCGGCAGTCGATTCAACGGTGACCGAGCCTCCGTGAAGCTCCACAAGCTGCTTGGTGAGTGCTAAGCCTAAGCCCGTTCCCTGATACTGCCGACTATAGCCGCGATCGAGCTGATGAAACTTCTGAAAAAGCTGCGGAATCAGATGTTCAGGGATGCCAATGCCCGTATCTTGAACTTGAAGCATCACGAAATCTTTTTCTGTAAACACCCGCAGCGTCACCCGACCGCCTGCCAGGGTAAATTTGACCGCATTGCTGAGTAGATTATGAAGAATCTGACGCACCCGCTGCGGGTCGGCAATCAGTCGATCGCTTTGTGGGGACAGATGCAAATCAAGCTCAAACTCAACCTGATGCAAAGCCGCGTAACTTTCTAGCATTTTCAGCACCTGCCGCACTAGATGAGACAGCGAAACCTCCCGCAGGTTGAGAGCCATTCTGCCTGCTTCGACTTGGGATACAGCGAGAATGTCTTCAATCTGGTTGAGAAGCCGCTCACCACTGTCGTGAATCATCTGAAGAAAATGCTGTTGGCGGTTGTCAAGCACATGGGCGGACCAGCGTTGTAAAGTTCTTGACATTCCGATAATGCAGGCGAGGGGGGTACGAAGTTCGTGGCTCACGGCTGCCAAAAACTCACTTTTTGCCTGGTTTGCCGCCTGCGCTGCCAGCATTGCGTCTTCAAGTGCCTGGGTTCGCTCAATCACGCGCTGTTCCAGAGTGTGTTTTTGCTGCTGAAGTTCGCTGTAAAGCTGGGCTTGATGAATGGCGATCGCCAAATGCTCGGCAATGTGCTGCAAAAATCGCTGTTCCCGGTCTTCCCAGCAGTAGGGCTGGGTGCAATTGTGAGCGATCAGGAGTCCCCAGAGGCGATTGTTTACCCAGATCGGAGCCACAAGCTTTGCCTGCACCTGGGCACGCTGCAAAAATTCCAGCAGGCAGGGAACTGATGTTGCATATCGCACGGTAACATCTTCTACTATCAGCGGAAATTGCCAGGATTCTCGGACATGTCCGCGTAGCTCATCTACAAAGCAATGAGCATCTGAAAAATGCAGCACTGAAGGAATTGTGTCACTGGCTCTTGCTTCATAAATGACTGAACCCGCCGCCTGCGAATCGATTACTCCGAAGGGGGAACTGCTCTGCATCGTCCCCTCCTGCCATAAAGCTTGTGAGAAAGATGATTCTGTTTGAGTCACACCCTCAATCTGGTAAATCACCAGGCGATCGACCCGTAGACAAGCTCGCACTTGATCGACCGCTGTTTGCAGAATGATTGGCAGCTCTAAACTTTGCCGAATCTGGATCATGACCTGATTTAGCAGCCGTTCTTGCTCGACTTGCTGTTGTAGCGCAGGCTCACACACTGCAACTAGAGTCGAGTCCAACGGCTCCAGCAGCAAATCGAGAAGTTGACGGGTAAAGTCCGTTTGAATCTGCATATCATTGGGCTGAAGCCGCGATCGAGCTTCCATCCACTCTGGTTGCCAGTTGCGCTCAACCTGGGGCAGCAGCCCGTCTAGAAAAGCGGCAATTTTCTCAGGTTCAAAGTTAAGGCTGATTTGATAGGAAACTTCTGTGCCAGACTGCGCTCCGGTCAAAGGTTGAATGCCTGTCAGCAGCTCTGCCTGGAGCAGGGCACTAAATCCGGGAGAGGCAACTAAGCTAAAAAGTTGAGATTGTGCAAGAAGGGGGGATTGCGATCGTTGACCCGCCAGGGCTACCTCGGTTATCTCGATCGCCTCAACCTGGGCTGCAATCTGCTGAAACAATTTTCTTAATCGATCGAACTTTGAAGCAGACCAAGCGCGGCTGAGCGTGAAAGCATCAGAAATATTGATCGTCTCGCCCATCCTCATTTCCATTCCTAAACGATCGGTGCTGCCGGAATTTGGATAGCGACCGTCAGATTGAGCCGTCAGAATTGAACCGTCAAATTTCAGCCAGTGCTAGCGCTATCCTGCGAAGCGGCGCATATTCGCTGCCTTGACTGTGGAAAGTTAGCCTTTTCAACTCTCTATAATGATGCCTGCAAATGCCTGCAATCAGCCAATCTCAATGAAAATCTTTATAGCTGCTGCCTGAAGGATAAGCATCCAACGGTAGACTGTAGTTTGACTGCGGTGAATTTAGATTTATTCTCCATTTGTTTTCTCTGCTTGTTCATTTCGCAATTCATCCTCCTATGACGGCTGCTGTCAAATCTTCTCCTCGAATTACTTCTCAACTAGTCAACGGCATTTTGGCGATCAAGCCTCTGGCGGACCTGGCAAAAAATCGGGCACGCAACATGATGATCAAGCGAGCTGAGTCGATCGGCGTGTACTGGCATGATCAGGTGCAAGCTCTTCGATCGCGCAGCGACAGCGCATCTTCTCAGGTTTCGTCTCAGGTGTCTCCTCAGTGGGAGCAAGAGCTTGCCCAGGTGCAGAGCGCGAATCTGACCTATCCCGACTATTACCTACGAATGTTTCACGCTTACGAGGACGGGAATCTAAGCTGGGATGCAGCAATGGAAGTCGAAGTGGCTGCCCATGCCGTTCATGCTCGGGTTTGGCCGGACTCTGGCGAACAGGGTGATATGCGACTGCGCCAGAGCTATCAAACCGTGCTGCAAGAGCAAATTAACACTGCACCGCAGAACATCTTAGACATTGGCTGTAGCGTTGGCATGAGTACCTTTGCCCTGCAAGCCCTTTACCCGCAAGCGCAAATTACTGGAGTCGATCTCTCGCCCCATTTTTTGACGATCGCCCAGTATCGCACTGAGCAGCGAGAACGCGGGGAAGATTACGCAATTCAGCCTTCGCTTGCGCCCAGCCCAGATCAAGCAGCCCAAATTCCTAGCCCCACCTGGCTTCATGCCGCTGCCGAAGCGACCGGATTACCCGATGCCTCGTTTGATCTTGTGTCTGCCCACCTTCTGTTCCACGAACTGCCTCAGTCGGCAGCAATCGACATTTTGCAAGAAGCGCGACGGCTCCTGCGTCCAGGTGGTCACATTGCAATTATGGACATGAATCCGCGATCGGAAATCTACGCCAAGATGCCGCCCTACATCCTGACGCTGCTGAAAAGCACAGAGCCTTATTTAGACGAATACTTTGCGCTGAACCTGGAAGAGGCGATCGAGCAGGCAGGTTTCCAGTCTCCCATCGTGGCTTGTAATACGCCACGCCACCGGACGGTGATCGCACGGGTGCGGTAGTCTCCTGTAGGGGCAGTTCGCGAACTCCCCTTACTGATCACCTTACTCAATTACCCTTACCCCCGATCGCCCTTACCCCATGCCAGCCTACCGACCATTGAGGGGCAACTCAAAATTAAACTTCTGCAAAGGCAGGTTGTTGTTGGGGGTGTTCTCGCTGCGATCGCTACAAAAAACCTCTGCCGAGTTATTAGGGCTTTCGATTAGTTTGACCCTATGAAGCTTTGCACCGATTTGGGCGATCGGGTTTTGCAGCAGGTCGCGGATGTGAACGGCGATGTTTTCCGCAGTTGGGACGACTTCTGCGAAGTAGGGAATGTCTTTGTTCAAGAAGGTGTGGTCGAACGGTTCCACCACATAATCATCGACGGCTTTTTGTAGCGCAACTAAGTCAACCAGCATTCCCGTGCGCGGATCGATTTCGCCTTTGACGGTGACTTCCAGGTGGTAGTTATGCCCGTGTCCGTTCACGCGGGCACATTTGCCGTAGATTTCTGAATTTTGCTCCAGCGTCAGATGGGGGAGTGCCAGACGGTGAGCCGCGCTGAAGTGGGTGCTGATCGTGAGGTAAGCTTCCATATTGTTTCCTTCGTAGTCTGCCCAAAGTTCAGGATGTTCAAAAAGCTGAATGCGGACGATCGGTAAATGGGGAGCGAGTCGCTGCCAGATTACCCGCGCCATACTTTCCGTTGTGGGTAGGGTTTGCTGAAATTCTGCCCAAACGTCATTCAGGTAGGAGAAGTTAAGCTGGCCGGTGACTTCCCGCTTAATCACCTGTTTTACGTCGGACAAATTTAGCACCATACCGTATTCATCCAGGTCGCCCTCCATCGAGACATAGAGGACATAGTTGTGCCCATGTCCCGGAAACCGGGCGCAGCAGCCGAACCGCTCTTGATTTTCTGCGTCGCTCAGTTCGGGTAGCCAGTATCGATGACTTGCCGAGAACTCCGCCCGCCGATTAATGATGCACTTCATGGGAAAATTCTGTTAAGTTCCGTAAAGCCTCTTTTAATACGATAGCAGTTGTGCTGCTGCTGAACCGCCTGATAAAGACAGGAATCCCAGGGTTATAAGGTTATTCATCTAAATTCAAGCCGCACCCAATGTCTTCTAAATAAATGTCTTCTGAGCAAAATAAAACGACTATTCTTCAGTTCTATCAATTCTTTGACGATCGCCAAATCGATCAAGCTCTAGAACTGCTTGCCCCTGATTTTGTTGCGCATTTAGCTGGAGTGCCTGAACCACTCGACAGGGAAGCATTCAAGCAGTTTGGCATGACGTTCTATCTTGCCTTCAGTCAGGGTCAACATCGATTTGAGCAGGTCCTTGTTGAAGAAGATAAAGTTGTGACGTGTGGCACGTTTACGGCGATTCATTCCGGTGAATTTCAAGGGCTTCCACCCACAGGTAAATCGATTAAGTTAGCGGTGATGCATATTGACCGCATCGAGAACGGCAGGATTATCGAACATTGGGGGCAGGGAGACGCGCTGGGACTGATGCAGCAGCTCGGAATAGTTTTTCTACCCGGACTAACGCTTTTCCCTCACCTGGTTAAGAGTTTTGCGTCCAAGCTGTTAAAAAAATCGTTGGAAATTGGGAAAGCAAGGCTAAGCCAGCGTTAGCACAATCAACAGCAGTACTTCTGTCCATTCCACCACAGCTCCATAGCTATCTCCTGTGTGGCCCCCCAGTTTTGCGGCAAACCAGGCAGGTGTCAGCAGCGCGATTCCAATCCCGCCGATCGCTAACAAACCTGCCAGCATCGGGGAGTACAGCCCAGGGAGCAAACTGAGTCCCACCAGCAGCACCAGGCAGGGAGCAGTGTCTTTGATCGATCGCATCACTTGCTTGTGAAACGCACCTTTGCCTGTGGGCTTGAGATAGGGATAGCGAACGATTGCGATTTGCTGTGCCCAGCGTCCCCAACCAGCAACCAGCGGCAGCACGAGCCATCGGGTTAGGGAATTTTGCAGATCGATCAGCGCAACGGTTTTCAGTAGAATTACGGTTGTTGCCGTTATTGCCCCAAAGGCTCCGGTACGGCTATCTGCCATGACTGCTAATCGTCGCTCTGGGTCGGTGACCGCTAACCCATCGGCAGTATCCATTGCCCCGTCGAGATGAAGTCCGCCCGTGATGGCAATCCACAGGGATACGACGATCGCACTCCGCGTTAGCACAGGCATTCCAATCCCCGTCAGTCCGCTATCCACCCCGCTCAAAATCATTCCAATCAGTAGCCCGACTACAGGCGCAAACCAAGAAACGGTCTCAAACGGCAGGGATGCAATCTGAGGGACAGGCAAACAGGTGTAAAAGGCAATGGCAGCCGCAAGCTGGCGCAAAAAAAACATTCAGATATCACCCGATTAGAACAGCCAGAATCACCCGCTTGATCCTGCGATCGCCTATCTTAGCGAAGTGAATCGCAAAGCGTTGCAGTCATAATAGAGTGGAACCTTCATTGACCTGCCT
Organism: Leptolyngbya sp. ST-U4; assembly: GCF_039962215.1. NCBI lineage: Bacteria > Bacillati > Cyanobacteriota > Cyanophyceae > Leptolyngbyales > Leptolyngbyaceae > Leptolyngbya > Leptolyngbya sp. ST-U4. The sequence goes on from NZ_JAMPKZ010000005.1 coordinate 205,925, forward strand.
TTGGGAACCTCCTTGCTAAGACAAGTTCCGTATATTCCGCAAAGGGCGAGTTCTGGATCCTGAGATAAGATTAGAGTACGGACCGATTACGGAACCTCTATGATTCATATAAATGACTGAGCTAGGTGGCTGAGCAGTTCGCTATGCCATTCTGGTTCTATCGGGTGCGCTGTTCCGGCTTTTTCGATGTGTTCTTCGCTCTGGGATTCGGCTTGATTGTTGCGCTTGGCGTTCTCTTGCAGACGGTGAGCATTGTTGCAGAATTGAAGTAACCCCAAACTCTGGGGTGGAGCTAAATTTGCAATCAGCTTACCCAGGTCAGACAAATTAATAACGGTTGATCTCATTATTTGAGTCATACGATCAGACGTGATTACTGGTGGGTCATCGCTGGTGTGCTAATCGTCTCCTCGGTCTGTAGGTCAACCCTGTTCTCTCGTTAAGGCTACGGACTTTTTGTATGAGTCACGATCAACGCTCTGGTAACACGAAACTCCCTGCTCCCTGTATTGTTGAGGCGGGCATCATTGTCAACAAGCAAGATATGCAGCGGCTTCTGGCAGATTTGGGGCGAGTTCGCTACTGCTACACGCAGAACGATGACCTCGAAGGGGGAAGAACTTCGCAACGTCTGCTGGCAGAGGATGAAGGCTATGTACTGGAGGTCTTTGCCGACCCCACGAGTTCGACGATCGTTGCTAACCGCACCCTTTATATTAATGTTCAAAGCTTCGACTACTTGAAGCTAAGCCACTCTCCAGAGCATGAACCCTGCTTTGATTTGGTGCAGGACAGTTTGCGTTTGCGGTTGATTCCGCTCAGCAACCCGATTCAGGATCAAAAAGCAAGAACGCTCAGCGCAGCCGCCCTGGAAGCTGTGGTTGCCGAAGTGCTTTCTGCTGGCTGGGATGTGGAGATTGACGGCGACGAGAATTCGATTTAGCTCCTGCTGGCAGTCTTGTTTTAAGGCGAGCTTTATTTTTGGGTTTGTGAATTAGTTTGTGATCGAGATCGAATATTGTGGGATTTGAGTTTCAGTGTCAGGCGAACTGTCGCCATACCCATGCCCGTGCCGGAATCTTTACCACGCCTCATGGCAATGTCGAAACGCCCCGGTTTATGCCGGTGGGAACGCTGGCCAACGTGAAAACGGTAACGCCTGCTCAGCTTCGAGAAACGGGCGCACAGATGATTTTGTCGAACACCTATCATCTGCACTTACAGCCTGGAGAAGACATCGTAGCGGCGGCAGGCGGGCTGCATCAGTTTATGCGCTGGGATGGTCCAATCCTGACGGATTCTGGCGGCTTCCAGGTCTTCAGCCTCAGCGAAATGCGATCGATTTCCGAAGAAGGGGTGAAATTTCGATCGCCGCGAGACGGGCAGATTATCAACCTCACGCCTGAAAAATCAATTCAGATTCAGAATGCGCTGGGGGCGGATGTCATTATGGCGTTCGACGAGTGTCCACCCTATCCCGCAAGCTATGAGGCAGTTCAGGCGGCAACCGATCGCACGGCACGCTGGCTAGAGCGATGTATTGCGGCGCATCAGCGATCGGATCAGGCCTTGTTTGGGATTGTTCAGGGTGGGGTTTATGAAGATCTCCGGCAGCAGTGCGCGAAAACCTTGACGCAGTTCGATTTGCCCGGCTATGCGATCGGGGGAGTGAGCGTGGGTGAGCCTGCGGAATTTATCGAACCGATCGTGAAAGCAACTGCGCCTCTGCTGCCGGAACACAAACCGCGCTATCTGATGGGCGTGGGTTCCTATCGCGAGATGGTGCAGGCGATCGCAGCAGGGGTCGATTTATTTGACTGTGTGATTCCGACCCGCTTGGCGCGACATGGCAGTGCGCTGGTCAAAGGCGATCGCTGGAATCTGAAAAATGCCCGCTATAAAACCGACTTCACACCGCTGGATGCCGGCTGTCCTTGCTATACTTGCCAGAATTTTACCCGCGCCTACATCAGCCATTTGTTGAGGTCGCAGGAATTGCTTGGCTACACGCTGCTGTCGATCCACAATATTACCGAGCTGGTGCAGTTTACCCAGCGAATTCGGGCGGCGATTTTGAGCGATCGATTTGTGGAGCTGTTTGGCGATTGGCTAACTCCTGAAGCCGCTACCAAAGCTGAGGTTTAACTGTCCGGTAAAGTGTGACTGTCGTTTCTCTCGTTTCTTTTGCGATCGAATTTATCTATGACTGCTGATTCCCCGATTGAGGAAACTGCTTTGCCGCTTGTTGAGACTGCCGATGCGCTCCAGCCCTGCATTCAGGCACTTGGCTTACCGCAGATCGATCGTCATCTCTTCATCTGTGCTGATCAGACCTTGCCCAAATGCTGCGACAAAGCAGAGAGCCTGGTTGCTTGGGACTATCTGAAGCGTCGCCTTAAGGAATTAAAGCTTGACCAGCCGACCAGTGACCGTCAAAGCTGCATTTTTCGCACAAAGGCAAACTGCTTGCGCGTCTGTCAGCAGGGACCTATTCTGCTGGTTTATCCGGATGGAGTGTGGTACCACAGTGCAACGCCAGAAGTCATCGAGCGGATTATTCAAGAACACCTGATTCAGGGGCAGGTTGTCCAGGACTACGCATTTCTCGTTCATCCTCTGCCGCAGCCGGGCACTACTGTCCTGTCCTCGCCGCTCTAGCAAGTGTCCTGAAAAGCACGGAAAATCCTGGAAAGTACGGGCAAGATAACGGGCAATACAAAGGATTTTTCCAGTATGTTCAACATTCTGTAAATATACTGGGTATCATGATCGGCAGAATGGACTGTCCACTTTGAGGTCACGAGTACTAGAGCATGAGTAAGGAAAGCAGTGTCGGAGAAAATAAACGGCTTCTCCTGATTGATGACGACCCGAACCTGATTCTGCTGGTGAAGGATTATCTTGAATTCCGGGGATACGAAGTCATCACCGCTGAGAATGGCCAGGAGGCGTTGGATATTTTAGAGAGCGAGACACCAGACATGATCATTTGCGATGTTATGATGCCGCAAATGGATGGTTATGCCCTGGTCGAGCAAGTTCGCAAAAATCCTCGCACAAGCTGGATTCCGGTTCTGTTCCTCTCTGCTAAGGGACAAAGCCAGGATCGGGTAAAGGGACTGAACATTGGTGCTGATGTGTACATGGTGAAGCCCTTTGAACCTGAAGAACTGGTGGCTCAGGTTGAGGCTTCGCTGAAACACAACTCGCGCCTGATGCAGCGGCAGGACAAAAACTCGGATTCGGCTCCGAAAATTCAGGTTCCGTTTGATGTAGAGCTAACCCCCACGGAACTGCGGGTGGTTCAGTTTGTGGCGCGAGGCATGGCAAACCGAGAAATTGCCGAAGAACTGAACGTGAGCCAGCGCACGATCGAAAGCCATGTTAGCAATATGCTGGGCAAAACTGGGCTGCACAATCGCACTGAACTGGCACGATGGGCGATCGAAAACAGCATGGCGTAGGTGGATGAAGCTTAACGCTCGATCGCCTACAACACAATCAGGCAGAAATGACTTCATAAATAAAGCTAAACGCTGCCCACTGGTTGACATCGAATGCATAAACATCCGCTGGGGCGTCGGTCTGATGCAAATCCTGTAAAATTGCCTGAACCAGAGCCAGGAACTGCGTAAAGTTGCTCATTCTCTGGGGGCTGCTAACTCGCAGTTTATTGTTCAGCAGTTCAACCGTCTGGGCGAAGGGAGAACGGCTCAAGATCAAATGAGTTTCTGTGATGCCGCTTGAAGGCTGAATCAGGGAATCTGCATCGGTTTGGAGCAGGGTATGGGTTGCTCCTGGCGCGATCGAACTGGGTGTTTGCGAGGCAGGTGAGGAGTCATTTGCGAATCCGGGGGGATATACCACCGGAATACCCTCTGCATCTAGCCCCAAGCCAATCCAATAAAGGGGACGATCGCTGTAGTTTAGGATTTGATACTGAATCCGACTACCGATCGCGACCTCCGGCAACCCAGTGGTCTGTAAGTCAGCGTAGGGCTGCGGCGGAGCCCAGGGGGCACGAGCGGTTTCCTGCTGAGAAATAATTTGCTCCTGGGGGGCAGTCGTAAGCAGCGTTGCCCGCACTCCCAAACGGGAAGACCCCTGATTTTCCAGTAGCCGCAGCAGCTTATTGGCAAACAATGCCTGTAACTGAGGAGTCATGCGATGAATTGCTGTTTTTACCGCTTCGTCGTCCTGGTTCAGAGAAGTGTAGATTGCGCTGCGATCGAGGAAAAACAAGGCATAGCCGCGCTTGCTGCTGGGCGGCTCGAGGGTTAAAGCTGGAGTTGCTGAGCCTGGAGAGTTCGGTGACGTGGGTGGCAGAGCAGCAGTCAGCGTCGCAGTTTTAAGCTGGGTTTTCCCAAATAGCAAATCGGCAGACTGTTCGCCTGCAATCACTGAGGAAACCTGCGGAATTGTAGCAAAGGCACTGGTCGCATCGACTCGCTCAACCCGCTCCAGGCTTGCATCTAAGCCAACGGTCAGGTTCAGATTGCGCGGCAAAAACCGCATGACCTCCTGCACAACTTGCCCAACCTCGATTCCCCCCAAGGGAGAACTGCTTCGCATTGACTCTGCTTCATTGCCGCCCTGATGCTTGGCTTTCGCCATCAGTCCTTCCCGCGATCGAAGCTGAAGCAGCCTGGGTGATTGATTTTCTGAGTCAGCAGGCATCACGGCGAACAGCGAAGCCCCTACGTTTTCCAGCACGATCGCAGGCAGTCCCCCCAGCCAAAGCTGCACCTTTCCCTCTTCGTCGATCGATCGAACAACGCCATCTGCGCTGAATGCAAAATTAGAATCAAGAACTGCCGTGAGGTTGAGCCGTTTTTGGTTGCTGCTGTTGAACTGCTGTTTGTGTTCCGCCGCCTGCTTCGCTTTGCCGATTGCCCCCGAGGGGGTGGTGGTTCGCATCGCCTGTCCTAAACCAACATTTAGCATCGTGGTGGACGTACTGCACCAAAGCTGTTGCGTCAGCGCATAGGTGAGTAATCCGGCGTGAAAGCCACTCCACTGTGCCTCGGTCGAAACTTGATCGCCGCCTGAGCCGGTGAGCAGGACACCTGGAGGAGATGCCCAATGCAGCGTTGCGCGAGATAACTGCAGCCGTTCTAGCAACTGCGATTGCAGGGTTTGTTCTGCTTCGAGGAGTTGACCACTAGGCGCACTGGGACGCGATCGAATTCGCAAACTGCCCTGGGTGACTCGTCCCAGATGAGTAAAGCCTGTATCCAGGACGGTGATTATCTGCTGAGTCGGCAGTGATCGCAATAGCAGCTCCAGCGTCTCCAGCATTAGGTCATTCACGATCGGATTGTCTGCGGTGGGCAAAACGCCATCGATCGGCACAAGGCTCTGCTGCTCGGTAGGAGCTTGATCTAGCAAAACCTGGCTGCCCAAGCCGCTAAAGTGAAACAGCACCACATCACCCGATCGCGCTTGGTCAATCAGATGAGCCTGAAACGCCGATTCGATCGCTGATCGCGTGGCCTGATGATCGGTCAGCGTCAGAATATCGGCAGGCTGAAAGCCAAAGCGATGCAGCAGCAGTTCTCGTTGCAGTTCCACATCGGTCAGGCAGCCGTTAAGAGCAGTTCCTTTGGGCGGCACAAAATCACCCACGGCTTCTGGATATTGATTAATGCCAATCAACAGGGCGAGTTTGCGGCGCGTTGGCTGTGCTAAAACCTGCTGCGATCGATCCGTCAAAGCAAACCATCCGGCTTCACTCAACCCTAGTGCTGCCAGAATGCTGCCGAACCGCTGTAGAAATTCTCGTCGATTTACCCTCATGCTTTTGTAGCGATCGCTATCTAGAATTGGACAGGCAGGTTGAATACCGCTGTGGAGCGGTAGCTCCCTGTACCTCATCCTCAATTCACTGGCTCTAGCTATATTTGAGCATTAAAAGCCTGAAAAATGCCCTTTTCTACTGGCGATTCTTGAACCCTGCTGTTTTCTGATCAAGCGGAAGGGATAGAGTCAGGCTCTCTGCCGCTCCCATCAGTCATCTCAGCAAATTGGATAGAATGCTCCAGTAGGAAGGGCAATACAACTTCCTCTCTGGAAAACTGATTTAGATTTCTAATTGCAGCTAGCCGGAAATCTGCATCGCACGGGCAAGTTCGGCGGCAACCAGAGGGCGCGAAAATTCGGGCGGCGGTAGCTCACCTTGACGCAGCATTTCCCGCACTTTGGTTCCAGAGAGGTGAATCCGCTCTTCGGGTTTGCTAGGGCTGGTTTTAGTGGTTGCCATTGCCTGCGTCCGCTTGCAGTAAAAAGCGTGTTCAAACTTCATCGGCAGGATGCCTAACGCCTGCGGATCAAACTCGTTAAAGATGTACTGCGCGTCATAGGTTCCATAATAGTCCCCGACACCAGCGTGATCGCGTCCCACGATGAAGTGGGTGCAGCCGTAGTTTTTCCGCACCAGTGCGTGGAAAATGGCTTCACGGGGTCCGGCATAGCGCATTGCAGCAGGGTTGATTGCCAGAATGACGCGATCGTTCGGGAAATAATGTTCCAGCATGATCTCGTAGCAGCGCATCCGCACATCGGCTGCAATGTCGTCTTCCTTAGTCGCGCCCACCAGGGGATGCAGAAATAGCCCGTCTACGGTTTCCATCGCACATTTAATAATGTATTCGTGAGCGCGGTGGATCGGGTTGCGGGTTTGAAAACCGACGACCGTCTTCCAGCCCTTTTCCTGAAACATCTGGCGCGAGACTGCCGGATCAACTTGGTAGGCGGGGAAGAGCGGATGGGCATCGCGCTCTAGCAGCCAGACAGAACCAGCCAAATTGATATTGCCCTGCTGATAAACGACTTTCACGCCGGGGTGCTTTTCGTCGTCGGTGCGGTAGACGTTGACGGCTTCCTTCACTTTGTCATAGGTGTATTTGTGCGTTAGCTCCAGAACCCCTACAAAGCGACCGTTCGGGTCATCCAGGCGAATCAGTGTGCCTTCACGCAGCGGCTCTGCAACTTCCTCGCTCACCGATAGCGTAATCGGAATCGACCAGGGCAACCCATTCGATAGATACATACTACTGACCACCGATTCGTAGTCTTCTCGCTCCAAGAATCCATTGAGCGGGCTAAATCCACCGATCGCAATCATGACCAGGTCAGAAGTTGTCCGCACATCCATTTGCACTCGCTGCAATGAATCTGCCATTGCCAGAAATTCTTGTCGCTGGTCAGGGGTTGCAATGCGATTAATAAGCTGTCCGCCATGTGGCGCGATTCCTGCGGCTTGTTGAGTCAACGTCTTGCCCTCTCTACAACAATAATGACTGAACTAAAATGACGAAACTAAAGGTACGAAACTAGAAGCACTAAGCCAGAATGAACGACTCTGGCCGCAATTCTTAAGTAATGTTGAAGCTCTTCCTAGTATATCTATCGAGGTAGCATCTCTCGACAGCAGACCTACAGACGGCTTTTCCCAGGTCAAGCGGTTGCCTCAAGTGCTAGGAATTGAATGAACAGTTTTCCGATCGAATTACTCAAAAATTAAGTTTTATCTTACCTCGATCGCTTCCACCAGGAGCCACTGTCCCGATCGGTTTAATCTTGCGGTTACGGTCAGCGTTTGTCCTGTTTGATAGGTCTGAAACTGGCGATCAACTGTGGCATCGAGGGTCACCAGGCTCAAGGCTTCCAGACAGGAATCGATCGGACGATCGAGATAAAGCTGATAGTCCTGATCGCCTCGGCGTTCAAAGGTTCCCTGATATGATTTGCTGAATTTTGTGGCAACGCTCTTATGCAAAGAGGATGGCTGCACTAGTCGTTGAGCGATGCCATCGATCGGATAGTCCTGAGGATGGGCAAGAAAATGCTGCTGGCAGTCGAGCCAGTCCGGGTCATGCGGAGTCACGTTAAACAGCGGAATGACCGCAGCGGGGGCGATCGGATCTTGCAGCAGGGCGTTTTGCAGGTTGCGCACAGAGAGTTCTCGCGGCTGACAGCGACGCTGTACACAGAGGGCTGCTGCTGCTCCTGCGGCTTGTCCAATGCCTAGTACAACAGGCTGAAGTCGGGTTGCTCCGTTGGCAATATGAGACACAGAAATATTTTTCTCGCAAACCAGCAGACCCTCGATCGCTGCCGGAACCAAACAGCGATAAGGCAGCGAAAAAGGCGTTCCCGTCCAGCGTCCACCCCAGCGCAGCGACTTCGGTTTCAGGGGCAGGGTGTCGCCCGGATAGTGATGATCATTGGCATAGTTGCCGATCGCGATCGAGTCCACTAATCCCTCTGGATTCAAGGGCAGAGCCGCAACCTGTCCGCCAGTAACAGGCAAAATATCTGGTTCGCAGACTGTTGCCAACCCGCGTAGTCGCCGACTTTCCCGGTAATAGGGATGCAGGGCAAAAGCTCCTCCGCCAATCTGTCCTGACCCAGCAGAGGGAAAACTGTCTGTCGCTAAGCCATATCGACTTCCCAACTCTCTTTGCAGGAAATGAGCATAGCCCTGTGCGTGCCACAACGCGTCCTGGAGCCATTCTTGCCGTGCTGCCGCAGATTCTACCAGCCGATCGAGCCGTATACCGTAATCGTTGCCCTGCTGCGGAAAGTTGAGCATAAAGCGATTTCCCGGCAGACGACCGTAGTTGAGAAACATTGCTGCACCGTAGCCTTCCCAGGTTCCCTGAAAGCGATCGGCACTGTAGCTAGGTGGAGCCGGAATGATTTCTGAGCAGTCTGTGCCAAAGTCCTGCATGAGAAAGACCCAGGTAGGAGCTTGAATCGGAAAGCGATCAGTTAAGGGGGTTGCAGCGACGGGTGCGCTGGGTTCACCGAATTCGCTTTGCCACTCCCAGCCCCACCGATAAGGGACTTCTGCCAGTGCCAGCAAATCGCCTAGCTCTGTACCGTCAATTATGATGTCTGCTGCGATCGTCCAATTGTCAAACTGAACTTCTGTAATGCGATTCTCCTGTCGAATCACGGTGCGAGGTGTTTGACCCGTAATCCAGTGAAGGTTAGGCAACTGCCGCACCCAGTCGGCAAAAATGGTGGCTCCAATGCGCGGCTCATAGGTAAAAAAGCTGACCCAGGCATGATCGAGTCCTTCGGGCTGACGCTGTTCCAGTTCACGCAAGAACGCGCCCCATAGCCCCGTTTGAAACGACAGCAGCTCATTACCATCAGGTGCAGCGACCCCGGCAGCGGTCAGCATTCCTCCCAGCCACTCAAACTCACTCACTAACACCGTTTGCGCTCCGGTTCTTGCCGCCTGAATTGCCGCCGCAATGCCGCCAGTACCGCCGCCAACAACCAACACTTCAGTTTTGTGCTGCTGCATACTTTATCGATAAACTCGTCTTGCCCTCCCAACAGTAAAGCAAAACGCAAAAGCAAAACGCCAGCCATTATGGAACTGGGCTGACGCTTTACCTTAGGTATTCACAGGGATTTATCGTTAAGGTCTTTATCCGGGCTGACCTCATTTGAATCATCATTAGTGTGACAGGAGTTCTCCTACTTTTGGTAGATTTTAAGGTTTCCTTAATTTCAAGATTTTGACTTGCGGGTAGCCCGCTGCTCCAGCCGATACAGCCAGACCATCAAGGCAATGATGCCCACCTGAAGCGCAAAATTAGGAAACGCCGCCGCCACGTCTCGTCCGGCAAGTAACTGTGTCAGAAAGATAAATGCGCCAATAAAGCCAGAAGCTCCACAGCCAACATAGATAAACTGTCTTAGTCCGCGATAAGGAGTTTGCAGCTCTGCTTTGAGCTGAGCATATTTTTCAGGATCAAGGTTAGAAGGCTGGGAGCGAGTTGTTCGCTTCGGAGAAGATGATTTTGGAGAAGGGGAATCAGGCATGGTTGAAGCAAGAATAGGCAGGACAGGCGAGCCAGTGACAGAACATCGACAGCAATGGATGCTGTAAAGGGTTGTCAGTGAAGTAAAAGGTTGTCAATGAAAAAGGAAGGCTTTTCTGCCAACCTATCATTTTTCTAGCGATCTACCACAAGCCGCGTTTACCGCTGGGGTGAATTGTTGCCCAATTCGTGCGTGCGGTTGCCAACTGCTCATCTGTAATTTTTGCGCCTGTCAGGTCTGCTCCACATAGATTGGCTCCCCGCAGGTTGGCATTGCTGAGATAGGCATAGCTCAAATCTGTGCCGCGCAGGTCTGCCCCACCCAAATCTGCATGGCTCATGTATGCCCGTGCGAAGTTTGCGTTGCGGCAGGTTGCCTGGGTCAGGCTGGCATAGCCAAAATCTGCGTTAAAGAGATTTGCGCCCTGTAGATTGGTCTTACACAGCTTCGCGTTATGAAAGTTTGCGCCAGACAGCTCAGCTTTGGGCAGATGCAGCAGACTCAGATCATACGAAGTAAAGTCTCGCTTGCCCTTCGCGTAGGCGATCGCCAAATCCTCAGCATTGAGCTTTTGCACAATCCCCGCGGGCCGATCTTCTGCTGCCCTGCCGCCTGATTTCGAATGAGGAATGCCATCGGTTCGATTGGATGCTCCTCGACGTATCGGAGAACCGGGCTGAAGCTGAGTCAAGTCTGAGCGAGAATTTTCAGACTTTGCCTGTCTTGCCCGAATCGCAGCTGCCATCCGTGCCGAAGGCGAAGAGGGAGAGGAATGCATTATCGCCTCATCTGCGCCCCTGCCGTCTGTCCGGTTCCCGGAAAATTGCCAGTCTCCCGAACCTGATCCGGTCGAACGCGTGCGGTTGGGCTGGCTGACCATGCCCCGCGCCAGACTGTCCAGATAGGGCTCCAAATCTAATGCCCGTAAAACTTCGGTTGCATTTTGATAGCGATGACGTACCGACACGTCCAGCATTTTTTGCAGCACTTCGGCAAAGTGTTCGCTGACGTGAACAAGCTGCCGCCACATAATTTCGCCCGTTGCCGGGTCGTATTCCATGTCCTTAGGAGATTTACTGGTAAGCAGATAGAGGCAAGTCACCCCCAGCGCATAGATATCGCTGGCATAAACCGGGCGCATTGCCATTTGCTCTGGTGGCGCATAGCCAGGAGTGCCGATCGCATACTGAGTCAGAGCCGTATTTTCTGAAGCGTTTGCGCTGGCTGGATTCACCTGATCTTTCACTGCGCCAAAGTCGATCAGCACCAGTTTTTTGTCCTGCGATCGGCGAATCAAGTTAGCGGGCTTGATATCCCGGTGAATGACCTGCTGACTGTGGATATATTGCAGCATGGGCAGCACTTCGCTGAGAAATTGCTTTACCCCTGCCTCACTAAACGGACCCGATCGTTTGACTTCTTGCTGGAGCGTGGAGCCGCTAATGTATTCCTGAACTAGATAAAACTCTTGATTTGCCTCGAAGTAGTCGAGCAGACGCGGCACTTGAGGATGACTGCCGACTTTCCCCAGTGTGCTAGCTTCCCGTTGAAACAGCACCCGCGCCATCTGCATTACCTGCACTGAGGTCGAAGCGGGTCGAAGCTGCTTAATCACGCAGTAGGGATTGCCTGGGAGCGACTCGTCTTTTGCCAGAAACGTTGCGCCAAACCCACCCTGCCCCAGCGCATGTACGACTCGATAGCGATCGCGCAGAAGCAGCTTTGCACCACACGCCTGACATAGCTCCGTATGGGTTAAGTTTTCGGGATGAGGACAGGCTGAATTTAAGCAGTAGCTCATGCGGCATCACTCGCTGTATCAATCGCCAGGTGTCGCGGTCATAACGATGAGACTCGGTTTACACCCTAGTATCATTATCTTTCTAACGGGTTTTGGAAAGAGTGACAGACTTGCGGAAAACAATTTAAGAGTTACTAAAGTTACAATGCCTCATCTTAAAGTCCCCGTGAACCCCCTGCCATACTTGAGGGGTCAGACCCATCAGCATCAGTTCGGTTTGCTGCGGCAGATAGGGCAGCCTCAAATCGTCTTCTCTGTTGTTGCCCCTTCCCCTTGAGCTTCCCCCTTTGGTTTCTGGCGAAGCCTCATTCCCAACCATTTATTCTTTGTTGTTCTCCTTGTGTCTTTGATGATTGTTCCCTCAATTCAGGGGTAGGCAACAGGGTTAGAGAACCGTGAATTCAGGCGAAGCCAAAAAATCAAATCCGTTGAATCTGCCGGGATTAGCTGATGCCTGTGTTTGTACCGCCGCATACTGATAGCCTCCTCCTACCCTTCTGTTGCTTCTGTTGCTATAGCCGCATTTCAAGGGCGGCAGTCCCGCCGGCATCCTCGGATTAGAAATCGATCGCGCTGCACTAAAGGCAATCGCCAATCGATCGCCAGTCGATCGCCTCGCAGTTTCCCGCAGAAGGAATCGCCTTGATGCGAGTTCCCTTTCGCCAGTGCATCTACCGATCAGTTTTACCAGAGATGGGAACGGTATCCGGATCAGTTCGAGGGGTTCTTCAGCAAGGAATCATGGACTGATGAATCAGAAATGAAGCAATGATGATCGCTCCGCCGGGCACTGCTTTGCATTACAGGAGACGGATTGGAAAAGGGGCAACTGAATCTTGCTGGCTTTCAGGCAACAAGTTCAAACAGGCACAAACAAACGCTGATCAGAAGAATTCTGCTCTGGAGATCATTGTTTGCATGCTGGTCGTACCGCATTCTGGCGCGATGTTTCCGCTATTTTATTGGGGTGGCAGAACAGGCTGAACAAAAGGTCAACATAACCCAAGAGCCGCTTCTGTTTTTTTAATCTGTAAGTGTTTTTGTGCCAGTAGGAGCGTGTTCTTTTGGTTAATCAATTCAGCGCGTTTAATTTGGCAATTAATCCTTGTGCTTATTTTGAAATTTGGGAATAGTATTGTGTACAGAAGTATGGTTTAGGAACAATACAAATGCCAAGATCAAAGAAAACCACAGCCTCGGCGATCGTCACAAAATCTGCCATTGATTATGCAACCTCTACACTGGAGGAGTTGCCCGAAAAGCCAAAGGAAAATTGGTCTTTGCGCGAAGCTGTTGCCTATCTTCAAGTGCAGATCTCATCTGCTTTGAGTAAGGGCTATAGCTATGAGGAAGTTGCCGGAATGCTGACTGAACGGGGAATTGAGATTTCAGCTTCTTCGCTCAAGAGCTATCTCTCAGCTGCAAAACGGCAAAAAGAAACGGCTGCTCCCAAAACTGGAAGAACAGGTCGGAGAAGCCGCAAAGCTCTGGGCGAAAACTTGATGGTAATTGAAGCGGTTCCTTCGCAATCTTCTTCAAATGGAACTGCTGAAAAAGCCAGCAAGAGTTTGAATGAAGCAAAACCGGAAGCAATTGCTTCGCAGTTTCCCGAAGGAGTAATCGCAGATTCCGAACCCGCAAACGACACTGCTCCCACCAAACGGCGAACGCGATCGTCAGCAAAATCGTCAGCTAATTCAACCCAGAAGAGTACTGCATCGAAGACGGCTGCTAAATCAAAATCAGCTCCTCGAACGCAATCCACCACTGAAGGAACGAAAGGAACGCGAAGCAAGCGGCAGCGACAAGCATAGGAACTGTTCGGGCATGACATTACCAGTGCTTGTGTCACTACTTCTGTAACTATCTGTAACGAGTAACTATCTATAACTATTTGTGTAGCCCCTGATGGGATTGCGCTTCGTGCAACTGTGCTCTGGATAGATCTCACTCGTCCATAATCACCCGAATGGATCAGTTCAATGGGGGACGCGCCAAGCTTCCGGTCGGCTTTATGCTAGGCGCAGCAAGCTAGGCAACCAAGATTTCCGAAACAACAAAGCAGAGTTTAAGAAAATTTTGAGTTTGTTTCTGGAATGAATAGGCGAGGTCTTGTGGTTGTCTCTAGCGCGACACTCTTGAAAAAACTGGTTCTTCCTGACCGTCCGTGAAGTTTTGCTAGCTGCCTGAATTGGGCATTTAATCTTCCCGGTAGAGTAGAAGAACAAAGTGTTTCAGATTTCGTCCGTTAGGTATCTGTTGAACACTGTTGAGGGGAAGAGGAGGAAACTGCGGTGGTCTATCAATCAAAGCACACATCTCAACCGTGGCGTACTCTGGTTGAGCGGCTGGAGAAGCCTCTAACAGGTTTATTTGTCACGCTAGGGCTCGCGGTAGTGAGTTTGCCGAATGGCTCTGTGCAGGGGTCGGAACTTTCTGAAACGCATCTGACTGCAAATCATGAGGTAGCTCAGCAACTGGTTGGACAAACCCGTGGGCAGCTTCCTGGACGATCGGTTGAGCAATCGGGGCAGAGGTTAGATCCTCGCTCGTTGACAGATGGCGTTTATTTATATGGGCAGTCGCCGGAGCCTGAGCAATTAGGTGCTGCTTATATGGTTTTTGAAGTGAAGCAGGGCGATGTAGTGGGTGCGTTTTATATGCCCCGATCGTCATTTGACTGCTTCTTTGGGAATTTTGAAGCCGATCGGCTGGCGTTGACGGTAGTGGATAGCTATGAGCAGACTCAGCACCCCTACGCGATTGCGCTAGATACCTCCAGCTCGGTTGCAATGGCTGGCGGAGAGACGATCGCACCCGTCGGACTGGAAGGATTTCAGCGAATTGACGAGCTAAGCGCAAACGATCAGCGAATCTTGTCTACCTGTAAAACCGATCATTCCAATTAGTCGTTTGCAAAGTAAGTTTCTGCAAGCTCTTTGCAAGCTGATTTCATAAAACAAACGTTGCTTCCGTTACCGCCCGAACGCCGATCTTAACTGGATAGGGCCACCTGTTTGGAGAACTGTGAAGCAACTGAGTAAAGCAAAGATGAGAAAGCTGAATTGAATGCTGAACTTAAGATAACTTGGCTGCAACTGAATCAGGAGAAATACTCTTTCCAATTCAGTTAAGCCTTTTAAGCCTGATATCTCGGTTCAGCATTTGTGTGTGAATACGCACGATGCCGATTCTTTGAAAGGTGCATTGCAAATTCTGTAGAGCGGTTCAGAAGCCTTCTAATCCGAGAGTTGCGATTGGGTTCAGATTTCGGAAAATTGGAATTAGCAATCCGCCAGGATGTCAATTGTTAAGCCGCAATGAATCAATTGGAACTGCAGGTTGTTACATTCGCAAATGCGGTGGACGCGATCGAACAGGTTCGCCGAAAAGTGTTTCAGGAAGAACAAAGCGTTGCGGTAGATCTTGATTTTGATGGTCTGGATGAAGGTGCAACTCAGCTTATGGCGTACTGGAACGGTGAGCCTGTCGGCACTGCACGAATTCGGTACTTGGGTGAGCAGCTTGCCAAAATAGAGCGCGTTGCAGTTCTAAAATCGTTTCGTGGACTAGGCATTGGTCAGGCTTTGATGCAAAAGGCGATCGATCACCTCAGCGGTCAAAAGATTGCAGAAGTAAAAGTGAATGCTCAAATTCAAGTAAAGAATTTTTATGAGCGTTTAGGTTTTCAGCAGCAGGGTGAACCTTTTTATGAAGCAGGTATCCTGCATATTGAGATGAGAAGAAAACTGATGGTATAGATCCATCTCAATCTGCTAGATAAGTTTATCTCTGAGCTCTAATTTCAAGATTCTTTAGAATGTTATTTGGAAAACAGTTTTTTGCTTTCGTAATTCGTTATTGTTGGAGCAAACAGCCCTTTCACTCTTCAGGAGTACATTACAAAACTTAAAGCAAAATTTAATTTTTCTAGTCTGAATCGGCCTTAGGGCAGATCCCTGCCACTTCTTTTCTATATTATTCTTATTTCTATAGGATTAATTAGTCCCTGGCGGTTCAAACCCTTTTTCATCAACGATTTAAGCTGAACTCTGTAATAAAAAATTAATCATTTACTTCCTTATTGATCAAACGAATTTTGTGAAAACTTGCTAGTTCAGTTTGCATTCCTTGTTGAGTCAAATTGCGTTTCTCATTTTCTAAATCAAACTTTTAGCCTCACGGCTGAGTCAGCAACTCATAACGGGATTAACCCGTCTCGTGTCTTCGGTTCTGTTTCTCTGCTGTGCTATTTATTGATAAAACTTTATGAACACCTCCACTCTTTGTCCCTGCTGCTCTGAACCATTGCTGCGTCATGCTCGTCGAGGTGGCGTCTACTGGTTCTGCCCCCACTGCCATCAAGAAATGCCGAATTTAGCTTTAACGCTAACGGCTGCCCACAAGATGCAACGATTAGTCGATCGCCTGTCTCCCGACTTGGCAAGGCTGGCTTGATTCTAAATCTCTAAACCTGACCATCCTCGATCCACTGATACAGAGTGTCACGCTGCTTGGCAGGTCTACCGATCGACTCGATTGCCGATCGCAGGTCTGAGACTTCCATGCAGGTTCCACCCTGTGCGCCTGCCATCGTGGTGATGTGTTCTTCCATGAGCGTACCGCCAATATCGTTGCAGCCCCAGGTGAGTGCCTCGGTTGCGCCGTGGAGTCCGAGCTTGACCCAGCTTGGCTGATGGTTGGCGATCCAGTTGCCGAGAAAAATGCGGGCAACTGCCATCAGCAGCAATGAATCTGCCAGAACGGGCTGGTCGCGTCCGACTCGCCGCCGAAGCGGTTTAGGAGCTTCCTGGCCGACAAACGGCAACAGGATAAATTCTGAAATGCGCTGATTGCCATAATCGATCGATCGTTGCTGAATCGATCGAAGCTGATCCAGATGGTGCATTTGCTGCTCTGGAGTTTCAATGTGTCCAGAGAGCAGTGTGCTGGTGGTTGGCATTCCCAAGCGATGCGCAGTTTCTACGATTTCAAGCCAGGTGGTGGAATTGATTTTTTCAGGACAGAGAATCTTGCGAACTGAATCATCTAGCACTTCAGCCGCCGTTCCCGGCATTGAGCCAACGCCTGCTTCCTGGAGTGCAGCAATGACCTGAGCATAGGTTGAGCCGTCTTCTCGGGCAATAAACTGGACTTCCTGCGGCGAAAAGGCATGCAGGTGAAGCTGCGGAAACGCTTCTTTGATCAGGCGAATCAGGCGCACGTAGTAGGCGATCGAGGTTCCCTGATGTTTTGCCTCAAGGTTCAATCCGCCCTGCATACAAATTTCGGTCGCGCCTCGCTGCACCGCATCTGCTGTTTTTTCGAGAATTGCTGCCTCGTTTAGCCAGTATGCTCCCTCTTCCCCTGCATCGCGCCGAAATGCACAAAAGCTGCAATGCTGCTCGCAGATATTAGTGAAGTTAATATTGCGGTTCACTACATAGGTCACCGTTTCGCCGGCCTGTTGCTGCCTAAGGCGATCGGCAGTTTCTCGAATGGCTCTCAGCGGGGTTGGCTCAGTTTGTTGCAGTAACACGACTCCCTCAGCCACGGTTAAATCCTGTCCGGCAAGGGCGCGATCGAGAATCGAGTCAACTGATGGAAAAGAAATCAGCATAGGGGGTAAGAAGGGATAGGCGGGATGCGGATGTTGGGGGAGGGTGAGCGGTGGTACATTGCCCCCTAAATTCCCTAATCCTGAGGAACTTTGAATTCTGGGACAGGCCTTCCCTGGAATTTGGAAACGGCTCTGGGCCAGAACCGGACGCTTAAAGCATTTTCAAAGCATTTCTAAGAAGGCGGGATAGCTGGCGCGCTTTCAGCGGGGTTTCCTGATGGTAGCTCTGGCGCGGGCGGGGGGCAGGCATCAGCGGTAGGCGGCTGCGTCTCGATCGTCACCTGGCGATATCCGGTTGTCGATAAAAGTTGGCTAATGGCGAGGCGAGCGCGATCGTTTGCAGTCTGGAGTAAACCCTGGCTACAGGCAGACTGAATCAGTCGTTCGAGGGTTTTGCGCTGAGCAAGATCTTGCAGTTCGGGGGCAACGTCGGGTCCCATGCCCATGAAGCCGCGATCGTAGTCATAGACCTTCGACCGGTTAACATCAATTTTGCTATCGAGAATTCTGGGGGGCGGCAGGCGCAGCAGCAGGCTATCTCCTTGGGTTTGCACGGCATCGGCAGTCAGGGAAGAGAGATCGAGTCCGGCACGCACTTCCCCATAACCGATATAAAGCAGCGTAGTTTTACCGACGACCAAGCCACTAATCGTCCGCTCCCGGCTGGTAGGAACTACCGTTTCCATTACAAATATGGCAGTGGTGAGTTCGCTCACGCCCCGTACCTGCTGCACGACCGCCGATCGCACGTCTACCTGGGGAGCAGGCTGAGGCGCAGTCACCACCCCAAAGATCTTGCCAAGAAAACCAGTCCCCGATCGCACCATGTTCAATAGCAACAGCACCGTCACCAGGCTCAAACTGCTAGCAGTTAGAAACGACAAACTTTTCAGAAGGTCTACCCAGCTTCCCGGTTGCTCCGCAGTTCCCCGAAGGGATGATCGTCGCTGACGCTGCCAGTAGTTGCCCTTTCGGGGCTTGTACGGCTTGCTCTGCGACTGCTCTTGGGATTGGACTTGGGGTTGAGCAGGAAGCTCGATCCGGGATTGATTTTGCGACTCGTCGCGCTGCATCACTTTCTCGGTAAGGTTTAACTGTCTTGTAGCCTTCAATTTGGGTAGAAGTCTTCAAGTTGTTGTTGCGATAAACACCCTTGCCTATTCTAATGTCCGGCTGCGGGAAATGCTTCTTACTCGGTATCAGTGAGGCGAGGGCAAGGGCAATTCGGCGATCGTTCCGGCTACCCTGTAAGATATCGTTATAAATTCCTGTGGACTGAGTTTTATGCTGCTTAAGTGTACAACCCGCCATGTCCGTATTTTTACGGCTGAAGTTGAGAACGACAGATTGGTCGAGTCGGAGGACAAGCTGACTCTGGACATCGATCCAGATAACGAACTGGAATGGAACGACGCTGCCCTTCAGGAAGTGTATCAGCGGTTCGAGAGTTTGGTTGCGGCTTACGAAAGTCAGGATTTAACGAACTATAACCTGCGCCGGATTGGGTCAGACCTGGAACACTTTATTCGATCGCTGCTAATGGCGGGAAAAGTGTCCTACAACCTGAATAGCCGCGTTAAAAACTTTAGTCTGGGACTGCCACGCTACTCCGACGAAGAGGCGGACAATCACCTCGCAATCAAATAGTGCTCATTTCCGTAGAGCTTGTTTGAAGCTGCAAATCTCCTATGCTGCTCCCTAAATTTCTCGTGAACAGGGGACTTTCAAACCACTGGCTCTCAAATCAATAGGAGGTCTAGATTTAATAGGAGGGCTAGATTTCACTCCACGATCGGCTACTGTGTCCTCACTAGCGGTTCTTGTGCGTGTTTCCAGTTTTGCAGCCCCTTAAATTCTTACGCGGGGAATTTTGAACACCGAGTTAGGTTGCACACGCAATTAGGCTCGGTTTCCTCCAACATTGAAGGCAAGGGGAAGCGGTAGCAATTTGAACCGGGGTGGCGGGAGGGGGTACACAGTAGCCTTTCAAGGGGGCTAGGGAGACGGTTTGGAGCAATCAAAGCGATGAATGCTCAGATATTTTGATGAACTAGGAAGAATAGGCGCAGCAACGAATCTGCTATATCTGCACATTTCTATATTGGTCTATATCTGCATTGGTCTATGTCTGCACACTTAAGGGACAGGTATGGGACAGGCTACTGTGAAAATTCGTTGTGCAAATCGCGAATGCCCTGGTCTAAGCTCTGAGTAATGCTAAAAAAACACCTGAAACTCGTCAATCGTGCAGGGGGCTAAGCTATCCTGAGAGGACTGCTGAATTTCTGGCTTTTCTTACCCTGCCGCAGCAATGCTCTACTGCTCTAATCCGATCTGTCAGACCCCCAATCCAGAAACCCATCGATTTTGCCAGAAGTGCCGGACTCCTTTGATTCGTCGCTATCTCTGGGCAGTTGGGGCAATGGCATCTGCGTATCGGGCAGGAGATGTGCTGAGCGATCGGTTTTTGTGTAAGGGATCTCGCATCTTTCTGGATAGCAAGCCCGGCTTGCCACCTATGAGCTATGGTGAGGTTCCCGAACCGCTACTGCCCTATTTGCGGCTGTCTTCCTGTCAGCTTCATGTGCCGCAGATTTATGACTGGCTTCAGTTTGAGTCAGAGACGACTCACTACACCCCCGAAAATACGCTGCTGCTGCTTGATCAGGCTCCGATCTACCGACCCGATAGCATTGCAGAACAGAGTTTATCGGCTGCTTCGCAGTTCTCTCTAGGGGGAATTGATTTACCGCAGTCCAATCAGTCCGACTCTGAGGTACTGCTTTTTCCCAGCTTGCCGCAAATGTGGCAATCGGCGACGCCCTTTCGACAGCTTCACTGGCTCTGGCAAATCGCTCAGCTCTGGCAGCCGCTTAGTGAGGAAAGGTGCGCCGCAACAGTTTTGGATTCAGAACGATTGCGCGTCGAAGGCGGACTACTGCGACTCTTGGAGCTTCAAACCAGCCGCTCACCGTTGATGCTGTCCCAGTTAGGACAAAGCTGGCTGGATTGGGTTGCTACAGCGCGATCGGAGATTCAGGGATTTCTCCAACAGCTCTGTCAACAGCTGATTGAAGGCAGGATTCAGAATGCTGAGCAGTTAGTCGATCAGCTTGATTGGGCGATTGCTCAGGTGGTGCAGTCGCAGACCTACCAGATTCAAATAGCCACTCGCACTGATCAGGGGCCAACCCGCCCGCGCAATGAAGATGCTTGCTATCCCGCAAGCGGCACTGAGCAGTCGGATGTGCCTTTGCCGCTGGTCATCGTTTGTGACGGCATTGGGGGGCATCAGGGGGGCGATGTGGCTTCGCACCTCGCGATCGAAGCTGTCGCACAGCGAGTCTTGTCGCTTCAGGTTGAAACGCTCGATTCCGCAAGTTTGATGGTCGAACTTGAAAAGGCTGCCTGTCTTGCCAACGATTTAATCAGCCAGCGCAACGACAGCGAACAGCGATTCGATCGCCAACGCATGGGGACGACGATCGTAATGGCACTGGTTCGCAAGCATGAACTGTACATCGCCCATCTCGGAGATAGCCGCGCTTACTGGGTCACGCCTTGGGGCTGTCATCAAATTACTGTGGATGACGATATTGCGTCGCGGGAAGTGCGGTTGGGCTACAGCACCTATCGGCAGGCACTTCAGCAGCCAAGCGCGGGGGCACTGGTGCAGGCGTTGGGCATGGTCGGTTCGTCGATGCTTTATCCCACGGTGCAACGGTTTTTGCTGGATGAAGACAGCGTTTTTCTGCTCTGCTCCGATGGGCTATGCGATAACGATCGCGTGGAAGAGATCTGGGACACAGAAATTCTCCCGGTGCTGGCCGGCAAGCTCGATCTGCTCACCCTTACCCGGAACCTAATCGATATCGGCAATACTCGCAATGGCTACGACAATGTGACAGTCGGTTTGCTCTCCTGCCAAATTGTCAGAAGACAGCCCACTGCCGTCCTGCCCTTTGCTCTTTCGGGGGAAAGTGCGACCTCTCGTTCAGTCGAGCGCTCCTCCCTGGTTGAAACGGGTTTATCGGGTACTCCAACTCAGGTTGCTGCTCCGGTTCAGCTCTTTCCCTCGCCTCAAACCCGCCCTCTCGCGGAGCCTGCTGCTGCCACTGCAAAAACCCGAATTATTCCTCGCAAAGCATCCTCCTTTCGCTGGCTGCCCTGGATGCTGTTGATTTCGGTTCTGTCAGGGCTTGCTGTCACTTTATATCTCGTTCGTCAGAAGCAGCTAAGCGGCAGTCAGGCGGCTGTGAACCGCGAACTCCTGCCTGCACCTTCGACTTCTGCATCGATCGCCCCAACTTCGCTAGATGTCAATGCCCTGCTGCGGATCCTTCCTGCTGAAACTGATCCAACGCCAACCGCCTCTCCAACCGCAACGTCATCGAATGCGCTGATTTTGCAGTCTCGCCCTGCCGCATCAACCGTTCCCGCACCTGTTCCGTCGCTGCTTCCCTCGCCGACCGCATCGCCCACTCCTTTGCCTGTAGACCCGGAAGTGTCTCCAGACAATTCATCGTCGCAAGCGGCACAAAGCAGTTCTCCCGATGGGGTAGTCGGCTCTATTCCTGCCGGAAGCATTGTGGAAGTATTGAGCAAACAGGGCGCAACGGCGCAGGATCAGTGGGTGAAGCTGCGAGTTTGCTCTGTCCCGATCGTGGCACCGCCCACCAGTTCACCAACGGCTGAATCCCCGTCTGCTGCTTCACCGCCTGCTGAGCAGTCTGTGGTAGCTTCGCAGTCTCCTGCAGGGGAGATCGCGGCTAAAATTGCGCCAGTGCAGCCCGGACAGGAAGGCTGGCTCCGGGAAGCCGATTTGCTGCCGATCGTCGCACGCGATGTGCCCACTGACCGGGCGAGTTGTCCTCCGCTGGAACCCCAGGCTAGCCCCAGCCCCTAGAGACTCAACGGGCAGAACAAAGGAGACACCGTTTTCACTGCACCCTTACCGCCGCTGACGAATGCCGAAATCTGCTTCAACGGAACAGACCAGACCAGATAGACTGGTAAAGATAAGTTGTGTGTCTTCGATTTGGGTCTTGAATTCCGTCCTTTTCAATGCCTGACAACCCCTGCCTTAGTCTAGCGATCGCCCGGTCTACGGCTGCCGACCCTGAGCATTTTGCCATCTGGGTTTGGCAAGCTCCCTATCCGGGGGGATTTGTGCATCACGATCGGCTCTGGTCGCAGCCGCTGACCGAAATTTGGCAAGCGTGGCAAAACTTTTTCCCGTCTCGATCGCTGTCCAATTTTCCCTACACGCCCCAGCTTTTTGATCTACCGTCGCTGCCGGAGTTCACTCCCGAAGTCACCGCCCCGCCCGCTGCAGGTCAGGCAACGCCCTATTCTGCCCGACTGATGCAAAGCTTGGGAGTCAGTTTATGGCAATGGGTGCTCGACGGCTCGATTCAGAGCAGCTTTGACCAGAGCCAGGGCATCGCCAGAGGGCAAAGTCGTCCGCTGCGCTTGCGGCTGGATATCCGCGATCCCAACCTAATTTCGCTGCCCTGGGAGATCATGCAGCCCCAGCCAGGACGACAGGCAGTGTCGCTTAGCCAGCAGCTTTTGTTTAGCCGCACTACGAGCGATGTTGATCCCCTGCCGCTATTGCGATCGGAACAGTCCCTCAGAATTTTGCTGGTGCTAGGGCAGGATTCGGACGTGGGCGACTATGACCCTTCCCTGATGCCGCAGGCAAAGCTGGCACTGAAGCAAGAAGCGGCGGCACTGTCCAAAGTGCTGGAAACGGCTGCGGAAGTTGATCCCTTCAGCGGTACAGCGTCCTGTCAGGTCAAAACGCTTGTGCAGCCCACCCCTGCCGAGCTAATTCAGGAGCTGGAGGCAGGCAGCTATAACGTTTTGTTTTATTCGGGGCATGGTGCGCCAGCAGCAGATGGTGGCTTGCTGTTTTTGTGTCCTGATGCGGCAATTAACGGTACAGAGCTGGCGCAAGTTCTGGTGCGCTGTCAAGTCAAACTGGCAGTGTTCAATGCCTGCTGGGGAGCATTGCCTGATCAGCGAAATCAGCAAACCATTCCGCGCAGCAGTTTGGCTGAAGTGCTGATTCATCATGGCGTTCCGGCGGTGCTGGCAATGCGCGACACGATTACCGACCAGGAAGCGTTGAACTTTATTCAGGCATTTGCCCAAGCCCTGGCACACCGATCGCCGATTGACGAAGCGGTGGCGATCGCCCGTCAACATCTGTTGATGCTGTTTAAGTTCAACCATCCTGCCTGGACGCTGCCGATTCTCTATATGCACCCAGAGTTTAACGGCGAGCTGATTCGTCCGTTTACCGAAGGCGTCACCGAAATTCCTGACCAGACAGCAAGCTGGCTCGGTCGTCAGGTTCCGCAGGCGTATCTGCGATCGGTGGTAGCTCCCAATCAAACTTGGTCGTTGCGGGGCGGCATGATGCGCGTAGGGCGGGGCGAAGGCAACGATGTCGTTTTGCAGCACATTGGCGTTTCCCGTGAACACGCAGAAATCTTTTGCCGCAATTCGTCTGACGAGGAAGAGGAACCCATTTATCTGCTGCGCGATCGATCGCGCTACGGTACTTGGATTTTGAATAATGGAGACGGCTGGCGCAAAGTGCATCACGAAGAAATTCCCCTCCGATCGCGAACTCAGCTCAAATTTGGTAATCCGCGCAGTCAGGCGTTAGAGTTTGTGATTGATGATTGAGGAATCGGTTCAGGTAGCAGACTGCCCTAAAACGCCCACACAAGACACTCGACCAGAGACACCAGAAATGGCTTTATTTGTTCCGGCTGAATTGTCCAATTCCTTGATTGTCCTCCTCACCCGATCGGCGATCGCAGTCTCGCCCAGAGGAAGGACTGTTTTTTTCTAAAAACTTTTCAGTCCACTTGCGGAACTGGCTGACTCGCTGCTGTAGCCCTATGTAACGAAAACGATAACGTACAGAGTTTTCATTCAGTTGTCTTTAGGAGCAGACCTATGAACCAAGATCACAATCCTTCCCTGGCATCCTCGCTTCGCCCTCAGTCCGAAATTGAACTTCTGGAGCTAATCCTGGAGGAAACCGCGAGCTATCCCTGGAATCCTGCCCAGCCCGAAGCCGAAGCGTATTTTGCAATGCTGGAGCAGGAAGTGATCAAGGCAGGCTTTACGGAGTCAGAATTGACCGAAGCCGGACAACGCTTGGGCGCGACGATCGATCAACTCTGGGCAACTGCACCTCAAACGACGCAGGTTTCCCGCTTTGCAGGTCTGCTTCAGCAACTCACCGCCCAAATGCCGCAACAGCTCATGAACAATATCACCAGCCATGCTCGTCAGGTTGTTTCCTCTGGCGATAGTCTGGCGGATCAGCTTGTGCAGTGTGTTCAACAGTGTTTACCTGCCTGGGCAGAAGAAGATTTGCAGGTGCTTGCCCGTCCTTATGCCTTTGCGATGCGGAGCGGCCAGGATGGCGAAGTGCTGGAAACCTCAGTGCGGACACTGGAACAGGTTACCTGGGAACAGCTTTCGAGCATTGAGCAAGCCAGAGTTGCCCTTGCCGCTGCCCGGTGTGTGATCGCAGAAGCTAGCGAAAAATAATTTGGAATTCGTAATTGCGAAATCTAGAATTCTCAATTGTGCTAAGGCTTTTACTGGGTCGCCTTGATTCACCTGTCACGTTGTTTGATAAACGATACGAAACCCACTGACCTTTGATAGCTGCGGAATTCCGAATTTCGACTTCCGAATTCCGAATTCCCTTAGCAGGCTGGAGTTCCTTTAACGCGATCGAAAAAAGCGAGTTGCAAAAT
This sequence comes from Leptolyngbya sp. ST-U4, assembly GCF_039962215.1. Taxonomy (NCBI): domain Bacteria; kingdom Bacillati; phylum Cyanobacteriota; class Cyanophyceae; order Leptolyngbyales; family Leptolyngbyaceae; genus Leptolyngbya; species Leptolyngbya sp. ST-U4. The sequence goes on from NZ_JAMPKZ010000005.1 coordinate 230,973, forward strand.
TCTGGGATCGAGTGGGCGAAAGAAGCCTGGCTTTCAGAATCGCTGCCCCCAGAAACGCATAAGAAACCACCCCAACCACGGCAAGCACCAGTAAATTAATCATGCCGGAAGCATTCCAGAGCGCGTGCAGCCCTGCCGCAGTGAGATAGCCAATTCCCAAAATCTGCCAGCGTTGCGTTGGTTTTAACACGCTTAAGCCAATAAAGTATCCCAAATAGCCGCTATACGCCATGTGTCCGGCGATCGACCCCAGCAGTCGCGGAATCAGAAGCTGAAGCCCCACTAGCTCACCGTATTCTGCCCCTGCCTGAAGCGTCACGTCGTTGATAATTCCTGGCACGTATTGTCCCAGCGTTTCCAGCAGCGTAAAGCCAATGGCTGAGGCAGTGCCCAGCAAGATGCCGTCAAGCGGTTCCCAGATGCCGATCTGTTCGCGATAGGGCGATCGAAGCTTTGTCCCTAGCCAGAGTGCTATCAGAACGGGGAGTGCCTTCAAAAGCTCTTCCATTAAGCCTGCCCCAAACAGCATTCTCATCAGAACGAACGGTAGACTGATTGCCTCTCCAGGACGGGGAATTTGCCCTGGCAATAGCTCTCGAAAGAGCCATAAAAAGAGCGGCAGCACCGGACTAAGCAGCAGAATTGTACTGGTTAGAGCAGCACCTAGCAGCACCCACCAGGGCTTTTGTTTGCCACAGAGCTGATAGACAAAAAAGTAGGCGATGCCCGCAATGTAGGCGGCTAGCAGCAAATTAAACAGCCCAGACTGACCGATCGACACAAACATCAGCACCACAAAGGCAACGGTCATCACGCCGGGGATGAGATATGCCTTGTGGCGCAAGTCTTGTCCGGTCGAAAGAATCGGAAAAAGCTGGCTCATCGTCACGGTATCTGGTACGGGAGGCGGTACTCCGGCTGAGGACGACGAGGGTAGAGTCGGCAGGGCTAATTTTCCGTCGGGAGATTTTCCTTCGACTAGCGGTAGCGCAAATAGAAATTGCACTCCATCTTTTGCCAGCGTAATGCGATCGCCATCCCGTAGAAAGCGGCATCCCTGAAGCCGTTGCCCGTTGATGTAGGTTCCGTTTGCGCTATTGAGGTCGCAAATTTCCCAGCCAGAGGGCGAAAACGCAGAGGGGCAAATCCGAACGTGCTGACGCGACACGCCACCGTAGATTTGAGAGTCCAGCACAATTTGGCAGCGTGGGTCTCGCCCGATCAGCACACTCGAAGGAGTCACCAAAACAAAGATGATTGGTGAACTGGTTTGATCCAGAGGATGAACTTGTCGAAGGAAAGCCGAAGCAGGGCGAGATCCAGTCATGCTGGAAATGGGACAGGGTGGATAAATCCGGCTAGCCGCTCACGCGATTGATTGGCTGATTATATTTGCTTCTTGTTTGCTGTTTAAATTTGGTTCTACTGATTGGCTCTAGCATCCTGCACTGCCGCTACAAAGAAAATTGCGGTGAGCGGCACAGCAAACGTCAAAATAATGCTGGTTGTCACAGTTCCAAGCTGAGGCATTCCAGAAGAGAGTTCAAAGACTGAACCAACGGCTGCGATCGCCGCCACACAGGAACCTGCTAACAGCACACCACTTTTTGGAGTCACTCGAGATCCTACCTTTTATGAATCAGTGCAAATTTTAATATTCTTATACAAAAAGGGGCGGCATGAAATCACTTTCCGCCGCCAGTTCGTTCAATTTAGAATTGCTGGAGTGAAACGCTCACCAGGCTATTTAATCCGCCGCACATCTTTGACGGAAAAGCCGTGCTTCACGAGTTCCTGGTTCATGGCGATCGCATTGTCAACTCGATCAACAAACAAAATGCCATTCAGGTGGTCAATCTCATGGAGAATGACTCGCGCGAGTAGTCCGTCTGCCCGCAGTTTCTGGGGTCGCCCGGTGTCGTCTTTGTAGGACACTTCGATGACTTTCGAGCGAGTCACGTCCATAAACACGCCGGGAATACTAAGACAGCCTTCCTGAATTACGGACAAATCATCGCTTTCAGCCATAATCACCGGATTGATGAGGACGATCGGCGGATTTGCTGCCTCATCCGGCTGGGGATCGACCACAATCATTTGCTTATTAATGCCAACTTGAGGCGCAGCTAACCCGATGCCGTCTTCGGTGTACATCGTTTGCAGCATTTGGCGCGCTAGCCGCCGCACTTCATCGTCAATTTTGGTAAACCGCTTGGTAGGCTGCCGCAGGACACGATCGCCCATATAGCGCAGCGAAAGGGGGGCTTTGTCTAATTTCTTCTTCTCAACTGGAATTTGAGCTGTCATGACCTCGTGCCTGGCGGGATGAATGTAAATCTTAGTCGCTATTTCTTTCTATCTTAGTGAATCACGGGTTTTGGCGGTAGGGGGGATTTTGGGGTACGGGGTGAAGGGGGTGGGTCGGTGGGGGATGAGGGGATAGGGTGGGAAGTGCTGGGGGATGTTGATTGACGGGGTTTGATTGGTTGGGAGAAGGATTTTTCTGCTTGTGAACTAAAGCAAAGCACGCCGATAGAATAAAAGACGATCGCTTCAATTTGCTTACCGTTCATGCTGCTGTCGCCGTTTTTGGGTGTATTGCTGATTCTGGTTGTCTGTCCGATTTTAGGCGGGTTGCCGTTGATTCGCTGGATTGTCTGGGGGATGACGGGGCAGCGGCTCGATCGCCTGGGGACGGGAAATGTGAGCGTTTCGGCGGCGTTTTATCATGGCGGAAAGTCGGCGGGCATTCTGGCGGTTGGTTCTGAGGCGTTGAAGGGCATTCTGGCGGTTTTGCTCGCGCGGATTTGTTTTCCCAATAGTCCTGCTTGGGAAGTGGTTGCGCTGATTGCGCTGGTGATTGGGCGTTATGGGATTGGGCGCGGGGCAGGAACGACCAATGTAACCTGGGGCTGGGTTGTGCATGATCCGATCGCTGCTGGGCTGATATTTTTGCTAAGCGGCATTAGCTTCACGCTGTTTCGGGAGAAGAAAACCGGGCGGCTGAGTGCGCTGGTGTGGCTGGTGATTATTGCGATTTTGCGCCATTCTCAAGATCGCGGACGAATTGCAGCGACAGTGCTGTTGGCTTTGATCATTGCCTGGATTTATCAGCAGATGCCCGATGATCTAGATTTGTCTGCGGATACTGCTCATTCGGAAGCTCAGCCTATGTTTCGGTTTTTTCGCGGCAACCGTGCCCTGCTTTCTCTTTCCCAGTCGCTTGATGCTCAGCAAGTGGGACAAAAGGCGGCAACGCTGGCTCAGCTTCATCGCTGGGGCTATCCGATTCCGATCGGCTGGGTGCTGCCTGCGGGAGATGATTCGGCTCCATTGATCAATTCGATCGAACCCAGTCCCGAACAGCCTGTGATCGTGCGATCGTCTGCCATTGGCGAAGATACAGCAACGGCATCGGCGGCAGGACAGTATGAGTCGATCGCGAATGTCACCAGTCGGGCAGCGCTAGAGGAGGCGATTTTGCGCTGTCAGGCATCCTACAGTTTGCCCGGTGCAGTGCAGTACCGCGGCGATCGCGAGATTGCGGAAAGTGGCATGGCGATCATTGTGCAGCAGCAGATCCGGGGCGTGTTTTCAGGGGTGGCATTTAGTCGCGATCCGGTGGCACGTCAGGGAGATGCGATCGTGATTGAGGCGTTGCCGGGCGGGGCGGATCAAATCGTGTCGGGTCAGGTAACGCCGGAGCAATATCGCGTTTGGCTTGGGGATGGGGAAAGCCCGATCGGAAAGTCACCCCAAAGCTGGCAGTTGCCGGAGGAAGTCAAGCTCAACATGACGGGCGAAGGAGACGTGCCACCCCGACTGATTCAGCAGGTGGCTTATCTCGCAAGGCATCTCGAAGCCCGCTTTCATGGGATTCCACAGGATATCGAGTGGACATTTGACGGTCAGCAACTCTGGCTGTTGCAGGCACGTCCGATCACAACGCTGATTCCCCTCTGGACGCGCAAAATTGCGGCTGAAGTGATTCCTGGCTTTATTCGTCCGCTCACCTGGTCGATTAATCAGCCGTTGACCTGCGGCGTGTGGGGCGAGATTTTTACGATCGTCCTGGGCAACCGAGCGAAAGGATTAGATTTCACCGAAACCGCCACCCTGCACAATTCCGCTGCCTATTTCAATGCTTCTTTACTGGGCGAAATCTTTCTGCGAATGGGGTTGCCGCCGGAAAGTCTAGAATTTCTGACGCGAGGGGCAAAATTTAGCAAACCACCGATCGCCTCCACGCTGCAAAATTTGCCCGGGCTGGGGCGACTGGCAAAACGCGAGTTTCAGCTTGAGCAAGACTTTCAGCGCGACTGGCAGCAGCAGTTTCAGCCCGGATTGACGGCACTGGATCAGCAATCCGTAAACGAACTGAGCCCTGAAGCACTGCTCGATCGGATCGATCGCATCCTCAATCTGTTGCGACGTGCCACCTACTACAGCATTTTTGCGCCCCTGAGTGCGGCTCTGCGGCAGGCAATTTTTAAAGTTGATCCGGCAGCTCTGGATAACCGTTTGACGCCCGAAACCGCATCTCTGCGATCGCTTCAGTCCCTTGCCGATCGGACTCGTCCGCTGCTCACAACCCTACCGACTGACAGCGAAACCCTGTTTGCTCACTTATCCACTCTGCCGGAAGGACAGCCCATCCTGGCGGAATTCGAGCGCCTGCTCAACGAATACGGTTACCTCAGCGAAGTCGGAACTGATATCGCTGTGCCGACCTGGAGAGAAGACCCCCACCCGGTGCGCGAGCTGCTTGCTGCTTTGGTACAGCAGCCTTTCGCAAATTTCTCCACCCAACCCAGCAAACCTGCAACCGGAAAGCTGCGGAAAGTCCAGCCACGAATTGATTTGAAAGGACGAGTGACAGAAGTGTATAGCAAGCTGCTGGCGGAACTGCGCTGGAGCTTTGTCGCGTTAGAGCAGCAATGGCTCCCCCAAAAATGGCTAGAGCAACCGGGCGATATTTTCTTTCTCACGTTCGAGGAAATCCGGCGATCGATCCAGGATGCCCCGTTCACCGCTCAACTGCCGCGCCAAATTGCTGATCGCAAAGCCCAGCTTGAGCGCGATCGGCAGCTTACTCCACCCCTGCTGGTCTACGGCAACGATCCACCCCTGCCGCAATTCCAGCCCACCTGGGGCGACAGGACAACCGCTCAGACGCTTCAAGGCATTGGAGCCAGTGCCGGACGCGCAGAAGGAACCGTATTAGTGTTGCAGGACTGGCGCAATCTGCCGCCGATCGATCGATCGACAATTCTGGTCGTTCCCTATACAGATTCGGGCTGGGCACCGCTTTTAGCAAGAGCAGGCGGACTGATTGCCGAAACGGGCGGGCAGCTATCTCATGGGGCGATCGTAGCGCGAGAATACGGCATTCCCGCAGTAATGAATGTCAGCCATGCGACACAGCGATTTCAGAACGGACAGCAGGTGCGAGTTGATGGGCAGCAAGGCACAGTAGAAATTTTAGACTAGCGATAATCTGGTTAAAAATTCCACGACTAGAGCAGTCTATTGTCACTCAATCCTTCTGCTAAAGAACTGACTCAACGACGAGTTAAACGACTGATCTGGTTGAGGGAGTTCGCAGCAGGCTCCTAATCAATTGCTTGACCGGATGCAAGAGTTTGCGAACTCGATAGTTCAGGTAATTCCAGGTGCTAATGAGAAAGCGGCGAGTGAATGGAAACAGACACAAAAACTTTTCCCAAGGACTAAGCGACGATTTTTCCACCGCTGCCCAGAATGCCGCCATAACATCCAGGTAGCCCTGTTTTTTCACCTGAGCGGCTTGATTCTGATAGCACTTCTCCAAGAATTCATCAAAAGGCGTTTTGAAATGGAATTTGCCGCGATGGGCGAGACAAATTGGAAGGTGAACAAAAGGTCCAGCTAAGCTCATCTCAACGGCTAAGACTTGATCCGCAGCCAAGATATCTAATCGATGCCCACCAATTTTTTGGAGTACATCGCGCCGAATCATGCTGTAGATAGGATCAAAGAGACGGTAATCAGAATTTAAGAACCACAGTACTCTTTCGTATCGCTTAACGGCAGCAGGAAAATCGAGCCGCCGTCCTTGATATTCGAGGAAGTCTCTCGTTCCGTCTTCGTCAAAGAAATCCTGGTTTGTTGTTACGGCGATCGCATCGGGTCGAGATTCCAGTGTTTCAATGCAGAGTTTGGCATAGTTGGGTTCAAGCCAGTCATCCCAACCAATCCAGCGAATATATTTGCCCCGGCTCAAATCAATGAGACGATTGAAGTTCCCTAAGATGCCAATATCTTTTGGGTTTCGGAAGTAGCGAATGCGATCATCTTTCTGAGCATAACGCTGGCAAATATCGGCTGTCGCATCAGTCGAATCATTATCACTGATCACAATTTCAAAGTTTTGAAAGTCTTGTGCCAGTAGAGAATCAAGTAACCTGGGTAGAAGCTGTTCGCCGTTACGAACCGGCAAGGCAAAGCTAAGAAGCGGTGAGCCAGGGCTTTGAGTAGTCATAGGACAATCAACTGAGTTTATACGTTTTTTACAGTGAGTAATGCTTTACGGTGAGTAATGCAAATATGCTCTAAATTGTTTCATTCCAATTTCGTCAGAAGGGAAACGCTGTGCTCCTGACAAAACCAAATCATTTTTTGGTTTAGGGAATTATTAAGGTTATAAGGCAAACGTAAACCCGAAATCGGCTCAGGGCCAGCAAATTTACGGTTGCTTTATTGCTTGCTAATCAATTCATGAAGGAATCAGGTACTTATGCAGTAATCGCACATCTTGGTATCTTTTGCTACCCTAGGGCTGTTCGATACGCCTGGTGTAATCGCTGCACGTACTTTTCCATGCTGAAGTTACGGGAATTCTGCTGTCCGGCTTTTGCCAGACGATCGCGTAAAGGTCGATCGCTCAAAACCTGCTCCAGCTTCCGACGAATATCTTTCACGTCATACGGATCTACGTACAGCGCAGCGTTGCCGCATACTTCTGGTAGACAAGAAGCGTTTGAGGTAATCACCGGGCAGCCAAAAGTCATTGCTTCTACGGGCGGCAAGCCAAAGCCTTCATAAAGCGAAGGAAAAACAAAGCAGTAGGCTCCCCGATACAGGTAGCGCAGCGCGTTGGTCGAGACGTATTCTAAGAGCCTCACCTGTTTTTTCGATCGCTTCTGGTCAAATAAATAAGCGGTCTTGCCTAGTTCTTCTTCCCAAAGCCAGCCTTTTTTGCCTGCAATAATCAGAGGCATTTCGGTGTCTAGCGTGGCGTAGGCATCAAGCAGGCGACCTACATTTTTCTTCGGTTCGATCGCCCCAACAAATAGCAAATAATTCTGCGGTTCTAAGCCATATTGCTGCAAGAAAAACTCGACTTCTTCATCGGTGTCGCCATCGTCTAAGGGTTTGAGAGCGATCGGCTGATAGGTGACAATAATGCGATCGGGATCGACCTCAAAGTAAGTCAAGATGTCCTGTTTAGTATGCTCTGAAACGGCAATAATCGCGGCAGATTCCTTTAGCGCAGCTTCAGTTTTGTAATAAAAACTCTCTTTGTCATCCAGCGTGGCATAAGGTAAACGCAGCGGAATCAGGTCGTGAATCGTGGTGATTTTCTTTGCGCCTCGTACCTGAATGGGCAGTGGATAAGTCGCGTGCCAAATATCGATTTTCTCAGGCACGGTAATTTGTGTACTAATCTTCAGTTTCTTGTATAAAACATTTGCCAGGTCGTAGCACTGCGGCAAGTTAAATGAAGCGGCATATTTCAAAAAATCATCGCTGTATTGCCCTCGCTTCACCACTAAATTACTGCTGGTGTCGCGTCGTCTGGCTCGATAAAGTGGTCCTGATAAGCTCTTGAGCAATCCCTTTAGAACAAACAACAAATTTCGATCTTTGTCTTGATTGTCAAAGAAATACACTTCATCCAGCACCGCATTCTTTTTATAGGCACTGCGGCTTAGCAACACATCAATTTCGGCTCCCAGTTCGGTGAGGGCCTGGATCAGGCTAAGTCCATAGGTTTTAATGCCCGTCCCCTTAGTAAGCTGTAGGTTATAGCCGTCGATCAGCACTCGGACTCCCGCTAAACTGTTGGAGTCATCTGCATGGGATTCCGCGATCGGTTGAATTTTCGGCTGACTTTTGGGCTGGCTTCTGGGCTGAACGGTGAGCGTGGTTGATTCCGAAGCATTCACCAATCCGGGCACACAGACCACATAGCCTCCCCGCTTAACGATCGACCGAGGCGACCAGGTGGTAATCCAGCCATTCTCATCCGTTGCAGTCAGGGTTTCCTCTTCGTCTCCGGGCGGGGTCGAGACAGGAATTGGTAGCAGCGATGCCCAGTAATCTCGATGGGCATGAAAGTGAACCCCAGAACTAGAAAGCTTCAGCTTCACCGGAATGCCATTAACGCTGTCTGATCGTACTGTCGCATGATCCGGATCATCGTCACCTACTAGCAAAGGACGCTCTTGTGGATCTTGCACTTTCTGAAGTAACGCGATCGTCTCTGGTCTTACTTCTGCTGTGTCCTGAAAGCAAGAAATCCAGCGAATCGACGGATCGTTGAGCCAGTAGCTAACTCCTGCACTGAGCGCGGCGGCTGGACGAAACTGGGGAAGCTTCAGGAGTTGTACCTGATGGCGATCGGCAAGGGCTTGGTTTTGCGCTGCCTTCTCCCCCTCTGAGCCGTTATCCACCACCACTACGGGAATGTTTAACGCCAGGACTTGGGGCAGCGACCGATCGAGGGCATCGGGTCTGTTGTGGGTAAGCACTACTGCCGCCGCAGGCTGAATGTTGCCCTCCAAGTCATAAAAGCGATCGACGGCATCCATCCGTTCAAATAACGCTTTCAGATCGTTCTCATCCGTGGCAAGGAATTCGGTAATGGGCGCTCGGGCGTAGACGACAAATACGGCATTCGCGTACACCGGATGAAATTTGTGGACAATTTCGGCTCCCAAGGGCGCATAAATCTCGGTGATTTGTCCTTTATGAATGACCGCAAACGCAAGCTGCTCTAGCGATAGGGCAGGAGAAACGCTGTAGGGATAGGTTCCTGGAAACGGCTCAAAAAACTCACCGGGTGCAAGGATGGCATCGAGGGGCTGAGCGTGCTGCTGAAGAAAATCACGCACTTGCAGCCAGTACAAATCGTCGATCGGAAATGCCATTGCTCTGCCTCACTGGTCGCCAATTTCCCATTTAATCACTTGATTGGTCAATTGCCTGCTTCAGCAGCCTGAGCGGTGCAAAGTGAACGTTTTAGCGGAAAAGCAGCTTGAATCGTCTGGCTTACTTCATCTTTCGTAAAGGTATCGATCGGCGTGGTACTATCTCTGCATAATCCGCTGAAACTCCAGCATCGTCCCTTCTGTAGCGGCATATGATGACCCGAGAAGAGAAAATCCTGTCTGCGATCGATCCAGCTACTCAGCTTGGGCTTGAGATTGGTCCCTTGAATCGACCGATTGTTACTTGCCAAATGGGCAAAATCCGCTATGTCGATCATGCATCGACCGAAGAACTCAAGCAGAAGTATGCTGAGGACTCGAATGTTGACATTGATCAAATTGTCAAGGTGGATTACGTTTGGGGTGAAAAGCAACTGCCTCAGCTGGCGGGGGACGAAGCTCCGTTTGACTATGTGGTCGCGTCGCATGTCATTGAGCATGTGCCGGATTTGATTGGCTGGCTTAAAGAAATTCATGCAGTTCTGAAACCGGGCGGCATCCTGACGCTAGCAATTCCCGATAAACGCTACTGTTTCGATTATTTTCGTCAACCAACTGAGCCTGCCCAGGTTGTTGAAGCTTATTTGCAGGGCAACCGTAAACCAACTCCTAGACAGATTTTTGAACACTTGTCGCAGGTTGCCTTCTGGCAAGGGCAACTTGGTTGGAGCCACGAGGTCGAAGCCAGCGAACTAACCCGTTTGTACACGGATAGGCAAGCATGGGAGGTGGCGTATCAAGCTTCAATCGACAATCAGTATCATGATGTTCACTGCTGGGTCTTCACTCCCCGCACCTTTTTTCAACTGCTGCGAACACTGATTGATATTAACTTAGTTGATTTCAAAGTTGCTGAGTATTACGACACGACAGGGCTGGAGTTTTACATCAGCCTGGAAGCAATGGACTTAACCAAGCATCCAGACGATCGCAAAGCAATTCAGCTTGAAAGTTTGCCGACTATTGATCGCGATCGACCGCAAATTGCACCTTTGGAACCCCAATCAATACTGGAGGATGAACGCGTTCAATCCCTGCTGGTTGAACTGGAATCTGAACGTGAAATGAGTAAACTCGCTCATCTGCGAATCGGGGAACATCAGGAGACAATCCAGCGTTTACGGAAAAGGGTTAAAAACTTGAAAATAAAGCTGGAAGACTCCGAAAATCAAATTAAGGCAATGAAAACCAGCAAGTTTTGGAAACTGCGATCGCAGTGGCTTAAATTGAAGCAGTTGCTTGGCTTAAACGAAACTGGATCGAATGCTCGCTGAAGATCGCTGTTAAGAGGAAAATATCAACTTGTTCTTAGAAGGTAAGAGCGGTTCGATATTTTGCTTAATCAAGTTTAATTTTCTGATTCTCCATAGCACTGCATAAAACTTATCTGTAACCCTTCCGTAACTCATGAGACATCACTGGCAAAAAGACTACCCTGCAATGCCTAATTTATCTGAGGCAGAATTGGGAGAGAATAATAGTTTGGTCAAAACGGCTCAGCTTGTTGGAGAAAATCGGAAAGTTATTGATTTTGGTTGTGCCACAGGTTATCTAGCTCGCTTACTCAATGCAAGAGGATGTCAAGTAACAGGACTGGAAATCAATGCAGATGCCGCCAAGATAGCGGAGCAGTATTGTGAAAGAGTTATTGTCGCTGACTTAGACTACACAACGCTGCTAGAGATCCTACCTAATGAAAAATTTGATGTCGCAATTTTTGGTGATGTTTTAGAACATCTCCGTAATCCTTGGGATGTGCTACGAGAAGTCCGTAATATTCTGACGGAAAATGGATTTGTGGTTGCCTCAATTCCTAATGTCGCGCACGGCGCAGTGAGATTAGCGTTACTGAGCGGCAAATTCCAATATGAACCATTGGGATTACTCGACAATACTCATCTGAGGTTTTTCACTTACGAAACGGTTGTTGAACTGTTTGAAGAGTCGGGCTATACCGTTGATGAAGTGCGCCGAACTATCATTCCTGTTTTTGAGGGAAGTAATTTGGTTCCTAAAGTGAACCGAAATGATTTTCCGTCTGAACTGGTGCAGGCGATCGAACAGGAGGAAGACGCGAATACGCTTCAGTTTGTACTGAAAGCTTTCCCGCTCACACCGCAGGGAGAACACCTAGCCCTTCAGTCGAGATATTATCGATTGCTCGATCAGCATAAGCACCTTCAGGATGAGCTAAAACAGGCAAAGCGGGATTTGGATGCAAAACAAGCCGAACTCGTGCAGGTGCATCAATCGCAGATTGAGCAGTCCCAGACTCAGATTGAGCAGTTGCATGAGCAGGTTGAGCAGTCCCAGACTCAGATTGAGCAGTTGCATGAGCAGGTTGAGCAGTTGCATGAGCAGGTTGAGCAAACGAAACAGCAATATAAAAGTGTTCAGCAAGAACTAGAGCGAACGCAAACGGCATTAGAAGAAGCTCGATCGCACGCTGAACATATCCAGATTGAGCTGCATCATGCTCAAAGTCAGCTCGACCAAAAGCAGAAGCGAATTCAATCTCTGCGAAAGGGACTGGAAACGAGAGAGATCGAAGTTTTGCGGGCGCAGGATCGGATCAGCGCAATGGAAACTAGCAAGTTCTGGCAGTTTCGTATGAACTGGTTCCGCTTCAAGAAAGTCTTGAGGCTGGGGGCTGAAGATATTTCCCCATTTAAGGTAACGCAAAATCTACCTAAGCTGTCGCAAGCGCGCGTTCAGCCTCAGGAAATCAAGCCGGTTCCGGTCAAGTCTGCCGTTGCGGAATTGAGCGTTGCACCCGTGTTGACGCCCTATGAGCGGTGGATGCAGAAGCATACTCCCCAGGCAGAAGAGCTGAAACGAATGAAGCAGATTGCCTCTGTGCTGGCATATAAGCCGCTAATCAGCATTGTGGTTCCGGTCTACAACACCCCAGAAGAATTTTTGCGGGAGGCGATCGAATCTGTCATTGCCCAGCTCTATCCCCACTGGGAACTATGCTTAGCAGACGATGCCTCTCCCGACCCTCATGTGAAGGATGTTCTGAAGGAATATGCCGAGAAGGACGATCGGATTAAGGTGGTCTTCCGGGAAGAAAACGGGCATATCTCGCGCTGTTCAAACTCGGCTCTGGAACTGGCGACAGGCGAATATATTGCCCTGCTCGATCACGATGATACGCTTGCACCCGAAGCCCTATTTGAAGTCGCATTCCTGCTGAATCAGCACCCTGAAGCCGACATGGTCTATTCGGATGAAGACAAGATTGACGAGCAGGGCAATCGACGCGACCCCTATTTCAAGCCGGATTGGTCGCCCGATACGTTCCTGGGCCGGATGTACACCTGCCACCTAGGAGTTTATCGGCGCTCGATTATCAGCGAGATTGGTGGTTTTCGGGCAGGCTATGAAGGCAGCCAGGACTATGATCTAGTGCTCCGCTTCACTGAAAAAACCAATAAAGTCTTTCACATTGCGAAAATTCTCTATCACTGGCGCATTCACGAGCAATCTGCTGCAAGCGGTACTGAGGCAAAGCCCTACGCGTATATTGCGGCTAAAAAAGCTCTCACCGAAGCTTTGCAGCGACGCGGTGAGCCGGGAACGATTGAAGATGTCCCCGATTACTTAGGACACTTTAGCGTTCGGTATGAGGTAAAACAGCCTGGTTTGGTCAGCATTATTATCCCTACCAAGGATTTAGGGTATGTGCTGAATCAATGTCTAGAATCGATTTTTACCAAGACTACTTACCCGAATTTTGAAGTTGTCCTAATCAATAACGGCAGTACTGAACCTTATACTGAAAAAGTAATTGGTGAGTGGCTAAACCGTGAACCCGGTCGCTTGCGATGCTATATGTTGGGAATTCCCTTCAATTACTCCAAACTCAATAACTATGGCGTTAGCAAAGCCAATGGAGAGTATTTCTTGTTTCTAAATAACGACACGGAAGTCATTACTCCAGACTGGCTTGAAATTATGGTCGGGCAGGCACAGCGATCGTCGATTGGTGCAGTAGGTGCATTCCTGCTCTACCCGGATAATACCGTTCAACATGCGGGGGTCATTGTTGGCTTAGCTGCATTTGCAGGTCATCCTTTTACTCGTTATCCTGCCAACTCGCCTGGTTATTTTGGGCTGCTTTTGTCAGATAACAATTATTCCGCTGTCACCGGGGCTTGTTTGATGTGCAAGCGTGAGGTGTTTGAATCTGTCGGCGGGTTCAACGAAGACTTGGCAGTTGCATTTAATGACGTTGATCTTTGCCTCAGATTTATGATGCAGGGCTATCGGAACGTGTGTTGTGCTCAAGCAGAGCTATATCACTACGAATCGAAAAGTCGGGGAAGTGAAGACCTGCCAGAAAAAAAAGCAAGATTTCTGAAGGAATGTGAGTATATGAAGCAAAAGTGGCAAGAGTTCTATGAGCATGATCCTTGCTATAACCCACACCTAACGCGGCAGCATTGTGACTATCGAATTCGAGAAATGCAATGAGGATGAAAGCTAGCACATTTCGGCTACGTCGAGAAAATAGTTTCACATCAAATACTGCTGGGTTACGACAAATGAATAAAAGCTGCAATTGAGTTGATTACTGCTAAGTTAGCCTGAAAGATTTTTGTGAATGCAAAGTAAATGCAAAACAACCATAATTTACAGATAATCTTTCATCTAATTGGGCAACTTGAAACCCAACTGCAATCACTAAATTCAATAGATACTAAAGAGAATAGCAATCGATTAGAAGCAGTTCTTCAGCAGCTCGAACAGCTCAAGCAACAGCTCCGTCAGCTAGAGCAAACCATCCCCGCACGGAAATTTCTAGGCGATTCTTACTGGCGACTTCAACAGGCTGAGGCAAACTCTGAGCGGTTTCAGCAGCAGATCGATCGCCTGCAAACCCAGTTGCGGCAGATCAGCCGGGATTGTCAAATTGCCACTGCTGAACGAGATCAGTATCGGGGTCGGCTGGAGGCGATGGAGTCGAGCAAGTTTTGGCAGATTCGCACTCAATGGCTACAAATTCGGCAAAAGCTCGGCGGCAAGGAAAGCCTAGTCTGGACACCAGAACTTCCCTCCATCGAACAGATTGAATTAGAAATTGCCAAAGGGATTCCTCAAGAAACGCCCTACGATCGCTGGCGCAACGCGAATAGCCCCAGGCCTGCCGATTTAGAACGAATGGGGCAAATGGCGGAAATTTTACCTGCGAAGCCATTAATTAGCGTCTTGATGCCTGTTTACAATACTCCCGAATCCTACTTGCGATTAGCGATCGATTCGGTCTTGGCGCAGGTTTATCCCCATTGGGAACTGTGTATTGCAGATGATGCTTCAATTGAGCCGCAGGTGCGATCGATTCTGGAAGAATACACAGCGATCAATCGGCGAATTAAAGTCACCTTTCGCTCAGAAAATGGTCATATTTCTGCTTGCTCGAATTCGGCTTTGGAGCTTGCGACTGGAGAATTTATCGCGCTGTTAGACCACGACGATTTGCTGTCGCCGGATGCTTTGTTTGAAATTGCGCTGCTGCTAAATCGCTATCCTAAAGCCGACATAATTTATTCAGATGAAGACAAAATCGACGAGCAGGGACAATTTTCAGAACCCTACTTCAAACCCGATTGGAGTCCTGATAGTTTTCTATCACGAATGTACACCTGCCATTTAGGGGCATATCGTCGATCGATTGTGAGTCAAATTGGCGGATTTCGGATTGGCTATGAAGGCAGCCAGGATTATGATTTAGTGCTACGACTCAGCGAAAAGACGCAGAACATCTTCCACATCCCCAAAATTCTCTATCACTGGCGAATTCATCCTCAATCGACTGCCCAATCTGCTGCTGCGAAACCCTACGCCTACGATGCATCCGATCGCGCTTTGGCTGAAGCCTTAGAGCGCAGAGGTGAACCCGGAAAATTATTGCCGATCGAAGGTTCTCCCGGTAACTATATTGTGCGCTATCAGATTAAGGAACACGATTTAGTTAGCGTAATTGTTCCCACTAAAGATAAAGCAGATTTGCTCGATCGCTGCTTAACTTCTATTTTTGAGAAGACCACTTATCCAAATTACGAAGTCATTCTAGTTGATCACAATAGCGTAGAGCCTGAAACGGCTGCTCTAATTCAAAAATGGCAGGCTCAATTCGATCGCTTTCAGTGTCACCGATTAGAAATTCCTTTCAACTATTCAAAACTCAACAATTTTGCAGTTCAGCAAGCAAAGGGCAAATATTTACTGTTTCTGAATAACGATATTGAAGTCATCACGCCAAACTGGATGACGGCAATGGTAGAACAGGCGCAAAGGCGATCGATCGGGGCGGTGGGAGCCTTATTGCTTTACCCGGATGACACCATTCAACATGCAGGGGTG
Source organism: Leptolyngbya sp. ST-U4 (assembly GCF_039962215.1). Taxonomy (NCBI): domain Bacteria; kingdom Bacillati; phylum Cyanobacteriota; class Cyanophyceae; order Leptolyngbyales; family Leptolyngbyaceae; genus Leptolyngbya; species Leptolyngbya sp. ST-U4. Next base: position 246,590 of record NZ_JAMPKZ010000005.1, read on the forward strand.
GTTTTAGGAATCTGCGCTTACTCTGGACACAGCCACAAACATTTTTCGGCAACCGCATCGGGCTATCTTAATCAGGTGATTGGCATTACGAATTACTCGGCGGTGACTGGAGCCTGCCTGATGTGTAAACGCGAAAATTTTGAGGCAATCGGGGGCTTCGATGAGGATTTAGCCGTTTCTTTTAACGACATTGATCTCTGTCTAAAGCTAATGAAGCAAGGCTTACACAATGTCTATTTGCCCCATGTAAAGCTCTATCACTACGAATCTCAAAGTCGAGGTCACGACGACACGCCCGAAAAGCGCGATCGATTCCTTCAGGAAGCTGAACACATGATGCAGCGATGGCAAAAATGGATGACCCATGACCCGCACTACAACCCGAATTTGACGATCGATCGACAGGATTACAGTATCAGAACAAACTAACCCTGGCTGTAGCAGGTTTGGGTTAGAGCGGGTTGGGTTAAAAGTTTCAGGATTATTTGTAAGCTCTGTTTTCAAAAAAGCCCCGGGTTCTGAAATGCTCTGCTGGATCGACGCCAGCCGCTTTAACATCTTCGTGCAGTTCAAGATATTGCTGGGCATCAAAATCGTGAGGAAGTGCTGCCTGCTTTCTAATTCGTTCAAACTGAACTGAAATTGTCGGCTTAAACACGCTCAGATGAGATGAAGCGAAATAAATCTCTTGGACTTTGTCTTCGCTTTCATAGCCCATAAAATCCCTCATGCTTGATTTCAAATTAAGGGGTAGGCTACCAACAATAATACCTGCCTTTGCAGTGTCAGGAACAAGGCGATACCTGACCTCCAGATTCGGATTGTAGCGGGCACGAAGCTCGATCGGCGGTGTTCTGAAAAGCTTGCTGTAGATCTTGCCAAACAACGAATATTGAACATCTATCTTCGCAAGTAAAATATTGCCTACTTCGTTTTGATAAGTTGCTCTAACGTTGTTCAAATCAATTGGTTTTTCCCACGCAATTTCAGTCAACTGTCCAACAGGCTGGGCTGCGTCTATTGAACAGATAGGAGTTTGTATCGGTCTTAAAATTTCGATCTCCCCCAAATCTTCAACGGTTTCTTCTTGACGCTGTGATCTGCTGGTGGGTTGATAGTTGCAGATGAGAAAAAGCGTTGTCCGGGGCTGATCAAAGTAGGGATGTCGTCCATCAATTGATCTAAAGCTGTAGACAATGCGCGATCGAGGATTTGCCTGATAGGACGCAAGATTCTTCTCATCAAGCCAGCGCGTGTAGGCAGCGTATGCCTGAAAAATTGGAGCAGGTTGCCAATTCCGTAAGTCATTTGCTGCGACAATCGACGCAGACCAGGGTAAGATATCGACTGATTTATTCCGTAGGTTAGCGGCAAGACTCACAGGAGAAAGTTTTGATTTTGCAAGCGTTATAACCTCCTGTCCAAGAATTTTCTCCTCAGCTACTTTAGGATTGAAGAGGTATTGAGCCTGCACAGCAATACGCTCAGGGCTAAATAGGAGAAAAGTGTTTTGAAGATTGAGCTTGTAGTATTGGGTAAAGCTACTGTTGGGCACCCCTAGCGCAATCAGAAAAGTAATAGCCAGTGCGAACAGGAAATAGCACAAAAATTTCCAAACGATTAGTAACGATCGGTTAAACCTTTTGAAGGTGAAGCAACTTAAAAAGAAAATATAGATTGGGGCACTGGTTGCAAAGGCTAGTATATGTCCATCATGTCTGATAAAACCATGCTTAAAGCTCATTAGACTAAAAAGACAGACAGGAATGACAACAGCAGCACTCTCAGGATTAACAAATAAGGCAACTAATGCAAGAGAAGCAATGATTTGAAGTAGAAAACATCCAGCCTGAAGCTCACCTACTGGACCAATTACAGTCATTGACTGGCTGTAACCAGACGTAATTTGTAAAGAGCCAATTATAAAATTTCTAACATTCGATTGAAACGCAATGATGCTAATAACAGAGCATAGAACAATCAGGAATACAAAAATGGGAGACTGAACGTTCGGAAACTGGAATTTTGAAAACTGAAGATTAGAGTGAAAGTAAGATTTTAGCCTATTGGTAATCGAATTATTGTGCGAAGGATTTCTGTGCGAAGAATCTTTGCGTGAAAAAAAACTGAATAGAAATAGGAAAATTGCAGGAATGAGGGCAACTAAAATTGCTAGAAAAGGATCGTTAATTGAAGCATTGAGAAAAGCAATGCAGCCTGCTAGAAATCCAAACAGAAACCAGTTCAGCACCGCGAACGACTTCAAAACGCTGTCGATTGGGTAGCCACTACTTCTCCACTTAAAGAATGAGCTAATAATAATAGCAATCAAAGGACAAGCCATCGAGAGCAGCCCAAAGTTGAGCTTTACCATCAGCATGAAGGCGGAGGCAACTCCGTAGACATAGAGTTTATTTTTTCTAGTGCCAGGAATTTCCTTTTCTGAAGTAATGTCTGCGATGTCGATCGTGATGAGCAGGATAATCAGAATAAAGTCTATTTCGATCGAGCCTATACCTTGCGAACTCAAGAGAGTTGGAAAAAGAATCAGCGCAAATGTACCAAATAGCTGAAGCGGCAGCTTTTCGAGCTTAAGAATAAACTGAAGGGATAGAAAGAGCCATGCAAAGCGCAGCAAATACAGTGCAATTTGCATTTCAAAAAAATTTTCCTTGATCAGGCTACCAAAGAAGAGATAGCCAAAAGGACCGAAGGTAAAAATGACATCCTTGCCCCATATCATTCGCTCCACGTGCGCTTTGGTCAGCGCAAATTGCCAGGATGGGTCTAATCCTGTGTTTACTGCTGGTACACCAGGTACTAAAAGCAGACTGAATAGAGCCGCCAACAAAACCAGTAGCGCAGTTCTTCTAACAGGTGAATTGAACAGATTTTGTTTGAGTCGCATTAGGGAGCTTACCTCACGAAGAACCAGAAGACTTATTGGGAAATGTGGGTTTTCGTCAACCTTTCCTCTCAACCCCTCCTCAATATATGCTGCTGGGTAATTCGGAAGGCTTGACTGCGGTCGGTATCAAAAGCCCAGGCTTCAATCACCAGATCCTGCTGCTTGGGCAATCGCCTGATTGGGAATGAAGTACTCCACCCCGCATACCGATATCGATCGTCTCTTAATGCGTTTGCCACAGCGGGCGTAGGGTGTCGGACAGAAGCGATCGCTAACAGCACTGACCTCTGAGCAGCGTTTCGATAAGTGATAAGCACGGAATCTGCGGGTTTGTGGTGTTGGGGCAAAGCAGCCCACCCAGAGGCATCAAAGGTATTTCGACCCTTGGGCGTGACTGACAGGAACTCTCCGTAGGCTGCCGATTCCCGTGAAGTTGCGGGTGCAAGGGCTGCGATGTTATTGACCTTGACGATCGGCGGTGACAAAAAACCTGCTTTATTCAAATCTTGTGCAAACTGTTTGATTAACCTCGGAGGTCCAGGATTGAGATATTGAGTAATGCAGTTATTAGGCACAAACCGGATGAAGGTTAAACAAGTCTTCGCAAACAGCCTATCCCTTTGAACCGAGGTCACTGCGGAAGACGCATCGATGGAAGTCGCAAGGTTCAGACTAAAACAAATTGCGATTAAACAAGTCAGGGAGTTGTGCAGAATATCGCGACTGGTTTGCTCACTCAGTTGCCACAGACCATAAAATTTGTTCTCTTTAATATCCTTGGAGACGATCGCCAGTAATGCGATTACAGCAATCACTAAGTAAATAGAAATCGTTGTGTAGCGGGAGGACAGTGCTTGTTCTACTCCAGATCCGGATCGAGCTAGCGTCGCCATCATCGCACTGAGAATGGAGTAAGCCCCCAGTGCCAACCACACAAAAGCCTGCTTCAGAAATTTCCGCCAATGTAAGACAGTGTATAAGCAGGCAAAAACGTAGAGCGCAACTAGAACATAGCCAGCTACTATAGCAAATGCCGGATTTCCGACCCCTAAAGGTGATCCCAAGAAAGCAAAGGGGTAGCTAAGAACAATTGAACTTTTATTAGCTGTAGAAGAACTAACAGAACTTTGATAGCCGCTAAGATAGGCTGCTATGTTTAATGAGAAGCAGATCAGCCATATCGGGATTACAGCCGAAAATAAAGTTTTTCTTTTCACGCCCTCCGCTGAAAGCAGAATCACTGGCAGCAAAACCAACCAGGAAAGTGCTCCGGCTGCCACAGAAAATGTGCTGACGGTAGCTAGAACAATGCATAACAGTAGCCTAACCCAAAAATTTACCTTTAATTGCGTGATCAGTAGGGAGAGTACAAGGCAGACGATCGGCATTAGAAACGTAATCTGGAACCCCCACAACCAGCACTTATATTGGATTGGAGAAAAAATTAGGACATTCGACAGAAACGTTAGAAAAAAGGAAAGGATTAGATTTTGAGTGACCGTTCGTCTAAACAGGAAGTAAACGCTTAAAGATGCAATACAAGCTAGCAATAAAATAAACAGCATCTCATACTTGACATTCCAGTTCGTCAAGGTTGCGAGTGCCAAAAACACTAATTTGGGAAAAAAGATGCGGTGTTCGTTATGTTGAGCAAGCAAGTCTTGAATTGACAGATCACCTTCAGCTTGCTTAACCAGTAGCCTTGCAACTCCCCACTGGTCCCAGTAGGGGACATCCACGCCATACTGCAAGATGAATAAACCCATGAAGACCGCAGGCGCAATCGCGAGCAGCAAAGCCAGGATCTTCCACAACTGATCGCTAGCGATCGGGAGCTGCGTCTTGTTCAGCATATAAAGAAGAAGGATGTACTCAACTTAGAGCCGCGCTGCCTGTGCTGTGTAAATATCTTCCAGGATGTTCCGCAAACTATACTTGTACTGCCATTTAGGATAGTGAGACTGAAACTTCCTCACATCGGAGATATACCAGATGTGATCGCCCGATCGATTGTCATCGGTGTACCCATAATTCAGCTTTTTGCCGGACAGTTCCTCACAGATACCGATCGCCTCTAACATCGAGCAGTTGCTATGGCGTGAACCGCCAATATTATAGACCTCACCGCTTCTGGGATTCTGATAGAAATGATAGAAAGCGTTGACCAGATCGTAGCTGTGAATATTGTCGCGAACCTGCTTGCCCCGGTAGCCAAAGATGGTGTAGGTCTCGCCCGTCACCGTGCATTTCATCAGGTATGCTAGAAAGCCATGCAGCTTTGCTCCAGAGTGCGCCGGACCCGTCAGGCAACCGCCCCGGAAACTGGCAGTCTTCATATCAAAATATCTGCCGTACTCCTGCACCAACACATCTGCTGCCACCTTTGAAGCCCCAAATAGAGAATGCTTCGATTGATCGATCGACATCGACTCATCAATGCCAATGAAATAGGGATGATCTTCAGCAATTTCCCATCGAGTTTCCTGTTCGATTAGCGGCAAGAAATTAGGCGTATCGCCATAAACTTTATTCGTTGAAGTAAAAATAAATACGGCATTTGGGCAATACTGACGAGTCGCTTCCAGTAGCACCAGCGTCCCATTTGCGTTCACGGTGAAGTCGGTATGGGGTTCACTGGCGGCCCAATCGTGAGACGGCTGAGCAGCAGTATGAATGATCAAGCTAATGTCTGCAGAAAATTCTTTGAAAATGGCTTCGATCGCCCCCTGATCGCGAATATCAGCATCGTAATGGTGGTACCGATCGCCGTAGGTTTCCTTCAAAAGATTGCGGTTCCAGCCTGTCGAAGCCGCCTCACCAAAGAAGTACGATCGCATATCGTTATCAATGCCAACGACATTAAATCCAAGGTGGGCAAAAAAGCGAACGGATTCCGAACCAATGAGTCCCGCTGAACCAGTTACAACCACTGTAGACATATCGCACCACACTCCAGAACTGAGAGATTGAAACGATGGAATTGATTGATTTAGAGAAATGAACGCTTCCAGGCAAATTGGCTCGCTTAATTTAGCCGCTTAATAAGGCTTCGAGGCAATCACAAACATCTGTCCGCCCAGGAACCGCCAGAGAATTGGCAGTTTTAAATAAATCTGAAGCAGTAGCGGTGCAGAAGGTCTGCCTTTAGTTGAGAAGGGTAGAAAACGGGGAATCATCAAATCAACCGAAAATCCGATCGCCTTTAAAACTTCGTTGAGCGAACCGTCTGTGATCGGTAGGTGATGGTCAATAAAGTCATAGTACTCTTTGAAGGAATACTTGAAATTCGGCTGAACCACAATCAGCTTGCCTTTCGAACTGAGCCGATTAAAGCAGAAAGAAAGCACCTCGATCAGCTCTTCTTTCGTTTGCAGGTGCTCAAAGAAATTGGAGACAAAAATAACGTCGAAATAGTCACGCGGCACGAGGCGATCGCTTTCTGGAGCCAGAATATTAACGTGCAAAACTTTGACATTGGGTGCGGCAAACTCCTGAGAATCAGGATTGAGATCAATCAGCACCTTTTCCCTTGCTTTAACCTGATTAATAAACTCGCAGTAGCCGCCGCCAATATCTAAAACGATCGCATGGGGACTAATATATCTCTGAATAAAGTCATCAATTAATACTTTCCAGAGAGCTTCTTTTGCTTTGCGCTGCCGAACGTCGAATCGATTCGCATAAAGCCGTTTCAGATAAATTTCTTGATCCATCATGATTGACTTGGAATAAACAGCATCCAGCAAGCATCCCGAATTGTATCTCTATCACGCCCAACTTCTAACTTAGAATTGGCTTAAGAGCCGCCTCATTGTCTTGAATCCATGCAAAAATTTGATGCAAGGTTTGCTCCGGGCTGGTCTGCGGCTGCCATCCGGTGGATTGAATCACTTTAGAAGAATCGGTAATGTAGAGCGGCACATCACCGGGACGGTTTTCAGGGACGGAGCGAATTTCGATCGAGTTTCCGGTAATCTTCTCACAAAGCTGCGTGGTTTCCAGCAAAGACAGGCTACTCTCGACGCCACCACCCACATTAAACAGGCTGCCATCTAGCTCGGAAAAATGCAGCAGCTCATACTCGACCAGATTCAGCAGGTCATTCACGCAGAGCAAATCCCGCACCTGCTTGCCCGTGCCACCGTAGCCGATGTAGCCCAACGATCGCTTGAAGTAGTGCGCTGCCATCCAGAGGACAAACACGCCCTGATCGACCTTGCCCATCTGCCAGGTTCCCGTGACCACACCGCAGCGATTGACGATCGCCGGAATGCCATAAGCGTCTCGATATTCTTCAATCAGCAGTTCCGAAGCCAGCTTAGTTGCGCCATAGAGCGATCGTGCGCCCTGGAGCGGAAAGTCTTCGCTGATGCCCCGCTCTGAAATTCCCGGTCGGGTCTGGTCAGGCGCGATAGCGAAACGAGTAGCCTGTTCGACGAGCTTAATGTCGCTGAGGGCGGCGACCGGGTAAATCCGGCTGGTGGACAGGAAGAGAACCGAAGCCTTGAGTTGTCTGGCGAGTTCAAGAATGTTAATGGTCCCAACCAGGTTGGTTTCCAACACATAGCGGGGAGAGGCAAAGCCTGCCAGCACCGAAGGTTCCGCTGAGCAGTCGATGATGGTGTCAACGGTTAGAACTGCCGAATCAAGATCGGAGGGAGAGCGAATATCGCCATGCACAAACTCAATGCCATGCTGTTTGAACCGCAGCAGGTTTAGCTCTGAGCCGCGCCGCTTTAGGTTATCGAGACAAATAATGTGCCAGTCGGGGTGACGCTGTTTGAAGCCGATCGCCAGAGAACTGCCAATAAATCCTGCCCCACCCAGAATTAAAACTCGTTCAGGCATTGAATCTTCCTACGCTAACGGGCTGCTTGCTGCGGTGATAATCTCCCCGCGACAGGTGCTTTTCTAACCAGATATAAAGCACGATAAACAGATAGCGGCTGCCCATTTCCTTGATTTTGAGCTTTGAAATTCCGGTTGTGCGGTTATACCAGCGCATGGGAATGATGCCGTAGGAGTAGCCTCGGACGATCGCCTTTAACGGCAGTTCTACAGTGAGATTAAAATGATGGCTTAGAATGGGCTGAATCCCGTCAATCACTTCTCGACGGTAGACTTTGAAAGCATTGGTTGTATCGTTGTAGCGTAGTCCAAACAGAACCTTGATAAACCAGTTTGCCAATCGATTAATGAAGAGCTTGTGGGGAGGATAATCCACGACCTTTCCGCCTTTCGAGAAGCGCGAACCAAAGACGCAGTCATATCCTTGAAACAGCAACTTATAGGCAGCAACCAGATCTTCCGGGTCGTCTGAAGCATCTGCCATCAGGATGGCAACCGCGTCACCTGAAAACTCACTTAGCCCCCGACGAACGGCAAACCCAAATCCATTCGGCGGCTCATTATTAACCCAGCGCACACTGCTGAAGGTGGCATGCAATTCACAGCAGACGGCAGGCGTGCAATCTGAGCTATTGTCATTAACGATTAGAATCTCGTGAGGAATGTTTTCTCTCTCCAGGGTTTCGACCAAGCGGCTCACTGTCCCGTACAGGCAATCTTCTTCGTTGTGAGCAGGAATTACAACTGAAAGCTTCATTACTCCCCCAATGCTCTAATCACTTACCGTTCAAATTAGCCCAGTGCAGCTATCTGTAAGCAGCTATCTATAAATGGTTCCAGCAGAATGAGTCAATTCAAATCAATTTCAAAATTAAGAACCAAGAATTTCCAGATCATATATGCAAGCTGCAAACCTGACTAGGGCTAATCCGAGCGAATTGGCTAGCGATCGGGCAAGTTTCAGAAAGCTTGGCAGGAGGTTTCTAATCTGGCGTGAACTGCTCAAGGCGACCCAAACGTGATCCCAATGCGGCTCACAGGCTAAGACTCTATTGGAATGACGCGATCGCGACTAATTTGTTCAGCTTCAGAAGCAACAGAAATCGGGTGAGGGCTGTCTAGGCATTTGCTGAAAGACGCAAGCAGGAGAGTGGTATCTTAAAATTTAGAGAATGTAATGATAAGAATGTAATTACGAGGAATACACCATGCCTCAAGCGGTTGGCGTAATTGAAACACTTGGGTTTCCGGCAGTTCTGGCAGCCGCAGATGCGATGGTGAAAGCCGGACGGGTGACGATCGTGTACTACGACATTGCCGAAAGCGGAGAACAGGTCGTCGCGATTCGGGGACCGATTTCAGAGGTGCGTCCGGCGATGGAAGCGGGCATCGAAGCGGCTGGAACTGCGCCTCCTAACGGCAAGCTGGTGACGTACTACATCGTGCCAAATCCACCCGAAAATGTTGTGGAAGTGCTACCGCTTCAATATACAGAGCGGGTCGAGGAATTTCGCTGGATGTAGGGAAATGGGCTAGGGCAGATTTGCATTCCTTATCGCTTTGATTAGACGAAAGCATCAGTGAAAGTCTATGAAAACAATTGCGATCGTGCCGACCAAAAGCCCGTAAAATATAGGGTGGCTTCACCACTCGATGACCTTAATTTGACCTTCCTTATTTGACCTCTAGGAGAAAGCGATGCCGATTGCAGTTGGCGCACTCGAAACAAAAGGATTCCCCGGAATTTTGGCAGCCGCAGACGCGATGGTCAAAGCCGGACGGGTGACACTGGTGGGCTATCAACGTTGCGGAAGTGCCCGGTTTTGCGTGATTATTCGTGGCGATGTCTCGGAAGTAAAGCAGTCAATGGCAGCAGGCATTGAGGCGGCAGGAAACTGCTTTGGCGGCTCGCTCGAATCCTGGGTGATTATCCCGCGTCCGCACGAAAACGTTGAGGTCGTTCTGCCGATCGAGTTTTCGGACTCAGTGCAGCGATTCCGCGACTCGGTTGAAGTTCCGCTGATTCCGCGGCAGACGGGCGGCTAAGATTTCAGTGCTATGTTATAACCTGCTCAAACTTGTACCTTGCAGGGCTTAATTCTAATGCTCCAGGCGCGTTCAACGAACTGGGGCAAATTTGATTTAATCCGTAATTTGATAAATTTACTCTAAGCGCATCATGTTCCTCTAGACAGATTCCTGATTTTCCTGCGATCGGCAAGATTAGGGAGTTAGCAACCCTCCGGAATGGTCTGCTTTGCACTGATTTTTCTGGTTGGTTTTTTGCTAATTTGCCTATTCCTTCTGTTTTTCCTTTTTAATCCGGCTATGTCCTTCCCTAGAGAAAGTGGAATTCTGCTGCATCCGACTTCGTTTCCCAGCCGCTTTGGAATTGGCGATTTGGGCGGTTCGGCTTACGAGTTTATCGATTTTTTGGCGCAAGCTGGACAGCGCATTTGGCAAATTCTCCCTCTAGGACCGACCGGATACGGAGATTCGCCCTATCTGGCATTCTCAGCGATGGCAGGAAATCCGCTGCTGATCAGTCCCGATCGCCTCAAAGAAGATGGACTGCTGAGCGAACAAGACTTTGAAGGACTGCCGGAGTTTCCGCAAAAAGTCGATTTTGGCTGGGTGCATCACGTCAAAATGCCCCTGCTGCGAAAAGCTTGCGAAGCGTTTCAGAATCAGGCAGACCCCGATCAGATCAAGGCATTTGACCAGTTTTGTCAGGACAAAGCCGACTGGCTGGAAGACTATGCCCTGTTTCGCGCTTTGAAAGATGCTCATGAGGGCGCAGGCTGGAACACCTGGGAAGAGTCGATCGCTAATCGCCAACCGGAAGCGATCGAGCAATGGCGCGACAGGCTCTCTTCGGAGGTATTTTTTCATAAGTTCATGCAGTTTCAGTTCTTCCGGCAGTGGTCGGCACTGAAGCAACACGCCAACGAGAAAGGCATTCGCATTATGGGCGATGTGCCGATTTATGTGTCGTTTGACAGCTCCGATGTTTGGTCCTATCCACAGTTTTTCTGTCTGGACGAAGCAACGAAAAAGCCGACGCTCGTGGCAGGCGTGCCACCCGACTATTTCAGCACGACGGGTCAGCTCTGGGGCAATCCGATTTACGACTGGGAGCAGCTTCAAAAAGAAGATTTTGCCTGGTGGATTCAGCGATTTAAGTCTTTGTTTGATCTGGTGGATCTGGTGCGAATCGATCACTTCCGCGCCTTTGAAGCGTATTGGGCAGTTCCAGGGCATGAAACAACTGCGATCAATGGCGAATGGGTTAAAGCACCCGGACGGGAGTTCTTCCAGCGATTACGGCAGGAGTTGGGCGGTTTGCCGATCGTGGCTGAAGATCTGGGCATGATTACGCCTGAGGTCGAGGCATTGCGAGACGATTTTGACTTTCCCGGCATGAAGATCCTGCACTTTGCCTTTGACTCAGACCCAGGAAATCCCTATTTGCCGTTTAACTATCCGCGCAACTGCATTGTTTACACTGGAACGCACGATAACGATACGACCGTCGGCTGGTTCTACAAACGCTCTCACGAAGAGCAGCAGCGCGTCATTCGCTATCTCGGCTGCACTAGCCAGGATGGCATCCACTGGGATTTAATTCGGTTGGCGTTTGGTACGGTGGCAAACCAAGCAATTCTTCCACTGCAGGATCTTCTGGGACTAGACAGCGATGCCCGGATGAATGCACCTAGCCAGCAAGAAGGAAATTGGAACTGGCGATACTGGTACGGTGCGCTTACCCCAGAACTGACGGGACGGCTGCGCTATTTCACTGAGCTATATGGGCGGCTGCGGCACGACGAAAACTCGTGATTTCAATCGCTAAAACTTAATTTCACTTAAGAACCAATCGCCTTAACAATACCTCAGATGCGATGACGCTCCCCGCAGTTCCGATTGAAATTCTGATTTAAGTTTTAGTTGAAGGGTGTATTTTGATTCAGCGCACTTCACGCTCTCAGGGGTTGCTGGAATGGTGCGATCAAAAGCAAGTGTCTGAGCCAGCAAGCCGAGCAGGCAGGACTGCAATGGTCGTGTTAGCAGAAAAGGGCACTATGCCAATTCTTTGACTATCATTTGCTGCATCAGGACGATCGATCAAAGCCCTAGAACACTCCAGCCCAGGCGCACATTTGTAGCCCCGAAGCCGTTCAAAGACTCGTAGGAGCCGCTTAACGCTGCGCTAAACAAATGCTGAAGCAGATAAAGACTGTAGCTCTTGACTATTCAGCACTCCGGGAGGTCAGCTTAGCGGAGGCAGGCTTAAGCAGCATCCAGCTTACGAAGAAGAAAGAAGCTGTTGCAATCTGAGCAATGTCGATCGCGGAAATGTAGCCATCGGCGAAGGAGGCAAAGCTGCGATCGAGAATGCCAAAAATCCAGGAGGACAAACCAAGCAGCCAGAGACCACTTCTTAAATTTGCGAGGAAGGGCATTAAATCTAAGGGATTCTCGGTGTGCATTGTTCTGCTCCTTTGCTAGTAAAAATAAAAGCGATTTGGATGTTTCGTGAGTTACGCAAGACTTGAATGAGCGATCGAAGCCTGACTAACTCAACTTTCCTTTAGCTTAAGAAATGTGACACCTACTTGACAATCCATCAATCTGGGTAAGTTAAGAAGGAATGAGATGTATTCCAAATAGCAGAACCGGAATAGTCCCTATGTGTGAGCGGTCTGGGCAAGAGAACGCTCTTATTTCTTCAGCCCATTTTTTATAACCAAGGCGCATCTTTCGCTGTAAGGTTAAGAGAAGGTTATAAACTTGCCTTGTAGACATGATAGAGATAAACGAATTCAGGGGTGACTGAACAAGAAATTCGAGTAGGCGATCGAGTCGAGATCCTCCAACCGGATTACGTCGCCGGAAAATTTGGCAAGGTTCTCACGCCTGAACTGGTGCAGGATGGGCAGTTAACAGGTCGATGGATTGTTAAAGTCGAGCATGAAGAGGTATTGCTGTCGCTGTTACCAGAGGAGCTTAGAGTCGTTTCCTGAGAATTGTTTGAAGAGTAACGCCTTAAGACTTGTCGTAAAGTATCTTGAACAGTTTCTAACCCAGCCCATTGTTTAGCCGCAAAGCATTCGCACCTTACACAGCAGTTCTACAATCGCGATCGGCTTGCTAACAATATCGTTTGCGCCTGCTGCTAAAGCTTCTTCTCGATCGCTTTCATCCGTGCAGCCTGTGAAAAGAATAATCGGCAAATATTTTAGTCTGGGACACTGGCGAACTCGCCGCGTGACTTCATAACCACTAATGCCTGGCATTACAACGTCTAATAACACCAGGTCGGGTGGTGATGCTTGAATAAGGGATAAGGCAAAATTGCCATCGCGGGCAACTGAAACCTGATATCCCTCTGTTTCCAGGACAATTTTTAGCAGCGAGAGAACGTCTAGAAAGTCATCCACAACCAGAATGTGAAAGGCAGCGGTTCCCTCGTAGTTGCGCGAAGCGTCAAACGATCGATAGTGCATAATTATGTACGGTTTCGTACACAGGTGGTAGGACTAGCATAGGCGATTTTAGCGATCGAATCTTCTGAATGTGTTATAAATCTGTAATTTCTCTTAACTTTTCTTAAAACTAAGTCTGCGATTGCTAAAATTCATTTCGCAAATATTGAAGAGCGTTAACTTGCAGAAATTGCATGAGGTTCGGGTCCGATCGTCCGCAGGAAGAACTGCGATTACCTCAAAGGGAGAACTGCTCCGCATCGCTTAATTTGCGGGTCGCAGGCTGCAATCATCTCTTCTGTACCCTCTCTCCAGAAGATCGGGAACGCATTTCCCTTCATCTCGAATCCGTTCGCCTGGAGGCGCAGCAGATTTTATATGATGCAGACCAGTGCATCGAGTGGGCTTACTTTCCGCTCAACTGTGTAGTGTCGCTGCTAACCGTAATGGAAGCCGGAGCGGCGATCGAAGTGGCAACCGTGGGGCGAGAAGGCATCGTCGGTCTCCCCATTTTGCTAGGCGTAAATCAGGTTTCCGGTCGGGCAATGGTGCAAATTCCCGGTGAGGCATTGCGGCTTCCGGCAGAAATCCTGATAGCTGAAATCGAGCAGCGAGGATTGCTGTATCACCAGCTTTAGCGTTATGCTCAGGCATTATTTGACCAGGTGACCCAGCTTGCCGCCTGCGATCGCCTTCATTTGATCGAGCAACGCCTCTGCCGCTGGCTGCTGATGACTCAGGATCGCGTGGGGGAGGGACAGTTTCCCCTGACTCAGGCATCCCTGGCGCAAATGCTGGGTGTGCGACGTGCGACGGTGAGCGTGATTGCGGGACGGCTTCAGCGATCGAACCTGATTTGCTATCGGCAGGGACAGATGGAAATTTTGGATCGATCGGGGTTGGAGGGGGTAGTGTGTGAGTGTTATGGAAAGATTCGGGGGGCACGTGAGCAGGTAGGTCAGTAGGTGAGTGGGTAAGATGCGTGAGTGGGCGAAGGAGGAAAGGGGCGGCAATCCTGATCCAGACAATGTTCTTTAACTGTTATTGAGCGATCAACTCTCTGCAATCGGCATTACGAGCAGCACCCTGCCCTGTTGTGCAATCACCATTACCACCTGTCCTGGGTACAAAATCTGCCGATAATCCCATCCATAACATTGTGCATACCAGTAGCTTCCCATTGCTTGGACTCGTCCCGGCTGGTTTGGGGTAATTGTTTCCTCGACCTTTCCCCAAAGCGGCGGATTAAACAGTCTTTCATTCATGCTGCACCTCCCTGATTCAATTTCAGGAGCGAATGTCAATTTTGATAGGAGGACTGCAAGCCTTCAGCATTCAAATCAATATAGTTACGATGCCGTTCAAAACTCCTCACAGCCAAAGGCTCAAATCAGCAGGTTCAGTCCCTAGCTCCAGCTTCATCAATAGAAGCAATATGATTTGAATGAATGCCTCTGCCTTGCATGAGTGCAATATCGGATGCTTACGATCGAAATACAAGGGGGCAATTGGGAGCAGCAGGAAGCAAACCCTTACTATTCCTGGGAAAATCTTCTCCAATCTTTTGTGTAATGAAATACTAAAAAAATTGTTGAAAAGCCAATCTTCTCCAGCTCTTGTGCTTTTTAGCACAAAAAATTGTGCTTCATAGCAAAACAATGCAATATATCTGGTGATTTCTTTGCCGTAGATAAATTACAGAGATGGATTTGTATCGCCAGTCAGTCTGGATTTTTCTCTAGATTTTTTCGGGTGTCTCCTTTTATGTCCGACAAACAGCAAACTCCCGACAATCAGCGAACGAAAGATCTGCACGATTACCTGGTTAAATGCTTTGCAAATACCCGAAAAAAAGACGGTACGATCAACAAACGCGCTCTAGGACGCCGCCTGACCAATGATGAAGAAAAAGGTCGTACACTTGCTGATAAGCTTTGCGACAGCAAACCCATTACAACGGGTGATTTAGTCGGCTTTATTGCGGGGCTACAAGCCTCTGGAGATCCGGAAAAAGGGCAACTGCTGACGCCAGAGGAAGTTCTGATTGCCCTGCTGAAACTAATTGACTTGACTCCCGATGAAAGGGAGCAGCTTGGCTTATCTTTGGGTGAAGAGCAAGTTTTGCTTCAGCAGGTACTCCTGAATATTTGGCTAAATCAAAAGCATGATTACGGCAAGCTTTTGAAGCTCTATCGCACTTCGATCGGCTTAGATGAGGTCCAGGAAGAGCAACGCCAAACCTCTGCTTTAAAGCAGCATATCGAGCAACTAATTAAACAAATAGCAGAGCAGAGTCTTCAGTACCTGCCAGAAGGGGAGTACAGGCAAAGGCAGCTTCGTGAACTCTCGCAAAAAACTCAGCGCGAAGTAGAGCGGATTCTGCTTAGAGGCGGCGGGCAGGTCCAGCTTGAGAAAGATCGGGGGGATGACTACATCCGAGCCTACCTACCCGATGGTTTTATCGAAAAGCTAACCAAAGCCGTCATTGAAAATGAAGTCCTAACCCAAATTTTTCCGATTTATATTAAGACCATCACGATTCAGGAATGTGCTCCTCTGCCGTTGCCTATCAGCGATCGCTTTTCTGCCAGACCGGGTCTATTCCATGCGCCTTTCCTGGATCTTGACCCTGACAAATCGCAGGGCAAGGAAGATAAACTGCATGGCAAGGAGATTGCTTCGCAGTATGCCCACAAGGTAACGGTGCATTTTTACATCCGGCTTCCCCCGAGCTACCAGCCGCCTGAGGAAGTGAAGGATGTCTTTGCTCAAATCAGGCGGGATGATTTAGCTGGGCAGAGAATTGACTTTTCAGTCAGCAGTACTGGAATTGGAGGAACGCTTTCCCACATCATCAAGATCATTAACAGCACCCTGCTGTCGAACATTCCCGGACTCGCTGAGTATTTTCCGATCGCCCATGATGTGGTCGTGCATGAGGAGATTATTCGCAATAACATTCCGTCTCCCATCTGGGCACATACGCTAGTGCGGCTTTGCAAAACCGAAACGCTGTCGAGGGCAATGAGTGACAGCAGTGAGGCAAATCAGCTGATTCCCTATGAGCGATTTGCGTTTGGCGATCGCACAGCGCGGGGTGAATACTGCGGCTTTGACCTGATTTTGTGTCCGGCGATCGCGGCGTTACAGGCTCGGCTGCGGGCAATTCGGTACACAGGCATTACGCCAGACCAGTATCTTAAAGAGCTGACCGATCGCATTTTGCAGCACCGATGTCTGCAAGAAGCCAGAAAATACGTCACTGCCTATCCTTTTTCGTCCTTTGCTCAGGAGAACTATCTGCTAGAAACCCTGCTGCGAGATTGGAGCAGTTCTCTTAAAAAGGACGATCCCTATATTTGGATTGAAGCCTGCCTGACTATTGCGGAAACCTATCTGAATGAAGGTCTATATCGGCGATCGTGGCTCTATCTCAAGGCAGTTGAGAAGGCGATAAAGCGAATTTCTGATTCGGGTCTGGACTGGTATAAGCGATTTGGACGCAGCATTCCGACTGAGACGGACTTTAAAATTTTTTCCGGGACGCTGCTCGTTTATTTGGAGCTTTGTCGGGCACTGTATTTTTATTATGTCAATCGATTGGCTGAGCTAGGAAAACGGGAATATCTGCCGGATTATATCCCAGAAGATATGAACCTAAAAACCTTTCACGAAACCCTTTTAAGTGCATCTTGGGAAGCCCTCAATCGTGCTGAAAAACACCTCACTATTCGCCTGGCAAAGTACTTTTTGATTCACGAAGTTTCGCAGGGAACCTTTCACCCCCACTATCACCTCTTGGCAAAAATCTACTTCCTCCGCGCTCGCATTCTCACCTTCTTTCCTGAAGTACCTTATGACGACGCTGATTCCCCGCACCGCTTACCTACTGATCGCAACGTTGGCGACAACAAGCGTAACGAAGCTGAAATTCATGAGGGTCGTTTATACCTGCTGGAGAAAG
Organism: Leptolyngbya sp. ST-U4; assembly: GCF_039962215.1. Taxonomy (NCBI): domain Bacteria; kingdom Bacillati; phylum Cyanobacteriota; class Cyanophyceae; order Leptolyngbyales; family Leptolyngbyaceae; genus Leptolyngbya; species Leptolyngbya sp. ST-U4. The sequence continues at coordinate 263,796 of NZ_JAMPKZ010000005.1, forward strand.
CCCGCCTTTATGCTGCCAGTGACGGAGACACTGAGCGGTATTCGTGCTACACCGCCTATCAATCCTGGATTTATTGGATAGTGTATTTTGCACGTCATCAATTTAGATCACAATCAGGAATCCTACCCAGAGATTGCAATCTTTGGGCAAAGCAACTTCGCGATCATGCCCTGCTCTCTTACACAGACGTTGGCAGAAAATGCTATTACCAAATCAAAGAAAAAAGTGGTGTAGAAAAACCGCTCGTTCCTAACTTGAAAAACTACGATATCGGTCCAATTCCGCCGATCGTTGAAACCCGCAGACTTTTGAATAATCAGCAGCCGGAAGATGGAGAAGTACTTTATCTGGAAATGACCTATCTGGCTGTGCAAAGAGGCTGGTTGAATCTAAAAGACGGCGGCGAACCTAACGAAACCATTTATCTGTTTGGTGCTGGAGCCAGCTATCTTTTATTTGCGCGGGGAATGTATCAGCTGTGTAGTCTGGAGAAACAGGAATTCTCCGAAGCTCCCATCAAGACGGTTGCGGATTGGGATGAAAAGTTGAAGGTTGCCTACCGCTTGTTTAGCTACGCCTGGGCAATGGCGGACGCGGGGGGAACGATCGAAACGGTGAGTGAAGTGCCAGGGTCTAGCCCACCAGCTCAGCCAACCCAACGATTAAAAATTAAGCGGGACTTCGCACTCTCCAACAGAAATGGACATAATCGAGATGTAGCTTCGGTTCGCGACCTATACCCCAACCAAACAAGCGAGATAACTGATTTAGCTCAGGTTTTTGCAGCAACTTGTGCCACACTCCGTCTGTATACGGCTTCGGTAGAAGAACGGGATGCACTAAACCAGGATATCGAATGGCTCCTTCAAAACCTACAAAAGCCAGAGTTCTGCCAACAGCCCGGCATTGCCCGCCAACTTCGTGAACAGCCCTGTTTCAATGGGCATCTGACAAGTTACCTCGTCCAGTGCAAGCACATTTTGCAGGAAGCAAAACAGCAGGCACAGCGTTCCCAGAATCCCGCCCGCGATGCTTCCTTTATCACAGAACAGCGCGATGCTTTAGTGCGGAAATTGTTTAATACGCTCCATGATCGATAAAGAGAGGCAAACTTAGGGTGCAATCGCCTTCAGCTGTGAAGCATTACGAATGCTGCTGTAAACGAGCAACGATTGCAGGGCTTAGGGCTCTCACCCTCATTATGGGTCATCTCATCGACATAGGTTATTAGGCGAAATCCACACTGACTTTCCAAGTCGCAAAACCAAACAACTCGATATCGAAATAAGGCTATGACCGAACGTTAATTTTTTCCGTCGCTTAATCTAACTTTCAACACTTCTGATTTGACTCATAAAGGCACAGCCGTTAACTCCCCTATTTCCCCTAATCCGTCAGATCCTTAAACCTTGCCTCGCGTGAGAGTTCGGTAAAACTTGGATCGGTTTTGGCTTCTTTGCGGTAGCGAGGGTTGAGTTCGATCGCCAAACGCAAATTCTCTAAAGCCAGCTCCGTTTCGCCCTGAACCGCGTAGCAGGTGGACTTGTTGTAGTAGGCACTGGCGTATTCGGGTTTGGCTTTAATAGCGCGGTTGAAGTTTGCCAGGGCTTCTTTGTCGCGTCCGAGTTGCAGCAGGGCATAGCCACGACTGTCCCAGGCTTTAGCGTTATTGGGCTGGAGGTCAGTTGCTCTTTCCAGGGAATCGACGCATTCCTGATAGCGTCCCATTTCCAAGAGTGCCAAACCGCGATTCAGCCATGCCTTTGCGTCTTCGGGGTCGAGTTGGGTTGCCCGATCAAAGGCGTTGAAGGCTTCCTCCGATCGCTGAAGTGCCCCCAGGACTACGCCGCGATTGATCAGGGCTTCAGTGTAGTCGGGCTTGATTTCCAGGGCTTTATCAAACGACGTGAGGGCTTCCTCGTAGCGTTTCATCCGATTCAGGGTAACGCCGCGATTCAGCCAGGCTTTGTGATCCTGGGATTGCAGCGTCACGGATCGATCGAACACTGCCAGAGCCGCATCGGACTGTTTCAATTCGCGCAGCACAATGCCCTGGTGATACCAGGCGATTGCGTTGGCAGGCTGGAGCTTGGTCACGCGATCGTAAGTAGACAGTGCCTCATCGTATCGCTGTAGTTCTTCGAGTGCCCGTCCCCGGTTGAACCAGACTTCGGCTTGGTTGGGTAGGGAAGCCAGTGCTTTGTCATAGGACGTGATCGCATCGGCATAGTGTTCAGCAGCGAGTAGGTCATTGCCCTGCTGCACATAGTCTTCGGGACGCATGAACAGTTCGGGCTGGGTCGACCGCAGCAGATTGAGTTGCTCGGTGAGCGTCTGAATATTCTGCCGCACGTCTGCCACAAAGGACTCGGCGACAAACTGGGGCGAAAGCTCTGCCAGTCGGCGAAGAATCTGATCTTTTTGCACCTGCGCTTCTGACTGGATCGATCGCAACTGTGCCGCCACTTCTGCCTCGATTTGCCGCAGGGATTGCAAGGCTGTCTGTCGCTGAGATTCCGCATCGCCCTGGAAGCGATCGACCTGTTCACCAAGGCGGGCTTCGAGGCGATCGAGGTTTTGCCGCAGGCGATCACGCTGTCCCTGCACGTCTCCTTTAAGGGTGGCAAACTGGTTGAGTAAATCGGTTTCTGCCCGCTCCAGGTTGCCCAAAATCTGATCGCGCTGTTCCTGAACCGTAGCGGGAATCTGGCTGAGCTGGCCGGTGATGTCGCTGGTGAGTTGGGCGATCGTCTGGCGCAGTTCTTCCCGTTTCGCCTGGGTATCGACCTGGAAGTCGGTGCGCTGGGTCGTGAATTCGGCATCGATGCGATCGAGGATCTGCTGGAGTTCGGCTTGTTTGTTTTGTGCTTCTATCTCCAGGCCGCTTTGCTTTTGGGACAGTTCGGCTTCGATCTGGGTGAAAATGCGCTGCAAGTCTACTTGTTTTGCCTGGGAAATGGCTTCCAGGGTTTGCTGCTGAGTCGCTAACACGGCATCCAATTGAGCCAGATTACGCTGAATGCCGTCTCGCTGAAGCTGGGCATCGAGTTCGAGTTCGCGAATTCTGCCTTCGAGTTCTGCCTCTAGCCGTTCCAGGTTTTGCCGGAGCTGGTTTTGCTGCGTTTGTGCTTCTGCCTGCCATGCCGATCGCTGATCGGCAAAATCAGTGGTGAGCTGACTCAGATTGCGGCGAATGTTGTCCTGCTGTGCCCGAATTTCCGATTCCAGGTTCGATCGCTGGGTAGACAGTTCGCTATAAAGCTGTTCCAGCGTTTGCCGAATTGCATCGCGCTGTGCTTGAGTGTCTGCCTGAAGCTGTGCCAACTGAAACGTGACATCGAGCCGCAGTTTTTCCAGACTGTCAAAAAGCTGATTCTTGCGATCGTTAATGTCGTCCTGAATTTGAGCAAACTGCCCGACAAACTGAGACTGCTGCTGCCGGATGCCCTCGATAATATTGGATTTTTCCTGGTCAACCTGCAATCGGGCATTGGTTCGCAATTCACTTAAGTAAGGCGAAAGCTCTGCCACCAGATCGCTGAACTGCTGAAGCGTTCCCTCTTTGTGTTCCTGGGCGATCGACTGATACTGACTAATTCTTGCTGCGAATTCTGCCTCGGATGCGGATAGCGTTTGCAGCGACAAATCTTTCTGCGACTGCACGTTGAGCTGAAGCTCGGCAATCTGATTTGCAAAGTCCGTCTCTATCTCCTCTAGCCTGCGCTGTGCAACAAGAAGCTGCTGTTCCATGCCGTTTAGCAATTCATGTTTGCGCTGGGAAGCGTCCGCCATAAGCTGGGACAGTGCGCTGCGCTTTGCCTCGATCTCGTGTTGAAACGCCTCCGCATCTTCGCCCAGGTCGCCTGCATAGTTTTCGTAGTCTTTCAGGAGCCGCTGCACTTCGTTCTTTGCTTTGCCGATCTGCCGCTCCAGGTCATCGAGTTCCTGAATGTGGGACTTCACGATCGCCGTCACTTCTTGCAAGACCGATCGCCTCAACAAATACAGCCCAATCAGAGCTGCCGCCAGCAGAGCCGCCAAAACGCCGAGCATGATATTAAAGAGCGTTGCCGTCTGGTTCACCTGCCTGAGGCGCTCGAGTTCCTGCTGCTCGGTGGAACTCAGGGCTTGCGCCAGGGTGAGATTCGCAGGCTCGGCTGATATCAGGATTTGCCTGCGAGATGGCTGCGCCTGCACTGCTCCTGGGGATAGCCACCCCAGCCACAGCAAAAACGTTGACAGCACTACGCCACTGCGCGAACCCCATCCCCAAAATGTCATCGGCTTGCTCATCAGGACTTGCCCCTGTCTCCCGGTCAATCGGTACTTTGTTTTATATAAGGTATGTGCGATCGTCTACCTACTCAAGGGTAATCAAAATCGCTCCCCTTGCGGCAGGAATCTTGGTTGGGGGCGAATGGAGAGATGAGTGGATGGGTCGATGAAGGGAGTGAGGAGCTGGGGGGAAGGGATTGGATTCGTCTCAGAGGTGCTGTGCTGCTCCTAAATCACCCAATTTTGGCGGAGTTTGAATGATGGAAGGCAGTTTAAGCATCGCTTTAAGGAGCCAGCAGTTCCGGCGGAACAACTTCGGGAACCGTCCATTTATAGAGAATGTGCAGCTTGCTCGGTCCACGCACAACTTCGATTTCTTCAGGCTTCCAGTCGCCCATATCAAAACTGTGAGAAATAATGCGGGTTCCGGGCTTAAGCTGGGTCAGCAAAATTGGGCGCAGGCGCAGATTGACGTCGGGCAACAGGTAAAGCGTCACGACCGTGGCATCGCGAAAGTCTGCGGTAAATAGATCCTCTTCGCGAAACTGGACTCGATCGCTTACCCCTGCCGCTTGGGCATTTGCCGTCGCCTGAGCCACCAGTTCTGCATCAATCTCGATCCCAACCCCTCTTGCGCCAAACTGTTGTGCGGCGGTAATTACCACTCTGCCATCGCCGCTTCCCAAATCGTAAATCACATCGTCTGGTCCTATATCTGCCATTGCAAGCATCTGGTCAACCACAACTTGAGGAGTCGGGACATAGGGAGCTTCAAGCGGTTCTTCAGATTGAGATTCCTCTTGAGATCCCTCAGCCTGCGGAGCCGCTTCACCCGGAGTCGTCAGAGCCTGAACGGGAATTATCCGACCTGCCTGCGCTGCCGCAAATGATCCAACCTGATAACCAGGGACAGCCAGCAGTGCAATTCCACCGATAATCGTGCCTGCTTTCCTCAAGGCTTGCTTGTTCATCGATTTCTCCTCACTCAAGGCTGGGTGTAATCGAACGAGGACAGGTTTAGGAATGGTGGGGTGAGTCATGCTTTGATCAAAAATTGTTGATTGAAACCACTTTCCTGCCTGCATTATTACGACGAATTATATAGCGATCGCGACTGGGGATAGGCTAAAGCGATCGAAATTCATTTTTGCTCAAGCTTGCTCGAACTTGTATCCAGGCATTAAAAAAGGGGCTTTAAGCCCCTCATGATTAGAGAACGTCACAAATCAAGCTATTTAATTGCATGACCTGCCTGATAAAGCACTTGACCAAGCTGTTGAAGCCTAGGCATGACCTCGCTGGGAGCGATGCTGGAAGCCCCAGAAGCATCTTCGCCGATATCAATCAACAATTTAGCGATCTCACCCGAGTTACCGTTTTGCAGAGCGGCTTTTAATTCGCCCAGGTCTTCTGCGAGATCATGTCCTTGCAGTTGACTTTGCCATGTTTCAATAATCGCGATCGCTTCATCAAGTGGAATCAACGTTACTCCCTGCTGAAGGGCTGCGATCGTCGCATCGAGATCCATTGCTTGCAGTGATTGATCTGCCATGCTCATGCTCCAATTTAAATGTCCGATGGGTGCTGTCAAAACAAAATCTTTGCTTGAATTGGCTCTCGCACCTGTATTCAGGGTGAACTGACTGAAGGAATGAAAGCCTGTGCCTTTTGACGTAACCCGATCGTTCTTGTCGCTATCGCACAAACGTTGTTCCGCTTGTAACTCCAGCAGGTGTCGTCTGTGCTCCTGAGCTTACTCCAGGCGATGTGAAACTTGTTCCCGATTGTCCTGAAAACCCATTAGTGTTGAATCCGCTATTCACCGAATTTCCATTGCCCAGTGTGCTTGTTGAACTGTTTACTCCAGGCGCAGCAAAGCCTGCCGCTCCAGCCCCTTGTGCTCCAAAACCCGATGTGCCAACCCCTGATTGAACGCCCTGTACTCCTGAGTTAATGCCTGATTGAACGCCTTGGGTTCCAAATCCTTGGGTGCTGGTGCTTGTTCCAGTTCCAGGCGTAACAACTCCTTGGGTTCCAAATCCAGACTGTGTTCCGAATCCAGGCTGTGTTCCGAATCCAGGCTGTGTTCCAAATCCAGACTGTGTTCCAGGCGTAACCACCCCTTGCGTCCCAAAATTCGTGGTTCCGGCAGGTGCGCCAAAGGTCGGTGCGCTGAAGCTAGGTACGCCAAAAGTGCTGGTCGACGTTGGACCAAGCGGAGCAGTGTTTGTCGGAAAGCCGTTTGTTCCCAGTGTTCCGGTTATCGTTGAAGAGCCTGTGGTCGTTGAGATGCCAGTCTGAGTCGTTCCGAGCTGCCCTCCGTTGACTGTTGTACCCGGTAGACCCGTTGTGCCGATCGTCCCTGTAGTGGCAGGAGTACCAAACGCTGAATTCGGAACGCCAAAGGTTGAGGTGCTGCCCGTTCCCGGAGTGACGATCGTTCCAAAATTGCTCTGAGGGATGCCGTTAACGGTTCCTGAAACGCTGCTACCAAATGGAGAAAGGGGAATCCCAGTCGAAGTCGTTCCTGGGCTAACACCAACCCCCGTAGAGCCAAATCCGGGTGTTCCAATGCTGCCACTCCCGGTGAAGGTTTGAGCAGCGGCAGGCAGCGTTAAAGCGACAAGAACAGTTCCAATGCTTGCGAAACCAATGAGACTGTAAAGCGGTGATTTCATTATGTCTTTCCTGATTATCGTTTAACGAAAGGGGCAGAATACACAGTTCGATCGAAACGATCGCAGTCACAAAACACAGCAAGTAGCGGAAGCAAATTAATAACGAATAGATTTACAGATTTATAGAATTCGATATACAAACGTAACGTTACTTGCAGTCTAATAGTTCGTTCCCAATCCAGGGCTGACCTCAGGAATGAAATTTAATGCACCACGGGTGCGTCAAAAGAAACAGGTCAACCTTCAACCCGCTCAAGCTTCACGATAAGATAAACACCCCAGGATAAACACCATAGGATAATCGCACTCTGGCAAAACTTTCCTCCGTAGTGGGAGGCTTACCAGAATAAGAACTATACAAGAAAAAAATAATCCGAAGCTACGCTAAAAACGGTGCTACAAAAAGGGAATGTTCTGATGCTCTATGGATAAGCGAAACACTTACAAGAACCCTTTATCGGAACCATTTTTAATGACTGCAATTCCGCTAAATTTTGTCAAAGGCAATTTTGTCAAAGGCAATGTAGGGGACAATCCGCAGAGTAGATGGCTTAAGTAAACCTTTCTGCTGCCCATGTCCCCCACAAAACGATCTTCAAATTACTCGCGATCGCCCCAAAGTTACTGAAGGCTAAATTTACTGAGGACCAAATCTACTGAAGGGAAGTAATCTGCTGACGTAGTTGTTCAGGCAGCAAAACTCGGTTAACAACGTGAATTACGCCGTTCGCTGCTTGAATGTCAGGCTGAATTACGCTTCCATCATTCACAATAATGCGACCATCCGCAACTCGCACTGCGATACCGCCACCCAGGGTATCGACAACTCCGGTTTGTAGCTCCTGAGAAGTCACCTCACCAGGAACAACGTGATAAGCCAGCACCTGACGCAGCAATGCCTGGTTTTCGGGTTGAAGCAGTTTTTCTAGAGTTCCAGCAGGGAGGGCTGAAAAGGCTTCATCGGTCGGAGCAAAGATTGTGAATTGTCCACCTGTTGACGGAATTGCGTTTGCTACTCCTGCCGCCTGCACTGCACGAGCCAGCGTATTAAATGTGCCTGCAGAAGAAGCTTGTTGCAGCAGCGAAGTGACTCCTGTATTACCAGTATTTGCTTGAGGGGCAGGTGCAGGTCTGGTTGCGGGAGTGGTGCTGGTGGAAGGAGTGTTGGCTCCAGGAGTCGAAATGCCCGCGCCTGTACCGACTCCGGGTTGGGTTGTTGCTCCGGGCGTAGTCATCGTGCCTGGCATGGTCATTGTGCCTGGCATGGTCATTGTGCCAGGGGTAGTCGCTGCTCCAGGCGTGGTCGTTGTACCAGGTGGGGTCGTTTGGATCGGCGACTGACTAGGACTGCTGGTTGTTTGTGCCTGAGCGGGGCTAAAAGCAACCAATCCAGTCAAGGTTGCAGCGGCGATTGTCGCAAAGCGAAGTTGGGATTTGAAATGCATTTCCTCTCTTCTCCTGTCAATTCGGGTGAAATCTTTCTTCACCTTAAAGAGCGCATTTTTCTCCGCCGTCTGTCTTTGGAGCTATTCCCCTCCTGTGGTCGATCGCCTCTTGATTTATACCCAGAGCGAGACTTAAGTCGCATGATCAATGACTATTGACCAATAACCAATGACCAATCGTCCCTAACCAATGCCGATCGCTTCTCCCATTCATTTTTGTCTTTCGACTAACTGACGAGATTTTCGGCAGCAAATTGTCTGGAAAAAACAGTTAGGTTAAGCAAGGCAGGATTGATATAGCGATAATAGGAACGTTGCTTCGAGACGCTTTCCTTGAATCTTCCTTCTTTTATTTGGCTCTGGCGTGCTGCTGCCTGGTCCATGGGTCTATCCCTCTTTGCTTATCTGTTGCTGAGTCTGACTGGAAGCTGGCTATTTGTCAGCCGTCAAACCCCTCAGGTTCGTCCAGGGTGGCTGCGTCCCGTTCACTTTACGATCGGCGGCACAATGGTGTTTCTGGTGCTGCTGCTGCTGGCGATCGGCTTAGTAGGCACGATCGGGCATTACGGCAGTTTGGGGCATTCCAGCCATTTGCCTGCGGGCTTGATTGTTGTCGGTCTGACGCTGCTTTCTGCCTGGAGTGCAACCCAGATTAATGTCGATCGTCCCTGGGCAAGGGGGCTACATCTGGGGACGAATCTGGTGCTGCTGCTGGCATTTGCGATCGTTACCTGGACTGGCTGGGACGTGGTGCAAAAATATTTGCCCTAGGGAATATTTGAGCTGTATCAAAGGTTCTGTATCGCCCCCGTGGGTTGCTTCTTTGCCTGCTCCTGCTAGCTTCAGGGGACTTTGAAAGCCAGAATGATTAGCTCGATTACTCGCAAAATGGGGGACAGTTTGGGCAATCAACCGCAAACAAAAAGGGCAAACAAAAAAGGGCATGGTTTCCCATACCCGGATTGCCATTGAAATTGTCATTCACTGTAGAGTGTTGGCCAGCGTAAGAGTGTTGACCAGCGTACTGCCTGACAGGAGAGATCTTGCTTAGCGATAGTTCTGCGTCTGAATGCGCCGGAGCTGTGCTTCAGGACGCTTAAACCGATCCATCTGCGCTTCAAAGAACTTCCGGTTTGCCATCAGGTGCTTCGGATTCGGGTCATCTAGCGGATACAGCAGTGCTTCGCGTAGTGCTTGAATGACTGCAGAAGTTACGCAGTACATCGATCGCTGGAAGCTCACCGCTAGCTGCACCAGCATATCGTCTTCGCCGCGACAGAACTGCTGATAGTAGTCCACCAAGTACTGCGGCAGGAAGTGCAGCATATCCTGAGCTAGCAGCGTCGGCGGGATGCCAGCCGTACCGACCGGGAATTTGTCTGCGTACAGCACGCCATAGTGGAAGTCTTTCTGCTCTAGGGGAACCTGTCCTGCCTGCGCGTTGTAAGACTTCGTGCCCCGGAACGGCGAGGTGCGGTAGAATACGGCTTCTACATAGGGCAGTGCCGCTTCATACAGCCACATAAAGCCCTTCGATTTCGGGATGATTTCGTAGCACTCGCCGTCGATGTAAACGTGATGGTAAATGGGGCGACCTGCGATCGCAAAAATTCCGTTAATCAGGAAGTTCATCGCGTCGGGGACGCTAGCGATTTTGCCTTCGTCGTACAAATCCGACATTTCAAAGAACACCGGAGCCATGATTTCCCAAAATAGCCCCAGGTTTGCGTAGTAGGACATCTGACGGCACTGCTCCAGGAACATATCCGGGAACAGCTTGTACAGTCCCAGCATCGCTGGATTTTTCTTGAAGTACGCTTGGATGGCGCGATCGGCGTTTTGCTTGTACTCGTCGCTGTCGAGGTAGGCATCAAACAAGCCCATGCCTATATCACGACCGTGCCAGAACATTGCCCGCATACACTCTTCGGCAAACTCCATGTTGATCCGATCGTGATACCAGTGATGGAAAATGCGCGGCAGCTTGGATTTGAGTTCGCCTTTCTGGATAAACTCTAGCAGTTCTGGGTGAGCGGAGCCTGTGCCGCGCCAGATTCTCAGGTCTGCCTCATCGCCCGCGTAGTGATTTTGGCGATCGAGATATTCCTGCGAAATAAAGTACTTGAAGAACGGCAGCGGATCGAGAAAAACGTGCTCGGCAATATACAGCAGGTCGCGCCAGTAGAAATCCATTGGTACGGCGTAAGCCTTATACAGCCCAATGATTTGCATCAGGTTTTCTGGCGTATCCGGCAGCATTGCCCCACCCGCTTCGAGTCGATGAATGACCTCAGCAAACTCATGATTTGAGGGCGGGAGCTTTGGCGAAGGCGTAGAAACTGGGGGAAGAATAGTTGCAGTCATAAGCGGTGAGAGGGTGAAAGCGTAGAGGTTTAGAATCACTTTGAATCTCTTCAAGAGACATTCCCTTTGCCCAGGTGCAGCGAGAATGCTCCATAACCGACTAGTTATTCAGTTCCAGGTTATTCAGGTCTAAAAATCGCTCGCTCGTTGCCAACTGCTGGGTCGGAGTTGGAACGGTAGCCACCAGAGCGGTTGTCGTCGCTTCTGTCCAGCGCACCAACCAGCTTGGCTGCAAGCCCAGGAACAAAATCAAAACTGCCAGAACCAGAGCCGGGAACTTCTCACTTGTCGTGACCTGCGGAAAGTACGCTGTCGAGTTATCCAGTTTGCCGAAGCAGGTGCGGTTCAACAGAATTACAAAATAGACTGCGGTGAGCGCAGTTCCCAGAACCGCGACCAGCGTTTGCACCGGAAAGACAGAGTAGGTTCCCTGGAAAACTAGAAACTCCGCGATGAAGCCCGCTAATCCCGGAATCCCAGCACTCGCCATGCCGGCCAGAATCAGCAGCGAACTAATCGAGGGCAAGCCGCGAATCGGATTCAGCAGACCGTTCAGCACATCCAGGTCGCGGGTACCCGCTTTCACTTCCACGACCCCTACCAGATGAAACAAAATCGCCAGAATCAAGCCATGCGCCACCATTTGTCCTACTGCTCCGACCAGGGCGAGCGGAGTCAAGGCAGCCGCACCTAACAGCACATAGCCCATGTGTCCGATCGAGCTATACGCCACCATTCGCTTGATATCCTTTTGAGCGATCGCCGCCAAAGCTCCGTAGAGAATGCTTACGGCTGCCCAGGTTGCCAGAAAAGGAGAGACCTGCGCCCACGCTTCTGGGAACAATCCCATCCCGAATCGCACCAGGCCGTAGGTTCCCAGCTTTGCAAAAACACCCCCTAGCAGAATCGCGACTGGAGAAGACGCTTCAACATAGGTATCCGGTAGCCAGGTATGGAAGGGAACAAGCGGAATCTTGATGCCAAAACCAACCAGCATTAACCCCAGCAGCAAGACCTGAGAGCCGATCGGCAACGCCTGCCCCAGTACCGACTGGTAAGAGAAATCAGACGCGCCAGAGAGCCAGACCAGTCCCAGAAAGCTCACCAGAACCAGAGCACCAGAAACGGCCGTAAAGAGCAGGAATTTGACTGCTGCATAGCTACGCTTTGCCCCACCCCAGATCGAAATCATCAGGAAGAAGGGAATGAGCTCCAGTTCGTAGAACAGGAAAAACAGCATCAGGTTTTGTGCGAGGAATGCGCCTGAAACACCACCATTCACCAGCAGCATCATGACATAGAGCAGTTTTGGACGCTCTGTGTTTTCACTGCTGCTAAAAATCGCAACCAGGGTCAACAGGCTATTCAGTGCCAGCAACACTACCGAAACTCCGTCCACGCCCAGTTCATAGTTCAGTCCCAAGGGAGTAATCCAGGGCAGAAACTCCCGAAACTGAAATCCGGATTGGGTAATGTCAAACTGGGTCAGAATCCAGACTGTCCAGAGCAGATTGATAAGCGAGATCGCCAACGCACTGGAGCGAACTTGAGAAGAAGTGTACTTGCTTGGCAGCAGGCTGATGACCAATGCACCAGCGATCGGAAGCCAGATGAGGGCACTTAGCATAGCGAGGGATTACAAGAGTAAGGTTTAGGAGTCAGAGAAAATTACCCAAAAAGAATTACCCAATGCCGATCGTGAGCTCAGACAGGAACGACCAGCTTGCTAAAAGTGCAATCAGAACTAAACCGAAGGCGATCGTCAGTACATAAAACTGAGTCTGACCCGAGTTGCCATACTTGAGCGTTTCGCCGCCGAAGATCGAAGACAGCCCGACCAGGTTGACCAATCCATCAACCAGATAGCGATCGAACCAGTCTGTGATGCGAGACACAATATCCACGCTGCCGACCACACTCGATCGATAAAGCTTCGGCGTGTAGAAGTCGTAGGCAAAGAGATCTTGCAGTGCCTTCGAGGGCAGACGAACGGGCTTTTTGACGTAATTGCTGATGTAAACCACCCAGCCAATGCTCAAACCAAAAATGCTCGACCAGGTCAGCATCAAAGCAACATCTTTGCTGATTTCAGCCCAGCTTGGCAGCAGATCAAAAGCTTGCAGCAGTACGGGCACATGCAGCGCGAACCCCGCGAAGATTGTCATCGGCAGCGTGACTGCCCACAGGTTTTCGGGCGATCGAACCGTCATTGGCTGTTCCTGGTTCGCAAAGATTAGCCCAAACGTCCGAGTCAGGCTAAAGGCAGCCAAGCCATTAATCAGCAGCACCAGCCCAACCAGCCAGGAACTCGTTTGCCACAAACCGTCCACCAGTTTCAGCATTGCCCAGAATCCACCCAGCGGCGGCAGCGCGATTAGCCCAGTTGCACCTGCAATAAATGACAGTCCCGTAACCGGACGCTTTTTCCAGAGTCCGCCCAGCTGAGTCAAATCCTGCGTAATGTTGTTGAGAACGATCGACCCGCAGCTTGCCACGATCGCCGCCATGCCCAGCGCATGAGTAAACACGATCAGCAGCGCGGCTTCGGATTGCTGTGCCCCGACCGCGATAAACACCACGCCCATGTAGGCAGTTACCAGATAAGAAAAAGCCCGCTTGATGTCAACTTGTGCCATCGAGATGAGCGTACCGCCGATCGCTGAAACCGCACCGATTGCGATCGCTGCATTGAGGACGATTGGGGACAGGGCAAAAACAGGCTCCAGTTTAATCATCACCCAGGCACCCGTTGCCACGACCACAGAGTTTCTCAAAATCGTGCTGGGGAACGGACCTTCCATCGCTTCATCCAGCCAGAGGTGCAGTGGAAACTGAGCACATTTGCCCATCGGGCCTGCCAGGAGTGCCAGGCCCACCAGCGCCGCCACGGTCGGATCAACGTTTGCTGTTTGTGCCCAAACTGCCAGCTCATCAAAATCCCAGGTTCCAGCCAGCGGAAAGATTGCCAGTACGCCCATCAGCAGAAACAAATCGCCGACTCGCTTGGTCAAAAACGCATCGCGTGCCCCAGTCACCACCAGCGACTGATTAAACCAGAAGCCAACGAGGAGGTAAGTTCCCAGCGTCAGGATCTCCAGAATGATGTAGCTGAAGAATAGGGAGTCACACAGCACCAGGGCGGACATGCCTGCTTCAAACAAAGCGAGCAACGAGTAGAACCGTGCCCAGCCCCAGTCCATTTCCAGATAGCCCACTCCATAGATTTGCGCCAGAAAGTTCAGCCCAGTAATCAGTACCGTTGCCCCGACTGTTAACGCAGAAATTTCGACGGGAATCGTTAAGTTTAAGCCGGCAACCTGAAGCCAGGGTAAGCTGAGTTGAATTGGCGGCTGCTCCAAAAGTACAGACAGTGCCAAAACACCGTGCAGGAACGCCACGAAGGTTGTGATTGCGTTGACGTAGCCCGCAGGTCGTGGTCCAGTCCGCCGAGTAATCGACGGAAACCAAACAATGGACAAAAGCATTCCCACCAGGGGATAGCAAGGAATAAACCAAGCGGTTTCAGCAAGAAGCTGGGTCATCAGTACCGTCCTGTAGGCACGCTAGGGTTAACTCATCCGTTCCAGCAATACCCAGAATTAATCTGGTTAATAGAAATAGCCTTATGAAAGCTGTTTGAGGTATCAGAAAAAATCTATCCTTAATACTAGCCTAAGGCTTTCCCCCGGAAAACCCATTCGTTGATAACGGTATCTAAAAAGTTCTATAAGCAAAGGCAAACGTTACTAGGCCAATGGGCTTAACTTTGCTTAACACGCCTCTCAGACAGGTCTTTTGCTCAGCCAATCAAATGTTCAGCCGATCAAACATTTATTTCGGCGTCCTGCTTTTGACCGAATATGAGACTCAGATTATCTTAATCCACTGTTCTTTTTTGCAGGACTGCTGAAAACTTCTCATAAAAAACTCTCCGGGTTTTCCAGAGAGCACAATTAACTCAAGGTCTGATAATTTCTTTGATGACTTCTACAGCAATATCAGGGCTGCTAGCGAGCAGGCTGCAGGTTTTCCAACCCAGCCGTTACTTTTGCTGAAGTAATTCGATCGCCCTGCTGAATCTGGTCGACGACTTCCATCCCGCTCGTTACAGAGCCAAATACCGCATAGCTGCCATCCAGAAAAGTCAGGTCATCCAGCGCAATGTAAAACTGAGACGAAGCCGAGTCAGGTAGAGCAGAACGTGCCATTGCCACTGCCCCACGAGTATGGCGCAAGACAGGTTTTGCTGTGACCCCAGCCGTTTCAAGCGTTTTGCTATAAACAGGCTGACCAGTCCCATCTGGCTTAATTTCTAGCGGAATCTGCCGCTCCTGGTTCGTTGCGGGGTCGGTGAATCCACCCGTTCCCAATCGATTGACAGGAAACGCAGGGTCTTTGCTTTGTGGGTCGCCGCCCTGCACCACAAAAGGCTGAGGCTCCCGCACCACCCGATGAAACGCCAAGCCGTCGTAAACTTGCCGATTGACGAGATCAACAAAGTTTCCGGCTGTAATCGGAGCATTTGCGCCATCGATTCGGATGACGATCGGAGAACCTTTCACCACCATTTCGACCGTTGCTTCCCCATTGAGGCGCGGTAAGTTGCTGAACTGTGGACTAACGGCTGCACCAGAGGGAGTCGAGGCAGGTGTAGTCGTTCCCGTAGGCGAGGGGCTGGCACTTGAAACAGACTCTTGAGTTTGATTCTGACCCGCACAGTTTGCCAGTAGCATTACCCCACCCAGCAAAAAGGCGGTTAACCAGCGACGAAATCGAATATCCATGAGTTTCACGATTCTTTGTAGTCCTAGGCCATTATCTGGCTTAGGAACAGAAATTGTATAACCTGTCATTTCGTTGAGGTGAGCTTCCTCGTCTGCGCTAGTCGACAGGATGCCTCTCACCAATTGGGCGGGCAAGCGAGCTATCCCCTAAAACTAGATAAGCTAGATTCTCACTCCAACAATTTACAAATTAATCAACGCGCGCAAGCTTTAAAGTCCCTCCAGAGGTACGGCGAGGAAGCGAGCCAGTTCTGCGCCCTGATTTTCCAATTCCTTCAAGGATAGGGGTTGGCCAACGCGGGTAAGCGGCAGATCGCCTTTGCCCTTAATACGCAGGTAGAGAGCACGTTTAGGGCTGATGCCTTCGCGAATTTCGACGCGAATCGCCTGAATGTCTTCGAGTGGGTAGGTCAGCTCGATGCGGCGATTCTTGCCTGGAAAGCCCGACCGAAACAGGATTGCAGTTCCGGTTTGCCGATTAAATTCGTTATACCCGCCACCAACATCCCAATAAACAATCAGCCAGAGATAGGTTCCTAGCAGGAGTCCGGCAATGCCGTAAAAGCCCATTGCAATTCCCTGCGGAATAAAGACGAGCTGAGTGGGGTCAGAGAAAGGAAGAAGATTAACTTTTGTGTAGCTAGAAATGCTTGAAAACAGAAAACCTGCTCCGCCAATCGTCGAAACTGCCGCCCAGAAATAGTTGCTAAAGCGGCGTGCGCCCAAGACCGATTGACGAAGAATCAAGTTGTTCTCATTTTTGGATGCGGTTGTTGCAGCCATGAGCTTAGTTTGTCCAAAGGTAAAGAAGGGTATCAAAGGTAGGCTGATCCACCGTATCTCTGCGATCGAGGGATCAGAATCCCTGTAAAATCGAATCAGTAAACGCTTGAACGATCCATTTAGACCGGGGAGACTTTCTGAGACGATCACGTATCAGATTGTAAAATTTTTGATATCTCCCTATCATATAGAAACATTAAGTCCTATCTCAGAATGTATAAGCATTAATGCTTACGCACTGCGATAGAGATACGAGAGAGCGTTTGCTGTTCTCGGTATCAACGACTCATGTTCAAGGTTTCCTCGATCGCTCAGCATCCTGAACCAGGTAAGCTTGTTAAGCGATCGAATGGATCTGATCTCATATTAAGAGGATATGAAATGACCATAGCAATGGGGCGCGCACAAGCCCAGCGAGGATGGTTCGACACCGTCGACGACTGGCTGAAGCGCGACAGATTCGTTTTCATCGGCTGGTCAGGACTGCTGCTCT
>NZ_JAMPKZ010000050.1:0-17541 GCF_039962215.1 Leptolyngbya sp. ST-U4
CTCATCTGCATAAGCTTCAGAAGTTGCCGGGGCGCATCGTGCGGTACTTTAAACATCCTGCCATTGCTTATGCTGCCTGACCTTATGCACTCTCTATACTTGCCAGGTTAATAAGTGGCGGCACCTTCTACCTGAAATCATCTTACTCAAGGGGCAGTGGTACTGTCGCTACTCCCTTAGCTACCGAGAGTTGGAGGAAATGATGCAGGAGCACGGCATGGGAGTGGAGCATTTAACGATCAGCCGTTAGTTTTGAAGTATGCCCCGGAATTGGACAAATGCAGTCGACCCCACCCCAGGCCCACGAATCATTCCTGGAGGGTGGACAAAACTTATATCAAAGTCAGGGGAGCGTGAAAATATCTGTATTGCGCCCTGGATTCGGAGGGCAATGCCCTAGGCTTTATGCTTAGTGCCAAGCGAGATGGCAAGGCAACCGCCCGATTTTTCGCAAAGTGCTCAAACCTCAGCACGATCAGGCTCCGCGCGTAATTACTGCCGATAAAAAATGCTGCTTATTCGGTAGCAATTGAGGGGCTGCAGGAGGATGAGACAATCACCGAGGAGACCCAGTTGAGGCAGAGCAAGTATGTGAACAATATTATTGAGCAAGATCATCGAACCATCAGCGGATAGTGAGACTAATAAGGGGTTCAGGTCATTCAATAGGGCGAGGAGAACCTTGAGTGGGATCGAAGCGATGATATAGGGTTCATAAAGGACAAGTCAATGGTATTAATCAAGGGGATATTGTATTTCAGGTCAGATTTATTGAAGCAATTTTTGGAGTAGCTGCTTAAAACGATGAGATTGATAGAAATTGTTTGTCTTTAAAGAGTTTTTGCGACACAACCTGCTCGACTTCGAATTACTTCTACCATCTTTTCCGCAGCCAGGCTTAAATGCTGTCTATGGTTTGTGATAAGAACTGCCGATCGCGACAAAGAACATTCCGACACCTCTATCGTAATAAGTCTGCCAGCTTCTAAATCTTCTTGAACCAGGGAATGGGGCGCGAATGTTGCACCGAAGTTAGAAAGTAAAAGTTGCCGGACTGACTGAAAACCTTTGACCTCGGCAACGATCTTGAAACGATGCTGATGAATTTGATAAATCTTCTCAACGATATTACCAATTCCACAAGGGCTGCTACCGAATGTTGATTTCTGCCGATGCAGAACAAGCGGTAGTGTTTCAATCTCCTCCAGGTAAAGTTTCTTAGAAGTGGCTAAAGGATGGGTTGCACCAATCACTAGCAGAATTGGTTCCTCGTAAAGCACTTCACAGGTTACATTGTCTTGAGGAAAAGGGAGTGACAAAATCGCTAAATCAAGCAAGCCTTGCTCTATTTGCTTAATTAGCCCCTCTGTATAGTCTTCTAAAATTTTTACATGAACTTGAGGATACTGTTGATGATAACGGCTTAACATCTGAGATAAAAATCGCTGTGACGAGGAAGGAGTTAACCCTAGCGTTACAATGCCTGTCACTGCTTGAGACATCCTTGCAACTGCAAATGCACCATCTTGCATTGCTTGTAAAGAATCTCGGCAATAGCGGATGAATACCCTACCTTCCTCTGTTAAATAAACCCCATTCGATCGCCGATGTAGAAGTTGAACTCCTAAAAACCGCTCAAGTCTCTGAATGTGCTGACTCACAGTAGGCTGCGATAAATTCAGCGCAACTGCTGCATCTGTAAAGCTATTTTTCTCCGCAACTTCAACAAATGAAATCAAGGCTGAAAAATCTAGATGCCCCACCTTGTGTTTATTCATTTTTCGGCTACTCTACAGGTAAATCTATTGGCTGGCAATATTTCTGCTCAGGGATAAAATTAACGCATTAAACTGAAATAGCTTCAGGCACGTATTTTCAGGACAATCTAAATCTGCCAAGCCTACTTTTCTGTATTATTAACTACATTAAAGTCAGTGAACTCTTCTAAGCCAGGGAGCACTTAATTTCGCCACAATATTGCTCTGTTTGTTAAAAAATATACAGGCAAACCCTAAGATAGGTAATTCAGCATAGGTAATTCTGCGCCGGCCGAATGATATTCGATAAAGAAGGCGCTATTGGATTCACAAATAGCAGGAATTCTAGAACGTAATCGGAAATGTGATGAAAAGTACGATTCCAGCCGTCTCAATCCCCTAACTTGATTTTGGATTTCAAGGGTTGGAGGCAAAGAGTTGCTATCATTCCAGCCGCAGAACTCCTGTAGCGCATTGGGGTTCAACTCAAGTGTGTTCGGCAGGTTGAGTCGGTGTCACACAAGGGAACACGACGGAAGATGAACTGGCTTTCTAGCAAAATAGAGCTACGTGAAATCAGCCATGTTTTTCAAAGCCACGATCGAAGGCCAGTCAATGCTTTGGAAGACATCAGTCTGCAAGTTTCAGCAGGTCGCTTTGTCAGCTTGATTGGACCTTCTGGAAGTGGAAAGACAACGCTGTTTAACATTATTGCGGGCTTGCAGCAGCCTACAGCAGGTCAAGTTTTAATTGACGAGCGGGATGTCACAGGCAAAATTGGGCTGGTAAGCTACATGATGCAGAAAGACCTGCTCCTTCCCTGGCGAACTGTTTTAGACAACGTTGTATTGGGGATGGAACTTCAGGGGATTTCCATTAGTAAAGCTAGACAGTTGGCCCTGCCATATCTTTATCAGTATGGCCTGGGTGGGTTTGAGAATCATTATCCGGCTGAATTGTCAGGCGGAATGCGTCAGCGAGCAGCGTTGCTACGTACTTTGCTGTGTCATACTGAGTTAATTTTATTAGATGAACCCTTTGGAGCATTAGATGCACAAACCCGTGCCCAGATGCAGGAATGGCTGCTTCAGCTCTGGAGTGACTTCGGCAAAACGGTTTTATTTGTGACGCATGATGTAGACGAAGCGGTTTACCTCTCAGATGAAGTATTTGTCTTAACGGCTCGCCCCGGAACAATCAAAGCGCGGCTTGAAATATCGCTCGATCGCCCTCGTTCTCGTCAAATTGTGACTGATCCAAGCTTCATTCGTCTCAAGGAAACCTGCCTTGCACTGCTGGCGGATGAAGACATTGCAGGATCAATTTTAAAGCTCAGTCGGGATGTCGCAAGAAAAGGAAAAGCGCAGCGATGATTAGACTTCCAGTTCCGGTTAACTCGATGCGCTGGGCAAGACAAGTTTCATGCCAGGGGCGATCGCTGCCACACGAACGGATTTGGTCTAAACACATCATTGTACTTTGGCAGATCTGTATCACGATCGCTTTGTTGACAGTATGGGAATTGGGAACTCGCATCGGCTGGATCGACGCTTTTTTCTGGTCTTCCCCGTTCACCATTTTAAAGACTGGAATTGTTTTCTTTCGTCAGGGCAGTGCAGTTAGCGATATTTGGTTTACTTTTCGCTCAACGATCGCTGGATTTTTCATCGGTACAGGTCTGGGTGCAGCAATTGGGTTAACCTTCTGGTGGTCGCGCAACTATGCTGCAATTGCTCAACCGCTCATCATTGCTTTTCATGCGACTCCTAAATTGGCATTAGGTCCGCTCGTCATCCTCGTATTTGGGATGGGATTTGCTTCTAAGGTTGCAATGGCCGTCGCGTTGACAATCGTGATATCCGTCTTGACTACTTACAGCGGTATTCAAGCTGTCGATCCTGATTTACAGCAGCTCATGTACTCACTGGGAGCAACTCGATGGCAGGTTTTTACAAAAGTTGTGATTCCGTCGGTGTTACCCTGGATTATTTCGTCCCTGCGAGTCAATATTGGGCTTTCACTTTCCGGGGCGATCGTCGGTGAGTTTCTTGGATCTCAAGCAGGGTTGGGTCGGCTGATTCTTTATGCTGGGCAAACTTACGACATTGCTTTGGTCTGGGTTGGCGTACTCGTTCTCGCTGCACTTTCAGTGGTGATGTACGCCTTTGTGCAACATCTAGAACAGCTTCTGTTGAAAGGAGTAATGCATGGAACTCAGCCAATCAAGGAGTAAAACTGCCGTTCAGGGCAAAGGGCAGAAGGGATGGCTTTTCAGTGGGTGGAGTTTCAGGGGGTGGAACTTCAGTCGGTGGAGCTTCAACTTCTTATCGTGGAGATTAATGGGTTTACGATCTCAATTAAAGTGCTGGAAGCAGTTTGGGCTTATTCTGCTTGCGTTTGCAGCTTTTAGCTGTAGTGTTGCGATCGCTCCTGGGGACAGCGGTGATTTAACCAAGCTTGTGATCGCGGAACCGCTGCATGGAACCGGATATTTGCCGCTTTATGTAGGGATACATCAAGGATTCTTTGAAAAAGAAGGGCTGAACGTTGAAGTTGTGACTTTTCAGGGCGGAGGAGCGCATACCAACGCAGTGCTTGCAGGAGATGCCTGGGGATTTATTGGTGGACCTGAACGCAATGCTTTAGCCAAAATAAAAGGAGCTGAATTGCGGGCGATCGCTCATGTAGTCGATCGTGGAAATGTGTATCTTGTTGCAGGGAATCATCTCAACTTTACCCCAGCTGAACTTCAGCAAAATTTAGCAGAGCTGCTGCAGGGGAAGCGAATTGCTGTCAGCCACTTTGGTAGCACTCCAAATTCTATCTTGCGCTATGTTTTATCAAAGAAGGGGTTGGACCCGCAGAAAGACGCAGTACTGATTGAAGGAGAGCATACGGCAGCACTTGCCGCAGTGAAAACTAAACAAGCAGACTTTGCGATCACAACAGAGCCAATCTTAACGCAAGGAATTCGTCAGGGAATCTGGGGCGAACCCGTCTACAGCATTCCAGAAGAGTTGGGTTCGTATGCTTTCTCTACGATTAATGTCCACAAACAGACGATCGATCGGGAACCTGAAACCGTAGAGCGTTTTACCCGCGCACTGTATCGATCGATCCGATTTGTTTACGACAATCCAGATGAAGCATTTGAGATTGCGACGAAAGAATTTCCAATGATGCCAAAAGATGACCTAAAGGCAACACTCGATCGAGCCTTTGCGGATCAGCTCTGGAGCTCAGACGGTATTGTTAAACCTGAAGCGTGGAAGACGGGACATGCGGTAGTGCGAAAGGCAAATATCTTAAAAGAAGATGTTTCCTATGATGCGGTGATTGACATGCGTTTTATGCAAGCAGCAATTTCTAGCTCCCGTTTGTAAGATAATCACCACGTTCATTTTATCCTTCAACGAAATTAACCATGCAACCCTGGGACGGCATTATTTCAAACGTGGATATGATGAGCTTTCGTTCTGGTTTTCGGGGGATAGAATGCTCTCTGGAAGCCGGAGTAAAACCTGCTCTGATCATCGTAGACATGACACGAGCTTTTGTTGACAGTCGCTATCCAACGGGATGGAGTGAAACAGGGTATCCCGCAGTTGCAGCTAACCGCAAGCTATTGAATGTTGCCCGAAAAGCGACTATTCCTATTTATTTCACAAAGGGCTATGCAGAACCAGATTATAAACCTAAACCCGTCCAGCGAGGACGATGGAAAACTGGAAAACGACCTCTCGTTGATCCAGCTTTACCCCCTGGGGATGTTATTGTCGAGAACTTAACTCCACTTCCGGGAGAAATTGTAATTGACAAGCAGTCAAAGCCCAGCGGTTTTTTTGGAACCCCCCTAGCGTCTTATCTCGTTTATGAAGGAGTGGATACGGTAATCGTTACTGGAATGACGACGAGTGGCTGTGTGCGGGCAACGGTGCTAGATGCTTTCCAGTACAATTTCAATGTCATCATTCCCCATGAATGCTGCGCCGATCGCAGTCAAATTTCTCACAAAGTAAGCTTATTTGATCTACACATGAAATATGCAGATGTTGTTTCTGTGGATATCGCGATCGATTATTTGATGCAGGTTGCGGGAGCAATCTCAATCGCTGATCCAGTATAGGCAGCTGTCTGATAGTGGTTATATAAAACTTACTTCAGAATTAACAAGGCTTACGGAGCGAAACCGGGCAACGATCGCAAATGACCTGTAAGCCTTGCTGTTTGTCAGTAAAACAATATATGTTTTCATGCGACATCATCCTGAAAGCACAGGGTTTATGCTGGTTTTACGGCAACAGCCAGCCTTAATTCCTCTGCTTATCATTGTTATGTGCGTAATGATGGGTATGGGATTGCTTGTTCCCGTACTCTCTCTTTATGCCTCCAGTTTTAATGTCAGTACCGTAATGGTTGGGATGACCGTTACCGTGTTTGGATTTGCTCGCTTATTAGTTGACATTCCAGCAGGAACACTTTCAGAACGGTATGGACGACGAAGATTATTGTGGAGTGGTCCCGGACTTCTGGCAATTGCATCTTTTGCAGCAGGAGCAAGCCATAGTTTCACCTGGCTCCTGGCCTGGCGATTTGTACAAGGCGTTGGGTCAGCTCTTTACATGACTGCAGCAATGGCAGCCGTGGCAGACCTCAGCACCCCTGAAACTCGCGGTCGAACAATGGCACTTTACCAGACCGCGCTGCTAACGGGCACTTCACTAGGACCTGTTGTGGGCGGTTTTGCTGCCAGTACTTGGGGGTATGCGGCTCCGTTCTGGCTATTTGGTGTTGTCTCTGCAATCGCGGCATTGATTGCATTCTGCTCGGTTTCAGAAACACTCAACCGGGACTTGACAGTCAACTCTGTTTCCGGAGAACGGAAATCTCTCGGAGGACTCAACGACCTGAAATTACTGATGTCCAGCCGCAAATTTTTGCTGATTACCGTTGTTTCGTTTGCTATCTTCTTTACCCGAACCGCTGCAAAGTTCACGCTGATTCCATTAATTGGACTCAATCGGTTTCAGATGAACTCAGATAAGATCGGGCTAATCTTAACGATCGCAACACTGGCTAATTTTCTGGCCCTGCCGCTTGCCGGAAGAATGATGGACAGGTATGGCCGGAAAATTGTGATTGTTCCCGCTCAAACAGCTTGTGCCGCTGCTTTAATTCTCGTTGCCTGGTCGCCGATTCCCAGTCTTTTCTGGATTGCTATCGTTATTCTGGGAGTTGCAATGGGAATTAGTTCTCCTGCTGCTGCTGCCTATGCTGCCGATGTTACGCCTCAAGCCAGATTCGGACCTGCAATGGGACTTTTAAGAGCTATCAGCGATTTGGGATTTATGGTTGGTCCCGTTCTCGTTGGCGCAGTTGCTGATTTAACTCCTTATACGCTTGCTGGTGGCCTGATGTTTAACAGCATTTTGGTGATTATCTCAACGCTGTTTTTTGCAGTCCTGACAAGAGAAACGCAGCCTACTGAAACATAAAAGATATTTCGCACCCTGAGCTTCACAAAATATTTCTAAATATATCAGTTTGTCTATTGTAATTTGTCTATTGAGGAGCGGCATACCGTTCATTGCAAAATCCAATTAAATATGTTGCTATGTACACTACTTGCATTACTCTGTTTACCCAATAATTACATTAATTTCTCAGAAAATCTTGGGTGCATGAGTTAAGTGAGGAGTAAATTAGAAATGAACAAACTTATCCATCGTCTATTACCAGGAATATTTCTGGTAAGTCCTGCTGCTCTTGCTGCCCCATTCGCGGTTTATTCTTTACCCGTTACTTCCTTAGCCACAAACTCTTCCGAAGTCAGGGTTGCTCAAGCCGAAACAGCTACCGAACTGCCGAAAGTAAAAATCTTGACAACGGGAGGAACGATCGCTAGCCGTGGAGCAACGCCACTCACTTTGTCAGACTATACAGCTGGTCGAGTTGAAGGGAATGCGCTGGTCGAAGCTGTACCAGAGATTCAAAACTTTGCCAACGTTGAAGTTGAAGAAATTGCCAATATCGGTAGTCCTGATATGACTAGCGAAATCTGGCTAAAAATGGCAAAGCGAATTAACGAAATTTTTGCCACCGAGCCAGACGTAGCAGGGGTTGTGATTACGCATGGAACCAATACGCTGGAAGAAACTTCCTTCTTTTTGCATCTTACGGTTCAATCAGATAAACCTGTCGTTTTGGTAGGGGCGCAACGACCTGCAACTGCAATTAGTGCGGATGGTCCACTCAATTTAATCAACGCTGTTCGGGTTGCTGCGGCTCCTCATTCGCGAGGAATGGGCGCACTACTCGTCATGAACGACCAAATCAACTCTGCTAGAGATGTCACAAAAACAAATACGTTTCGCCTGGAAACTTTTCAATCTGGTGAATTAGGGTTTCTTGGCTATGCAGACTCCGATCGCGTTGTGTACTACCGTTCTCCAATGCGTCGCCATACCGTGCGGTCGGAATTTGATATTACCAGTGTGACGGAACTACCGAGAGTAGACGTTGTTTACTCCTACGCTGAAGCATCTCGTGACACAGTTGATGCGCTAGTCGAAGCAGGGACGAAGGGCATTATTTTGGCAGGAACAGGAGCGGGCGGAGCAGCACCCCGTGAGTTTGAAGGGTTAAAGGAAGCTGTTCAACGTGGAGTCACTGTGATTGCATCAAGCCGAGTTGGCAACGGGCGAGTTCTCGATCGCCAGAGATATGTCGATGCAGGGATTATTCCCGGCGATAATCTACTGCCTCAAAAGGCCCGTATCTTGCTGATGTTAGCGTTAACGCAAACCAGTGATCCGGCTGAGATTCGCCGCATTTTTGAGGAATACTAATCAACAGGAAATCTACCATGATAACGACAACCCGGCTATCAGCCCCCACTTCATTCAAGCTGATAGAGGCAACGATTGAGGAAATTACGAAAGCTTTTGAATTTGAAGCTCTGACGGCTGAACAGCTTGTACAGCTTTATTTAAACCGAATTGAAGCTTACGATCAGCAGGGACCGACACTCAACTCCATGATTAGTGTCAACCCAAGCGCACTTGAAACGGCTCGACAATTAGATGAAGAGCGTCGGTCAGGAACGCTAAAGGGACCGTTGCACGGCATTCCAATCGTGCTCAAAGATAACTTTGACACCTTTGATTTGCCAACGACAGCTGGTTCTATCGTTCTGAAAGACTCGGTTCCGCCAGATGATGCGCGTTCAGTAGAGCTGTTGCGAGAAGATGGAGCCATCATTTTAGGTAAAGCTAATATGCGTGAGTTCGCTGCTAGAGGCGGGCTGGGCGTTTACACAGAGTATGGAGGCGAGACTCGTAACCCTTATAACTTTAACCGGAACGCATCTGGTTCCAGTGGCGGCACGGGGGCAGCGATCGCCGCTAATTTTGCAGTTCTTGGCACTGGAAGTGATACTGGTGGTTCTATTCGTGGGCCTTCCTCTTTCAATGGTTTGGTGGGTATTCGTCCTACACGTGGATTGATTCCCCTGGATGGTATTGTTCCTTTTGCCCTTTCCCGTGATGGAATTGGGCCAATGGCACGAACCGTCACCGATGCTGCTGTTGCTCTAGGATCGATGGTGCAATACGATCCTAACGACCCTATTTTTAAAACTCCTATTCCAGCTCCTCAAGCACAACCCGACAAATTTTTTGAGGATTACACCCAATTCCTACAGCCTGATGCATTGAAAGGGGCACGGATTGGGGTAGGTCGTGTCTGGTTTGGGGGTGATCCGGAAGTCGATCGCCTGATCGATGAGGCTATTCAGGTAATGGAAGATCTGGGAGCCACGATCGTTGAACTCGATTTATCAAACGAGTTGCTAACCACCATGATCAATGCCTCACGATCAATTGGGTTAGCGGAGTTCCCATCTCAGCTCGCTGAGTACCTGTCTACTTTGGAGGAGGGCTATCCTAAGACGCTGGATGATATTATCGCGATCGCAGAATCGCCAGAATTTGCGGATTTAGTGCCACCCTCCAGATTGCAAGGGTTAAAGAATATTCGAGATTACGGTGGACTGGAAAATCCTGAGTACATTGACGTAGTGCAGAATGTTATTCCTGCATTGCGAGAGACGTTCTTTGATATTTATGAAAGCAATGATATTGACACGATTGTCTTTCCAACAACCAGAACGTTTGCTTCCCCCTTTGAAGGAGTGACCGATCCCACTTTCGTAGAAGTGTTACCAGCACCGCCAATTCGTGGTGTAGAGATTGCTAGTCTGCTTGGTTTCTCAGATATCACGGTTCCAGCAGGCTTGAGTGAAGACGGCTTACCAATTACCATTTCCTTTACAGGAGTTCCTTACAGTGAGCCGGCCTTACTGGGTTTAGCCTATTCCTTTGAGCAAGCAACCCAACACCGAGCTGCCTCTCCGCTATTGCCCGCACTTGAAGGTGAAGAATTTGAGTACGTGACAGAAGTGCTGGTTGCAGGGGATGCCGCAAATGACGTTATTGTTGCAAAGCAGATTACTGATTTTGACGGTAATGGGGATATTGTTTTCTCAGGCGATGGTAATGACTCGATCGATACAACTCCAGCCTTAACAGGTCGCAATCGTCTCTATGCAGGAAATGGTGCGGATAAGGTATTGGCAAGCCGAAACGATCAGGTCTTTGGAGAAGCGGGAGCAGATATTTTAGATGCCTCAAAAGGACGAGGTGACAACTTACTTTACGGCGGCTTAAACAATGATGAACTTTTTGCAGGAACGAGAGATCAGCTTTTTGGTGATGAGGGAGACGACAAACTATACGTTGGTGAATTAGGAGATAATTTACTGACAGGAGGCACAGGAACAGACCAGTTTTGGATTGCTAAGGCAAAACTACCAATCAGCAAAAACACGATCGCAGATTATGAGATTGGAACGGACGTGATTGGAATTAGTGATTTAAGCCTGCGTTTCACAGATTTATCCTTCAGCCAGGTCGGGCAAAATACAGATATCCGTGTGGGCGATGCAGTTGTAGCAACGCTGTTGAATACTGAGGCAGATGCATTAACAGCAAATAACTTTGTGTTTGTTTAGAAGATGCTTTGAGAGTATTCAATGTGCTGCATTCATCTTGCAGCCTGTAATTCCAGAGGATTCCTGACTCAGTTTCCATTTAAAGTTTCTCAAGTTTAGGGAACTTTGGAAACGGTTCGAGTCACCCTTTGCCTCAACCTTCATTTTGAAAATTCAAGACTTTCTAGAAGTTGTAATGAGGCACACTTTTCTGCTGCTTTTAACTACTAGTATTTCCAATTGAGGAGATTTGTTCTATGACATCTAAGCCTTCATTGCTAGACTTAACCATTTCAGAAGCACAAGCTGCAATGGCGAGCGGAGAACTCTCAGCTGTAGAGTTAACTCAGTACTATCTCGATCGAATTTCGGTATATGACGATGAACTCACTGGAACCTATCTCAACTCCGTTGCCACTCTCAGTCCCGATGCGCTTGAACAGGCTGAAAGACTAGACCAGTTGCGCGCCGAAGGCACAATTCTTGGACCACTGCACGGCGTTCCTATAATGGTCAAGGATTCATACAACGTAGCAGGATTAGCAACCACAGGTGCAGTTCGAGGTTTTGAGAATTTTGTTTCAGACGACGATGCATTTGTAGTAGAGAAATTGCGAGAAGCAGGCGCGATTATCCTGGGCAAAACAAACATGGACAGCTTTGCCAGTGGTGTTCGCGGCTTTAGCAACTTGTTTGGTGGCACTCGCAATCCCTACAATCTGAACAAGGAAACAGGAGGATCAAGCTCTGGTACTGGATCTGCAATCGCAGCAAACTTTGCAATTGCAGGAATGGGGGGCGAGACGGGAGGATCAATCGTTATCCCCAGTGCAGCAAATTCGCTTGTCGGAATTAAGCCGAGCCGGGGACTTGTCTCAGTTGATGGAACTATTCCACTTTCCCCATTTCGGGATGTGATTGGTCCCATGACGCGCAGTGTGACAGACACAGCAATCATGATGGATGTACTGGCGCAGGAAGATCCGGAAGATCTCTGGTATTCCTATAAACCAGAGGGGGCTAACGATCGCCCAGAGTCCTACGCATCGCCAGAGGTTTTGAACGAAAAGGCATTAGAAGGAAAAGTTCTTGCCGTTCCCAAAATATATGTTGGTAAGGATCAAAAATTGGGAGAAGGATTTGAGCTTGATCCTGAAATTGAAAAGCTATTTGAGGATGCCAAGCAAACTCTGAAAGAGCAGGGCGCAACTGTAATTGAGGTAGACACAGCCCCTTACCTTTCTAAATGGATCAATCGTGAGGAAGAGTGGGATTATGGCTGGTCCGACGAACAGTTTCCTAATTGGAATCGAGAAAGCGCTGCCTACTATCTGGAAGAATTTATCAAAGATCTCAACAATCCAGAAATTGACTCACTGCTAGATGTAAAAACTGCGATTACTGGAGAGTTTTCCGATACTGCTCTAGTTCAAACTCTAGAAGCTCTTGAAAAAGGAACCCCTCGCTCATTTGAAGACGAAGCCCTACAGACTGTTCTGAAAGCATTGGAGCAATGGCGCGTCAATGATTTTGAACCCTTTGTTAAAAAACAGGGTATTGATGCGTTTGTGTTTCCGACTCTACGTGCTGCAATCCCAGATGAATCTGGACCAACAGGACCTATTCCCTTTAATCGAAACGCTGATGCTGAATCAAACGTGATGGGCTTACCCGTTGTCACAGTTCCAATGGGATATACGAAGGGCAGTGCTCCTGCTTCCCTCAGTTTTATGGGAGATTACTACGGTGAAGCAGAAATTTTAGGCTACGCTTTCGACTTTGAGCAAGCTACAAAGTACCGCAAAACACCTGGTACAACACCCGATCTCACAGCTGTTGATAAATTACTTTATGGAGGAACTGGTAGCGATCGAAATATAGGGAAGACATTCATTCTGAAGACAGGTTTGGGAAGAGATGTGATTGAAGATTACAAAGTTGAATTAGACCAGTTTAAGCTGAGTCAGGAAGTCCAATTTGATGATTTGATAATTACTCAAGTTGGACAGAATACTCGTATTCTGCTGGATAAGGACGTGTTAGTAGTTTTGAAAGGAGTTGATGCTGATCTGATCACAGCAAGTGAATTCGCTTAAACGCGATAGATAACCTTGTAGCAAGCCTATCGTAACTAAGCCGGGCTTTGCTCGGCTCTGTTTATCGGATGCAAGGAAACTGCCAGAACTGGGTACTCAAATTGAGGGTAGGAGCCCCGGCTTGATAAACTGACTACTGCCCTCAACCTTCAACTTCATTGAGGTGCCCGCTGATATCGTGTTCCAAGTGCTGCTGTGTCGGTTGCGCTACAAGCTCAGCTTTCGGGATATTGCCGAATTCTTCTTACTGTAAAGGTTCGAGTCTAGGCATGAAACAGTGCGGGTTGGCTTCTGGAGAAGTCGATTGACGGTTTGAATTCACGACTTGAATCACACCGCGATACATATTCATGCCGCAGGTAAAGGGATAGTCACCGGGCTGTTGGGGGGTAAATTCGATCGCCGTGCGTTTATTGAACGGCAGGTCTTTCGCAATCCGAAAGTCTGGGATGAGAACCTGCTCTAAACAACGGGTGGGATCTTTGCGGAAGAAGTTGAGCCGCACCGGTTGCCCTGCCTGAACCACGATGCGATTTGGCTCATAGCCACCATCAACTGCAATATCAAGTTCCTGAATACCTTTTTGAGACTGTGCCTTTTGCGATCTGGGTTTCCTTCCCAAAAACCACCACAGTTCCAATCCGATCAAACCCACTCCGCCTGCGGTGACTCCCAGCTTTACGCCCAGAGGTTGCTCAATTTTCTGGAATTCTGGTGTAGAGGTCGAACCATGTGGCATTTCCATGCTGGCTTCAGGAGCGGCAACACCTGCTTCCACAACGGTTAATGCAATCGTCCCACCCCCTCCAAACACTAGCCCAAAGCCTGCCAGCGTTCCAATTAATCGACGGAATTTCATCGTTCTATCATCCTTCTACTGAATGTGCTTAGGCTGAAAATTTCGCAGACGCAGGGCATTGCTGACTACAGATACCGAACTGAATGCCATTGCTGCACCTGCAATTACAGGACTGAGCAGCCAGCCGAAGAACGGATACAGGATGCCAGCGGCGATCGGAATGCCAGCGACGTTGTAGACGAAAGCAAAAAACAAATTTTGCCGAATGTTTCGCAGTGTGGCGCGCGAGAGTTGAATGGCGGTCACGATTCCCTGCAAGTCGCCTGAAATGAGCGTGATGTCACTGGCAGCGATCGCCACATCGGTCCCAGTTCCGATCGCAATTCCGACATCGGCTTGAGCTAGGGCAGGCGCATCGTTGATGCCGTCTCCCACCATTGCAACAATCTTGCCTTCCGACTGGAGCGATTGAACAGTAGCGGCCTTCTGGTCAGGACGGACTTCTGCCAGGACTCGGACAATTCCCACTTCGCGGGCAATCGCTTCTGCGGTGCGCTGGTTGTCGCCTGTGAGCATCACGACCTGCAAACCTAATCGCTTGAGGGCGCGTACTGCCGCTATAGAAGAAGGTTTCAGGGCATCTGCGATGCCGACTACGCCCTGCATTTTGCCATCCACTGCCAGCCAGACGGCAGTTTTTCCGGCAGCTTCGAGCTGATCTTTGTGTTCCTGGAGAGCTTGCGTATCAATGTTTAGTTCACGCATCCAGCGTCCCGTACCAATCTGCACCAGATGACCAGAAACGTATCCCTCAACGCCACTTCCAGCGATCGCCTCAAACTCCTGAACGTCTTTTAGTTCAACCTGCTGAGATTCGGCATAGCGTACCACGGCTTCTGCGAGGGGATGTTCTGAATTATGCTCAAGGGATGCAGCAAGCTGTATGAGTTTTATCTCGTTGCCGTTCGCAATTCCGTTCACGGTGATGAAATTTGTGACCGTGGGTTTACCCTGCGTCAGCGTTCCCGTTTTGTCTAACACGATCGTCTGAATTTTGTGTGCCAGCTCTAAACTTTCGGCTCCTTTGATTAAAATTCCGTTTTCTGCGCCTTTGCCCGTGCCCACCATAATCGAGGTTGGTGTAGCCAGTCCGAGTGCACAGGGGCAGGCAATAATCAGGACTTCAACCGTGGTGATAATCGCCAGCGTCAGGTTGCCCATGACGTTAAACCAGATTAGGAAGGTGAGCAAGGCGATCGCAATCACCACGGGGACGAACCAGCCCGTCACCTGATCTGCAAGTCGCTGAATCGGAGCTTTTGATCCCTGCGCTTCCTGCACCAGTTTGACGATCTGCGCCAGAAATGTATCCTTTCCCACTCGCGTCGCGCGAAACTGAAAACTGCCTGTTTTATTAATGGTCGCGCCGATCACTTCATCGCCTGCCTGCTTTTTAACCGGAATGCTTTCCCCGGTCACCATCGACTCGTCGATCGTGGAGACACCGTTAACAATCTCTCCGTCCACCGGAATCTTCTCGCCAGGACGCACCGCAACGATATCACCTGGCAACACCTCATTGATTGGTACTTCCTGCTCTTTGCCATTACGAACGATGCGGGCAGTCCGCGCCTGCAAGCCCATTAGTTTCCGAATCGCTTCGGAGGTTTGTCCCCTTGCCCGGTTCTCAAACAGTCGCCCCAATAAAATCAGGGTAATAACGATCGCCGCAACTTCGTAGTAAACTGCCGGAGCCAGCCCCTGGGCGGTGAGAAATTCGGGAAAGATCGTGACGAACAGCGAATAAAAGTAAGCAGCACTCGTTCCCAGAGCAATCAGAGTGTCCATTGTGGCGTTGTGGCGTTTGAACGCTTTCCAGCCATTCACAAAGAACTGTTGACCGCACCAGAACAGCACCGGAGCCGTCAGCACTGCCTGAAGCCAGAAGTTGTGCAGCCAGGCAGGAATCAACGGAAGATGCAGTCCCGTCATCGTGGGCAGTCCGCCAATCATCAGAATCGCGCTAATCATGCCGCCAACCCAGACTTTGCGCCTTAGGTCACGACTTTCTGCCAGTCGAGCCGCTTTTTCAGCATCGTCTTCACCCGTCACCATTTCCTGCTCTTGTAGAGAGAAGGAGGAATAGCCGGCCTCGCTCACGGCATTCTGAATTTTTCCCAGGTCGGTGTGCTGAGGGTCGTAGACGATGCTGGCTTGCTCGGCTCCGAAGTTGACGGAGCATTCCGTTACGCCCGGAACTGATTTGATTACCTGCTCAATGTTATTGGCACAGGAAGCGCAACTCATACCGCGTAGTTTTAACGTTGCTTGGTCTGATGCCATAAATCATCTCCTTCAAAAGCTTGTGCAGTATGGAAAGCGGACAATCAAGCGATCGTGTATCCAGCAGTAACGATTGCGTCTCGAACGGCTGCTTCGTTTGCCTAAGTGTCGATGTTGACCTGTTTTGATTTGGGATCAGCGTTGATTTGGGCAGCAGGAGCGGTTCCTTGGGAGTTGCGTGAAGCGCTAACCGCCTTAACTGCCTTCGTGATTGTGGTTGCACAGGCAGAGCAAGCCATGTTAGGAACGGTAAGCTGTAGCGTCATTGTGGTTATCCTCAAACGGTCGATGTCTCAAACTGTTGATATGAGTGGATAAATTTCAGTGTGATGCTTCCAGTAGACGGGAGAGTCAAGGGAGAAACGATTAATTTTTCAAAGCAGTTTGCCAATGGGTTGGGTCAGAAAGAGAGTCTGGAACGGTATCGAGATTGGGGCAGATTGTTTCTTCCGTAACTTCAGATTGGGGAAACTCCTGCCAGCCGTTGAGCAACTGAGTTAATTGCGATCGCAGGAGTTCGAGTGATGCAATCTGCTCATGGATTTGCTGCACTTTACGCTGAAGATTCTGTTTGACCTCATCGCAGGGAAGTTGCCCCGCGTCGTGAACCTGAAGGATATCCTGAATTTCGCGTAAGCTAAGTCCCAAAGCCTGGGATTGCCGGATGAATGCCAGCCGCTGAAGAACGCTTGGCTCAAACAGACGGTAGTTGGATCCTGAACGGCTCACAGTGGGGGTTAGCAATCCTAATTCTTCGTAGTAGCGAATGGTTTTAATCGGCAATTGACTGGTCTCAGCCACTTCACCAATTTTGAGTCGCTTTTCTGTAGTGACAAGCATAACAGCACCTCCTGAACGCAGGACTAAAAGGGGTTAAGTCCTTAGCTTCATCTTGAAGCTTCCAGTCCACTGGAAAGTCAAGGGGTCATACACCAAGCTCTGTCTTAAGTTGGACTATCCAGGATTTAATCTGTTCTTCGGTCAGTTCAGCCTGGTTGTCTGCATCTAACGTCAGCCCAACGAACTCTCCCTCCCGCACTGCTTTTTACGTAAAATCAGACCAAGCTTCAAAGTAGCCGAACACTGGGTTAGAGCCGAATATCAAAGCCGACCAGTTAAGCTTGAAGATGAAGTGCGTCAGCTCAACTCTAGCGTTTTGCCGCTTGCGTTTCGGGTTGTGGCGGTTGCTTAAAACGGATCTGTTGGTGTCTGAGGGGGTGTCTGAGGCTAGTTGTTTTGAGGCTCTCAGTGAGACAAAGTTTTGAAATGGTCGCTGAGCAGCAGATTTCATGCAGCCTCTTGATATTTAGAATAAGTGCATATACACTTAAAAGTATGAAGAAACACATCGACCCAATTAACTCAACTGAACTAGGTCAAGTGGTATAGCTTTACGAGATCAGGTGAGAACGCTAAGCTAGCGAGAAACAAGCGTCTAGGAGTGCCGATGCCTTCCCCCTACAGTGATGACCTGCGGCGCAAAGCAGTTGATGCGGT
>NZ_JAMPKZ010000051.1:0-17172 GCF_039962215.1 Leptolyngbya sp. ST-U4
GGTCGGCAACTGGTCTTGAAAACCAGGGTAGTCCTTGGGCTAGGGGTTCGATTCCTCTGCTCTCCGCTTGTGGGAAGTTGGTGAAGCTGGTGCTCACGTGCCGCTGAAGACGGTGAGAAGGCAGTTCGATCCTGTCACTTCCCACTCATTGCTCCGTAGCTCAGTGGCAGTAGCGGTCGCCTGTTAAGCGAACGGTCGCAGGTTCAATCCCTGCCGGGGCAGCCATCCATTGCCGAGTGGACGACATGGAAAGTCGCTGTGACTCTGAATCACGGAGATGCTGGTTCGACTCCAGCCTCGGCATCCAATCCAATGCCCTGTGGTGTAACTGGCAACATCCCGCTCTTTGAAAGCGAAGATTCCAGGTTCAAACCCTGGCGGGGCAGTTGGGAGGTCAACAGTCGCCTGGGTCAATCCCCTGTATTCCTCCCATTTCTCACTCCTGTAGCCCAACCGGAAGAGGCGGCTGTCTCAAAACCAGTCAATGTGCGGGTTCAAATCCCGCCAGGAGTACCAACTATGCTGCTGTAGCCCAACTGGAAGAGGTGCTGGTCTTAGAAACCAGAGGTTGTGGGTTCAAATCCCACCAGCAGTACCAAGCATCGGGATGTAATTCAGCGGTCAGAAGCCTTGGTTTGGGACCAAGGAGTCGTGGGTTCAAATCCTACCATCCCGACCATTTGCCCTTGTGACGGAACTGGCAGACGTGCTGGCTTCAGAGACCAGATTTTGTGGGTTCGACTCCCACCGAGGGTACTGATGCTCCTGTGGCGGAAGGGAAGACGCTCTAGACCGAGGATCTAGATTTTGTGGGTTCGATTCCCACCGGGAGTACCAAGCACCGAAGGCGGAAGTGGTGGACGCGCACGCCCGATAAGCGTGTTATTAGCAGGTTCAACTCCTGCTCGGTGTACCAAATTTCTGAGTGTAGTGCAGTGGCAGCACGTCGGTTCGGGGAACTGGAGGTCGTAGGTTCAATCCCTACCACTCAGACCATTCGGGTCGTTAGCTCAACGGTTAGAGTGGCTGCCTTTTAAGCAGACAGATCAGAGTTCAAATCTCTGGCGACCCACCAATGCTTTGGGTTGTTAGCTCAGTTGGTAGAGCAGCCGCCTCTTAAGCGGAAGTGCATAGGTTCAAACCCTATACAACCCACCAAATGCCCCTGTGACGCAATTGGCAGACGTGCCCGGCTTAAACCCGGATTGTTGCGAGTTCGACTCTCGCCAGGGGTATAGCGGGGATAGAGCAAGAGCGGCTCGGCAGTCTCATAAGCTGCAATCGGTGAGTGCAACTCTCACCCCCGCATCCAAATGCAGGTGTGATGTAACAGGAAACATGAGGCTCTCGTACAGCCTTCATGCAGGTTCAACTCCTGTCGCCTGCTCCAATGCAGACGTAGTGTAACTGGCAACACAGGGGCTTGGTACGCTCCCGATATGGGTTCAAACCCCATCGTCTGATCCAAATGTGCTGGTGTAGCTCAGTTGGCAGAGCAATCGCCTTGTAAGCGAAAGGTTGCAGGTTCAACTCCTGTCACCAGCCCCAGAATGCGATCGTGGTGCAGCGGCAAGCACCCCTGGCTTCCAACCAGGAGACACGAGTTCGAGTCTCGTCGATCGCTTGAGCGTGCCGTAAGGCAACCGCTCCAGCTCGCGATCGTGATGTAGCGGCAAGCATCTGAGTGCGCCACACTCAGCGCATGGGTTCGAGTCCCATCGATCGCTCTTATAGTCCTGTAGCTCAACGGTAGAGCAAGCGCCTTACAAGCGAGAGGTTGTAGGTTCGATTCCTATCAGGACTACCAATCATGGGAGTGTCGCCTAATGGATAAGGCAACCGTCTTCTAAACGGTTCCATGCAGGTTCAAATCCTGCCATTCCTGCCTTGGGGTCGTAGCTCAATGGCGGAGCAAGTTCCTTGCAAGAACGAGGTTATCGGTTCAAGTCCGATCGACTCCACTGATGGTGCCTAACCCTCTTCTGTCACTCTCCGAGATCAAAAAGTAACAAAACGGTCAAATTATCCATCAGGAAAACCCGGTGTAAATTGGTTCATAATCTGAATGAGGTTGTGAAACCCTCTCAATAAGTCAGGATTTGCAAAAATATTTAACCAAGGAGAAAGCAGCCATAAGGCAATCGTCGGTTGAATAATCAAGCGCCAATTATTCAAAACGCTTTTCCAGCTTTTTTCCGACTGCCAGTGTTGATGACTAGAAAAAATTTGATTCGTCTCAATCTTCTCACTTTCTCCTAGATTTCGATAATTTAAGGATAAAAACGGCTGAGAACTTACACTGATCATCGTATAAACACAAAAAATGATTTCCCACCACTTTTCAATTTCTCGGAAATTCGTAAAGCGATAATCAGTCCAGCCAAGTTCTTGTTTGCATTGCCGAAATCCATACTCTATCCAAGTCCTCAATCCATAAAGATTGCCAATTTTCTTTTTGATTTGACTTTGAATATTCGTCATCACAAACCAGGTTGAGTTTTCGGGCAAGGTTTCTGGCTCTGTTGTGATTTCCCAATAAGTTCTGAGATGTTTGCGACCAAAAATGATTTCTCTAATATATCTTTTCTCCGTTTC
Organism: Leptolyngbya sp. ST-U4; assembly: GCF_039962215.1. NCBI lineage: Bacteria > Bacillati > Cyanobacteriota > Cyanophyceae > Leptolyngbyales > Leptolyngbyaceae > Leptolyngbya > Leptolyngbya sp. ST-U4. The sequence continues at coordinate 2,596 of NZ_JAMPKZ010000051.1, forward strand.
TTGATTGCTAAACTCTCTCTTGAATTGATACCATTTGTTGGCTCTAACTCTCTGTTCTCGAGGAACCCAGACTCCGTGATTACTTCTGATTGCGACAATCCAAGGCAATCCTTGTTTTTCTAGCCCTCTCAGAAATGCACTACTCTCTCCATATAAACTATCGGCTAATACTAATTCAATCTTAAAACCGAAATTGACGAGTTCTGTAATGATTTCTGATGCCAGTTCAATCTTTGTTCGATATTGATCGCCTACTTTTAGGGTCTTTTGAGGCTTAAAGACCTTAAAGATCAAAGGAAAACTTATATTTTTGTAAATTCCATAAGCATTCACAGAAACTATTCCTGCATCAATTTTGCCAATGCTACCTAAATATTGTCGGGCTACATAATCGGTCTTTTTCCCTTTTTTTCGGTCTCCGGTTTCGTCAATCACTACTGTGATTGGATTGTCTTTGAGAGCTTTTAAGATAATTGATAATCTACGGGTTCTGATTTCCGTTACTTGCCACGGCGAATTTGCTATAAAATGATGTAACGATTGGGCTGAGTTTAGCCCAACAATTTTGGCAATTTCTGGCAACGATTTCCTAGGAATTGGTGAAATTATCCCTAAATGTAAATATTTGAAACATTCATAACTTCTTACTTCGGGAAATAGATCTTTGTAGTGGCTACAATATCGATCGATCAATGATACCGTCGGCTGTGCATCTCTGGGTAAATGTTTGAGAATTTGTAGCTCTACATCCATTGCCCTGCCTACCTTGTAGAGATTCAAGAGATTTGTTTCTTTATTCTAATTCTCGGAGAGTGACACAAGAGGGCTAAAGTCGAAATGGTCGAGACACCAGCCTGTGAAGCTGGATATTAATGGGTTCGAGTCCCGTTAGGCACCCTTAAGATGATGAACGGATTTGGGTAACTGTTGACCAGATCTTTACAACCCACCTAAGCGGCTTCGGTCAATCTGCTGCACCAGAATTTATGCTGCGCTGTTACCTTCTATTTTCTTCCGCTTTGTTTCAGCAAGTTTTTCACGTCTCTTAACTCGTGTTAGGTTGCGAGAAAAGTACTTGTCTGGGATTTGAATTGTCTCCTCACTTAACTCGGATAAAACTCTGTTAGTTGCCTCGACAGCTTGTTCAAGATCTATCAAAGCGTTATACGTAGGCTTGTTATCTATATCCCACATAAGCATATACAAACTCTGCTGCAACCTGATGGCTAAACGCAAAAGATCTTTCTCTGCTTCATCCAAAGCATGTTGCTTAGTAAATTCATCGATTTGACTCTTACTCTTGTCAGCATATTCGTTGTATCTTTTCTCTAAATTTGAGAATTTATTGGTGAGATCATTGGCGACTTTTCTATGATGCTCTGCTGCTTGTCTATCTTTCTCACCACTAGCATGAGTAACAAGAGCGCCAACTGCTGCGCCAACTGCTGCACCGACTAAAGGAAGCAGAAAAAACATAAGCATTCCCCCATTTTGAGATGATTACGCTGAGGGCAAAGATTTTTGGGAAACAGGTAACTGTTTGTTGCCGATCGGTGTACCTCCCAAAGATTTAGCAATTGCAGCAGACTCAAGATATCGCTTTAATGCACCTTCTACACCAGGCTCAATAGGTCTCTGTGTAATCTCAGCATTCAATGCTTCAGACTTATTCAGAAACTCTAGATTCTTAGAATGTTCGTACAGAAGTTCGCTCTCAACATTCTGAAGATATTGAAGTTCCTTCTGAGTCAATGATGAATAGTACTCTTTCACCTGCTGCTTATGGTCATCAAGAATCTTGAAAAACTCATATACCATTCCAGCACCACCAGCAGCAAGTAACACTGGTGACATAGCTGCTAATGCAACAGCAACAGGAGGACAAGCGGCTGCAACTGCTGTAACTGTAAATGCTGTTGTAGCTCCAACTCCTCCACCAATGGCAGTTTCTTTTACAGTTTCCAGAGCAGCCTCTTGAGCCGACATTTCACCTCGTACGACTCGCAATGCATTTCTAAGCATAGAGAAGGGAGCCGTTGTTACTGCACCAATTACTGCTCCTTTAGGCGCAGCCTCTACACCAGCTTTCAATGCTCCACGTAAGTTATCAACTTGTGCTTTAACATTTAGTTGTCTTTGTTCTTGGCGTGTCATGTGTTGATCGCCACGAGCACGATTAGCAGTTTTATTTTCCCATTTGATATTGTTTGGATGACTTGAGCCACCTTTACTATGTGGTTTTATGTGGCTGGCATCCTTATCAGCTAAATATTCTTTGACTTTAGAAGCAGCGGATTGACCATCAACACCAGCCCTCTGAGAAGGTGGGATTTTGTCTAACATTTGTTGGGCTTGCGCTTCGGTTCGCCCTGCACCAGTACGTATACCACCTCTATACAGATGTCCTAACTTTTCTGGCGTGCACTTGCTGATATCGTCTAGTTGAGCGTGGTGAACTTTTGAATTTGCAGCAGCATTGAAAGCAGAATTACGTTGGGAATCTTCTGACATAAGCGCAAGTGTGAGGTGTAAAAAATCACTCAGCCAACCGAACTTCTCTCATTTTGCAACATTGCGCTATGAAACGACAACCGTATGCTAATGGAGGCATTACAGGCTACCATTCCTAATGATTAACCCTCAAGACTTGCCGCTCAAACTGTATTCTATATAACATTAATACTCAGTGGCTAACGCCCCTCAATAAGCATCTTTAGCTTTTGCACCATTACTCCTACACCCTCTAATCCTAAACGCATACAGAAAATTTTCGGCTATGCCCCAATCAAGGACTAAGCAGCATAACAACTGAATAGATGGAATCAGGAATACGATCGCCTACGCAATTCGAGCAATAAACTGTACTGGACTCAGGTTGCAAATTTGATTCAATGCGCCTGTAAGTGTGAATAGCCGTGGATCATCCCGGAATCGAAATACACGGTATAGATGGTAATGATCGCTGTAATTCTGGGAGACCATTACCTCGTTTTGGGAAACGAAGAAGGGGACTTGCTTCCCATAGGCAGTTGTCTTGACTTCGATGAAGCGATCGCGCCCATCCGCTTCAAACGATCGAACATCAAAACCAGCCCCATCTCCCTCGGTCACAGCAATGTGTTCTACTCGGTCTGCAAGGCTTTCTTGCCCTAATCGGATGAGCCGTGCCCGTTCAAAATTAAGAACGAATTCTTCACCAGCCCTGCCAAGGGAGGCATTACGAGCTTCTCGTTCTAGATAATTGATGGCAGGACGGACACGACGCAACGATTCCGATCGCTCTATAGTTGACAGAGGTGTGTAGGGTTCAGGAGGGGAATCGAGCCGAGACAGCCAATCCTCTACAGATGGGATGTTGGCAGGTTCCTCCACAGCCTGCTGCACAATTGCGCTAAAGCTTGAATCCGAACTGATGCGATCGGCGACAACCTCATAAAGTAGGGATTGATAATTGCCCAACGGCTTGTAGCCAAAGATGTAGGGATAGCCAAACTCCATCAGGATTGCACTGATATTTTGGTGCTTTCGTTCAACGGCTCCTTCCGATCGCCCGTTGAGCAGTTGGATAAGGTCCCGTCGATGTGCCGCTTTGTTGTAAGGCTCCCGTCGTAATTCCAGGGAGAGCATGGTGAAGTAATCTGCAACAACAGCCTCGACTTCCGTTTGTGACCACTCACCCGGCACGTCATCTTTCCTTTCAATTGAAAAGGATAAACTCCAACGTATTCAAGTTTATACCACCGTTGTTTCAGGCTATATTTTTCCTGCACTTAATACCCGTGATGAGATGGAGTGCGATGCGGCTTCTGCCATTGCCTGCCAGTCTTCCTGGGCGAACATTTCCGCCAACAGTAACACTGCTTGCTTCCCGGTCGATGGGTTCATATTTCCCGACTCAACACGTCCCGCTAGAAGACTATCAATCGTTGCAAGTTGAGTTTCAGTTGGATTCGCTAAATGATGACGGATCAACCGACGGGCGACCGCATAGGTGTCGTCGAACCCCGCACCCAAATCCCAAGATTCCATCCACTGCCGCAAAGCAGTAAAGAGAATCGACTGGACTTTCATCTGTTGCCGCAATTGCTGGTTTTGCTCGCTCGTAAGCGCAGTAACAGTTTGGCTATACTCCCTCATCGGCAGCCCTGCTTCTACTTGCACCCCGTCCTCAACTTGAGCAGACTCGCGCAACCATGCCTCGTTGTTGCACAAATCCATTAAGTCTCCGCTTTGGGCGTATTGGGCAGTGAGGGTGGGATCATCCATTGAAAACTTTCCTAGAAATTAGGGCAAACTTAGCGCCGGAGTACACCGTATTCAAAGTATACCAAGCTCTCCTTGTCCGGGTCTGGATCATACTCCGCCTTTGTATAGTAGCCGAGAAAAAATGGTCGCTAAGGATAACTGTCCCATTTACGAGGTTTGGTCTAGTTGCAGTAAGACACCTAAAACAACGCAAAATCAAGCTTTTATAGCATCAACTGTCCCAGAAACAGCTAGAAATGGGACAGTTCAAACCAGCAAGTGATCCATTAAGGCAATCGCTAGAATCTTTATCCAGCGAGCTTTATAGCTTTAGCGACCAAAATTTCTCCATTGTTAAACAAAGGCGTGGTAGTTTGTTGCGTTGGTTTGCCCCTGGTGACACGTTCGCTATATTTAGCCCAAGAAGCTCAAATTGGTTTTATTTTCTAATCAGAAATCAAAAGTCATTACGCAGGTCGTTATAACTGTGAATCAACTGCACTACATGAAGCAAATCAATAAAACGCGCTTCCTCATGCGTTATCGCCTCATACTCGTAAGAAGCGCTCAGATCAAGCGCTTCTGAAATGTTGTCAAGTAGCGCCAAGAACTTTGTCCACGCTTTCGTCACCTTTGTGTTGCGTTCAAACACTTCTCGCCATATCCAAATCAGGACAAGAGGTGCAGGCTCTTCGCTGGGTTGAATAGCATCAGAGTAAAGGTAAGCTAACTCTCTTCTGGTTGCCTTTCTTAGTGCATTCCAGTCAGCCATAAGGTTGTTTTCTAAATAGAAAATATTAGGTCTGCCCATAGTGTCCGCTGAAAATTCTTTCTACTTGGGAAAATTACAGGCTTCAGCACCGTAAAGTATTTGCTGTTTCCCGTCTGGGTGGAATCGAACGCACCAATTCCCATCGTGTCGAGCGACTTGGTAGTCATGCCACGCGCTAAAGCCAACGGCTGAGACTGCCAACAACAGCACCGATCCGCCTGCAACTGTTAACAAGAAAACTTTGGGTCTAAATATTGGTTGAGTTTTAGTTATTGTCTTGCCCCTGGTTTTCTCTAGAATTCCCTCAAATGGGGCTTGAGTAGCAATCGCTTGGGTTTAGCCTAATACTCTTGACATTTACATAATTCCAATTTGTCAATACCTATTTTGCAAGATTCTTAAAGCCTCAGCACAACTTTTTTCGGAGCATGACAGATAGAAGCCCCTAACCGCTTTTACCTATTTTTAATAAGAACTGTATATAAAATATTCGTGAAATAAAAATAATACTCATATATTAGGGAAAATTCATAAAGTATTTATAAATTACCGTGAAGTAACTTACTATTATCTACCAGTAGCTTTATGGTGTAGTCACTCAACTCATAAAGTTTCTACATAACTATCAAGTGGTACTTATGCATTCCATTTGTATTTGATAGTCGCCAGGTGTAAAGACACAGCTCAATTGTTTATTTGGAAATTCAGAAGATGTCAACTAATACTTTGAAATGCTTAGTAGCAGCGGGTGGGTTATTTTTAAGTGTGGCATCTTTGCCTGCGAGTCCAGCCCAAGCTGTGGGAATCATTACTTATGATTTTAAAGTCACTAATCTGACTGGTGTCTTAGCAGGCAAGGATTTTAACGGTTCGTTTAGTTTTAATGATGTTAACTTTCAAGGGCAAGGGGACGAGTATGTTAGTGACCCCATGTATTTATTTCAATCTGAAAGTGGTAGTTTAATCGACTTTGAGTTTAATATTTTGGGACGCACATTTACTTTCTTCGATGATGAATTCCGGCGAACATCTGTTTACTTTATGGATGGAGTTCCCACAAGCATCTATTATCGTGCAGGTCCGACTGACCACTATTTAACCCCAGAAGGAGGATCTAGTATCCTCTTTTGGATGAGACCGCTAGGCAGCCAGAATTCGACTCTCTTTAGATACATGTTTGACGAAGGCGGATTTTACTCAGAAGGCAGTGGAGGCGGGGATGTCATTTTCAGTAAAAGAGTATCCACCCCTGAGCCTGCTACTCTTGGAGGATTAAGCGTTTTAGGTCTAGGATTATTGGTGAGTCGAAAGAAGAAAACTCAAAAATCTGCCTAAATCGGGGTATGAGTATCATCTGACACTGTTGGCGAACTTCACAATTAACTGCCTCCGGTGAGCCGTGCAGGGGAATCAAATAGGACTAAATGTGGTGAAACTGTCACTAGAGGCAAAGTACTACTTAAGCCCTTGCTGTGCTTACGTTCTGCAAAATCGCAGTAAGGTCATTTAGTTGCAGGCTAGCTAGGCAGATAATTTTATAAATCAGCTCTCACATCCGTATATGCATGAAGATTGTGTAAAAAATTAGCCTCTATCTTGCCATTTACTACGGTAATTGACTAGGGTGGTCACATTCTTTGATGAGAACAACGGATGTTGAAATTAAATTCTTTTGTTGCTGCCACGCTGTCTACTCTTGCTCTTACTACCGTTGCAATTGGTTTGTCCGGTCACGCTCAAGCTCAAACCTTTGTAGGTAATTCTAGTGGTACGTGGGGCGCTCCCGATCCAGGAACGAACAGTAATCCCGTTTTCTCTGGTGTTAGAACTAATACATTCACCTGGGGACAGGGAACGCCTCCAAATCAACTGAGCTTTATCGGAAATTCATTTTCCACTGCAATCGACTCTTTATTCAAAGTTGGAGATTTAACCTACTTCAATGGAGCCACTACAATAGGCACACCTGTTGATTCCGTACCTCTCAACGTCCTACTATCATTAACCAGTCCCACTAGCATCAGCGAAGTTTTTGGCTTCAACTTTCAACTTGTTAGCACACCCAACACAGGGACTCCAGATGAGAATGCCGATTTTGTCTTTCCTATCAATAACTTTGGTAGTAGCAGTTTCAGTTTTGGTGGAACTAATTACACACTTCAGCTAACTGGCTTTAGCCAAGACGGAGGTGCTACAACTGTTAACGAGTTCCGTGTCCGTGAAAGTGAAACAACTACTGCTGCTATCTTCGGTAAAATTACTGCGGCTCCCGTGACCAAAACTCCTGAACCTGCCACAATGGCTGGTTTTGGGTTGCTAGGTATTTACTTTGTTGCTCGTCGTCAAGGGCAAAAGACAAAAGCTGTATCCCTTTCTAAGTAACAGGAATTATGCTAGATTCAGATGATTGAGAAAAGCCCCATTTTCAGAGGCTCGACATAGAGAAAAATCGATTTTAGGACAGAGGCGATCGCTAGCGCTGGTAAGAGGTGAAGCTTGAGGTGGTAAGAGGTGGCTACACAAGAGGCACGGCTTAGGGGTCACGATGTCGGAGAGTCAAGTCGAGCGCAGGGAATGCGCCCGACCCATCAAAAACCTAGAACACTACATCGAAGACTTGTCCCACCAATCATCCACAAAATCAACAATCAACTCATAATCCTGAGTCACCTGAGCCGCATACTGCTCGTCAACCCTCAGCGTATGACCCACCAGAGCGCTAAAAGCCGCTTTATCCTTACCCGCCATCCGCACCTGCTTCGAGCCAATGTGCCGAAATCCATGCGGGTTTAAGTAATATGCTTGCCCGTATAAAGCCTTCGTCGCCCGACCAACCGCCCGAGAAACCATTGAACTGATGCAAGACGTGCGAGACTCATCGTAGGCTTTCCCAAAACTGCCGGGATGAGAGCCGCCCAACGAAAAGAAAACGTTGTGACAAACTTCAGCATTCGCTTTTGCCACTTCCCAAGCCGCAATCCGCGATTTCAAGCCCTCATACTTTCTCTCCAAGTTCTGTTTGTATCGCTGCGGACTAGAACACTGTTGAGGCAAAATTCCAGAGAGTTGTAAATTCAAGAGTTTTTGCTCGAGTCTTTCCAACTCTTTGGGAGAATGCCCCCAAAACTTTAACCAGTTCTCCAAGGTTTGCGTAGCTTTGAGTGCTGAGGGACGAATTTGTTCAAGCCAGACATCAAGGTCGCGAGTCAAGATATTGGGTAGTGGGTAGTACCGGGCTTTACCCGTCTTACTAAAAGTTTTGTGGTTTTTGATGCGAACCGCATAGCTGTAGCGAACTGCAAACATCCAGAGATCAAACTGCAAACAAGGCGATGCGTGAAACCACATTCATTGCAAATCAAGGCGTTTGCAAACCACAATCGCTGCAAATGAAACTGCAAACCTAATTTTCAAACCGCAAACAAGGGGTTTCAAACCACAATCGCTGCAAATAAGCTATAACCCTTACTGGAACTGAGATACAGGATTTGTGGGTTTACAGGTGTCCAAGTTATACGAACTTTTACACTGGACAGATATGTGCATTTAATTAGCGCTCAACTGAACGCTAAGAAAACAGAAAAATTCTTTATGGGGTATTTCTTGTATTCATTCAATTTTCTTCGGACGCATACAAGGGAATTCCAATTTGTAACATCTGGTCTCTTAAATCTTGGGTTCGACCCGGAGGTAACTGAGCGTGTAAAAAAGAATTCACCTCACTGACCCGTAGATTTAATAACTCAGCTAGGACTTTAGCATTGTAACCATGACGTACTAGACGAGGTTCTAAATCGTTGAGACCAACAGCCAACACGGCTTCAGCCAGATCGCGGGTGACAGGCTTCGTTGCCGCTTGATAAGCGTCTTCAAAAGCTCTGTGCAAATAATGTTCGATTTGCAATGGAGTCGTTAATCGTTCTGCTAAAAATGCCATTGCCTCGTCGGTAATCAAATCTCCAGGCACATAATCGTCGTGAATACACTCACTCAACAGCCATTTTATATACTCAACCTGATGTCCTCTGATCCCTTCTAAACTAAACACGTTGGTTCTCGCACCAATTTCTTCCAAAGAGGGTCGGCGCAAATCGTTTTTCAGTTTGGGATGCCCCACTAGCACTACAGACAAAGTGCAACCATTGTGACGTACTAGTTCAATTAAACGCTTAATTTTGATTAACGTACTATGATGAATGTCGTGAGCTTCATCCACAAAAAGCACTACAGGCTTACGGCATTTTTGAATCAGCGCTAATAGTTTCCGTTCTCTGAGTTCGGGTTGGGTCGGTGGTTTAGCGTCTTTTTCGGTGCTTAAATCACAGAACAAAGCGCTCATCAATATCCCTAAGTTAACTTTATCTTTGTCAACTGCCAGACTTCGAGAGGTAACGATGTCTTTTTCAGAGGCTAGTTCTAATTGCAGTCGTTGCAGAGTCGTTGTTTTACCACAACCTACAACACCTGTCAGAGCAATCAATCGACCTTGCCTCAGTTGGGGTTTAAGTTCTTTGAACAGATGGGTTTGCTCTGGCGTTTCAAAATATCCCACATGGTCTAAGGTACGTTTGAGACCAAAATAAGTCATGACATCACTCAACATGGTTCGTACCTGATAAGGGGTGGAAGAAATCTCGAATTTGTTTCATTACCTCCTGCTTATTGAGAGTAGACAGCAGAACTGCGTCAATATAAGCCATCTGTTCAGAGGTGAGTTTGGCTAAGGGTCGTGCTAAGTAATTGGCAATCGCCAATTTAGCGACAATCACCGTGCTGAATGTTAGCTCTTGAAATGGGTTAGGGTCTACGAAGGGCTGCACCTTTAATGGGGTTGCGCTATCGACAAAATCAGACAGGTTGCCTTTACCAATCACAGAGTTCGGTAAAGATAACTGTTTGGCTAAAGATTCAATCCGGTCAGCCCGTTTCTGCGTTCGTGTTTTCTTGAAACTACGGTAGCGATGTAGGGGAATGGGGCCATCTACAGGTAGAAATGGACCGTAACGACGTTCAGAGTGTTCTACGTACAGTTCGTTATCGAACAAGCCCCACCACAGAACTACAGTTTCTCCAGCCAAATCTGGCTCCACCTCATAAGCCACCCCCTCAACCGTAACGCGAGCATCGATGCCTACCTTACGGCGTTCGGGTGAGCGTGCAAATGTACAAAAACGCTCCCAAGTACACATTTGACGGATGCCGCTAGTCGGTAAATTGTTCACCCAGTCGTCCATCCGGGAATGGGGTTCGCTACGATGGGGTCGGCTATTGTAATGGAGCAAAAACTTCATCAACCAAGCGTTTGCCTCAGCTTCGGTCTCCGGTTCATGCAGGTGATAGAGAGTTTCGTGCATTTCTTTGACAGTGCGAAACGGTCGTTCCACCTTGCCCTTAGAACGAGCCGTCACCCGTCGTCCATCCTTGCCATTCGGTAAATGGGTACGTACTTCAATCCCCAAATAACCCATGACTTTTTGAAACACCAAGCTCTTAGCAATGGGGCCGTTGTCCATGTACAGCATTTGGGGAATGCCTTGAAAGGGAAAATCTGTCTCTTTTTTAGGTGACATGGCAGCAAACATAAACCGCAGTGCTGCTTCCACATCCTCGCCGTAAACAGCGTGGTATTCTTGGTATGCCACACCACTTCGGTCATCCACGACACTATAAAGCATTAACAAGGGATGACCCCGCCCCGGTTCTAGAAAGGCTGGTGCTTTTACGTGCTTGAGGTCAGATGGACTCAGGTCAAAATGCCAACATTGATTGCTCTGTTCTGCCTGGAAGCGAACAGCCGGTGGTTGCCGTAGAAGGGTATTGCGGTCGTAGCCCCATTTGTTGAGATAACGGTTGATGGTGGTTGGTTTGAGCAAACCGACTGGGACGGTGACATGACCATCTGGTGTGTTGATGCCATCTTCTTCCAATAAGCGAATTGCTTGCACGGTAGATAAATGGCGACCTTTACGGTTAGATGTACGTATTTTAATGGCAGCAATGATTTCGCAATATCGCTCCAGAGTTGCTTTTGGAATTACACGCGGTACATCACAATCAGCGCGACGTACTGGGCGAATTCCATTCCCTTCTCGTAGTGTCCGATACACCGTATCTTCGGAAATGCCATAGAGTTGCGCTATTTCTTGGACTAATACCCGACGGGATGGACTGCGCGGTGGTAGTTGGTCTAAACGACGACGAAGGTCTACGATTGCATCAATTGGTACTTGTTTCTTGGGCATCCTATGATTTCTCCACTAATTTACCGGGGCGTGGGTGGAGATGTTTGCGTGACAACCAATCGTAGAGGGTGGAAGGTGAACAATCGACCAGTTTGGCAATTGAGCGTTTACTGATTCCTTTGGCTAAATAAGTGCGAATTTCTGCTTCCCTTGTGTCCAGTTTCAAATGTGCAGATTGTCGTCCTTTGGGTCGTCCCAACGTTTTCCCTTCAGCTTTCCGTTTGGCTAGGGCCTCGGTTGTTCTAAGTACAATCAATTCCCGCTCAATTTCTGCTGCTAAGCCCAAAACTGTTGCTGTAATTCGGCTTTGCATTGAGTCATCCAATACCAGACCTTGTTTAGCGATATGGACGTTGATTCCTCGACGCACGCAGCACTCCAGAATTTCTAATACTTGTAAGGTGGAGCGTGCCATCCGACTCACTTCTGAAAAAATGACGACATCGGATGCTTGTGCTGTTTGGGTCAATAGTTGTCCGACGCCGCGCTCTGACCATTTCTCCCGTCCAGAAACAGTGTCCTCTACAAACTGGATGGGACTCAAAGCGTGGACGTTAGCATATTCTAAAATGCCATGTCGTTGATTGTGTAGGTCTTGTTTGTCGCTAGAGACTCTTAAATAAGCATAAATCGCCATGACTACACTGGCTGTCGGTTTAAACCGCTTGATTGATTTAATCAAACAATATTAGTCCAAATTAAACCACAAAAAATGTACATATCCGTCCAGTGTAAAAGTTCGTATAACTTGGACACCTGTAAACCCACAAATCCTGTATCTCAGTTCCAGTAAGGGTTATAGCTTATTTGCAGCGATTGTGGTTTGAAACCCCTTGTTTGCGGTTTGAAAATTAGGTTTGCAGTTTCATTTGCAGCGATTGTGGTTTGCAAACGCCTTGATTTGCAATGAATGTGGTTTCACGCATCGCCTTGTTTGCAGTTTGATCTCTGGATGTTTGCAGTTCGCTACAGCTATCGGGAAGAGCGATCAACAGTTCGTTGACAGTCACCACCCGTTCGCCGGGGTTCGGCTCAAGTGCTGCTAGTACCAGGAAGAGCGCCATCTCAGTTTTATTTTTCTGAAAGATGGGGGAGCCATTGAGGAAATGCGCCATTTGTCCGACAACATAGCGGCTTCCCTCATGCGAGATGAGCGCGCTTTTCTCATCGCTTTGAGCATCAGAATCCAATTCCCAATCTTCAAGATTTTTGATAATTGAAGGGATGATTTGAATCTTATTTTTGGGATTAATCCAGGCCGTTGTGCGGTTGCCACCGTCGAAAACGACACGCTGACGCAATAGGGGATTATGCGTCTGAGTTTGGGTGAGCGTGCCATTTTGCGGCACAAAATCAGTAGTAGTCATATTGTCAGAAATCCTGTAAAACTTTGCAGTGATTGCATTTCGGGTTCTATGCGACGAACGCAGATTACCCTCGTGAAGTGTGACGCGAGTAGCCCTCAGTGTGCTGCGATTAGTTCGTTGCGTCCTGTGACGTCATCATGTGAGCATGATAGCATCAATTACATCAACTGTTTCAAATATATATTTCTGCGTAAAATTGGAGAGAATGTTATTTTTGTAGCTGTTTTGATGTATAGCAACATGGGTCATGACAGGAGATAATCAGGATGATTAAAAGCAAAGAAGATGTAATGGCACGACCTAGGACAACTGTTTCGTTTGATGAAGATGTCTTTAAAAAGCTCTCAGACAGAGCAGAGAAAGAGGTTCGCACGGTAGCGAATTTAGTCGAGTATCTAGTTCTAAAAATGCTGGAGGTTGAGGAGCAACAACAACAAGATCAGAAAAATGACTGAAACTCAAGGCGATTTTAAGTTGGAAATTTCCTCGTTAATTCAACTCTATTTAGATGCAATGGGCGGCTTGTGCAAGGTTGAGCGATCGCTCTTGTTCTTCGAGCACCCTATAGCGTTTGATTGTGTTAGTTGAATTCTTGCAAAGCCAATTAGAGTTTGTTCTTGGTTAATCAAAAAACTGAAGACTTTCTGAATCCACTTCTGCGAATTTTTAGAAGTGAAAAATAGAGGTGATGTGCTGAAATGCTTATCACCCCTATCAACCTGAGTATCAACATATTAATTAAAATAACTGGCTTGCCGCCTAACTGACTTGTCGGTTTATTTTATTTTTTAATAAATATTGAGACGAAAAAACGATCGTAAAAGCCGATCATGCTTTATTATCTGATCAACTTACAGGAGACGAGATGAAATCATGAAATCAGAAGAAAAGAAGCTTCAAAAAGTAATCCCCGTTCGGCTAAACGCTTCCGATTACCAAAAAGTTACCGACGCACCAAAGCAAAAGGGCATCAGCCAATCTGCGTTGCTCCGTCGGTTATTGAATTCAGACCAAAAATAAAAAGAGCGATCGCGGTTGCAATTGCTCTCTAGCTAAAAAAATCTTCTTCAGATTCTAACAGAGAATCACCCCGATCAACCTCAAACCCTACAGAGAAGTTGCGATCGCGATCCATCCACCAAAAAGGATCGCAAAATGAAAAAAAATGCAAAAACCCCTAGCAGCCGTAGAAAGCCGGGGTTTCCTATCAAGAGAGAAATAAGCATAGAAAAATTTCTATGCTTCAATGCTACCCCAAATTGGCGCAAGCTAGCGCTGAAATGCCTTAGAGCCAACCCCTCACAGTGGAAAAGGGGGTTTCTCACCAATCCGATCAATCGTTTGCAACCTACCCCCCGTCAACTTGATTGGTTGACCGACACCGCAGATCGGCTAGGGGTGAGCGATGTTTAAAGCCTCCAACCGCCACAATCCCTGCCCAGTCTGCGGTGACATTAAGGGGAATTGCCGCCACACCGATAGCGATTTAATTCTGTGTATGACCTACCCCGATGGGGGTGACTTACCAGGATGGAAATTCCTCAAACCTACTAATGATGGGCTGTGGGGTTGCTGGAAGCCAGTAACCGATCAACCTCAGACTTATATCAAGCCTGTAGCGCCCAAGGTTGAAAGAACATATTCAGACCTAACCCATGAGGAGCGAGATCGCTACATCCGCACCTTGCACCGCAATCTAGGGCTGAGAACGGCTGACCGAGAAAGATTAAAAGTGCGAGGGCTTACCGATAGCCAGATTGATGCGGGTTTATTCTTCAGTCTGGATAAAGAAACCGAACTCGATCTCCACTTCTCCCAGATTCCCGACAACTTCCCCAGCGTATTCCGTCGCGGGGGTAAGCGATACCTCAGAAGTCATCGAGGGATAGCCATTCCCACATTTGACGAACAGGGATTGGCAATCGGGTTACAAATTCGCCTGGAGAATCCG